>JAQYQB010000013.1 GCA_028726465.1 Mycobacteriaceae bacterium | reverse complement strand
AGCTCGAAGCCGAAGACGTCGAAGTTTTCGCGGATGCGCTCCGGGGTGGCGGTCTTCGGGAAGACGATGGTCCCGTTCTGCAGGTGCCAGCGGATAATCACCTGCGCCGGGCTGACGCCGTGGGCCTCGGCCGGGTCGGTGATTTCCGGCTGCTCGAAGATATCGGTCTTGCCCTGGCCCAACGGGCCCCAGGCCTCGACCTTGATGCCGTGGGCCCGGGCGGCGTCGATGTCCTTCCACTGCTGGAAGTACGGGTGCAGCTCGATCTGGTTGACGGCCGGGGTGACGTCCGTGTTCATCTCCAGCTGGTCGAGGTGCTCCGGCAGGAAGTTGGACACGCCGATGGACTTGGCCTTGCCGGCCTCGCGCAACTCAATCAGCTGCTTCCAGGCCTCCACGTAGTTGCCGTCGGCGGGCACCGGCCAGTGGATGAGGTAGAGATCGACGTAATCAAGCCCCAGCTTGCCCAGGGAGGTATCCAGCGCTTCCGCGGCGTTGAGCTGGCTGTCGTTCCACAGCTTGGTGGTGACAAAGAGCTCGTCCCGCGGGATGCCGGAGGCGGCAATCGCCCGGCCCACGCCCTCTTCGTTGCCGTAGATGGCGGCGGTGTCGATGTGCCGGATGCCCTGGCGCAGGGCTTCGGCGACCAGCTTTTCGGTCTTGTCCGGGTCCACCTGGAAGACGCCGTAGCCCAGCTGCGGGATGCGGTTGCCGTCGTTGAGCTCAATCATTGGTACGTTCATGCGCCCCACTGTACTGAAACCACGCTTTTTAAGGCGTGAGCGCGCCCCAGAGAAAGCCGCCGGTACCGTTCTTGCTGAGCAGGTAAACACCCAGGTTGTCCCCTGCCCCCCCTGGCTGGCCAGGCTGATACGCAAAACGCCGGAGACCAGGCGACTGGACTCTTCCAGCGCGCTGCATCTTCGGCGTTGCTTGGAGGGAATGACGGGAATCGAACCCGCGTCTTCAGCTTGGAAGGCTGAGGTATTAGCCACTATACGACATTCCCACTGCCCCTTTTAAAGGCGTGGGAACAATGATAGCGCATGGTTTGGGCCGCGCCCAAAACCGCCCGGGCGGGCCGCGGGCCCTCACCGAACGTGCCCCAAAAGCTCAACGGGAGGGAACTTTTCGGGATAGGCTGGCGTTTAACCTAATAGGTACCCAGAGAAGTACCCCGCGCCGGGGCCCACCTGCCCCGCCGGGCGCGGGAGACAACACTCGATTATCGGGAAGTGAACTTTTTAGACATGGAATGGCTCATCCTTCTTATCGTGGTCGGCGGCGGCGTGGCCTGGTGGACCAGCAGCAACAACAAGAAAAAGACCGAGCAGCGCCGGCAGCAACAGTTGGAAGACGCGCAGGCTGAGGCGCGGCGCTGGATCGAGCGCCTGGGTGGTCAGGTGATGAGCCTGTCCGGCACCGACAAGGCCTCCCAGCAGGCAATGGCGGATGCCTCGGAGCGTTTCACCGCGGCCAATTCCGCTATCTCGCGGGCGAACACCACCAAGCAGGCGCACCTGGCCCGCGAGTCGGCGCTCGAGGGCCTGCATTACGTCAACGCGGCGCGCGAAATCATGGGCATGGATCCGGGCCCGGAGCTGCCCCCGCTGGAGGGCCAGCGCAAGGCCGGCAAGGTCACCGAGCGCCGCACGGTCGACGCCGGCGGCCAGGAGATCACCGCCTCCCCGTACGCGTCCGACGAGACCCCGAACTACTACCCCGGCGGCACGGTGGCCGGCCGCCCGGTCCCGGCCGGCTGGTACTCCCGCCCGTGGTGGGCGGACGCCATGGCTACCGGCGTGTGGATGATGGGCTATTCCATGATGTTTAACGCCATGTTCGCCGGCATGGCCGGCGTCGGCTACTCCGGCGAGGAGGCGGCCGCAGGCGACTTCAGCGACGGCGGCGACATGGGGGATGCTGGCGACGCTGGTGATATGGGCGACGGCGGCGGCCTCTTCGACGGCGGCATCTTTGACGGCGGCCTGCTCGGCGGCGACGGCTTCGACTTCGACTTCTAAGCCGTAGCGCCCGCACAAAGGCGCCGGGGAGAAGCACTTGTAGTGGTGTTCTCCCCGGCGCCTTTCGTCTGACTAGAGGGGCCTAGCTAGCAGGCTGGCTAGCTGGCTTAAGCCTCCGGTACCTCCGGGGCGATCCCGGTGCGCTCGTAGTCGGCCAGGATGTCGATCCGGCGCTGGTGGCGCTCCGCGCCCGACCATTCCTGGTCCAGGAAGGCGTCCACGATGGCCAGGGCCTGCTCCGGGGTGTGCATGCGGCCGCCGATGCCGATGAGCTGGGCGTTGTTGTGCTCGCGGGCCAGGCGCGCGGTCTCTTCCGACCACGCCAGGGCGCAGCGCGCGCCCTCGACCTTGTTGGCCGCGATCTGCTCGCCGTTGCCGGAGCCTCCCAGCACGATCCCCAAAGAACCCGGGTCGTTGACCGTGCGCTGGGCCGCCTCGATGCAAAACGCCGGGTAGTCATCCTCCGGGTCGAGGGTGTGGGCGCCGCAATCGATGACCTCGTGGCCGGCGTCGGACAAGTGCTGTGCAATCAGGTTTTTGGTCTCAAAACCTGCGTGATCTGCTCCTAGGTATACGCGCATGATTCTTATCCTACCGCCGGGCCTACTCGGCCGCCGGCATCTCGGTGCGGGTGCGCTTGATCTCGAAGAAATAGGGGAACTCCGCGAGCTTGACGGCGGCATCGAAAAGCTCGCCGGCCTCCTCGCCCCGCGGGATGCGGGTGATGACCGGGCCGAAGAAGGCGGTCTCGCCCAGCTTGACCACCGGGGTGCCCACGTCCTCGCCGACCGAGTCGATGCCCTCCTGGTGGAAGCGCTTCAGCTCCTCGTCGGCGTCGGTGGTATTCGCTACCTCGGCGTAGGCCGCGTCCAGGCCGGCCTGGTCGAGGGCCTGGGCGATGACCTCGTCGTAAGCGCCGTAGCCCTTCTTGCCGGCGTTACCCTCTACGTGGACCAGGGTGCCCATCGCCGTGTAGAGCTCGTCGACCTTGGCCGGCTCCTGGGTGGCCACGCGGGCGAAGACGCGGGCCGGGCCCCAGTTGGCCTCCATGGCCTCC
The DNA here is from genome assembly GCA_028726465.1 of Mycobacteriaceae bacterium. Classification (GTDB taxonomy): domain Bacteria; phylum Actinomycetota; class Actinomycetes; order Mycobacteriales; family Mycobacteriaceae; genus Corynebacterium. The sequence goes on along the minus strand of JAQYQB010000013.1, from coordinate 17,803 downwards.
AGGTAGGCCGGGTCCAAGTCGCGGCCCTCGTTGAGCACGGACAGGGACATCGGCACGAAGGTGACCTCGATGTCGCGGACCTTCTCGGCCTCCTTGATCCACCGCGAGGTGGCCCAAGCGAACGGGCACGAGACGTCGAACCAGAACTTCACCTGCTGAGTCATGAACGTCTTCTCCTAAAATCTTGGTTGCTTAAGGATTTCCGCGCGCCCCAGCCTAGGCGACGGCTAGGCTGGACCGTAGCCTAAAATTCACCACCTAGGAGGTAAAACAGCTATGACCTCGACAAATCTGACTCGTGACGAGGCCCAGCATCGCTCGCAGATGCTGCGAGTCAACCATTACGACGTCGCCTTGGACTTAACGCAGTCGGACACGCACTTCATCTCCACCACCCGCGTGGACTTTTCGTGCCTGCGCCCGGGCAGCACCTTCCTGGATCTGCGCGCCGAGGAGATCCTGGACGTGCGCCTGAGCGGGGCTCCCCTGCCGACCGCCGCCTACGAGCCGGAGTTCGGCATCCCGCTGTCCGGCCTGCAGGTCGCGGACTACACCGTCGAGGTCACCGCCCGCATCCCCTACTCCCGCACGGGCGAGGGCCTGCACCGCTTCGTCGATCCGGCCGATGACCAGCCTTACCTGTACACCCAGTTCGAGACCGCCGACGCCAAGCGGGTTTTCGCCTGCTTCGACCAGCCCGATCTCAAGGCGACCTATGACTTGTCCTTCGCCGTGCCGGCGGGCTGGCGGGTTATCACCAACGGGCCGGTCACTCAGCGCGGCAATACCTTTAGCTGCCACCTGGACTACCCGCTGTCGACCTACCTCATCGCCGTGTGCGCCGGCCCTTACGTCGAGTTCACCGACACCTGGCGCGGGCAGCTTTCCGCCCACCCGGAGGGCCAGCCCGCCCAGGACCTGGAGGTCCCGCTGGGCCTGTACTGCCGCCAGTCCCTGGCCGAGCACCTGGACCACGAGCGCCTGTTCACCGAGACCAAGCAGGGCTTTGACTTCTACCACCGCAACTTCGGCTTCGCCTACCCCTACGGCAAGTACGACCAGGTCTTCGTTCCGGAGTTCAACGCCGGCGCCATGGAAAACGCCGGCTGCGTGACCATCCGCGACGAGTACGTCTTCGCCTCCCAGGCCACCCACTACATGTACGAGCGCCGCGCGGACACCATCCTCCACGAGCTGGCCCACATGTGGTTCGGGGACCTGGTGACTATGCAGTGGTGGAACGACCTGTGGCTCAACGAGTCCTTCGCCACCTGGTCCGCCGCCATCTCCCAGGCGGAGCAGACCCAGTACGACACGGCCTGGGTAACCTTCGCCAACGTGGAGAAGGCCTGGGCCTACCAGCAGGACCAGCTGCCCACCACGCACCCCATCTCCACGGACGCCTCGGATATTGAGACCGTCGAGCAGAACTTCGACGGGATTACCTATGCCAAGGGCGCCAGCGTGCTTAAGCAGCTGCAGGCCTACGTCGGGCGGGAGAACTTCTTCGCCGGGGTGCGCCGCCACTTTGCCGCCCACGCCTGGGGCAACGCCACCTTCGACGACCTGCTGCGCCACCTGACCGAGGCCTCCGGCCGCGACCTGTCCTTCTGGGCTAAGCAGTGGCTCAAGACCACCGGCGTGAACTCGCTCAAGGCCAGCTTTAGCGTGGACAACGGCGCCTACACGGACTTCGCCGTCGAGCAGTCCGGGGATACCCTGCGCACCCACCGCGTGGCCGTGGGCCTCTACCGCCTGGACGGCGGGAAGGTCACCCGCTATCAGCGCGTCGAGCTGGACATCGACGGCGCCAGCACCGACGTCGCCGAGCTGGTCGGCGCCCCGGCCGCGGACCTGGTCCTGGTCAACGACGACGATCTGACCTACGCCCTGCAGGATCTGGACCCGGCCTCCCGCGATTTCGTGGTGGACAACATCGACAAGATCGCCGATCCGATGGCGCGCACCCTGTGCTGGTCCGCCGCCTGGGAGATGACCCGCGCGGGCAGCATGCGCGCCCGGGACTTCATCGCCCTGGTCGCCCGCGGCGCGGCTGCAGAGACCGAGCTGTCGGTCCTCGAGCGCATCCTCACCCAGGCCGTGCAGGCCCAGCTGCGCTACGCCGATCCCGCCTGGGCGAAGGACACTACCCTGCTGGCCGATGCCCTGTTGACCGGCGCCCGCAGCGACGACGAGCAGCGCCGCCTGGTCTTCGCCAAGGCCCTAGGAGCCCTGCCGCTGACTGAGGCCTCCCGCGACTACTTCCGCGAGGTGCTGGAGGACTCCGAGGACAACGGCATGCGCTGGCGCGCCGTGGCCGCCCTGGTCGCCGGCGGGGCCGTGGAGGACGCGGATAAGCTCATCGATGCCGAGCTCGAGCGCGACAACTCCGCCACCGGCTACCAGGCCTCCCTCAAGGCGCGTGCGGCCATCAACACCGCCGAAAACAAGAAGGCAGTCTGGCGCGAGCTCGTCGACGGGAAACTCGGCAACCGCGACACCGACTCGAAGCTGGCCGGCCTGGTCTTCCCCGGCGCGGAGGACAACCTGCCCAGCGAGGGCTATTTCGAGGTGGCAGAAAAGATCTGGGACGGCCAGTCCCACGAGATCGCCCTGGCGACGGTCACCGGCCTCTTCCCCTCCTGGGACGTCAGCCAGGAAACCGTGGATCGCGCCGAGGAGTTCCTGCACCGCGATCTGCCCACCGGGCTGCGCCGCGTGGTGACCGAGCAGCGTGACCGCACCGCCCGCGCGGTGCGCAACCGGGCGGTGGACGCCAGCTAACAGTATGGGCGTTACGCTGGGATTTTAGCAGATTTGCACCCAAAACCACTAAGCGGCGAGCTGTGATTATTAGCTCGCCGCTTCCGTTATGTCCGGTTATGTCCGGTTCGATAATATTTTTACTGTCCCCCTTGTTTGTTACTAGTGGAAAGGCACTTAGATGTTAGCCACTGTCCTCGCCCCGGACTCCGTCCTGGCGATCGTACTGCAAGTGGTCATTATCCTTGTTGCCCTGGTGCTGGGTACCCGCTACGGCGGGCTCGGCCTGGGCCTGATTTCCGGTATCGGTCTGCTGCTCATGGTCTTCGTCTTCGGACTGGCCCCGGGCGAGCCGCCGGTATCGGTGATGCTGACCATCATCGCAGTCATCGGCTGCGCCGCGACCCTCCAACAGGCGCGCGGCCTCGAAGTCATGATGCAATTCGCGGAGAAGATCCTGCGCGCCCACCCGGAGCGCATCACCATTCTCGCTCCCCTGACCACGTGGTTTTTGACCGTGCTCTGCGGCACCGGCCACGTCGTCTACACGATGTTCCCCATCATCGAGGACATCGCCCTGAAGAAGGGCATCCGCCCCGAACGCCCCATGGCCGTGGCCTCCACCTCGGCTCAGATGGGTATCACCGCCTCGCCGGTCTCGGTCGCGACCGTCTCGCTGGCCTCCATCCTGGCCGAGCACGCCGGCGCCATCGACCAGGCCTACTCCATCCCGCAGATCCTCATGGTCGCCATCCCGGCCTCCCTGTCCGGTGTCATCCTGGCCGCCCTGTGGTCCCTGCGCCGCGGCAAGGACCTGGACAAGGACCCGGTCTTCCAGGAGCGCATGAAGGACCCCGAGTTCGCGGACTCCATTAAAAACTCCAGCCACTCGCTCATCGGCGTGGAATTCCCCAAGGAAGCCAAGCGCTCCGTGGCCATCTTCCTGGTCGCCATCGTCTGCGTGGTCTTCCTCGGCGCCTTCGACTTCCTGCGCCCGCTCGTCCCGGGCGAGGACGGCGAGCTCTCGCCGGTGTCGATGAACCTGGTCATCCAGATGGTCATGCTGGTCGCCGGCGCCGTCATCCTGATGAGCTGCAAGGTCGACCACAAAAAGATCGCCAGCACCCCAGTCTTCAAGGCCGGCATGACCGCGGTCTTCTCCGTCTTTGGCGTGGCCTGGATGGCGGACACCTTCTTCCAGGCGCACATCGATGCCCTGGAGGCCGGCCTCGGCGACGTCGTCGCCCAAGCCCCGTGGGCCTACGCCGTCGTGCTGATCATCGTCTCGAAGCTGGTCAACTCCCAGGGCGCGGCTCTGGTGGCCATCGCCCCCATCGGCCTGCAGCTGGGTATCGACCCGGCCGTCATCGTCGGCTTCTACGGCGCGGCCTACGGCTACTTCATCCTGCCGACCTACCCGTCGGACCTGGCCTGCATCGGTTTCGACCGCACGGGCACGACCCGCATCGGCAAGTTCGTCATCAACCACTCCTTCATCATCCCGGGCGCCATCTCGGTGCTGACCTCCTGTGTGGTCGGTTCCCTGCTCGCGCAGGTACTCCTCTAGCCCGGCGGTCCCGCGCCCGCCCCTTAACTATCTAGGTGCAGCTTCGCGACGTCGCCGCGCAACGCCATCTCGGTGAAATCCAGAGGGCGGCCGGCGGCGTCGAGCGCGCAGCGCTGCACCCGCAGGATAGGCGTGGTGCGCGAAAGCCCCAGCGCCTTCTGCTCCACCGCGTTCGGCAGCGCCGGCTCCAAGGACTGCCGGTAGCTGGCCGGGTGCCGCTGCTCCCAGTGGCCCTGCAAATCCGCCGCTGGCACGAAGTGGTGCGAATACAACGCCGGGGTCCCGTCGACGGTGTGCAGCCTCTTGACGGACCAGACCCGGTCGCTCTCCGCAATCGCTAGCTGCTCCGCCACCGTTGGCGGCACCTGCACGCGAGACTCCTCGAGCTCGTCAATGACGAGCTCGTTTTCGTCGTTGCTCAGCTGCGCTCCCAGGTCCTCGACGCGGCCCAAGTCCACCACCGGCGCCGTCGTGCGCACGAACGTGCCCCCGGTGCGGCCGCGGCGTCGATCAATAAGCCCCTCCAGCTGGAGGACATCCAGCGCGTGCCGCACCGTCATGCGGGCGACGTTGAACTCGTGAACGAGCGCGCGCTCGGTGGGAAACCGGTCGCCCGGCCGCAACTCGGCACGTTCGATGCGCCCCCGCAGAGCGTCCGCGATGGCCAGGTAGGCCGGTTTAGAGCTGGGCTGCTTAGTCACAGATTACGTTTAGCGCATGAATCTGCGCGAGGTGTTCGACCCACGCGGCCTATTCCACGCGCGGGCGCACCTGGATCTCGGTCAGCTGCGTGGTCGGGCCGGCGTCCACGACCGCGCGCACCGCCCGCGCGATTTCGGCCGGGGCGATAACCTCGTCGCGGTTGTAGTCGGTCAGCCCCTGCAACATCGCGGTATCCGTGGGCCCGGGCGCCACGGTGCTCACCCGGATGCCGTGCTCGGACTTGCGCAGCCCGTCTGCCAGGGCGTAGAGCGCGTGCTTGGTGGCCGCGTAGACCACGTTGTCGCCGAAGCCGCCCCGGCCGGCGCCGGAGTTGATGAAGACCACGGTTCCGCCGGCGCGGTTGAGCGCCGGCAGGAGGCGCTGGGTCAACATGGCCGGGACCACCACGTTGATGGACAGGTGGCCTTCCCAGTCGTCCCGGCTGGCCGATGCCACCGAGCGCCGCTGCGCAATCGCCGCCGCGTGGACTAGCACGTCGACGCGGTCTAACTCCGGCAGGTCGAAGTCCTCGGTCAGGTCCGCGCGCACGCAGGTCACGCCGGGCCCCTCCAGCGCGGCGAGGCCCTCGGCGTTGCGGCCGATGGCCACGACGTGGTGGTCGCGGGACAGATCCGCGACGATCTCGCGGCCCATCCCGCCGGTGGCGCCGGTAACGACTGCGGTCTTGGTCTGTGCTTGGTTAGTCATGCCGGCCAGTCTAGGCGCTCTAGCGGAAACGCCGGGGCACGTCCGGGGTGCCCAGGGTCAGCATCAGGCGGTTCGCCCAGTTGAAAAAGGACGAAGAATAGATAACGTCCAGGACCGCCTGGTCATCGAGTCCCGCTTCCCGCAGCGCGTCGACGTGCTCGGCCCCGAATTCCAGCGGGGTCCGGCTAATCGCCACCGCGGCGTCGCGGATGGCGGCCCAGTCGGCTCGGCCAAGCTCGATGTCGACGCCGTCGTCAAGGAGGCGATCGATGGTCTCCCGGTCGCCGCCCTCGTCGACGTAGCGCTGCTGGTGCACGGAGGCGCAGTATTCGCAGCCGTTGAGGCGCGAGACCACCGTGGCGGCCAGCTCGCGCTCCGCACGGCCCAGCCCGCCGTCGGTGTTGTAGAAGATGTCCAGGTCCGTCAGGGTGCGGGCCTTCAGCGCGGCGGGGTCCCGGGCCAGCAGGCGGAAGTAGGGCTGCTCGATGCGCTCCGGCTTAATCAGCGCCTCGCGCTGCTCCTCGGTGAAGTCTTCCTTGCTCAGCCCCGGCACCCAGGGCTTCCAGCCCAGCGCGTGGTTGACAAAGCGGCCCGGGTGGACCACCTCGGGGGTCTCCACCCCGCCCGTGACCTCCCAGCCGGGCCGCTCCTGCGGGGTCCCCGCCACGGCCCCCGGGGCGGCCGGGGCCTCGCCGCCCAACACCGCGATGCCGCGCACCACGCGCAGCTGGAAGGCCACAAAGCTAATCAGCTGCGCCAGGCTGACCATGCCGGTCGGGCCCCACCCGCTGGCGTCCAGGTGGCCGATGGCCGCCGGATCCGCGTCCTTCGGGTGGAAGACCAGGAGGTGCGCGAAGTCGAAGGCCGCGCCCAGGCGCTCGCCCAGGCCTTCGAAGGTGCTATATCCCCCGCCCGCGTAGGGCCCGCGGTGCTGTCCGGCCGCGATGGCCTCCTTGACTGGGGCGAGAAGCTTATCGTCCTCGTCGCCCAACAGGTCCAGGTAGAACTCCGCCGGGCGGCCGGCCTGCGTAATACCTGCCACGAAGGCGGCCACCGCGTAGCGCTCCGCCTGGCTAAACTCCCCGGCCTCCGCCGGCTCGAGCAGCGCCTCGAAGCTCAGCTGGGCGTTCTCGCGGGCCGCCGGCCGGGCGTTGCGCAGCTGGCTAACGGCGGGGCTGGTCTGCGCCAGCTCGTCGATGATATCGGTCATTAATTTTCCTCGGTTCTTTGTTTCTGCGTGCTGCTTCTTTGCTACTTTTTCGCTCTTACAGACCCAAGTTTAGGTCGCCGCCGCGGTAGCGGGAGCCAGGGATGGCCTCGATGAGCCGGCGGGTGAGATTCGCCTGCGGGTTGGTAAAGACCTCGGCGGTCGGGCCGTATTCGACCTGTCGGCCCGCCCCCAGCACGCTGACGGTGTCGCTGACCTGGTTGACCACGGCCAGGTCGTGGGAGATGAAGATATAGGTCAGCCCCAGCTCCCGCTGCAGGTCGTCGAGCAGCCGCAGGATCTGCGACTGGACGGTCACGTCCAGGGCGGAGACCGCCTCGTCCAGCACGACCAGCTCCGGCTCGATGATCATGGCGCGTGCGATCGCCACGCGCTGGCGCTGCCCGCCGGACAGGCGCGCCGGCAGGCGCTGGCCCATGTCCGGGTCCAGGGCGACCAGCTCCATAAACTCGCGGGCGGCCTCCCGCGCCCGGGGCCGCTTCATCCCCCGGAAATTCACCAGGGGCTCGGCGATGGTATCCGCGATGGTGCGGCGCGGGTCCAGCGAGCTATACGGGTTCTGATAGACCAGCTGGACCTGGCGGCGCGCCTCGCGCCGGCCGGCCGCATCCAGCTCGGTCAGCTCCGTGCCGCCCAGCCGGATGCTGCCCGCGGTCGGCTGGTTGAACATCGACACGGACCGGCCGGTGGTGGTCTTGCCGGAGCCGGACTCTCCCACCAGCGCGTGCGTGGTGCCCTTAACAACCTCGAAGCTCACCCCGTCCACGGCGGTGAAGTCGCCGAAGCGCTGCACCAGGCCGTCCACCCGCAGCAGCGGCTGCGTGCCGGCGGCGGCCGGGGTGGCCTGCTGCCGGGTGAAATCGGCGGCGGTCAGGGAGGGGGCATCGGCAAGCAGGCGCTTGGAATACGGGTGCTGCGGGTCGGTGAGCACCGTGGCCGCCAGGCCGGACTCGCGGACCTGGCCGGCCTCCATGACCACGATCTGGTCCGCGCGGTCGCCCGCCACGGCCAGGTCGTGCGTGATAAACAGCAGGCCCAGGCCGAGCTCTTCGCGCATGTCGTCCAGCAGGTCCAGGATGGTCTTCTGCACCGTCACATCGAGGGCACTGGTGGGCTCGTCGGCGATGATGAGCTCTGGCTCCAGCGCCACCGCCGCGGCGATGAGCACGCGCTGCTTCATGCCGCCGGACAGCTCGTGCGGGTACTGGTGGTAGCGGCGCTCCGGGTCATCGATGCCGACCCGCTCGAGCAGCTCCAGCGCCCGGGCGCGCCGATCCCCACGCCCGTGGATTTCCATGCCCTCTTCCACCGCGGCGCCGATGGTCTTCAGCGGGTTCAGAGAGTTGTTCGGATCCTGCGGCACCAGCCCGATGTGGGCGCCGCGGATGCCCCGCCATTGCTTGCGGCTAAGCCCGGTCAGGTCGCGGCCCTGGAAGGTCACGGAGCCGGCATCGACGGCGGCATTGTCCGGCAGAAGGCCCAGGATGGCCAGCGCCGAGGTGGACTTGCCCGAGCCGGACTCGCCGACGATGGCGGTCATCTGGCCCGGCTCCACCGCAAGGTTCACGCCCTGGACCGCCGGGGAGCCGTCGTAGGAGACGTTCAAGTCAGTAACAGTTAACAGTGACACGAGTTCTGCTCCTTGTGTTTTAGGCCTGCGCCCGGATGTTGCGGGAGAGATGGTTGGCGGCCATGACGACGGCGACAATCGCCAGGCCCGGGATGACAATCAGCCACCAGGCGGTGGCCATGAAGTCGCGGCCCTCGGCGATGATAAGCCCCCACTCCGGCGTGGGCGGCGGGGCGCCGTAGCCCAAAAAGCCCAGGATGGACAGCTGCAGGATGGCGGAGCCGAACTGCAGGGTCGCCAGGGCCACCACCGGGGTCAGCGAGTTGGGCAGGATGTGGCGCACCATCACCTGCAGCGGGCGCGCGCCCGAGCCGTAGGCGGCCTCCACGTAGTCCGCCCCGGCCACGCTAATGACCTGGGAGCGCGCCAGGCGCGCGAACGCGGCGATGCTGGTGACACCGACGGCCACCGCCGCCTGGACGGAGCCGAAGCCCAGCACGATGATGATGGACAGCGACAGCAGGATGCCGGGGATGGACAGCAGCACGTCGACCACGCGCATCAGGACCGTGTCCACCCAGCCGCGCAGGCTGCCGGCCAGCACGCCGATGATCGTGCCGACCACCAGGCCCACGGCCACGGCGATGAAGGCGCCGACCAGGGACTGGCGGGCCGCGTAGACGACGCGGGAGTACAGGTCGCGGCCGACGGCGTCGGTGCCGAACCAGTGCTCGCTACTTGGCGGCAGCAGGGCGACGTCGGTGCCCGCGTACGGGTCCGCGCTTGCCAGCAGGCCGGGCCACAGCGCCGCGAGGGCGGCGATGACCAGCACGACGATCGCCACGAGCGAGGTCGGGCGCGTCCAGGGATTGCGGGGCTTAGACATGGGTCTTCCTTCCTGCCACCCGGGCCGGGGCCTTCTGGCCCCGCAGGCGGACGTCCAGGACCGGGTACAAAAGGTCCACGACCAGGTTGATAATCACGTAGGCGGCCGCGGCGATAACCACCACCGCCATCAGCACCGGGGTGTCCCGGTTGGCCACGGCCTGGGCGGTCATCTGCCCCAGGCCGGTCCGGCCGAAGACGGTCTCGGTGACCACGGCGCCGCCGACCAGCTCGCCGAAGAGCAGGCCGGCCATCGTCAGCGCCGGGAGCAGGGAGTTGCGCAGGACGTTGCGCCAGAAGATCCAGGCCTCCGAGGCGCCGCGGGCGCGCACCGCGTTGACAAAAGGCTGGCCCTGCGTCTGCTCGATGGAGCGGATGAGCACCTGCGTCAGCGGCGCGGAGATGGGCACCGCCAGCGTCAGCGTGGGCAGGATGAGCCCCTCGATGCTGCCCGGCTCAATCACGCGCACCCAGCCCAGCTGGAAGGAGAAGACCTGGATGAGCAGGATGCCGACCCAGAAGCCCGGCAGGGAGACCAGCAGGGAGGGAAGCCCGCGGAAGAAGGAGCCGATCCAGCCCAGTCCCGGCAGCGTCGCGGCGAAGGCGACCAGCAGGGCGACGATGACAGAGACCACGATGGCCGAGGTCGCCAGCGCCAGCGTGTGCGGCAGCGCGTCCGCAATCAGCGTGGCCACCGGGGCGCCGGACTCGGTGGAATTGCCGAACTCGCCGACCAGGAACCCACCCAGCGAGGTAAAGAACTGGACCCACAGGGGCTTATCGATGCCCATCGAGTCCCGGATTTCGTCAATCTCGGCCTGCGACAGGCCCAGCGCCGGGTCGCCGAAGCGGGACTGCACGGCATCGGACGGCAGCGCCGACAGCAGGAAGAACGCGACCGTGTAGGTAATCAGCAGCACCAGCAGTGCCTGCCCGAGACGGGCCAAAATCTGCTTTCCGGTCATTAGTTAATCTCCTCCACCTCGTAGAACCAGGGGCGGGCGACGGCCTCCGGCCGGAAGCCCTCCACGCCCTCGGCGACCGCGTAGACCTGCGGCTCCTCGAACAGCGGCAGCGCGTAGGCCTTCTCCGTGATGTAACCCTGGGCCTCCTGGACCGCCTGCTCGCGCTCCTGGGTGCCGGTGACGGAGACGACGCGGTCGAGCAGCTGCTCCAGGTGGGCGTCGATGGGCTCGCCGGCGGAATCCTGGTTGAGGAAGGCGTCGCGGTTGTTGATGCTGTAGAAGGACGTAATCGCGTCGTAGTCGGCGCGCGCGACCATGGAGTGGTACAGCTGCACCTTGTCGATGTCCTTGGCGTCCGCGTTCTGCGTGGCTTGGTCGCCGGCGTTAATCTCCACGCCGATGCCGAGCTCGCCCAGCTGGTCTTGAACCATCGTCATGACCTCCTTGGATCGCGGCTGCGGCAGCGCCGTGTTCGAGCGCAGCACCAGGCGCTTGCCGTCCTTGGTGAGGATCCCGTCGGGGCCCGGTTCCCAGCCGGCTTCTGCCAGCAGCTCGCGCGCCGCGTCCGGGTCGTAGGCGTAGGCATCACCCTGGTCCTTGTAGCCCAGCCCGGTTTCGGCCACGGTGGAGGTGGCCAGCGGGTAGGAGTCGGAGAAGAGCACGCGCAGGATTTCTTGCCTGTCGATGCCGTGGATAATCGCCTCGCGCACCCGCTGGTCTTGCAGCAACGGGTGGTCGAAGCGGAAGGCCAGCTGGTTGTTCATCGAGTTGGTGCCGCGGGTGACGATGTTGACCCCGCGGGATTCCAGCAGTTCCTCCTGCGGCGCCGAAATCTGGCGGGCGATGTCCGCCTGGCCGGACAGCACCGCGCCGGTGCGCACGGATTCCTCGGCGGCCAGGATGTAGTGCACGCCGTCGATGGCGGCCCGGCCCTGGTGGCGCGCGGCCGGCGGCGCCCAGTCGTAGTCCTCGCGGGTCTTTAACACCAGGTCGGTGCCGATCTCCTCGTGCTCGACCACGAAGGGCCCCGAGCCGATGACGTTGCGCGCATTGCCGGGGCCGAAGCCCTCGTTGTCCAGCTGGAGCGACTCGTCCGCGAGCAGGCCCGCGTTATAGGAGGCGGTGGCCTGCAAAAAGCCCGGCGACGGGGCGGAGAAGTGGAAACGCACGGTGTCTTCGTCGATAACCTCGCCGCGCTCGTAGTTGGAGATCTGCTCGGAGGCGGTCAGCGTGCGGTCGCTGTCGCCCAGCCCGTAGAGATCGAAGTTCGCCACCACGTTCTCCGCCGTCAGCGGGGAGCCGTCGGAGTAGGTCACGTCCGTGCGGATATTAAAGGTGTATTCGGTGGCGTCCTCGTTGACCTCGGGCAGCTCCGTGGCGATCCAGGGAGAAAGCTCCAGGGTCTCCGGGTCCTGGTAGAGCAGCCGGTCGGTGATTTGGTTGACCACGCCGCCGTTCGGGTAGAAGCCGGCGGCCGGCGGGTAGAGGGTGCGGAAGAACTGCGGCTCCAGGTACGTCAGGACGTTGTCGGAGCCGCCTTCCTCCCCTTCCGGCGCGGTGGCGCACCCAGCGGCCAGCGCTGCCACGGCGACTAGACTGGTGAGGGTTCTGAGTAGTTTCACGGTGATGATACTTCTTCGGGGTTAGTTCAACTTTTAACTGCTTGCGAATTTAACACAGTTTAGACCGTTTAGTATCATTACTGTAGACCAACTAGTCTAATTTATTCTCTCGTCTATGAAGGATGAAGACATTGTCAGCACCGTTAGCCGTGGCCATCGTGGGGATGGGCCCGCGGGGCATCTCCGTCATTGAACGCCTCGCCGCCCACCTCCACGAGCACCCCTCCACCCCACCTATCACCCTGCACCTCATCGACGACGCCGAGCACGGCGCCGGCCGCATCTGGGAAACCGACCAGACCCGCACCCTGTGCATGAACACCCTGGCCGGCGCGGTCACCCTGTTCACCGAGCCGGAGTCCACCCTCACCGCCCCGGCACTGGAAGGCCCCATCCTCTACGAGTGGATCCAGCTCCTGCGCGGCGACGACCCGGCCGCCGCCGGCATCAGCGACGCCAAGGTCGAACTGTTCCGCCAGTTCCCGCCCACCGTCGACCGCGCCTTTGCCACCGAGCTCGACGAGTCCCGGCCCGAGTCCCACCCCTCCCGCGCCCTCTACGGCGCCTACCTGCGCTGGGTGCTCACCGTCGCGCTGGCGCAGCTGCCCGAGCAGGTCCAGGTGGTCCACCACTTCAGCCGCGCTACCGACATCGCCGACGCCGGCGATCACGACGTGCTCACCCTGGCCGACGGCTCCCAGGTGGCCGCCGACAAGACCGTGCTGGCCTACGGCTGGCAGGTGCCGGCCGCCAACGAGGAAGAGCAGCGCCTGGCCGCCGCGGATCTCAACTGGGTGCGCCCCGACAACCCCGTCGAGCAGCCCGTCGAGGAGATCCCGGCCGGCCAGAAGGTGCTCGTGCGCGGGCTCGGCATGGGCTTCTTCGACGTCATGGCGCTGGTGACCATCAACCGCGGCGGCGAGTTCGTCGCCGACGACTCCGCCCGCGGCGGCCTGCGCTACCAGCCGTCCGGCCGCGAGCCCCAGCTGGTCGTTAGCTCCGGGCGCGGCTACCCCTACCTGCCGAAGTCCCAGTACCACTCCCTGCCGCCGAAGGCCGACCTGTCCCGCTTTAAGGCGGCGCTGGCGGACTTGGGCGACGACTTCGACTTCGGCGCCGAGGTCCTGCCGGCCCTGGTCCGCGACGCCTACGCCGCCTACTACCCCGAGCGCGCCGCCGAGATCGATACCGCCGAGCTACACGCCGACACCCTACCCGCCCTGGCGGCCGAGCTCACCGCGGCGCTGGACTGCGAGTTCCGCCTCGACTACTGGATGAACCCGCTGGCCGCCTACGCCGGCGACGACCCGACCGGCTTCATCGCCGCCGGGCTCGAGCGTGACATCGCCGAGTCCCAGGCTGGGCGCGACTCCCGCCTCAAGGCCGCCCTGTGGGCGATTTCTGCGGCGCGCAAGCCCGCCTCCATCGCCGGCTCGGAAGGCCGCATGAGCTGGGCCTCGCGCACCGGGGCCTACCGCGAGTTCATGGCGTTTGGCCAGATGGTAGGCTCCGGCCCGCCGCTGTTCCGCACCCAGCAGCTGCTCGCGCTCATCGATGCCGGCCTGGTCACCTTCCTGGGCGACCACCCGCACCTGGAAATCGGCGACGCGTTCACCCTGCGCACCCGCTTCGGCGCCGCCAGCTCCGACTGGCTCGTCGACGCCTGGATGCACCAGCCCGACGTGCGCCACGCCGTCGACCCGATGTCGGTGTCGCTCCAGGCGCGCACGCGGCCGTTCCACGACCACGGGCACCCGACGGGCTCGCCGGAGACCACGTGGCAGCGCCGCACCGTCCATCCCGACGGCGCGGTGGATGAGCGGCTGCACATCATCGGCATCCCCACCTATGCCCAGTGGCCGGACACCACCATCTCCCCCATGCCGGGCACCGATCCCCTGATGCTGCAGGAGACCGACCGCACGGCCGGCGACCTACTAGCTTAGGGCGCCCAGCGCCTGGGCGAGGTCGGCCATGAGATCGGCCTCGTCCTCAATACCAATCGACAGGCGCACCATGTCCGCCGGCGGGACCAGCTCGGAGCCTTCCGCCGAGGCGTGCGTCATCTTCTGCGGGTGCTCGACCAAGGACTCGACCCCGCCCAGCGACTCCGCCAGACAAATCAGGCGCGTGTTCAGGCAGAACTGCTCCGCGTGCTCGGGGTTGTGGAAGCGCACCGAGAGCATGCCGCCGAAGCCGCGCATCTGGCCCGCGGCCGTCGCGTGGCCCGGGTGGTCGTCCAGCCCCGGATAATAGACTTGGGCGACCTCGGGGCGGGAGGCCAGGTATTCCGCCACCGCCTGCGCGTTGGAGCAGTGGCGCTCCATGCGCACGCCCAGGGTCTTGATGCCGCGGGCGGTGAGGTAGGCATCGAAAGGCGAAGAGACTGCGCCGACGCAGCCCTGGAAGTACAGGAGGCGCTCGTCGACTTCGGCATCGTTAGTGATGACGGCACCACCGAGGACGTCGGAGTGCCCGCCCAGGTACTTGGTGGTCGAATGGACCACGTGGTCCGCGCCCAGGGCCAGCGGGTTTTGCAGGTAGGGCGTGGCGAAGGTGTTGTCCACCACCAGCGCTGCGTGCTTTTTCACTTCCGCGACGGCGGCGATATCCGTGACCGACAGCGCCGGGTTACTGGGCGTTTCCAGCCAGATGATCCGGGTGTTGTCGCGCACAGCGGCCGCGACCTCGTCCGGGTTGGTCGTGTCCACGACGCTGAGCTGAATGCCCCACTCCCCAAAGTCGTGGTGCAACAGGCGGTAGGTGCCGCCGTAGGCGTCGTTGCCGAGGATGACGTGATCGCCGGGGCGGGCCAGGACGCGGATGAGCGTGTCGATGGCCGCCATGCCCGAGGAGAACACGCGGGCACAGCTGGCGTCTTCCAGGGCCGCCAGGGTCTGCTCTAGGGAGCGGACCGTCGGGTTGGCCACGCGGCCGTACTCGAAGCCGCCGCGCAGCTGAGCGAGGCCGTCCTGCGCAAACGTCGTGGAGGCGTAGATGGGCACGTTGATGGACCCCATGTGTCCGTCCGGGTGGTAGCCGGCGTGGATGGCGCGGGAGGTAAATCCCTGGGCGAGTTCTTGCTTCGTCTGCTGCGTCATGCCACCCAACCCTAGACCAAGCTGTCCACTTTTGGCGCGCCCCCGCCACCCTTTTATTCACCACCTGTCCTGTGCCGCCGTAGCCATCGCTGCGCCCGCGCCCGGCCGCGGTTACTACAATCGAAGCCGAGTCAACAAGGAAAGAGAGTGCATGAATCTCACAGTGTTAGCTAGTTCCGCCAGCACCACTGCCGTCGACACGGTCAGCAACTGGTGGGAGGACGAGCAGATCCGCTCGTGGGTCGTCGAACGGCCCGTCAAGATCGTCATCATCCTGCTGATCGCCGTCATCACCCAGTGGGTGCTGCGCCGGATCATCAACCAGCTGGCCGCCAAGGCCTCCAAGACCCCCAGCGGGGCGACCATCCCGCGCCTGCCGCTGGGGCCGAAGGCCACCAAGGCGCAGCGGGAGGAGGAAAGCCGCCAGCAGGCCGCGATGAACCGCAGCCAGGAAAACCGGCGCAAGTCCCGCATCAAGACGTTGGCCGGGGTCAGTAAGTCGGCCGTGGGCATCATCATCTGGAGCCTGGCCGCCCTGCTCATCCTGGACCAGCTGGGCGTGAACATCGCCCCGCTTATCGCTTCCGCCGGTGTGGTTGGTGTCGCCCTTGGCTTCGGCGCCCAGTCGCTGGTCAAGGACTTCCTGTCCGGTGTTTTCATGCTGTTGGAGGATCAGTACGGCATCGGCGACACCATCGACGTGGGCGAGGAGATCATCGGCGACGTCGAGGACATCACCCTGCGCGTGACCAAGCTGCGCGACATCGACGGCACCCTGTGGACGGTCCGCAACGGTGAGATCCTGCGCATCGGTAACTTCTCCGACCACTACGCCATCTGCCGCCTGCAGATCCCGGTGGGCCTGTCCAACAACGCGAAGGAAGCGTGGCGCGTCATCGAGGACGCCGTCAAGCAGGCCATCAAGGATCCGGAGATTGCCAACGAGGTCATCGACGAGCCCATCATCAACGGCATCTCCGACTGGGAGCCGGACTACATCTCCTACCGTATTTCCATCAAGACGATGCCCGGCCAGCAGTGGCACGTCCAGCGCCACGCCCAGGCGCACATCCTGGACGCGATGCAGGAGGCCGGCATTTCCACCCCGTACCCCTACGGCATGGGCATCATGCGGAAGGCGGACTAAGTGCAGCCCAGCAGCGTTTACGATGCCATCGGGGGCGAGGAGACCTTCCGCCGCCTGGTCGCAGGTTTCTACGCCCGCGTGCGCGACGACGACATCCTGGCGCCCATGTACCCGGCCGAGGACTTCGACGGCGCCGCGCAGCGGCTGCAGTGGTTCCTCGCCCAGTATTGGGGCGGGCCCGCCGAGTTCAACGCCAACCGCGGCGCCCCGCGCCTGCGGATGCGGCATGTACCCTTCCCCATCGATTCCGCCGCCGCCCAGCGCTGGCTGGACCTGATGGGCGCGTCCTTGGAGGACATCGAGGAGGAGACCATTCCGCCGGCGTACCGCGCGATGATCTGGGATCACATGCAGCGCGTCGCCGCGATGCTCATCAACCGGCCAGATTAGCTTTTCGGCACGCCGAGTAGGCGCTACGGAGTGGTTTCCGTGGCGCCTTTTCGCGTGTTTCGGCTGGCCTTGTTCCTTGTGGCGGCCCCTCGCAGCCTTGGTCTCGCGGCTTTGTTCTCGCGGCTTTGTTCTCGCGGCTGGCCCCCGTGTCAGCCGCTGCTCCAGGGTGGGTCCCAGGTGACTGTGCCCTGTCTTCGGTTGACCCTTCCGTGTCTGGGGTAGGCCGGCTCGTCATCATTCCAGGAATTGTGGAACTCGCACAACAGCGTCAGGTTTTCTTGGTTGGTTTCACCGCCGCCGGCCCAGGGGCGGATGTGGTGGACCTGGCACTCATCCGCAGGCTTCCTACAGTTCGGCCAGGCGCAGGTGGTGGTTTCGGCTTTGGCCATGTCCTTCTGCTTCGGCGAGGCATGCCGTTGGTAGCGGTACTGGTTGACCGGCCCGCGCCTCGGATCCACCAGGGTGGCAAGACCGGCGTCCAGGAGGCATTGGCGGACGTAGTCGGCACCGGTCATGGTGGTGCCGTTGCTCAGCTGCAAGGTGATCTCGTCCCCGTCGCCGGCAAGGATGCGTACCCAGTCGGGAAGGGAGATGACCACGTGGGTGGTCTTGGGTTGTTTTTCAAGTCCTCCGCTGAACAAGGCTTCCACGTCAGGGATGGTCTTAATTGACGCCCAAAGGTTTTCCACCAGCTGCGGGTCCCCGGTAATGGAGAAGGTGCTGGGGCCGTCTTTGCGGCGGGTCACGCGCACGCCTTCGGCGGGTGGGGCCGGGCGGTTGAGTTCCAGGACTTTTTGGTTGGCAAGCCTGCGGAGTTGTGTGGTGGTGCCGGGGGTGTTGCACAGTTCGATGAGCATGGCCCAGGCGTCGCCCTGGTGGCGTACCCGGCGGAAGGCACTGTCCAACACCAGCAAAGTATCCAGGTGGTGGCCGGATTCGGCGGCGGCTCGGCGGGCGGCGGCCTGCTTGCGCGTAAAGGACGTTTTCCCGAAGAAGGTTTGGCAGGCACGATGATGCGCGGCGGCGGCCACGTCGGACATGACAGCCTTCAAAGCGGGCAGGCTGAGCTGGCGGCACAGGTCCAGGTAGGAAATCCCGTCCGCGAAGATGGCGTGCGCTGCTTTGAGTGTGTCCATGGCTGTCGTTGTCATGACT
>JAQYQB010000012.1 GCA_028726465.1 Mycobacteriaceae bacterium | reverse complement strand
AATCACATCAATGCAGCCAGAAAGAAAAATTATATTTCAATGACACCCCAACTGAAAGCGCCATCCGGCACACACCAACACAACCATCCACACAAATGCAAAAAGTACATTGGCACACTATTGAGTTCTCAAACATCACTGCCACCCAAACGAACACACACAAAAAGTACGTGCTCATTTAAGAGCTTTGAAAAGATTTTTGTCAGGGCCTGTTTTCCTGCCGCCTCTCTTCCTTGGACTCTGTCTCAAGGAGGGGCGCTGTCGGTCGCGCTGACCCATATGAATTTACACACCGGTATTACATTCCACAAATCGCCTGGCAGGACCACTTTTTAACGCGCTTATTCGAGGCCGAGTTTGCGCACTATTCCGCCGCCCAGGTTCGCACCGCCGGCGGAGACCCGGAACAGGCCCCACGAAATGAAGTAGGCGGCGAAGGGGAAGCCGAGCAGCGCCACTCCCCATCCCGGGAACTTCACCCACGCGCTAATGCTTATGGCAAGCATGACCAGCACCGCGGCGAACGCCCACCAATTTTTTATGGAGATGAGCTCTAGCGTAACGGCAATGGGCGCAATCCAGAAGGCTACAAAGACGACCTGCCAGATATCGCCGTAGCCGAAGAGAAAGCCCAGCGCTCCCGACAACAACGCGCACGCGACGTTCAACCAGCCGGTCAGCCACGCGGCATTTGCCCACGCCCGGCGCGTGCCACCGAAGACGAGGTTGTCCCGCCAGGACTGGCGGACGGTATCCATCGCGAACGGCACCAGCACGCCCGCGACCCCTGACGCCGCCACGACGGGGTTCGCCCAGCCCCAGAAGTAGTTAGTGATGCCAAGAATGATCGCCACCAGGCCTACTACCGCCCAAAGCGCTAGCCAGCTGCGAACCAGGGGTCGGTAAACAATCTGCGCCGCCGGCATCGGCGGGAAAATCCCGTTGTCGGTCCGTCCGTCGGTTTCCGGTAGACGTTCCGACAGGGACTGGCGTTCCGGTTCGCCCGGCCTGAACCAAATCAACGCGACAACCGCGACGGTCGGCAGGGCAATCCACCACTGGGCGACTAGCGCGGAGATGGCGGCCGGCAGCAGAAATAAACTGGCATGGACTTTGCGCAGCTTCTGCCACTCGCGGGCAGGTAAGCCCAACAACTGGAAGGGAGCAAATTCGGGGACCGTAAACCACGCCGACACCGCGATAAAGGCACTGATGAGCACCGATTCCCAGGCACTCGCATCCGGAAGTATGGCCGCTCCCCACATCAGGAAGAAGACTCCGTATGCGACGAGGTTCCATTTCGTACTTATGGCCCAAAGAAGACGGAATCGGTTAGGCATTGTGCTCGCCTCCCACCTGGGCCAGGGCCGCCACGGCGCGGGCGAGAGTGACTTCGCTGGCGCGCAGCCCCAGCTCCCGGGCCTGCTCGAAGACGGCGTCGGTGAGGTTCGGGCGGGCATCGACAAGCGCCTTGGAACCGAGCTTTCCTTCGTGGCGATCCAGGACGGGCACGTCCAGGCGCGACAGGGCCCTGTCGAGCTGTTCCGGATTGCCGGTGAGCTCGAGTACGCCTTCCAAAATCTCCTCGACCCGGCCCGTGACCGGGTTCTCGCCCATCAGGGAGACGGTGTCCAGGTAGGCCGCCAAGTCGTCGAGGTGGTGGGTGGCCACGATGATGGTGCGCCCGTGCTCTTCCTGCAGGATCTCGTAGAAGACCTCCTGGTTGCGCGCATCGAGGCCCAGGTAGGGCTCGTCGAGAAGCATGTTCTCGCAGCCGGAGGCGACCGCGAAGACGATGCCGAGGGCCGACTTCTGGCCGCGCGATAGGCTCGCGTAGTTCGTGCTCGGCAGGTCGAAGCGTTCAATCAACTCTTCGGCGCGTTGGGCATCCCAGGTGTGCCAGCGCGCTTTACCGATGGTCATGAGTTTGCGCGTGTTCCACCCGTCGATGAGCGGGGTGTCAATCCCCATGAGGATGGTCTTGTCCAGCACAGCCGGGTTATCGAAGGGCTCTTGCCCGTCCACCCGCACGCCCGCGGCAGGGAGGTGGCCTG
This sequence comes from Mycobacteriaceae bacterium, assembly GCA_028726465.1. Taxonomy (GTDB): domain Bacteria; phylum Actinomycetota; class Actinomycetes; order Mycobacteriales; family Mycobacteriaceae; genus Corynebacterium. Next base: position 369,837 of record JAQYQB010000012.1, on the reverse strand, counting down.
CTATCCGGCGCAGCAACGTGGTCTTGCCAATGCCGTTGCGGCCCACCAAGCCGTGGGTTAAGCCGGGTTCGAAGGCGAAATCGGAGGTCGTAATCATCGTCGTACTCCTTTGTGTTTTGCGGGTCTAGTGGTAGAGACCGCGGCTTTCGGCCACGCGCACGATGAGGTCGAGGAGCCCCTCGCGCTCGTAGCCGAGCCGCACCGCCTCATCGATGAGCGGGGCAACATACTCCGCGGCGAAGTCCCCGCGGCGCCGCTTGCGAATGAGTTCGGTTGCTCCGTCCGCCACGAACATGCCGATCCCGCGGTGCTTTTCCAGGACCCCGAGGTCAACCAGCACGGTCAGGCCCTTGCGGGCGGTGGCCGGGTTGATGTTGTGGAAAGCGGCCAGCTCGTTGGTCGAGGGCGCTTGCGCGCCCTCCGCCAGCGTTCCGTCCACGATGGAGTCCTCGACCAATGTGGCGATCTGCCGGAACAAAGGTTGGGTCGCGTTATCCATGTCCACCTCGGGATCTGTCGTGTTTTCGTTGGTGAAGGGTAGTTGGTTAGTTAGTCGGTTAGTTACTCACATAACTAACCTATACCCAGGCGCCGGTTTTCCACAACCCTTCGGGCGAAATTTCGGCGTTAACTTCTAGATTTCAACTCTCTGCCTGCAGTTTTGGAAAAAGAGATCGACGTTCACACGTGAATGAGGCAGACTGGGAGGTACCGAAACTTAGTTAGAACAAAGAGAAACGGATTTTAGGAGCCATGCTTGAACGCACAGTTGTATTCGTCGACACCTCGTATTTGTTGGCTAGCTTTTACAACTCCTGGGAAATTGGAGCTCGCGCGCAGCTAGAAATCGACCTTCCCGAGGTGGTATCCACCCTCGGGTCCATGATTGAAAACCAGATTGGCAACCCCGTCCACCGCCAAAACTGGTACGACGGCATCCCGGACACCGGCCCCCACCGCTACCAGCGCGCGCTGCGTACCTGCGACGGCGTCCAACTGCGGACGGGCCAGCTCATCGAGTGGGGCGAACGGCGTACCCAAAAGGCCGTTGACACCCGCTTGGTCGCCGACATGGTCATCGCCGGTTATGGCCGCCAGTTCACGGATTTCGTGTTGGTTTCTGGCGACGCGGACATGATCCCCGGCGTCCAGGAGGCAACGGAAAACGGCGTGCGCGTCCACCTCTACGGCTTCGGCTGGGACTCTATGTCCTCCGCCCTGCGCCACGCCTGCGACTCGACCACCATTCTGGACCCGCGCGAAGACTTCGCCGACGCGATGGAGCTGCAGGTCCTCGAGGGGCCGCTGCCTCCCGCCGTCCGGGACACCAGCTCGGCCGAGGGATCCGGCGATCCTTGCGCCGAGGGCGCGGATGCCGAGCCGGAACAGGCCGACGCACCGCTGCCGCCGGAGGAAGACTCCCGGGTAGAAAAGGAAATCGCCGGCGACGCAGCCAAGCCGCAGCCGGACGCCAAGCCGGACCAGGCCCAGGCGTCGGCCGCCGCACCGGCGCCCAAGCCGGCCCCAAAGCCCGGGGACCAGCTGCCGGCCAACAAGAAGCCCGACAACAAGAAACCGGCCCCGAAGCCGTCCATGATGGCGCCGCGGCGGAAGCTGCGCTCCCGCTACGTCCCGCTCCCCGAGGAGGTGTGGACCTCCGCCGGCTTCCAGACCCCGTTCGACGTGGGCCAGCAGTACGCGTCGTGGTGGTTCGACAACGCCGCCAACGCGGAGCAGCGCGACCAGGCCCACCTGCTCTCGGGCGGCGGGCTTCCCCCGGAAATCGACCGCCCGCTGCTGCAGTTCGCGTGCGAGACGCTGCACGAATACACGTTGAGTGAAAGCCAGCGCGTCAATCTGCGCGACGGCTTCCACTCCGGGATTCGCGGCGTCCTCATCAACGTCCGCCGCGATAACTAGCTTCCGCTAGGGATTAGTCCTTCGCGGAGTCGGTGGACTCTGCGGACTCAGCCGAGGTGGTGGAGTCAGCGGCGTCCTGGGCCTCGCCCTCCTCGCCGGATTCCAGCTCGGCGGTGGTATCCGCGCCGGATTCCACCTGCTTGCCACTGTTCATCGAGGCGCGGATCTCGTCCAGGCGGGCGGCCGCCTTCATGTCCGTGCCGCTCGCGGCGATTTCCTGCATGTGGGCCCCGGCGGAGTCCTGGTAGAGCTCCTGCGCGCCCAGGGCGTCGGTGTAGCGCTTTTCAATCTTGGCCCGCACCGAGTCCAGGGTCGGGGTATCCCCGTCCGGGGTCAGCTCGTTCATGGAGTCGAGCGCCTGGGAGTTCTTCTCCTGCATTTCCGCCTGGTCCGCCTGAGCCATCAGCTGGTCCACCTGGGCCAGCTGCTCCTTCAGACGGGCGGAAGACTCCTTCTGCTGGCGCTGCGCCTGCTCCGCGGCCTGCTCCGCAGCCGCGTGCTGGGTCTTCAGGTTCTCCAGCTCGTTTTCTGCGGAGACCAGCTGGGAGGCCAGGACCTCAGCGGCGTCGTTGTACTCCTGGGCCTTCTGGCTATCGCCTTCCGCGGTGGCCTTATCCGCCAGCTCCAGCGCGCGCTTGGTCTGGTTCTGGTACTCCTCCCGGGTCTTGACCAGGCGGTTCAGCTGCATTTCCAGCTTGTTGCGGTTGCCGATGATCTCCGCGGCGTGATCGGAGATTTCCTGGTGCTGCTTCTTGGCCCCTTCGACGGCCTGCTGGATCTGGACCTTGGGATCAGCGTTCTCATCGATCTTCTGATCGAAGGAACTCATCAAGTACTTCCAGCCCTTGCTGAACGGATTAGCCATAGCTTTTAAGTCAACTCCTCGGGTACATCGAGCATAAAAAATCGCTTTCTCGCGAGTTTAGCGTTACTCACGAGAAAGCGTGCGGCGAAAGCTGCGGAAAGCCTAGTTGTTTTCGGCGTCTGCCTGGGCGTTCTGTTCCGCAACCTGCTTGCGGACCTCGTCCATGTCCAGGCCCTTGACCTGCTCAATGAGGTCCTCCAGGGCGGCCGGCGGCAGGGCGCCCGCCTCGCGAAAGACCATGATGGAGTCGCGGAAGATCATCAGGGTCGGGATGGACTGGATCTGCAGGGCGGCAGCCAGGCCCTGGTTGGCCTCGGTGTCCAGCTTGGCGAAGGTGAGATCGGTGTGCTTTTCCGAAGCCTCCTCGTAAATTGGGGCAAAGCGCTTGCACGGACCGCACCAATCGGCCCAGGCGTCTACGAGGACGATGCCGTCCTCGGTAACAGTCTTCTCAAAGCTATCTTCGGTCACATCGATGGTCGCCATCTGTAACGTTCTCCTTAAATTCGCGGTACGGGTACGTTGGCCACAACGGTACCGGACTCGCCTTTATTCCGTTTCTTCCGGTGTGGCATTTTCCCGGGCCAATCGGGAGGGAACCTACCCTTGCCCTATACCCCCTGGGGGTATACCATGAGAGAGAAAGCAACGCGAGGAAAGGAGCCACCATGGCCACCAAGAACTACACCGTCGAAGGCATGACCTGCGGGCACTGCGAACTCTCCGTCCAGGAAGAGGTCAGCGAGATCGCCGGCGTGACCGAGGCCAACGCCGATCACACCACCGGCACGCTCACCGTCACGGGCGAGGACTTCAGCGACGAGCAGGTCGCCGCCGCCGTAACCGAGGCCGGATACCAGGTGAAGTAAATGACCGCCCCCGATCTTGCCCGCTCCGCTGACACCGCCCACCTAGATCTCGGCGTCACGGGGATGACCTGTACCTCCTGCTCTTCACGGGTGCAGCGCAAGCTCAACAAGGTCGAGGGCGTTGACGCCCAGGTCAACTTCGCCACCGAGACCGCGGCGATCGACTTCGATCCGCAACTGTCCACGCCGCAATCGCTTATCGACGTCGTCCGGGCCGCCGGCTACGACGCCTTCGATCTCTCCGGCGCCGGGGACAACGGTTCCGGTGGCGCGGCGGGTGACTCCCCCACGGACGCGCTGTCCGCGGCCCGCGACGACGAGGCCCGGCAGCTGGCCCGCCGCACCGCTTGGGCGGCGATGCTCTCCGCCCCCATCATGGTCGTCTCGATGGTGCCGGCCTGGCAGTTTATGCACTGGCAGTGGGCGGCCGCCCTCCTGGCCACCGTGGTCTACGTGGTCGGCGGCGCCCCCTTCCACACCGCCGCCTGGGCGAACCTTAAGCACGGCGCGTTCACCATGGACACGCTCATCTCCTTGGGCACCTCCGCGGCCTATTTCTGGTCGCTCTACGTCATGTTCTTCGGCAACGCCGGCATGCCCGGCATGACCATGCACATGACGTTTAGCTCCAACCACGCCGAAATGGACCACATCTACTTCGAGTCGGTGGGCATGGTCATCACCTTCCTGCTGCTGGGCCGCTGGTTCGAGACCCGCGCCAAGGGCCAATCCTCCGCGGCCCTCAACGAGCTGCTGACCCTGGGGGCCAAGGATGCCACGGTCCTGCGCGACGGTAAGGAGGTGCGCGTGCCTATCGAGGAGCTCGCCGAGGGCGATGTCTTCGTCGTCCGGCCCGGCGAGAAAATCGCCACCGACGGCGTGGTCATCGCGGGCAATTCCGCCGTCGACGAATCCATGCTCACCGGCGAGTCCCTGCCCGTCGAGGTCACCGAGGGCTCCACGGTCACCGGGGCGACCATCAACTCCTCCGGCCGCTTGGAGGTCAAGGCCACGCGCGTCGGCAAGGACACGACCCTGCAGCAGATGGCCGAGCTGGTCACCGCCGCCCAGGCCTCCAAGGCCCCGGTGCAGCGGCTGGTCGACCGCATCGCGCAGATTTTCGTTCCCGTGGTGCTGGCCATCTCCGCGCTGACCCTCGTGGTCCATCTCTTCTTCGGCGGCGTGGCAGCGGCATTCGTCGCCGCGGTCTCCGTGCTCATCATCGCCTGCCCCTGCGCCATGGGCCTGGCAACTCCCACCGCCATGCTGGTGGGCACCGGGCGCGGCGCCCAGCTGGGGCTGCTCATCAAGGGCCCGGAGATCCTGGAGTCGACCAAGCAGGTCGACACCATCGTGCTGGACAAGACCGGCACCGTCACCGAGGGCGCCATGCGGGTGGCCGAGGTCTTCAGCGCCGACGGCACCGCCAGCCAGGCGGAGGTCCTCCGCCTAGCCGCCGCCGTGGAGGCCGGCTCCGAGCACCCCATCGCCCGCGCGATCTGCGCCGAAGCCCAGGGCGACTCGGCGGTCCCGACCGCCACCGACTTCACCACCGTGGCCGGGCAGGGCGCGCAGGCCCACGTCGACGGCCGCACCGTCCGCGTCGGCCGCCCGGCCGCGCAGCTTTCCGATGCCCAGGGCCTGGCCAGCGCCTTTACCCGGGCGGAGGAAGCCGGCGGCACCGCCGTGGTCGTGACCCGCGACGAGGAGCCGATCGGGGTCATCGACGTGCGCGATACGGTCAAGGACACCTCGGCCGAGGCCATCGCCCAACTCCGTAAGCTGGGCCTGCGCCCGCACCTGCTCACCGGCGACAACGAGGGCGCGGCCCGGGCCGTGGCCGAGCAGGTCGGCATCGCTAGCGCGGACGTGACCGCGGGTGTTATGCCGGAAGACAAAGTCGCGGTCATCCGGCGGCTGCAAGAAGGCGGGCACAACGTGGCGATGGTCGGCGACGGGATCAACGACGCCGCCGCCTTGGCGCAGGCCGACTTGGGCCTGGCCATGGGTGCGGGCACGGACGTGGCCATCGAGGCCTCCGACATCACCCTGATGAACAGCGACCTGCGCGCCGCGGTGGATGCGATCCGCCTCTCCCGCCGCACGCTGCGCACGATCAAGGGCAACCTGTTCTGGGCCTTTGCCTACAACGTGGTGCTTATCCCCGTGGCCGCCTTCGGTCTGCTCAACCCGCTCTTCGCCGGGCTGGCCATGGCGCTAAGCTCCGTCTTCGTGGTCAGCAACTCCCTGCGGCTACGCGGCTTTCAGAGCACAATTCGGGGGTAGGAGAAAAGAAAAGTCCTGGGCAGCCGCATAAAACACTGGCCTTGGGCGGGGGCACGTCCTACAGTTAGGTTTCCATGACCCCTATCACTCCTACTTCCCTGACCCGCAACCAACGCCTGGACCGCCTGCCGGTGACCCCTAAACACCGGCGGCTCATCTTTGGCTCTGGGCTCGGCTGGGCGCTCGACGCGATGGACGTCGGGCTGATTTCCTTCATCATGGCCGCACTCGCCCTGCACTGGGACCTGAGCAGCACCCAGACCTCGTGGCTGGCCTCGGCCGGCTTCATCGGCATGGCCATCGGCGCTTCCGTCGGCGGGCTACTCGCCGACAAGCTGGGCCGCCGCCAGGTCTTCGCCGCCACTCTGCTCGTTTACGGCCTCGCCACCGGCGCTTCCGCGATGGCGACGGGCCTGGCGGTGCTCATCGTCCTGCGCTTCATCGTCGGCCTGGGGCTGGGCGCCGAGCTGCCCGTGGCCTCCACACTCGTCTCGGAGTTCTCCCCGCGCCGCATCCGCGGCCGGCTGGTGGTGATCCTGGAGGCCTTCTGGGCGCTGGGGTGGATCGCCGCCGCCGTCATCGGCACCTTCGTCGTCGGCGCCTCCGACTCGGGCTGGCGCTGGGCGCTCCTCATCGGCATGGTGCCCGCCGCCTACGCCGCCTACGTGCGCCTGGGACTCCCGGAGTCCGTGCGCTTCCTGGAGGATCGCGGCCGCCACTCGGAGGCCGAGAAGATCGTCCGCTCCTTCGAAGACTCCGCCGAAAAATCCGGCGCCACCGTAGAGACCGAGCCGCCGGCCGCGGTGGAAACCGCCCCGGAGGATGAGAAGGAATCCCTGTTCTCGCCGCGCCTGCGCCGCCGCACCGCGGCCTTCTGGACCGTGTGGTTCTGCGTCAACCTGTCCTACTACGGCGCGTTCATCTGGATCCCCTCCCTGCTGGTCGCGGACGGTTTCGGCCTGGTGAAGTCCTTCAGCTTCACGCTGATTATCACCCTGGCGCAGTTGCCCGGTTACGCCGCGGCCGCCTGGCTCATTGAGGTCTGGGGGCGGCGGGCCACCCTCACCGTCTTCCTGGTGGGATCCGCGCTGGCCGCCGGTCTCTACGGCTGGGCTAGCACCGACGCGCTCATCATCGTCGCCGGCTGCCTGCTGTCGTTTTTCAACCTGGGCGCCTGGGGCGCTCTCTACGCCATCGGCCCAGAGCTCTACCCCACCCGCCTGCGCGGCCGAGGCACGGGTGCGGCCGCCGGCTTCGGCCGGCTGGCCTCCATCGCCGCCCCGCTCATCGTGCCGCCGATCGTGGCCGCGGCCGGCACCCCGTGGCTCTTTGTCCTTTTCGCGGTCTCCTTCGCCATCGCCGCCGCGGCGGCCTGGGCCCTGCCGGAGCAGGCGAACAAGGAGCTCGCCGATTAGGGCTCACCCCGCGCCCGGCGTGCTTTAATAATGCCCATGCGTACTTGGTTATCGCTCCTGTGCTACCTCGCCGTGATGGTGGCCATCACCACCCTGAAGCCCTTCTACCAGATCGGCTACCTGTGGGACCCGGCGCGCCAGCGGGTCCGGGAGCTGCACCTGGTCCCCTTCGACGAATTCGCCGGCTCTACCTGGTTTGCCCCGCTCTTTGAGTACGCCGGCAACACGGCGTTCTTCGTCCCCTTCGGGGTGCTGGCCTTCATCCTGGTGCCCAGCGTTAGCCGGGTGACCGCGTGGGGCTTCGCGGTGAGCCTGGCCGTCGAGGTGGTCCAGTACCTGGGCGCACTGGGGCGGACCGACGTCGATGATTTGTTGTTTAACACCCTGGGGGCGCTCATCGGCGCGCTGATTGCGCGCGCCTGCGGCCGCCGGGCCTACCCCGTCTGGCGGGGTCTCTCCTTCGTCCTGACCGCGGTTTTCCTCGTGCTCGTGGTACTCGGCCCGCGCCTGGGCGACGCGGACAAGGTGGTCGATCTGGCCGGCGCCTATCCGTGCCCCATGTTGACGAACCGGGAGTAGTGCAGCTGGTGGGCGACGCCGACGTCGCCGATGGGCCCACCACGGTGCTTGGCCAGGATGATGTCGGCCTCGCCGGCGCGCTCGTTGTCGCGGTCCTGGGAGTCTGGGCGGTAGAGCAGCATAACCATATCCGCGTCCTGCTCCAGAGAGCCGGACTCACGCAGGTCGGCCAGCTGCGGGCGCTTGTCGGTACGGGCCTCCGGGCCACGGTTCAGCTGGGAGATGGCGATGACGGGCACTTCCAGCTCCTTGGCCAGAAGCTTCAGGGAGCGGGAGAACTCACTGACCTCTTGCTGGCGGGACTCGACCTTCTTGCCCGAGGACATCAGCTGCAGGTAGTCCAGCACGATGAGGTCGAGGCCGTGCTGCTGCTTGAGGCGGCGGGCCTTGGTGCGGATTTCCATCATCGTCAGGTTCGGCGAGTCATCGATAAACAGCGGCGCGTCCTGGATGCGGTTCAGGGTGTCATTGATCTTGGTCCAGTCATCGCCGCTGACGTTGCCGCCGCGCATATCCGATAGTTTGACCTCGGACTCGGCGGAGAGCAAGCGCATGACGATCTCGGACGCGGACATCTCCAAGGAGAAGATGACCGAGGTGCGGCCGTGGGCCAGGGAGGCCGAGCGCATGAAGTCCATGGCCAGCGTCGACTTACCGACACCCGGGCGGGCCGCGATGATGATCATCTGCCCGGCGCGCAGGCCGTGGGTGAGCTTGTCCAGGTCGTAGAAGCCGGTCGGCACGCCGGTTTCCTGACCGCCGTTTTGCAGCTCCGTGAGCTCATCGATGGTGGGCGTAATCAGATCGCCCAGGACGTGGTAGTCCTCCGCGGTCTTCTTCTGCGCGACCGCGAAGACCTGCTGCTGGGCGCTGTCCAGCAGCCCCTCCAGCTCCTGGTCTTCCGTGCCCTCGAAGCCGAGCTCCACCACGCGGGTGCCGGCGTCCACCAGGCGGCGCAACACCGCCTTCTCCGCCACGATCTCGGCATAGTAACGCGCGTTCGCGGCCGTCGGCACGCTCGACAGCAGCGTGTGCAGGTACGGCGCGCCGCCGACGCGGTCCAGATCGTGGGAGCGGTCCAGCCGGGAGGCCAAGATAACCGGGTCGATCCGCTTGTTCTCCGAGTACAGGTCCAGCATGGCGTGGTAGATGATGCTGTGCGCCGGGTAGTAGAAGTCCTCCGGGTCCAGCTCCTCGATGACCTCGATGAGCGTGCTGGGGTTGAGCAGCATGGAGCCCAGAACGCCCTGCTCGGCGTCCTTGTTGGCCGGCGGGTGCCGGTACTCCGCTAGCTGGTTGAAATCCTCCCGGCCGCCACGCTTGGCCGGACGGGAATAGCTGCGGTAGCCGCCTTCGTCCGGCGGTTCCGGCGGGATGTACCCGTCGTCAAAGCTGTCGAAACTCGCGTTCGCCTCAGCCGCCATTGTCGTCTCGCTCCCCTTCAGAAAATAATGTCCGCAGTAGTCTCGGTAATCTCTTTAGTGTCGGTAATCTCAGTCATCTCTGTCAGCGCGGTCAACTCAGTTTAACCGCCACCGCAGACACTGGCTCAGGCACTGCCCCTTCCGGGCCTCTTCCTGCTCTTTTGCCATTGTCCTGGAATCCCTCGCGGGACGCCCTTGGCCGGCGCCTACATGGTCGCCACGATGACGTACTGGAGGCCGGTAAAGATCCAGATCATACAGTTGGGGATGAGCACCCACATAACCCCCATCCACGGCCGCCAGCGGATATAGCCGCGGTACTTGCGCACCATGATGACGCCGCAACCCAACATGCCGAAGACCGGCACCACGAGCACAGCAAAGCCCCAGAAGATCTGTTGGCCAGGGCTGCACAGCCAGGCGGCCTCCCCGGCCTCGCACAGCGGGCCGCCGATAAGCCGCATGATGATGCCGAGGACGAAAGCGACTGCGAACGAGGCCACCAGCACCGAGCCGACGTACCACAGGGCCTGCCGGCTGGACTGCTCGTTCTTCTGGGCGATGACAGCCGGGTCCGGCTCGTCCGCGAGCTCGTCGAAGCTGTGCGGCTCCGGCCGAGGCACGTTGCTGAAATCAGCATCCGTTGACAAATCGTTTTCTGGGTGCTCGAAGCCGCGCGAATTATGGGACCGCGAATTATAGGACATAGTGGGGCCTAGTCTAGCCCAGCCGCTAGCCGCTTAGTTACCCGCCGGATAGACCAAGACCGGCACGCGCATGTGCGGCAGTAGTTCCGTGGCGGTCGAGCCGATGAAGACCCGGGCGATGGGGCCCATCGGGTTGGAGCCCATCACCATGAAATCGCCCTTTTTCCACTTCAGGGCGTCGACCGCGCCGCGCCAGCCGCTGCCGATGCCGATGTCGGTGCGCACGTCCAGCTCCGGGTACCGTTCCATCACCCAGTCGCGGGCGACGTCCAGCAGCGCCAGGGATTGCTCGCGCCACTGGTTGGTCAGCTCGTCTGCGACATCGCGGTGGTTATCGAAGGGGGCGTGGATGATGCCGGACGGGGAAAAGGCCACGATGCGCAGCGGCACTCCCCACGTGTGGGCCATCTCCGCCGCGCGGCCGAGCGCCGGGTCGTCCTTCTGCCCGTCTTCCTCGGTGAAGGCGAAGTTCACGCGGGTCACCCCGTGCTTGGACAGCTTAACCTGCTTCGGCGCCAGCCCGACCGGCACGGGCGAATAATGCAGGAGGGTATCGGCGGTGGATCCGGCCATGAAACGGCCCTTCGGCGCGGCTTGGTTGGGCCCTAAGAAAATCATGTCCGCCGCGAAGTCGTTCGCCGCCTCTGTGATGAGCTGCGGCTTGGACGAGCCGTTCGACAACAGCGAGACCTCGTCGTCCCAGCAAGATTCATCCAGCCCCGCGGCGGACAGCGCCTTTTCCACCTCGGCGCGGCAGGCCTCGGCTTCCTTGCGGAAGTATTTCTTGTATTTCTTGCCCAGCTTGAACAAAGGCGTGGCCGCCCAGGGCTGCAAAAGGGTAGACAAAACCCGCACCTTGACGGGCATGGTCCGCGACAACCAGGCGGCAAAATCGATCGCCTCAGTGCCGGAGTAGCTCGGGGTCCACGAGACCAAAATGCGCATGGTCTGCGGCAATTCTGCTACTTCGGCGAGATCGTCAGGGAGGTTGTCTGTGGGCATGAACCTAATTCATTACGGGGGCTTGCTGTCTGACCATTTTATAAATGTCGCTCCCCTATTACCTAATCCCGGCTGGGCCGGTAGATCTCCGCCAGCTGGTTAATCAGGTCGCCGACCTCCTCGGCAGTCTGGAGGCCGTCCTTGTCCAGCCAGCGCAGAATCTCCGCCAGAGCGTGCGCGCGCTGGCTCGAGACCTCCTCGAGCTCCCGGTCTCCTTCCGGGGTGAGCGCGACCAGGACGCCGCGGCGGTCGTTCTCGTCGCGCATGCGCTTGACCAGCCCGCGCCGCTCCAGCTGGTACAGCGCGTTCGAGGCAGTGGGCATGCGGATGAGCTCCGCCTGCGCGATCTGGCTGACGCGGGACGGACCCCGCTCCTTGAGCTGGTTCATGATGGAGACCTGCGAGGTGGTCAGGCTCGATCCTTCGGTCGTGCGCTGGAAAATCACCATCAGCTTGTTCAGAGCCGGTTGAATCTTCGCAGCGACAGCGAAAGCCTCCTCCGCGCTGGACGGGGACTCTTGGGGCCTTTCTGCGGGGCTAGATTCATTCATGAAACCTAAGTTTAGCGGTTTTGTGCAGCAAACGTTAACACCTTCCCGCTCCCGCCGGAGGCCCGCTTGCCCGGCTAGGACTGCCCGCCGCGGATGAACTCCTCCAGCTGGGCCCGCGCGATATCGTCCGGCAGCTGCTGCGGCGGGGACTTCATCAGGTAGGAGCTGGCCGGCAGGATCGGCCCGCCCAGCCCGCGGTCGAGGGCAATCTTGGCCGCGCGCACGGCGTCGATGATGATGCCGGCGGAGTTGGGCGAGTCCCAGACCTCCAGCTTGTATTCCAGGTTGAGCGGGACCTCGCCGAAGGCGGAGCCCTCCAGGCGGACGTAGGCCCACTTGCGGTCGTCCAGCCACTCCACGTAGTCCGAGGGGCCGATGTGGACGTTGCGGTCCTCCTTCTTGCCGGCCAGCGGCCCGGACTGCAGGTTGGAGGTCACCGCCTGCGTCTTGGAGATCTTCTTGGACTCCAGGCGGTTGCGGTCCAGCATGTTCTTGAAGTCCATGTTGCCGCCGACGTTGAGCTGCATGGTGCGATCCAGGCGCACGCCGCGGTCCTCGAAGAGCTTGGCCATGACGCGGTGGGTGATGGTGGCGCCCACCTGCGACTTGATGTCGTCGCCGACGATGGGCACGCCCGCGTCGGTGAACTTCTTAGCCCACTCCGGGTCGGAGGCGATGAACACGGGCAGGGCGTTGACGAAGGCACAGCCGGCATCGATAGCCGCCTGGGCGTAGAACTTGTCGGCCTCCTCCGAGCCCACGGGCAGGTAGCTGACCAGCACCTCCGCGCCGGCCTCACGCAGGGCCTGGGCGACGTCGACGGCCGGCTCGGCGGATTCCTCGATGCTGTCCAGGTAGTGCGTGCCCAGCCCGTCCAGGGTGGGGCCGCGCTGCACGCTAACCCCCAGGTCCGGGACCTCGGCGATGGTGATGGTGCAGTTGCGGGAGGCGCGGGTGGCGGCGGCCAGATCCGCGCCCACCTTGGCGGCATCCACGTCGAAGGCAGCGACGAATTCGATGTCGCCGACATGGTAGTCGCCGAGCCGCGCGTGCATGAGGCCCGGAATTTTCTCGTCCTCGGCGGCGTTACGGTAGTACTCCACGCCTTGGATGAGGGAGGTGGCGCAGTTGCCGACGCCCACGATGGCGACTTTGACTTTTCCAGACACGGTCGGGTCTAACTCCTTGGTTCGGCTGAATATGTGGCTGATACCTAAAAGCGGCACGGACGCCGCCGGTTCACATCGCTGAGCCTAGGCCGCGGCCCGGCACGGGTGTGGGCGGGACAGCAAGTGGATCGATCAAGATGGCACAAAACCCACTAGATTGGGGCGCCACCGGCGGCCGGAACCTTAACCTCCGAGCAAACGCCGGGGCTTTGAGACAGGAAGGGACAGTTGATGAGCGGACTCGTGTTCACCCAGGCGGTCTCCCACCAGTGGGAGCGCGCCCAGTGCATCCGCGATCTCCGGGCGGGCCGGATCCTGCGCGAGGAGGTCTGCGACGCCGATTTCCTCCTGCGGGCGGCCGCCCAGCACCACGGGGTCGACCTGCCCAAGGCGTGCCCGGTCTGCGGGGCGGAGAGCATGCGGCTGACCCGGTGGGTCTACGGGGATAGCTTGGGGCGCCGGGCGGGCAGCGCGCGCCGGCTGAGCGAGATCGCCGACTTCGCGGCCGAAGGCTTGGAATTCACCGTGCACACCGTGGAGGTATGCCCGTCCTGCCGCTGGAATTACCTGCTAGAAACGGCGGAGGCCCGCCACCGCACAGATTGACCGAAGCTGTGAGTTGTGCGTGTTAGTTTTCTGCGGGCCCACCTAGCCGGTAAGCTGCGAATATTGAAGTCTAGGTTTACAAGTTAAGTAAGGGCTAAGGTCGCAGTGACTGACAATAGTGGATCCCGCACCCGCGATAACCAGGGCGCGGCTAAACCAGCCTCCGCTGGCCAGGCGAAAAACAAGCGCCGTTGGCCGTGGATCGTCCTCGCGGTCGTCGGCGTAATCGTCTTCCTTCCCCTGGCGATTTTCGCGTACGCCTACGCGCAATACGACGTCCCGGAGCCGGAGGAGCTGACTAACAACCAGATCTCCTACATCTACGCCAACGACTCGTCGACGCAGCTGGCGCGCATCGTGCCCCCGGAGGGCAACCGTAGCCAGGTCAAGCTCGACGAGATCCCGGATCACACGGAAAACGCTGCCCTGGCAGCCGAGGACCGCGAGTTCTGGACCAACTCCGGCTTCTCCCTGAGCGGTTTCGCCCGCGCCGTGCTGGGTGAAATCACCGGCAACTCTTCCGCCGGCGGCGGTTCCACCATCACGCAGCAGTACGTGAAAAACACCCTGGTCGGTGACGAGCGCTCCTACGTGCGCAAGGCGCGCGAGCTCATCTACTCGATCAAGATGACCAACGAGTGGTCCAAGGAAGACATCCTCAACGCCTACCTCAACACCGTCTACTTCGGCCGGAACGCCTACGGCATCCAGGCCGCCTCCAACGCCTACTTCGACAAGAACGTCGAGGACCTGACGGTCGAAGAGTCCGCCCTGCTGGCCGGCGTCATCCAGGCCCCCAGCGCCCTGGACCCGGCGGTGGATGAGAACGCGGCCGAGGCCCGCTGGAACTACGTCATGGACGGCCTGGTCGACATGGGCGAGCTCGACGCCGCGGAGCGCGCCGGCATGCAGATGCCGCAGACCCGCGAGCAGGGCGAGTACTCCGCCTACACGGAGGCCCCCGGCGCCAACGGCCACATCAAGAACCAGGTCATCCGGGAGCTGGGCGAGGTCGGCATCACCGAGGAAGACGTCAACACCCGGGGCCTGCGGATCACCACAACCATCGACATGAACGTCCAGAACGCCGGCATCGACGCCGTGGATACCAACCTGGCTCCGCTGCAGGAAGACGCCCGCGCGGCGGCCGTGACCATTGAACCGTCCACCGGCGCTATCCGCGGCTACTTCGGCGGCCACGAGGAGCACGGCTGGGACTACGCCAACGCTCCCCTGCAGACCGGCTCGACGTTCAAGATCATGGCCCTGGCGGCCGGCCTCCAGCAGGGCATCTCGCTGGATACCAACTACTCCTCCGCCCCGTACCAGCTGCCCGGTTCGCAGGTGGTCAACAACGTCAACGGCAGCGGCTGTGGCGTGTGCTCCCTGCGCGAGGCGACGAAGAAGTCCTACAACACCTCCTTCATCCGCCTGCAGGAGGACCTGAAGAACACCACGCAGGACACCGCGGACATGGCCCACGCCCTGGGCGTGGCCCGCTCCCTGCCGGGGATTGAAAAGACCCTGACCGAGAACGGCAAGCAGCCCTACGAGGGCATCGTTCTGGGCCAGTACCAGTCCCGCCCGATGGACATGGCCATCGCCATGGCCACCCTGGCCAACCAGGGCGTCTGGCACAACCCGCACTTCGTCGAGAAGGTCGAGACCATCAACGGCGAGGTCCTCTACGAGCACCCGACGGATAAGGGTGAGCGCCGCGTCGGCCAGCAGGTAGCCAACAACGTCATCGACGCCATGCGCCCCGTGGCCGCCTGGTCGAACGGCGCCCTGGCGGGCGGCCGCGAGTCCGCCTCCAAGACCGGTACCGCCCAGCTGGGCGACACCGGCTACAACAAGGACACCTGGATGGTCGGCGCGACCCCGCAGCTGGCCACCGCCGTATGGGTCGGTACCGCGGAAAACACCGACGCCATCTTCAACGCCTACGGCGGCAACATGTACGGCGCCGGCGCCCCGACCCAGATCTGGAAGTCCATCCTGGACACCTCGCTGGCCGAGGCCGACTACGAGACCTTCCCGCAGGCGGCTCCCGTGCGCTACGGCACCGGCGGGGCCGGCGGCGGCGCGACCTACTACGCGCCGACGGAGGACACCTACACCCCGAGCGACTCGGAGGGCGTCGAAGAAGCCCCGGCCGAGGGCGAGGGCGAACAGCCCACGCAGCCGGCCCCGGCCGAGCCGAGCCGTAACCCGAACGACAACTCCGGTAACGGCGGCGGCAACGCCCCGTCCGGCGGTAACGGCGGCGGCAATGGCGGCGGAAACGGCGGCGGTGGCGGCGGGGGCAACCCCTCGCTCGAGGACTTCCTCGAAGATCCCCAGGGCGGCTTAGCCGACATCCTGGGCTAGGCGCCGAGGCGGAGGAGTACACACGCATATGCACGACACCGCCCCGCGCAATTGGGTGCCGCTGAGCGCGGAGCCCATGGCCCGCGGCATCGTCGACTTCTTGGGTGGGCCGGCCGGGCGCTTTGCCCGCCCCCGCCCGCACTGGATGACCCCGGCCCGGGCGGTCATCGCGGTCGCGTGGGTTTTCCTCGCCCTCGGTTTTCTGGCCAAGGCCAACTGCGCGGGCGGCATCCGGGACGAGCACGGCGCGGTCCAGCTCGACTGGTCCGGCAACCGGCACTACACCTCCGCCTGCTACAACGACATCGTGCCGCTCTTTGCCGGGCGCGGCCTCGACCAGGGCGGCTTCCCTTACGCCTTCTCCTGGGTCGAGGACGGCGTCACCCGCTACATGGAATACCCGGTGCTGGCCGGGCTCTTCCAAGGCGCGATCGCGGCCGTGTCGCGCGCGACCCACCCCCTGGTGGTCTGGGCGGGCATCCCGGCCGCCGGCTGGTACTTCGCGCTCACGGCGCTGGCGATGTCCGTCCTCTGGGTCGCGACCATCACCCTCGTGATGCGCCTGGTGGGCAATCGCTTCTGGGACACGCTGCTCATCGCGGCCAGCCCCCTGGTTATCGTCCACGCCTTCACGAACTGGGACATCCCTTCCATCTTCTGCATGGTCGCCGCCGTTTCCGCTTTCCAGCGCTCCCGGCCGGGCTGGGCGGGGTTCTGGGTTGGCATTGGCACCGCGGTCAAGCTCTGGCCGCTTTATATCCTGGGCGCCTACCTCGTGCTGGCCATCCGCACGAAGTCGTGGCGGCCGTTCAGCCAGATGCTGGGGACCACCACGCTGACGTGGCTGGCGGTCAACCTGCCGGTGGCGCTGGCCTATCCGGCGGCGTGGGGAGAATTCTTCCGGCTCAACTCGGAGCGGTCCTGGGAGTGGACCACCGTCTACGCCGTGTTGGCCCGCAACACACCGTTTAACGTCTCCCCCGGCGTTCTCAACGTCATCTCCTTCGGGCTCTTTGCCGCCCTGTGTCTGGCCATCCTCGTCGTCGGCCTTAAGGCCGCCCGCACCCCGCGGGTGGGCGAGCTCATCTTCCTCATCGTGGCCGCGTTCTTGTTGGTCAACAAGGTCTGGTCGCCGCAGTACTCGCTGTGGCTGCTTATCCCGGCGGTGCTGGCCGTGCCGCGATGGCGGCTGATTACCGCGTGGCCCTGCGCCGAGTTCGCGGTCTGGCCGCTGTTGATGTGGCACATGCTGGGCGCCGAAAACGGCGGCATCCCGCACGAGCTGCTGGATACCGCCATCCTGGTGCGCGACGGCCTCATCATCGCCATGGTCGTGCTGGTGCTGCGGCAGCTTCGCGGCAGCGCCCACGACGCCGTGCGCAGCGTCCACCCCGACCGTCCATATTCCGATCCCCTACAACCGTTGCACTAATCATGCTCATCACCATCATTGGCATTATCTCTATCGTCATTGGCTTTGCCTGTGTGGGCACGGCCTACTACCTCTACCAGCAAAAGGGCCAGCGCACCGCGCCAATCGTCCTGGGCCTTTTGGCCCTGGTTTTCCTGACGCTCGTGCCCGCGGGCAGCGCCGTGTTTTTCGCCGCTACCCAGGGCGGCTAGATTTCAGTTTTGGGCCCCGAGTGCGGTACTGTGGTGGGGTTGCTTGACGCAACGTACCCTCCTGCCACATCCGCAAAGGTGATGTGGCCGAAAACCATTTACTAGACCATAGGAGGTGATGAGGTCCGTGCGTCACTACGAAGTAATGATCATTCTGGATCCTAGCCAGGATGAGCGCACCGTAACCCCGTCCCTAGACAAGTTCCTCGACTCCGTCCGCAAGGACGGCGGCAAGGTTGAAAACGTCGATGTCTGGACCAAGCGTCGCTTGGCCTACCCCATCAACAAGAAGGAAGAGGGCATCTACGCCGTCGTCAACCTGGAGTGCGAGTCCCACTCGGTGCTCGAGCTCGATCGCCGTTTGAACCTGAACGACGCCATTCTGCGTACCAAGGTTCTGCGCACCGACGCTAAATAGCGGATACTGGGGTTTGTAAAAACTACAGTTTCCACGAAAAGGAGTTTAAGAACATGGCACAGGGAGATACCCCAATCACCGTAGTAGGCAATATCGTCGCCGATCCGGAATTGCGTTTCACCCCGTCTGGCGCACCCGTAGCTAATTTCCGGGTGGCCTCTACCCCGCGTTACTTCAATGCGCAGCAACAGCAGTGGGAAGACGGCGAAGCTATGTTCTTGACCTGCAACGCCTGGCGCAACATGGCTGAAAACGTCGCAGAGACCCTGACCAAGGGCATGCGCGTTATTGTCAACGGCCGCCTGAAGGCCCGCAGTTTCCAGACCCGAGACGGTGACAACCGCACCGTTTTCGAGATTGACGTTGATGAGGTTGGCCCCTCGTTGAAGTACGCCAAGGCCCAGGTTCACCGCAACCCGCGTGAGGGCGGCAGCGGCAACTTTGGCAACAACCAGGGCGGAAACAACTCGGGTTCCAACAACTTCGGCTCCAATCAGGGCGGAAACCAGGGCGGCTTCGGCGGTAACCAGGGCAACCAGGGCGGTTTCAGCCAGGGTGGCTTTGGCGGCAACCAGCAGTCCGCGCAGGACAACGATCCGTGGAATTCTGCACCGCAGGCCGGAGGCTTCTCCGGCGCTGATGATGAACCCCCGTTCTAACTAAGTGCGCAGTAATCATCGAATAAACGACTCAATTGAAAGGCAGGGATCATGAAGCTGATCCTCACCGCTGCCGTTGAGAACCTCGGCGCCCCCGGCGAAATTGTTGAGGTTAAGAACGGCTACGGACGTAACTACCTGCTGCCGCGCGGCCTGGCCATCGTTGCCACCCGCGGCGCAGAAAAGCAGATCGAGGGCATCAAGCGTGCCCAGGAAGCTCGCGCAATCCGCGACCTGGACCACGCTCGCGAGGTCCGCGATCAGCTTGAGCAGCTCAACGACGTCACGGTCGAGGTTAAGACCTCCGAGAAGGGCAAGCTCTTCGGCTCCGTGAACGCTGAGGACATCGTCAACGCCGTGAAGAAGGCTGGCGGCCCGAACCTGGACAAGCGCATCGTCAAGATGCCCAAGGGCCTGGTCAAGAAGACCGGCAACTACCAGGTCGAGCTCCAGCTGCACGCTGACGTTCTCGGCAAGGTGAACTTCTCGGTCGTAGCTGCCTAATTAGGCGCTCGACGGTCAAACCATAGACCCAAAGACAACAGCAGCTTGAAGGCCCTGGGGCCGAAATCCTATGTGAGGTGGGATTTCGCCCCGGGGCCTTTTTGCATGCCCACACGGTCATCCCCGGCACCTATCGCGCAGATCCCCGCGATCTGGCGCCTGGTCGGACCGCGAACCCGAACGCGGACTACGGGCCTGTGAGTAACTGTGGATAACTCGGCTCCAGCTGTGGATAACTTCTACCCGGGGACGACTGTTACGAAAAATATACAGGTTCAAAGTGACGCCCCGTCGCCGCAGGTAGGAAAGTTATTCACGTTTTTCTTTAAAGTATTCACACCTTTAAAAACCGTCTGACCTGCAATTATTAAAACCGCTGGTCAGAAAATTAGAGAGTTATCCACAGCGCCCGGTGGATACTTCGACGACGAAAGCAAAGGTGAGAGGGAATTCTACAGCTACCTGTGGATAACTCCCCCGGCCTTATCCACCAGGGGCGGCGATTTGTACCCCCGAGCCCAACGCAGCGGGGGTAAAAGCGGGCACCTCTCCCCGACTGGATTTGCCTCGCCCTCCCCCGAACCATGCCCCGGGGTATTCGCCCTAGTTGCCCTTTTTCCCGGCGGCCTCGGCGGCTACCGCCGCGCAGTCGGGCCGGCCGCAGTGCTGGGTCTCGGTGTGCTGGGCGCAGTCGTCGCAGATGAGGACCTGACGCCGGCAGGTATCCTCATTGATGCAGTTATGGAAGGTGTTCGTCCCGGCGCCGCAGTGCACGCAGTGGCCCAGCTGGATGAAGCCGGGGTCCTCGGTGCCGATGCCGAATTCGTGGTGCATGCGCTTGTCGAAGACGTACATCGAGCCTTCCCACAGCCCGTCGTTTCCGTATTTCTCCCCGTAGCGCACGATCCCGCCGTCGATTTGGTAGACCTCGTTGAAACCGCGGTTTTTCATCAGGGCGGAGAGGACCTCGCAGCGAATCCCGCCGGTGCAGTAGGACACGACGGGCCGGTCCTTCATCCAGTCGTATTTGCCGGACTCCAGCTCCTTGATGAAGTCGTGCGTGGTATTTACATCCGGCACGACTGCGCCCTTGAACTTGCCGATCTCGGCCTCCATGGCGTTGCGGCCGTCGAAGAAGACGACGTCGTCGCCGCGCTCGGCGACCAGCTCGTTGACCTGCTCGGGGCGCAGGTGGACGCCGCCGCCGACGACGCCGTCCTCGTCGACCTGCAGTTCCTGGGGCGCGCCGAAGGCCACGATCTCGTCGCGTACCTTCACCGACAACCGCGGGAAGTCGTCCGCGGAGCCCTCCGACCACTTGAAGGCCATCTTCTTGAAGCCGGGGTAGTCGCGGGTCTTGCGCACGTAGCGCTTACAGGCGTCCATGTCCCCGCCCACGGTGCCGTTGATCCCGTGCTCGGAGACCAGGATCCGGCCCTTGAGCCCCAAAGATTCACACAGGTCCCGCTGCCACAGCATGATGGCCTGCGGGTCCTTGAGCGGGGTAAAGCAGTAGTACAGGAGAATTTTGCCGATGCTCACGCCTTAAAATCTTAGGCGGGGCACCGGCAAATTCCGAATTGTTGACCTGCGGTTTAGCGCTTGTGGTACAAGCCCTTCTTGCGGGCAAAGACCGGGTCCGAGGTCACCAGCACGCCCAGGTTACGGAAAATCCCCTCGTCTACCGAGCCCAGGATGGTGGTGGTGTGGACGTCGCAGCCGGTCAATTCCTTGATGTGCTCGAGGGCGCGGCGGGCGTTCTCGTCCTTCGCCGCGGACGTCGACAGGGCGATGAGCACCTCGTCGGTGTGCAGGCGCGGGTTGCGGGAGCCCAGGTGCTTGGTCTTGAGCGTTTGGATCGGCTCGATGGCCTCGGGGGAGAGCAGGTGGATCTCGTCGTCGATGCCGGCCAGGTGCTTGAGTGCGTTGAGCAGCATGGCCGCCGAGCAACCCAGCAGCGCGGAGGTACGGCCGGTGATGATAGTGCCGTCGGCCAGCTCCAGTGCGGAGGCCGGATCCCCGGTCTCCTGGGCGCGCTGGCGCGCCGGCTCGACGACCGGGCGATCCTCAGCGCGGATGCCGGCCTTGGCCATGATGACCGCGGCGCGGTCGGACTGGGTGGAATCCAGGCCCTCGCGGGCTTCTTCGACTAGCGCCTTGAAGTAGCGGCGGATGATCTCCTGCTGGGAGGCGGCGCGGCAGACGGCGTCGTCAGTAATGCACAGGCCGGCCATGTTGACACCCATATCCGTGGGGGACTGGTAGGGGGTCTGGCCGGTCAGGCGCTCCAGCAGCGACTTGAGCAGCGGGAAGGCCTCCACGTCGCGGTTGTAATTCACCGTGGATTCCCCGTAGGCCGACAGGTGGAAGTGGTCGATGATATTCGAGTCGTTCAGGTCCACGGTCGCGGCCTCGTAGGCCAGGTTGACCGGGTGCTCGAGGGGCAGGTTCCAGATGGGGAAGGTCTCGAACTTGGCGTAACCGGCCTGCACGCCGCGCTGGTGCTCGTGGTAAATCTGGCTCAGCGCAGTGGCCAGCTTGCCGGAGCCCGGCCCCGGCGCGGTAACCACGACGAGGTCCCGGGTGGTCTCGGCGAATTCGTTGCGGCCGAGCCCCTCCTCGGAGACGATCAGATCCGTGTCGGTCGGGTAGCCAGGGATAATGCGGTGCCGGGCGACCTTGAGACCCAGGCGCTCCAGCTTGTCGATGAAGGCTTCAGCCGGGCCGTTGCCGTCCTCCAGCTGGGTCATGACCACGTTGTTAACCAGGAAGCCGCGTTCGCGGAAGACGTCGACCAGGCGCAGCAGGTCGTCTTCGTAGAGGATGCCCAGATCCGCGCGCACCTTCTGTCGGGCGATGTCCTTGGCGTTGATGCAGACGAGGATCTCCACCTCGTCCCGGATATGCTCCAGCATGGCAATCTTGTTGTCCGGGGTGAATCCGGGCAGCACGCGGGAGGCGTGCATGTCATCAAAAAGCTTGCCGCCCATCTCCAGGTAAAGCTTTCCCCCGATGTCACGCCGCCGGGCGCTGATGTGTTCGGACTGGAGTTGGATGTATTTTTCGCGGTCAAATCCAAGTGCGTGCGTCATAAATGGCCCTTCTTGCTCCATCAGCATGGGCGGCGTTACTGCCGTCTTATCGATTTATGTACGCCGCTACAGTCTACGCAACCCCGACCTAAAAGTCATAGAAATCCTAGTCAGCCTATAACGAGGCCCGAAAAATTTGTCATTTCCTCTACGTTGGCAGTGATCTGGGCCCCGAGAAGAGATAAGCGCGGGGGAGGCCGGGATATGTCAAACGGCGCCGCCACCCACGGAAAGGAATATGGGTTAGCGGCGCCGTTCGCCTCTCTCCAGGAATAGGCGTTTCCGACGGTTGCCGCTCTTACCCAACAACCGTCACGCCCGTACCCGACGTCAACCCTCTCGGACGGCGTCGAGTGGTGGTCACCCTACCGCAGATAGCACCAAAGTTATGAATCTGCTTAATCGTTGTCTCGTCCACAATTGCCTCGTCTACCTTGGAGTTTCCTGATGTTAACGCTGTGCGCAGGGAAGACGGCAACCGCAATACACAGGTTCCTAAGATGTCATAGGTATTATGATTTCCGTCACTCACTGCCGCCGAGGGCCACGCGCGCGCCGCCGACTAGACTGGATCAGTATGCCCGAAGGTCATGTTATTCACCGTCTAGCCAACCGCCTCAACCACGATTTCCGGCACCGCGCGTTGCAGGTCACCAGCCCGCAGGGCCGCTTCGCCGCCGAGGCCGCGCAGTTGGACGGGTGCGAGATCGACCGGGCCGAGACCTTCGGCAAGCACCTCTTCGTACACTTCGACGCACCCCAGCCGGAGCACATCGTCTACATCCACCTGGGACTCATCGGCTCGCTGCGCTTCGAGCCGGCAGAAGACGTCTGGGGCCAGATCCGGCTCCGGATCACCACCGACGAGCTGGCGGCCAACCTCCGCGGCCCGCAGTTCTGCCGGCTGATCACCGAGGAGGACTATGCCGCCCGCCTGACCAAGGTGGGCCAGGACCCCCTGCGCGCGGACGCGAATCCCGAGGTGGTATGGGAGAAGGTGCACCGCTCCCGGCGCAGCATCGCCTCCCTGTTGATGGATCAGCACCTGTTCGCCGGGGTGGGCAACATCTACCGCGCGGAGGCCCTTTTCCGGCAGGGCATTAGCCCGTTCCTGCCCGGCAAGGAACTGGACCGCGCGGCTTTCGATGCCCTCTGGGCGGACCTGGTCTTCCTCATGCAGGTGGGCGTAGAGCGCGGACGGATCGACACCGTCCGCGACGAGCACACCCCAGAGGCGATGGGACGCGATCCGCGCAAGGACGATCACGGGGGAGAGGTTTACGTCTACCGCCGGGCCGGCCTGGGCTGCTACGTGTGCGGCACCCCGATTGCCGAGCGCGCGCTCGAATCCCGCAATCTTTTCTGGTGCCCGACCTGCCAGCCGGCCTAGGCTGGAGGCATGTTAGCCACCTATAGCACTGCCGCTGTCCGCGCCGCCGAAAAGGAGCTGCTCGCCGCCGAGCCCGAGCCGGATCACGTCATGCGCGCCGCCGCCCAGGCCGTCGCCCGCACCGCGGCGGCGATGTCGGGCTCCGGGCGCATCCTGGTGCTGGCCGGCTCCGGGGGAAACGGTGGCGACGGCCTCTACGCCGGCGCGCTGTTGGCGCAGCTCGGCCGCTCGGTCGAGGCGCTGCTGGTTACCGGTTCCGCCCAGCCGCGGGCCCGGGCCGCCGCGGAGCAGGCCGGCGTCACCATCACCGACAAGGCCCCGGAGGCGGGACAGTTCGACCTGGTCATCGACGCGGTCGCCGGGCTGGGCTCGGCCCGCGGCCTGGACCCGGACGTCCACGGCCTGCTGGCCGGCGCCCAGGTCTTGGCCGTCGACATGCCCACCGGGGTGGACGCCGACTCGGGAGTGGCCGCGGACAACGCGGTCACCGCCGACGTCACCGTCACCTTCGGCGGCGGGCGGCTGGGCCAGGCCGTGGCAGCCGAGTGCGGCGAGGTCATCGTGGGAGACGTGCCCAACTTCGCCGAGGCGCTCGCCCGGCACATCCCGGACGCCTATTTGGCGGCCGAACCCACCGTGGGCAGCTGCTATGTTTGGGACTCGCCATTTCTGCGTCCTGCGGAAACCACTGGCCCCATCCCGGATCCCCGCCCCGGGATCCACTCCCACAAATACAGCGGCGGGGTGACCGGCATCTGCGCCGGCAGCCAGCGCTACCCGGGCGCCGGGGTGCTCGCCGCCGCCGGCGCCCTGCGCACGACGCCTTCCATGGTCCAGGTCCTCAACAACCCCGGCGCCACGCAGCGCTTCCCGGAGATAGTCTCGGCCACCGGGACAGACGCCCGCGTCGATAGCTGGGTGGTCGGCCCCGGTAGGGCAGAGGCCGCCGCCGCGGAGCTGGAGGCCGTACTACAGCGCCCGGAGTGCGCGGTGGTCATCGACGCCGACGGCCTGCGCCAGCTGGCCGACAGCCCGCGCCTCCAGAACCTGGTCCGCGCGCACCCGGCGGTCCTGCTGACCCCGCACGCCGCGGAATTCGACGCCCTCTACGCCGGCTGCGTGCAGGGCGAAAAGCCCGCCGGGCGCCTGGAGGCGCAAGAAGACCTAGCCGCAAACCTGATGTGCTGGGTGCTGCACAAGGGCCGGATCACCACCGTCGTGGGCCCGGAATGGGCCGGCACCACCCCGGTCGGCATCAACGCGGGCCATTCGCTGGCCGCCACAGCCGGCTCCGGCGACGTACTCAGCGGGCTCCTCGGCGCGCAAGTAGCGCTGGAGGGCATGACCATGGACGCCATCGTCCACGCGGTGACCATCCACATCCACGCCGCGGAGATCGCGGCGACGACGGAGTACGGGGTATCGGTAGCCACTGCCAGCCAGATAGCCGCCGCCATCCCCGCGGCTATCGCACGGCTACTTGCGCGCCAGTAGCTTGCGGACCAGGCCCTTCGGGCCGATCTGCCGGGTGCGGCGGCGCAGGGAGGGCAGCTGCCACGGCGCGGTCATCGCAGCCCAGGCCGCGCCCACCGCGAGGATCTCGGAGACGATATAGAAAGGCCACGGGCCCAGGTAGTTGATGATGGAGCGGCTGCCCGGCGGGTGGTTTAAGAAACCGTAATTGCCGTCGGTAAAACGGTTGACCAACATGGCGGTGGCCATCCACACCGGGGTGGTGGCCACGGCCGAGCGGTACCCGGCCCAGGTCGGGCGGTAGCCCAGGCCGAAGGTGAGCGCCAGGGGAGTGGCCAGCGCGGTGATGTGGAAGAACCAGTAGGTGGCAAAGCGCAGCCACTTCGGCTCGAAGTAGTAGATCACGTCCGGGGTGATGATCGCCTGCGGGTTGAGGATAATCCCCCAGAAATACGTGAGGTTGAGCGCCCGCTCGTTTTCCGTGATAAGCCCGATGGCCAGCACCGGCCGCAGGACGTCGCACAGGTGCAGCGGCAACGACTCCCGGACGTCGAACTGCTTCGGGTCCAGGGAGATAATCGTCCAGGCGGTGCCGGCGACGAGCATGACCCAGCCGGTCATCTTCCGCAGGAAGGATTCCTTGCTGGTGCCGCGCACGCGCCGCGCGGCCACGATGAAGACTCCGCACGCGGCGACCGTGACGGCCAGCATGGTGATATGCGCGTATCCCCACTGCGGCATCCGGGGATACGCGGTGGGGACTACACGTGCTTTACGCGGGCGTTTTAACATGACCCGAACTAGGTTACTATCGTCTCCTTAACCTTTCCGTCATTGACCTCCACTACGGCGTCGCACTCGGCGGCCAGGCCCCGATCGTGGGTAACCACCACCGTGGCGAGATCGCGCTCCCGGGTAAGCCGAATCAACAGGTCCATGATCTGCTGGCTGAGCTTGGAGTCCAGCGCACTGGTGGGCTCATCCGCCAGCAGGACCTCCGGGTCGGCCATCAGGGCGCGGGCGATGTTGACGCGCTGGCGCTGGCCGCCGGACAGCTGCTGCATGCGGCGGCCGCCCAGCCCGCCCAGGCCGACCTGCTCGAGGAGCTCATCGGCATGGCGCGGGCGGCGCTTGCGCCCACTGATGTGATCGACGATCTCGAGCTGCTCGCGCACGGTCAGCGAGGCAATCAGGTTGGCCTGTTGGAAGATGATGCCGATGTGGTTGCGGCGGGTTTGAGAGCGCAGCTTGTCCGGGGCATCGGTGAGATCGGTGCCGGCCACCCGCACGCTGCCGCTGTCCGGGACCACCAGCCCAGCACCCACCGACAGCAGGGTGGACTTGCCAGAGCCAGACTCGCCGACGAGCGCGGTGACCTGGCCGGCCGGAACCTGCAGGTCGGCGGCGTCGAGGGCGGTGGTCACGGTGGGACCATCGGGGTAGGTGACGGTGATATTGAGTAGATCAAGTGGGTAAGTCATCTTAGGCAGCCCCTCCTAGAGCCAGCATCGGATCGGTACGGGAGACCTTGCGGGTAGCCAGTGCCGCGCCCGCCAGGCCGAGCAGCCAGATGCCCACGGCGGGCACCAGCACGGTGTTGATGGACAGTTCGAACGGCAGCGCTTGGGCGGCGGCTTCGCCCAGGCCCCAGCCCACGACGGCGCCGAGGACGGTGCCCAGCCCCAGGACCACGGCGGCCTGGCCGAGCGCGTCGCGGCGGAGGTAGGAACCGTCGGCGCCGAGTGCGCGCAGGATGGACAGGTCGCGGGTGCGCTGGATGGTCCACACGGTCAGGAAGGCGACGGTCACCAGCGCGGAGATGGCGTAGAGGAATCCCTGCATGGTCAGCAGCGAGCCGCGCTCCGACTGGTAGCTGGCCAGCCCGCCGAGTGCCTCCTTCAGGGAGACCGCGCCCGGCGCGTCGGCGTCCTCAGTCAAAAGGACGGTGCCAACGACGTCCTGCGGGGCGTGCGCGACCTCGCGCCAGGTCTGCGTGGTGGTCCAGGCGACGGGGGAGTGGGAGTAGAACTCGTCCGGGACGGTCCCGGCGACCCGGGCGTCCTCCCCGCCTACCTGGAGCATCTCCCCGGCGGAGGCGGCGATATCTTCCGCGGCCGTCTCGGACAGTTGCAACTGCCCGGTTTTCACTGGGGTCTCGGTGCCGGGGACGAGGCTGCCTTCGGGCAGGCCCATCACCGCAACGGTGCCGGCCTCGTCACCGGAGGCGATCCGGGTTTGGCTTACTCCCAGGGCGGTGGCGCCGGGGTAGTCGGCGGCGAAGGCCCGGTCGATCTGGGAGTCGCTGAAGGAGGGCTCGTCGCTGCTGAAGACCACGCCGGCCGGATCGAGCGCCTCCAGGGCGGAGGTGTTTTGCTTACTGAGGCCGCCGGTGAGTCCGCTCAGCATGACGAGCAATAGGGTGATGAGCCCGACGACGGCGGTCATCAGCGCGAACCGGCCGCGGGCATAAACGATATCTCGAAGTGCTAAGAACATACCTTCATCATGGTTTGCCCAGCTCAGAAAGTAATCGGGGCGGCGGTTGATTTGCCAGTCAACCGACTGGTTGATGAAAATCAACCTCCCGCCCGACTAGCTTGGATCGCTGTGAGGTTTGGTTTCGACTCCGTATTGAGTGGGCTGCGCGTGGGCCTGCACGTCATGTTCGCCTTCCTGCTGGGCTTCGGCGTGCTGCGCGCCAGCGTGGACGGGCGCTTGGACTACCGCGCCGTCCTGTTGGCCGGGGTGTTGGCCGTGGTCTACGTCGCCGGCACCTGGCAGGAAAAGCGGGGCGTGCCGCTGCGCCGGGCCACCCGGTATACCTGGTTGGTGCTGGTGACCATGTTGTGGCTCGGGTTGGTCGTCCACACGCCGGACTTTTTGTGGCTGGAATTCCCGCTGGCCTTTCTGTACCTGCACCTGCTGCCCACCGCGCCCGGCCTGATAGCGGTGGCGGGCGCCTGGGCAGTGGCGGCCTTCGTGCCGGCCTGGCTCCACCCGGCGGATTGGACGGTGGCCGCGGCCATCGGGCCGGCTATCGGCACGCTGTTCGCCGTGGCCATCTACTACTCCTACCGGGCCCTGGCGCGGGAGGCGGATCACCACCGGAAGGTGGCCGAGCAGCTGCGGGCCACGCGCGAGGAGCTCGCCGCCGCGGAGCACCAGGCCGGCCGGCTGGAGGAGCGCGAGCGCCTATCCCGGGAAATCCACGACACCGTGGCCCAGGGGCTGAACTCCATCGTGCTGCTGGCCCGTGCGACCCGCGCGCAGGCCCCGGGCAGCGCGCAGGAGGGCCTGTCCACCATCGAGTCCGTGGCCCGCGAAAACCTGGCCGAGGCCCGGCGCTTCGTGCGGGATCTGACGGCGCCGGAGTCCGCCCGCCCTCTCCCGGAGGCCGCCGCCGAGGTGCTGGCGCGGATGCGCCGGCGGGGCCAGGCGCTGGGGGAGCTCACCACCTTTGAGCTGCATACCCACGGCCAGGCCGCCGCCCTGCCGGAGCCGGTCTTCTCCGCCGCCCTGCGCTGCGTGCAGGAGGGCCTCAACAACGTGGTCAAGCACGCCCACGCCTCCCGCGCCGTGGTCACCCTGGGGTTGTTTGCGGACGCCGTGACCGTCGACGTCGTCGATGACGGCGACGGGACCGACGGGCGCTTCGGCTACGGGCTGCGCGGGCTGGCCCGCCGCGTGGAGGACTTAGGAGGTAGCCTGAGCCTAGAATCCACCGGCGCCGCCGGCACCGCCCTGGCAGTCTGCATTCCCCTGACCAGCCAGCACGCGGCCGAGTCCCAGCGCCCCGGCCCGGCAGAAACGGGCACACAGTAGGAGCGCTCCGGACGCGGACGCACGATTAGACGAGGAGGACGAGCACCATGGTGGCAGTGATGCTGATTGATGATCACCCCGTGGTCCGCGCGGGCCTGCGCGCCATTTTGGACAGCTTCGACGACATCGAGGTCGTGGCCGAGGGCGCGGACGGCTCCGCGGTCGATGACTTAGACCCGCAGGTGGAGGTCATCGTCTGCGATATCCAGATGCCCGGCGTGGACGGTATTACAGCCACCCAGCGGGTGGTGGAGCGCGGCGGGCCGCCGGTGCTCATCCTGACCACCTATGACACGGAGGCCGATATCGTCGCCGCCTTGGAGGCCGGCGCCCGCGGTTACCTGTTGAAGGACTCGCCGGAAGAGGAGCTCCACCAGGCGGTGCTGGACACGGCCGCCGGGCGCCGCACGCTGTCCCCGGAGGTCGCCGGGATGCTCGCCGACCGGCTGGGCCGCGGGCAGCAGGCGCTGTCGGCCCGGGAGATTGAGATCTTGCGCGCGCTGGCCACGGGCGTGTCCAACAAGGAGCTGGCCAGCCAGCTGTTTATCTCCGTGGCGACGGTGAAAACGCACCTGATTCACATCTATCAGAAGCTAGGCGTGGACACCCGCACCGCGGCCATCCACCGGGCGCAGGAATTGAAGCTCATCTAATGCTGGACTGTCTCGTTATCGGCGGCGGGCAATCCGGGCTCGCCTGCGGCTACTACCTGCGCAAGCGCGGCCTCGATTTCCGCATCCTCGACGCCGAGCCCGCCCCGGGCGGGGCCTGGCAGCACACCTGGGATTCGCTGCACCTGTTCAGCCCGGCGACGGCCTCGAACCTGCCGGGCATGCCGATGCCCGCCTACCCCGGCTACCCGCCGGCCAGCCACGTGGTGGACTACCTGCGCGCCTACGAAAAGCGCTACGACCTGCCGGTAATCCGCCCGGTCACCGTCACGCGGGTCGACCACCACGGCGAGGGCCACGGGGATAACCACAGTGAGGACGCCAGGGATCATTTCGTGGTGGCCCTCCGCGGCGGCGATGCCCCGACGGTTGCCGCCCGCACCGTCGTGGCCGCGACCGGCACGTGGTCCAGCCCGTTTATCCCTTTTTATCCCGGGCACTTCCGCGGCAAGCAGTGGCATTCGGCGTGGTACCCGGGTGCTTCCCCCTTTGCCGGCGCGCGCGTGGCCGTGGTGGGCGGGGCCAATTCCGGCGCGCAAATTGCTGCGGACCTGCTGGACACTGCGGCCCAAGTGGACTGGTTTACGCACCGGCCGCCGCGCTGGATGCCGGACAACATCGACGGCCGGGATCTCTTCCACCACAGCCGCGCGCGGCTGCTGGCCCAGAAGGAGGGCCGCCCCGATCCGGGTTCGGAGTCTTCCCTCGGCGATATCGTCATGGTCCCGCCGGTCAAGGCGGCGCGCGATGCCGGGCGCCTGGTCGCCCAACCCATCTTCGGACGGCTGGACGAGCTCGACCACGACCACCTCATCTGGTGCACGGGCTTCCGCCCGGCCCTGGGTCCCATCCGGCACCTGGTCGCCGAGGGCAAGGCCCAGGTGCCCGGCCTTTTCCTGGTGGGTTACGGCAGCTGGACCGGCCCCGGCTCGGCCACCATCACGGGGGTCTCGCCGTTTGCTAAGCAGACCGCCGCCGCGGTCGAGAAGATCGTCCGCGCTTAGCCGCGCAGGAAGGTAAAGCCCAAGGCGGCGAGCATCAACGCGGTGACGATGGCGCCTATCAGCGTCAGGCGCCACAACAGGCGGGTCCGGGCCGCGTGGTCGCAACGGGCGAACCAGATGCCGCCGAGTGCTGCGCCGATGGTGTTGAACAGCAGGTCGTCGACGTCGCTGTAGCCGAGGGCGAAGATGTACTGGATGATTTCGATGCTCAGGCTGGTGGCCAGGCCCAATAGCACCGCCCGGCCGGTGCCGCGCGTCAGCGTGTAGAAGGCGGCGCCCACCGGCACGAACAGCAAGATATTGCCGAAGGTATTGGTGTACGGCCCGTACCAGATGGGCGGGGTCTCCCAGCCATCCAGGAATTGCAGATCCAGGCTGCGGATCGCGTGCGCCGAACCGTTAATAAGGCCGGGGATTTCGATCCACGGCTTGGCCAAGGTCACCAGCCCCACCATCGCGAGGATGACAGCGAAGCTGAGGGCCATCCGCCCGCGCCCAGCACGACGCGGCCGAGCGGCGGTGGGCTCGGCAACGGCGAGGCGGTAGTTGGCTGACATGTCCTCTACCGTAGCCACCCGCCCTGCTAATCGGGAGGGGAGACACTGGCAGGAACCTGAGTCCTCCCCGAGGGTGTCGGTTCTAACAATGCAGTTTAGCCGTGGGGCGCATAACATGGCGGACATGACTATTTGGGTAACTCGCAACGATGACGGCTCCGTCCAACACTCGCAGGATTCCGAGCAGAGCTCGGTCAACACCGAAGGTGACGTCGTAGTCGCAGTCAGCCACTCTTCCCTGAACTACAAGGACGCCATGGCCCTTAACGGGGACAAGGGCGTGATGCGCACCAACCCGCTGGTTCCCGGCATCGACGTGGTCGGCACCGTGGAAGAGTCCGACTCGGAGCGCTTCAACCCGGGCGACCAGGTCGTCTGCAACGGCGACGGCCTGGGCGAGTTCCGCCACGGCGGTTACACCGACCGCCAGCGCGTGCGCGCGGAGGCCACCGTCGCCGTCCCGGAGGCCTTCAGCCTGGCGCAGGCCGCGGCCATCGGCACGGCCGGCTACACGGCCGCGCTCTGCGTGAACTCCCTGCTGGACCACGGTCTTTCTCCCGAGGATTCGCCGCGGATCCTGGTCACGGGCGCTACCGGCGGCGTGGGTTCGATTGCGGTCGTACTGCTCAAGCAGCTGGGCTTTTCCGTCACCGCCCTGACCGGCCGCGTGGAAGAACACGGCGACTACCTGCGCCGCCTCGGCGCGGACGAGGTGCTGGACCGCGCAGAGTTTTCGGAGGCCGGCAAGCCGCTGCAAAAGGCCCGGTTTGCCGGCGCGGTGGATACCGCCGGCTCCCACGTCCTGGCCAACGTCTTGGCGCAGGTCACCTGGGGCGGCGTGGTCGCCTCCACGGGCATGGCCGCCAGCCCCAAGCTGGAGACCACCGTGCTGCCGTTCATCCTGCGCAACGTCATCCTGGCCGGCGTGAACTCGGTCGACGCCCCGCTGGATTACCGCCAGCGCGCCTGGGACCTGCTGGCGGACAAGCTGCCGGTCGAGGTCTTCGACAGCCTGACGACGACCATCGGCATCGATAAGGTCGCCGACGCGGGCGAGGCCCTGCTGGCCGGCACCCGCCACGGCCGCACGGTGGTGGAGCTCTAATGGGCGAGGAGGCCATGGCCCAGGTCTATGCCGCCCTGGGTTTCGAATTCGGTGATTTCGACGAGCTGCTGGAGCTCATCCAGGAGGCCCCGGGGCAGCGGACCATCCCGGTCGACGGCTTCGACGCCGCCATGACCTACCAGGATCCCTCCGGCGCGCGCATGACCGCGCTGCAGTACGAGGGCGAATGGGCCACCCTGCCGGGCTTCCGCTCCGACAACACGGTCGACGCGTCCACCTACCGCGTCAGCCCCTACCTGTCGCTGGTGGAGCTACGCCGCGCCGGCGACGGGGAAGTCTTCAACCAGTTCGCCGCCGCCTCGGACGAGGCCTTCGCCCTGCCCGCCGGCAATCCTGCGGGCGGGCGCAAGCTGCGCGCCACCGAGCTACGCATGGCCGCGGCCGGCACCGACTACACGCTGTACGACTCGGTGGAAAGCTGGCGCGAGTCCAAAGACGCCTACGATGCCGCCGAGCCGTCCATGCTCTATTCGCCGTCGACCGAGCGTTTCTACCGCGACTTCCACCCGGGCAATGTCAACCCCTTCGCCCGCCTCGGCGGGGTCATCCGCAGCGCGCAGAAGCGCACCAACCAGCTGACCGGCAACGAATTCGTAGTCGCTACCCTGGCCACCCCGGCGGGCAACCTCCCACTGCTACTGACCGGCGAGGTTCCGGAGGAGGGCCAGGTCTTCTTCGGCGCGGCCTGCATGCTGGCTTCTGCCGGCTTCTGGGAGACCGCCCTGGCTCGCTAAGCCCGCTGTTGTTGCATGAGATCTTGTCCCTTTTCGAAAAACACGAAAACTTAACTGTCTAAGTTTGCGCTTTTCTACAAAAGGAACAAGCTCGATTGAAAATTTTTCCTGCCCTCGCGGGCCAGCCGGCGTCCCCGTAGCCCAGCCGGCCTCCTCGTGGGTCGGCTGGTTAGACGAAGACGATGCCGGTGGCCGGGGTATCCAGGTGGGCGACGGCCGTGGCCTCGGATGTTTCGGTGTCGACGCGGTAGATGGTGCCGGACAGGTCGCTGACCCAGACCGCGGAGCCTGCCGGGTCCAGGGCCAGCCCGATGGCCTCGTGCAGGCCGCGCACCACGACCTCGACCTGGCTCAGATCCGCCAGGGGAGCGCGGTTGAGGGAGTTGCCGTCCGGCTCCGCGCCGCGGTCGGTCCAGTACATATAGTCGCCCACCACGGCCAGATCGATGGGCTCGGGCAGGCCGTCCACCAGGGTGCTTCCCGGATCGACGGCGTCGGCGCCCAGCTGCGTTAGTTCGGCGGCGTGGATGCTGCCGTGGCCGCCCTTCGACGGGCCCTTTTGCGTCCAGTACAGCGTGCCGTCGTGCACGGCCACGCCGACCGGGGTGGTCCGCCAGCTGCCGGCGGGGTCGGTGGCCACTAGCTGCTCCAGCTGGGCAGCGCCCGCCGGGTCAGTCACCCGCCAGACCTTGTGGCCTTCGCGGTCGCCCACGTAGAGCGCGCCGTCGGCGTAAATCAGTTGCTTGCCGGTGGTAAAGCGCGCGTCATCCGTAGCGACGAGGTCTTCGACCGGGCCGGTGGCGGCGGTGCCGTCGAAGGCGACGCGGTGGATGCCGCCGTCCGGGGAGGAATAATCCCCCTCCTGGGTGCCGTTGGGGCGCGGGGTGCCCATCGTGGAGTAGAAGATATATCCTTCGGCCAACGCGATACCGTCGGGCCCACCGCCGGTGCTTTCCACCACCGTGCGCGCGGATCCCGTCGCAGTATCCACGGCCACGATTTCTTCCTTCTGGTGCAGCAAGACGAGCAATTCAGACATACAAACCTCCTTGAACGAGTGGTATGCCTTCCAGTGTAAGCGCGTCTTGGCTAGCGCCCGCGGGCCCGCCGGGAGGCCTAGGCCGACACCGGGCAGATGACCGGGGTCCCGGCGTCATCCAGGATGGTGGACTCGATGCCGTAGACCTCGGCGATGAGCTCCGGCGTGAGCACCTCGGCCGGGGTGCCGTGGGCCAGGGCCTTGCCGCCCTTGATGACCAGCAGGTCGTCGCAGTAGCGAGCGGCCAGGTTCACGTCGTGGATGGCCACGACGGCTTGGCGCGCGCCGTCGGCCACGGTGCCGCGCACCACCTTGAGGAGCTTGATCTGGTGGCGCAGGTCCAGCGCGGAGGTCGGCTCGTCCAGCAACAGGATGTCGGGGTTGCCCACCAAGACCTGCGCGACGCTGACCAGCTGGCGCTGGCCGCCGGACATCTGGGAGACCAGGCGGTCGGCCAGGTAGGTGATGCCGAGCAGCTCAAGGGTGTCGGCGCTGGCCTGGACGGGCTCGACCCCGGGGCGGTGGCTGCGCCGGGCGGTGACCATGAGGCTTTCGAATGCCGTGAGAGAGGCGGTGGACAGGATGTCCTGGGGCACGTAGCCGATAGCCGTGCGGCGCTCTTTCTTGCCCAACTCGGTTTCCCCGCGGGTCAGGTGCACCTGGCCGTCCGCCGGCTGCTTGAGCCCGGCGATGGTGTTGAGCAGCGTGGACTTGCCGGCCGCGTTCGGGCCCAGCAGCCCGGTTACCCGGCCTTCCTTCAGCGGCCCGAAGGACATGCCGTCCAAGATGGTGTGCTTGCCGTAGCGGAAAGTGAGGTTTTCAACCGTGATTGCCATGGTTAGCTCCTTCCCTTCCGCCGCGAGAAGATGAGGAAAACGAAGAAGGGCACGCCCACCAGGGCAGTGATGATGCCGATTGGGATGGCGACGCCGGGCACGATCGAGATGGAGACCGCATAAGCCACGGTCATCAGGACCGCGCCGGAGGCGACCGAGGCGGGCAGGAAGAAGGCCTGGTCCTCACCCACCAGCATGCGGGCGATGTGCGGGCCCACCAGGCCGATGAAGCCGATGATCCCGGCGAAGGCCACGGCCGCGGCGGCCAAGACCGAGGCGACCACCAGGGTCGCAATCCGCAGGGCCTTGACGTTAACGCCCAACGATGCCGCCCGGTCGTCGCCCAGGCGCAGCGCCGTGAGCTTCCACGCGCTGGCGGCCGCGTAGGGGAGGGCCAGGAGCAGGACCACGCCGATGATGCCATTGGAGGTCCAGTTGGCCCGCTGCATGGAGCCCATGGTCCAGAAGACGATCTGTTGCAAAGCTTCCGTGGAGGCGCCGTATTGCATCAGCGACAGCAGGGCCTGGAAGAAGAAGGACAGAGCGATGCCCAGCAAGATCATGACCTCCGCGCTGGCGCCCCGCCAGAGGGATGCCGCGGCCACGACGACGACCGCCAGCAGCGCCGAGACGGAGGTCAGCAGCGCGAGGTTGAACTGCGGGTTGGCCAAGATGGTCCAGCCCATCACGATGGAAAACGCCGCGCCGAAGGCCGCCGCCGCGGAAATGCCCAGGGTGAAAGGCTCGGCCAGGGGGTTATCCAGGATGGTCTGCATGAAGGCCCCGGACAGGCCGAGGGCCGCGCCGACCAGCAGCGCCATGACAGAGGCCGGCAGGCGCAGCTGCCACAGCACCGTGTGCGTGCGTTGATCCACCCCGTCGGAGCCGGTCAGCGCCAGGAAGAGATCGTGGACGCTCAGGTCGATGGGGCCGACGATGGTCGCCACGACGAAGGCGACGAAGGCGAGCAAGAACAGCCCGACGATGGCCACCACCTTCCGGCGCCCCCGCGAGCGGTAGTCCTTGATGGCCAGTTGCTTCAGCCCCGCGTTCTCCTCGCTCGTGACAGGCTGGGCCGGGCGGTGACCAGTTGCGTCTGTTGCTTGCATTAACGCCATCGCAGGTTAGTTGTCCTGGTTCTGGGCGAAGAAGGCGCCCGAGTAGTCGAACGGCAGCCAGTCCTTGTGGAAGTCCTCAAAGTCCTGGGCCGCGTCCATGTCCTGGAACTTCTCCGGGTAGAGCCACTTCGCGAAGGCCTCCAGGGCGAAGACGTTGAACGGGTTGTCGTAGAACTGGTGGTAGACGGCGAAGTACTTGTCGTTCTTCGGGGCTTCCAGCAGGTCCAGGCCCTGGGTCTCCAGCGGGCCGTCCAGGGTCTCCTGCGCCTTTTCCGGGCTGGACTGATAGCCCAGCTGGACGTGGCGCACGTCCGGAGTCTTGTCCGTCTCGTCGGACCACTCACCGCCGGTGACGATGAGGTTCTCCGGCTGCATCTCGATCATCTTCTCGGCGGTCAGGGTGTTGTTCTCGGCCGAGGTGATGTCCTCGCCCAGGTTCTTGGCGTGCAGCGCGTCCAGCAGGGCG
Organism: Mycobacteriaceae bacterium; assembly: GCA_028726465.1. Taxonomy (GTDB): domain Bacteria; phylum Actinomycetota; class Actinomycetes; order Mycobacteriales; family Mycobacteriaceae; genus Corynebacterium. Next base: position 333,542 of record JAQYQB010000012.1, on the reverse strand, counting down.
CCGAAGTTCTTGTCCGCGGAGACGGAGCAGCAGTCCATCATGCCGGCGGCGGTCCAGACCAGCGCCTCCGGACGGTCCTCGTCCTTAACGTCGGCGATCCGGTCGGTGATTTCCTTGACCTTGCCGTCGTAGAACTCGTTGAACTTCTCGGCGCGCTCGGTCTCACCCAGCAGGTCGCCCAGCAGCTTCACGGAGGTGGTGGTGTTCTCCAGCGGCTTCTGGCGGAAGTCGGTGAAGACGTAGGTGATGCCGGCCTTGTCCAGGTCGTCCAGGAAGCCGGTCTTTTCCGCGCCCTCCTTGTGGTCCAGGGACATGACGACGACGTCCGGGTCCTGCGCCAGCAGGTTTTCCACGGTCACGTCACCCTTGGCGATGTTGCCGATCTCCGGCAGGTCCTTGGCCGCCGGGTTCAGCTCGTACAGCTTTTCTTCGAACTTCGGCGCGGCCTTGGTCAGGTCCGAGCCGAAGGCGACGACGTTTTTGAACGGGTCGTCTTGCAGGATCGAGGTGACGAAGGTGTTGCGGCCTTCCGCCAGGATGATGCGCTCCGGCTGTTCCGCGAATTCGACGGTGCGTCCGGCGGCGTCGTGGACCGTCAGGGCCGCGTTCTCCACCTTCTTGCCGTCTTGGTTTACTTGAGAAGCTCCATTCGAGCCATTCGACCCGGTGGAGCCGTTGTCGGCAGAGTCGCTAGAACAGCCCGCTGCGCCGAAGATCAGCGCAGACGCCGCGACAGCGGCCAGGATTTTCTTCATGATGTGCTGGAACCCTTTCAGAGTAATAAGCATGTAAGCAAGGACAGCTTAACCTTAGTCTTCTGAGGGTGGGCATCAAAATATTTTAGGCGACCCTGCCCTAAACAAGCCCTCCGAGCGGTCCCCGCAGTTCACCCGCGGCGGGATCACCCCACCTCACCGCGGGTTTTCGGGCGGATTACCCCAAAAGGAAGTATCCGCCCGTCTCCCTAGTGGAGACTCCCCGCTACTTCACGACGAGGTTGACCATACGGCCGGGCACGTAGATCTGCTTGACCACGTTCTTGCCGCTAATCAGATCTGCGATCTTCGCGTCGGCGGAGGCGGCGGCCAGAACGGTGTCCTGGTCGGCATCGGCGGCGACGTGGATGCGGGACTTGACCTTGCCGTTGATCTGGACCGGGACCTCGATCTCATCGTCCACCAGGTACTTGTCCTCGTAGGCCGGGAAGGGCTCGAAGGTGATGGTCTCTGCGTGGCCGAAGCGGCGCCAGATCTCCTCCGCGATGTGCGGGGCGACCGGGGAGACCATCTGGGCGATGGGCTCCACGGCCTGCCGCGGCGCGCCGTCCGAGTAGGCCTTGGTCAGGTAGTTGACGTACTCGATCAGCTTGGCCACGACGGTGTTCAGGCGCAGGTTCTCGTAGTCGTCGCGCACGCCCGCGATGGTGCGGTGCAGGGCCTTCAGATCGTCCTCGGTCAGGGCGGCATCGGTAGCCGCCAGCTCACCCGTCTCCTCGTTGACGGCCAGGCGCCACAGGCGCTGCAGGAAGCGCTGCGCACCCACCACGTCCTTGGTCGCCCACGGGCGGGAGGTGTCCAGCGGGCCCATCGACATCTCGTAGACGCGCAGGGTGTCCGCGCCGAAGTCGCGGCAGATGTCATCCGGGGCGACGGCGTTCTTCAGGGACTTGCCCATCTTGCCGTATTCCTGGTTGACCTCTTCGCCGTTGTAGTAGAACTTGCCGTCCTTCTCCTCGACCTCGGTGGCCGGGACGTAAACGCCGCGGGAATCCGTGTAGGCATAGGCCTGGATATAGCCCTGGTTGAACAGGCGGCGGTACGGCTCCTTGGAGCTGACAAAGCCCAAGTCGTAGAGCACCTTGTGCCAGAAACGGGAGTACAACAGGTGCAGCACGGCGTGCTCCACGCCGCCGACGTACAGGTCGACGCCGCCCGGATCGTTGGCGCCGTGCTCCTGCGGGCGCGGGCCGGTCCAGTAACGCTCGTTCTCGAGGTCGCAGAACTGCTCGTCGTTGGTCGGATCCACGTAGCGCAGCTGGTACCAGGAGGACCCGGCCCACTGCGGCATGACGTTGGTGTCGCGGTAGTAAGTCTGCGGGCCGTCGCCCAGGTCCAGCTCGACCTCGACCCACTCGCGGGCCTTGGCCAGCGGCGGCTGCGGCTCCGAGTTGCGATCCTCCGGATCGAAGGAGACCGGCGCGTAGTCCTCTACCTCCGGCAGCTCGACCGGCAGCATGGACTCCGGCAGGGCGTGGGCGTGGCCGTCCGCGTCGTAGACGATCGGGAACGGTTCGCCCCAGTAGCGCTGGCGGGCAAACAGCCAGTCGCGCAGCTTGTACTGGATCTTCTCCGCGCCCTTGCCGGTCTCTTCCAGCCAGGCAATGGTGCGGGCGATGGCGGCCTTCTTGTCCAGGCCGTTGAGATCCAGCCCGGCATCGTTAGCCGAATTGACCAGGGTGCCGTCCTCGGTCCACGCCTCGGTGCTGACGTCGCCGCCGCTAACGACCTCCGTGATCGGCAGGCCGAAGGTCTGCGCGAACTCGTAGTCACGGATGTCGTGGGCCGGGACCGCCATGATGGCGCCGGTGCCGTAGCCCGTCAGGACGTAGTCCGCGATGAAGATCGGGACCTGCTTCCCGGAGACCGGGTTGGTGGCATAGGTACCCAGGAAGACGCCGGTCTTGTCCTTGTTTTCCTGGCGCTCCAGGTCGGACTTCGCGGCGATGTCCTCGCGGTAGGCCTCCACGGCCTCCTTCGGGTCATCGTGGCCGTAGGTCCAGCGCTCATCGATGTCGTCGTCGTAAGGGATGGGGGACAGCAGGTGGTCGACCAGCTCGTGCTCCGGCGCCAGCACCACGTATTCCGCGCCGAACAGGGTGTCCGGGCGGGTGGTGAAGACGGTGATCTCCTGGCCCTCCGCGGTGAAGTTCACGTCCGCGCCGCGGGAGCGGCCGATCCAGTTGCGCTGCATGGACTTGACCTTCTCCGGCCAGTCCAACAGCTCCAAGTCGTCGAGCAGCCGGTCCGAGTACGCGGTAATGCGCATCATCCACTGCTTCAGGTTCTTGCGGAAGACCGGGAAGTTACCGCGCTCGGACTTGCCGTCCGCGGTCACCTCCTCGTTGGCCAGCACGGTGCCCAGGCCCGGGCACCAGTTCACCGTGGAATTCGACAGGTAGACCAGGCGGAACTCGTCCACCGCCTCGGCCTTTTCCGCCGCGGTGAGATCCTCGTAGTAGCGCCCGTCCTTGGTGGTGCGCTTGTTCGCCTCCAGCTCCTGGATCAGCTCCGAAATCGGGCGGGCCTTACCCTGCTCCTCATCGAACCAGGTGTTGTAAATCTGCAGGAAGATCCACTGCGTCCACTTGTAAAACTCCGGATCCGTGGTGGCCACGCTGCGGCGCGGGTCGTGGCCCAGGCCCAGGGCGCCCAGCTGCCGACGCATGTTGTCAATGTTGGCCATCGTGGTCGTCCGCGGGTGCGTGCCCGTCTGGATGGCGTACTGCTCAGCCGGCAGGCCGAAGGCGTCATAACCCAGAGTGTGCAGCACGTTCTTGCCCAGCATGCGGTTGTAGCGGGCGAAGGTGTCCGTAGCGATATAACCCAGCGGGTGGCCCACGTGCAGCCCCGCCCCGGAGGGGTAGGGGAACATGTCCTGCACGTTGAGCTTTTCCGCCGGCAACTCGCCATCCGTAGCCAGGTCGCCGGTCGGGTTCGGCGCGTTAAAAGTGCCATTATCTGCCCAGTACTGCTGCCAGGTCTTCTCAATCTGGTTAGCCAGTTCCGGCGTATAGCGGTGCGCGGTAGTATCCGTGGAATCACTCGGGTTAGTCATAGGCACTTAGTGTAGTCGCCGCAGGTTAGCGGTGTCAGTTTAGGTTAAGCCGTGGCATAGATGGTCTCTTCCTTCTCCACCAGGGTCAGCACGTCGTAGGAAGCGACCAGCTCATCCTCCTGGTTGTAGAGCGCGGCGTCCCAGCGAACCTCGCCGTAGTCATCGGTCACGCGCGGGGTGATCTGCTTGGCGGTCAGCTCGATTCGGATGGAGTCGTCGTAGGTGACCGGGGTGATAAACCGCAGGTTCTCCAGGCCGTAGTTGGCCAGGACCGGGCCCGGGGCCGGCTCGACGAACAGGCCGGCGGCCCAGGAGACCAGCAGGTAGCCGTGGGCGACCCGGCGCGGGAAGAAGGGGTTGGCAGTGGCGGCCTCCTCGTTCGTGTGCGCGTAGAAGGTGTCCCCGGTCGACTCCGCGAAGGCGGTGATGTCCTCCAGGGTGACCTTCCGTAGATCCGAGGCGAACTGGTCACCGATGCGCAGCGTGGCGAGGTCCTTGCGGAACGGGTGGGTGCCCTTCCCGGATTCCACGTCCGCACGGGTGACCCGGTTGACCTGGGCGCCGCGGTGCCACTGGCCCGTGACGGCCGTGAGGTGATCCGGCGTGCCCTGGACGGCGGTGCGCTGCATGAAGTGCTTGATGCCGCGCACGCCGCCGAGCTCCTCGCCGCCGCCCGCGCGACCCGGTCCACCGTGGATGAGGTGGGGCAGGGGAGAGCCGTGGCCCGTGGAGGTCTTCGCGTCGTCGCGGTCCAGGAAGTGCAGGCGGCCGTGGTGGGCCGCGATGCCCCGCCCGTATTGCGTGGCCAGCTCCGGGTCGTGGGTCACGACGGAGGCCACCAGGGAACCCGCACCCAGTGCTGCCAGCTCGACGGCCTCGTCGACGGTCTCGTAGCCCAGGACGGAAACGACCGGGCCGAAGGCCTCAGTGGAGTGCACCGTGGGATTCTTCGCGTCCGCGAACTTCAGGATGGTCGGGGCGAAAAACGCGCCCTCCAGCTTGTCCGCGCCGCCGTAGACCACTTCGCCGCCGGCGTTTTCCAGGGCGCCGACGGCTGCGGCGACGTCGTCGCGCTGCTCCACGGAGACCAGCGGGCCCATGGTGGAGCCTTCCTCGCGGGGGTCACCCACGACGACCTTATCGTCCAAGCGCTGCGACAGCGCGGCGATGAAAGGCTCGACCAGCTGGTGCGGCACAATGGCGCGGCGGATGGCCGTACACTTCTGCCCGGCCTTCGAGGTCATCTCCCCGAAGACGGCCTTGACGTAGGCGGTGAACTCGGGCGAGTCCCCGGTGGCATCCGTGCCGAGGATGGCCGCGTTGAGCGAGTCCGCCTCGGCGCTGAACTGCACCCCGCCCTCGATGACGTTGGCGTGGCTGCGCAGCTTGTGAGCGGTGTCCGCCGAGCCGGTAAACGCCACGTGGTCGCGGTAGTCTAGGTAGTCCAACAGGTCGCGGGCGGAACCGGAGATGAGCTGAATGGATCCTTCCGGCAGCACCCCCGACTCGACCATCAGGCGGACGCAGGCCTGGGTGATGTAACCCGTCGGGGTCGCCGGCTTCACGATGGTCGGCACGCCTGCGATGAAGGCCGGTGCGAATTTCTCCAGCATGCCCCAGACCGGGAAGTTGAAGGCGTTGATCTGCACCGCGATGCCGGGAATGGAGGTGTAGATATGGCAGCCGATGAAGCTGCCGTCGGGGGAGAAGACCTCGGGCTCGCCGTCCGTGACGACCATCGAGTTCGGCATCTCCCGGCGCCCCTTGGAAGAGAAGGTAAACAGCGTAGAAATACCGCCGTCGATGTCGACGAAGTTGTCGCGCTTGTTGGCGCCGGCGGCATGCGCCAGTTCGTTCAGCTCCTTCTTGTGATCCTGCAGGTAGAGCGCCAGCTCTTTAATCTTCAGGGCGCGCTCATGGATGGTAAGTTCCTGCAGCCCGGCGCGGCCGGTGCTGCGGGCGTAGTCAACCGCGGCGGCGATGTCGAGGCCTTCCGCGAAGACCGTGGCGACGAGTTCTCCGGTGGAGGAGTCGCGCACCTCCTTGGCCCCTTCGACATCAGTGGGGGTGACCCACTGACCATTCAGGTAACTCGGGACCACGCCCGGGCTGTGGGTAGTCGCGTCAAAGACAGTGTTGCTGGCGGTAGTCACGGGAGAAAGTATCCTTTCATTAGTTGCCGAACGGTCGGTCAGTATTTGAGAGTAGTATAACCCACATCACAGTGGAAGGAGTCAGGATGGAAAACCAGCCTTGGGGAATCGAGTTGGGCGAGCTGGACAAGAAGATGGGCGTCGAGGTCATCGAACAGTCCCCCGAACGAGTGGTGGCGACCATGCCGGTTAGCGGCAATACCCAGTCCTTCGGGCTCCTACACGGCGGGGCGATGGCCTGCCTCGCAGAGGCCGTAGGTAGCTGGGCCGCGGTCATCCACGCCTCTACCTTGGGAAAAGTGGCCGTCGGCGTGGATCTCAACGCCACCCACCACGCCTCCGGGCGGGAGGGACTGGTCACGGCCACCGCCACGGCCATCCGGCTAGGCCGCACGCTCTGCAGCCACGAAATCGTCATCACGGACGAAGCCGGCACCCGGCTGTGCACCGCCCGCATCACCAACGCCGTAGTGGACAAGCGCTAACACCGTTACCCGGTACCAAGTCGAAGTGCCGTGCGGGCTTATTCGGAGTAATCGTAGAAACCCTTGCCGGCCTTGCGGCCCAGCTCGCCGCGAGCGACCATGTCCCGCATCAGCTGCGGCGGGGCGAAGCGCTCGCCCAGGGTGGACTCCAGGTACTCCGCGATGCCCAGCCGCACGTCGAGACCCACGATGTCGGTCAGCTCCAGCGGGCCGATGGGGAACTTGTAGCCCAGGACCATCGCGTTGTCGATGTCGCGCGGTTCGGCCACGCCCTCCTCAACCATGCGGATGGCTTCCAGGGCAATGGCCACGCCCAGGCGGGAGGAGGCGAAACCCGGCGCGTCCTTGACCACCACTGCCGTCTTGCCCAGGCCTGCGACCCATTCGCGGGACTGGGCGACCAAGACCTCCGGGGTGGACTCGGCGACCACGACCTCGACCAGCTTGGAGGCTGGGACCGGGTTGAAAAAGTGCAGGCCGATGACGTCGTTGTCCACGGTGGCGGCGAGCTCAGTCACGGACAGCGAGGAGGTGTTGGTGGCGATGACCGCCTTCGGAGCGGTCTTCGCGATATTCCCGAAGGCCTCCTGCTTGAGCTCCATGGACTCCGGGACCGCCTCGACCACCAGCTCAAAGCCGGCAAAGTCGCCCACCTCGGTACTGGTGATCAGGCGTTCGGCCCAGGATTCAAAGCTTCCTTCAGCGCCACGGTCAAGGGAGCCGCGGATGGCCTTTTCCACCCGCTCCCGCGCGGCCTGGGCCGCGTCTTCATTGATGTCGACGACGGTGACTTCCGAGCCCGCGGCGAGGAAGGCGTGCGCAATTCCCGCGCCCATCCGGCCGCCACCCAGGACGCCTACTTTGTTCGGGATAGTCATTTACTTGCCCTTCTTCTTGTTCTTCTTGTCGAGGAATGCTTGCATGCGGTCGAACTTGGCGGGGGATTCAAAAAGGACGGCCTGGGCGATGTTGTCCACGGCCGGGTGGGCCGCCGCCGGCATGTCCATGAGCTGCTTGCTTAGGCGCACTGCCAGCGGGTCGAGCGCCGCGATGCGCCCGGCCAAGTCCGCGGCCGCCGCGTCCAGTTCTTCCGGCTCGTGAATTTCCGTGACCAGGTGCAGCGCGTGCGCCTCTTCGCCGCTCAGGATGCGTCCCGCCAGGAGGATTTCCTTGGCCACGGGAGCGCCCACGGTCTCCTTGAGTCGCCAGAGCGCGCCGGCGCCGGCGATGATGCCTAGACCCGCCTCCGGCTGCCCGAACTTGGCGCGCGGGGTGGCCAGCCGGAAATCAGCGGCAAGGGCGAGCTCCAGCCCGCCGCCCAGGGCGAAGCCGTCGATGGCCGCGATGACCGGGGAGGGCAGCTTAGCGATCCGGTCGAAGATGCCGGAGTTGATGCCGCGCAGCGCGTCGGCGCGGCGGCGCTCGCGCAGCTGCGCGATATCCGCCCCGGAGGCGAAGATCCCGCGCGGCCCCTTCGAGGTTTCGGCTATGCAGCCGGTCAGGATGAGAATTTGCGGATCGTTTTCCAGCTGCTGGCACAGCTCGTGAAGCTCCGCGACCATCGTTTCATCGATGGCGTTGCGAACCTCCGGACGGTTTAAGCGGGCGGTGACGAAGCCGTCACCGGGGATGATCTCGAGTGCTTCTGGCATGTCTTTTACACCTTCTCAATCGCGATAGCGGAACCCTGGCCAACGCCCACGCACATGGTGGCGATGCCGCGCGCGCCGCCGTCCTGCTCCAAGCGGTTCAACAGGGTGAGGGTGATGCGGGAGCCGGACGAGCCCAGCGGGTGGCCCAGGGCGATGGCGCCGCCCCAGGCGTTGACCTTGTCCTCGTCCAGCCCGAGCTCCCGGATGCAGGCCAGCGACTGGCTGGCAAAGGCCTCGTTGAGCTCCACCGCATCCACCGAGTCCAGGCCCCACCCGGCGCGCTCCAGCACGTCGCGCGTCGCCGGGATCGGGCCGGTGCCCATGATTTCCGGGCTCACGCCGCGGGCAGAGTTCGCCACGACGCGGGCGCGGGCCTTCAGCCCGTACTTTTGGATCGCTGCGGCCGAGGCCACGATGACCGCCGAGGCACCGTCGTTAAGCGAGGAGGCGTTGCCCGCGGTGGTGACCTCGCCGAGCTTGGTGACCGGCTTCAGCTTGGCCAGCGCCTCCGCGGAGGTATTAGCGCGCGGGCCTTCGTCCGTATCCACCACGGTCACGTTGCCCTTCCGGTCGGTGACCTCCACCGGCACGATTTCGTGGGCGAACTTGCCGTCCGCGATGGCCTTGAGCGCCCGTTGGTGGGAGCGCAGCGCGAAGGCGTCGGCGTCCTCGCGGCTGATGCCGAAGGTGTTGGCGACCTCCTCGGCCGTTTCCGGCATGGAATAGGTGAGCTTTTCTTGCGCCGCGAATTTGTCATTCACGAAGCGCCAGCCGATGGCGGTATCGAAGGCCGCGCCCGGCTTGGCGAAGGCCTTCGTCGGCTTTTCCATCACCCACGGGGCGCGCGACATCGACTCCACGCCGCCGGCGACCACGACCTCGGCCTGGCCAGACTCCACCAGAGCGGTGGCCAGCGCGATAGCCGACATGCCGGACGCGCACAGGCGGTTAATGGTCATCCCCGGGACCGTGTCCGGGAACTCGGCCAGCAGCCAGGCCATGCGGGCGACGTTGCGGTTTTCCTCGCCCGCCCCGTTGGCGTTGCCGATGATGACCTCGTCGACGGCGGCCGGATCCAGGCCCGACTCTTCGACGGTCTTCTTGATGGTCAGCGCCATCAGGTCATCCGGCCGCACCGACGACAGGGCCCCGCCGTAGCGGCCCACCGGGGTGCGGAAACCGGATACGAGGTATGCAGAAGAATCGGACATTTTAGGCTCCTTTGAATTCCGGCTGGCGCTTCTCGTTGAACGCGGCAAAGCCTTCGTAATAGTCTTCGGTATCGCACAGGCGGCCCTGCGCTTGGTTTTCGGCGTCCACGCTGTCCCAGAAACCGGTGCGCTCGTCCCGGATGCTGGCCACCAACGCGCGGCTGGCCAGGAAGGCCTGGGTCGCGCCCTGCGCTGCGGCGGCGGCCTTGGTCCGGCCGAACTCGAGCAGTTCGTCCGCCGGGACCCCGCGGGAGAACAAGCCGGCGGCCACCGCGTCCGCGCCGGAAATCAGGTCGCCGGTGATGATGAGGTCCATGGCGCGGTGGACACCAAGCCGCTCGACGAAGAGGGCGTGCCCGCCCGAATCCAGCGTGGCGCCGAGGTTGGCGAACGGGGAGCCGAAGAGGGCATCGTCGGCCACGTAGACGACATCGCAGGCCAGCGCCAGGCCCAGGCCCACGCCCAGGCACGCGCCGTGCACCAGCGCGAACGTCGGGGCCGGGAAGTCATCAATCGCGCGTAGCACCGGGGTAACCGCCCCGGCGAGGAACTCGGTGGCGTCGTCCTCGCGCGGGTTCAGGCCCTTGATATTCCGGCCGGCGCTAAAGCCCTTGCCCTCACCCCGCAGCACCAGCGCGCGTGGCTTATCCTGCGCGGCCTTGTCGAGGGTGTCCTTTAGCTCCGCCAAATCCTCTGGCCCCATCGCGTTGCGGGCTCGCGGGTTGTTGAGCACGACTTCAGCGACGCCGGTGTCCGGGGCAAAGTGATAATCGATCATCGACATTGCTTTCTTCTCTTTCTGTTGGGGTGGTGGGTAGTCCGGCTGTTGACTAAGCGTCGAAATCGAGGGAAATCTTGTCGGTCTTCGGACGCGACTGGCAGGTCAGGATGTAGCCGGCCTCAACCTCGTCCTTTTCCAGGGCGTAGTTTTCGGCCATGTCGACCTCGCCGTCGACGAGCTTCGCGCGGCAGGTGCCACACACGCCGCCGGCGCAGGCGAAGGGGACGTCCGGGCGCGCCCGCAGCGCGGCATTGAGCAGGGACTCGTTGGCCGAGACCGGGGACTGCACGGAACCGGACAGGCCGTCCAGGGTGAATTCAATGTCCACGTTGTCGCCCTCGGGGTCGGCTTCCACCTCGCGGCCGGTCTGGCCCTGGTTGCCGGAAGGCTTACCGGTGGTAAACAGCTCGTAGCGCACCGCCTCTTCCGCGACGTCGCGGCCCGAAAGCTCGTCACGGACCAGCTGGACTAGCTCGAAGGGGCCGCAGAGGAACCACTCGTCGACCGAACCGGTCTGGATGACGTTGTCCAGCAGCGTCTGGAGCTTCTCCGCATCAATGCGACCGGAGAACAGCGGGTTGACGCGCTGCTCTCGGGACAGGACGTGGTGGACCGCGAAGCGGTTGGGGAATTTGTCCTTCAGATCGCCAATCTCCTCGGCGAACATCACGTCCCCGCCGCCCTTGTTGGCGAAGATGAGCTCGAAGGTGGTCCGCTCCGACTCGTTCAGGACGGTTTGGGCAATAGCCATGATCGGGGTGATGCCAGAACCGGCCGCGATAGCCACCAGGTGGGGGTTATCCAGTTTTTCTAGTTCCTCGCGTACGGCCTCCGGGTTGTTCAGGCCGGTCAGGTGGGTCTTGGAGGTGAACGCGCCCTGCGGGTTCATCACGTCCATCTCATAGCCGGCCTCCAGCTCGGTGTTCGCCCAGGTGGAGAACACGCCCCCGCGGTCGCGCTTGATGGCCACGCGGATGACCCCGTCCCGGGGGACGTCGCAGATGGAATAGGAGCGGCGGACTTCTTTGCCGTCGATGGTGGCGCGCAGCGCCACGTACTGGCCGGGCACGTAGTCGTAGTCGTCTTGGAGTTCCGGCGGGACTGCGAAGGAGACCTCCACCGCGTCGTCGGTCAGCGGCCGCACCGCAGAGACCGTCAGGGGGTGAAAGGTCGCCTTCTTCTTGGCCGGCTTCTGGGCCGACTCGGCCGGGGCAGTTGTGGTGGGAGTAGTCATTAGTGCACCTTGAAGTAGTCGAAAGGCTCCAGGCAGTCCTGGCAGTTGTAGAGCGCCTTGCAGGACGTAGAGCCAAATTGTGCAAGTTTCTGAGTGCGGCGCGAACCGCAGTGCGGGCATTCGATGGCCGGCGGCGGGGCCAAGGTCAGCGGGATGGGCCCGTCATTTGCCTTTCGCGATTGCCCGGTGGGCGGGGCGATGCCGTAGTCGCGGAGGTTTTGCTTGCCCCGCTCGGTAATCCAGTCGGTGGTCCACGCCGGATCCAGGACGAGGTCGACGCGGGAAGAGCTATATCCCGCCTCTTCCAAGGCCCGGACGATATCGGTCGTGATGTGCTCCATCGCCGGGCAGCCCGAGTAGGTCGGGGTGATAGTGACGACGGCGGTCTCGCCCTCTAAGGTCGCTGCCCGCAGGATGCCCAGGTCGGCGATAGAAATGACTGGGATTTCCGGGTCCGGGACCTGGGCAGCCACGTCCCAAACCCGGGCGGCTTCCGGATCCGCGGGCCGCAGAGGGTGCGCCGGCTGGTTGGTGGGGGTCTGGCTAGCCATCACTGTCACCTCCCGCTACCAGGTAGCGCCCGGGTGCTTCCGGGCCAGGGACTGCATCTCCGCCAGGATGAAGCCGCGGTATTCCGAAAAGCAGCCGGTTCGCTGGCCGGAGCGTGCCTGCTTGACCTGCGGCACCTCAAGGCCGGCCTTGTCCAGCACGTACGCGATCCGCTCGTCGAACTGCGGGCGCAGGCTGGACGGGAGCACCGCGATGGATCGCTCCGCCAGCTTCTCGTGCACCGGCAAGTCCTCGAAGAGCTCGTCGAGGTAGGGCCACATGTGCTCCAGGCCCGCAGTCAGTCGGCGCTTGGACTCTTCAGTCCCGAGGCCGAGACGCAGCACCCATTGGTTGGCGTGGTCGACGTGGTATTCAACCTCCTTGATCGCCTTCGCCGCGATGGCAGCCAGCGTCTGGTCGGCCGACTCCAGCAGGGCGGTGTACAGCCCGTATTGGTAGTAGGAAAAGAGGAGCTGGCGAGCGATAGTGTGGCCGAAGTCGCCGTTTTCCTGCTCCACGAGACGGCAAGAGCAGAACTCCTCTTCGTCGCGGAAGTAGGCGAGATCGTCCTCGGTCTTGTCAAAGGCGGTTCCGGCGTAGGAGAGCAAGAAGCGGGCGTGCCCGATAAGGTCCAGGGCGATATTGCCCAGCGCAATGTCTTCTTCCATCTCCGGGGCGCGGGAGATCCACCAGCCCAGGCGTTGGGCCAGGATGAGAGCGTCGTCGCCCAGCGTGATGGCGTAGTTGGCCACGTCCTGGTCGGCGGTAGCGCCGGAGGCCACAATGTCTTCTGCGGTAATACCGTCACCCTGCGATTGCTTGGTGGCGGAGTCCGCGGCAGCGAATCCACTCACAGGTGCGGCACCCCCTCAGACTTGTCGTAGTAGGTGGCGTGGCGGTAGTTCTTGCCCTGCGGCGACTCGAAATAGCCGCCCTTGGAGTCCGGATCCGACGAGGCGATAGCTTCCGAGGGGACAACCCACACGGATGTGCCCTCGTTGCGGCGGGTGTAGAGGTCGCGCGCGTTGCGCAGCGCCATCGTCGCGTCCGGGGCGTGCAAAGAGCCGGCGTGGACGTGGGAAAGGCCGCGGGAAGAGCGCACAAACACTTCCCACATGGGCCACTGGTTTCCCTGGTTAGCGGTCATGGGGTGGATACTCCTTAATTCCTAGTTGCTCACTGCGCCCGGGCGCTAGGCCGAAAGCGCCGAGTCGGTGTGGTGGTACTTCTCCGCGTAGGCAGCGGCGGCCTCGCGGACCCAGGCGCCCTCGTCGTGGGCCTGGTTGCGGCGCTGCAGGCGCTGCTCGTTGCAGGGCCCGTTGCCCTTGATGACGGACTTGAACTCGTCCCAGTCCAGTTCGCCGAAGTCGTAGTGGCCGCGCTCCTCGTTCCACTTCAGGTCCGGGTCCTCGAAGTGCAGCCCCAGGGCTTCTGCCTGCGGGACGATCATGTCCACGAAGCGCTGGCGCAGCTCGTCGTTGGAGAAGCGCTTGATGTTCCAGGCCATCGACTGCTTGCTGTTGGGGGAGTCATCATCCGGCGGGCCGAACATCTGCAGGGCCGGGCCGTAGAAACGGTTGATGGCTTCCTGGGCCATCTGCTTTTGGGCCTCGGTGCCGTGCGCGAGCTCGTAGAGGATCTCCCAGCCTTGGCGCTGGTGGAAGGATTCCTCCTTGCAGATACGCACCATCGCGCGGCCATAAGGCGCATACGAAGCGCGGCACAGCGGCACCTGGTTGCAAATGGCCGCACCGTCGACCAGCCAGCCGATAGCGCCGATATCCGCCCAGGTACGGGCCGGGTAGTTGAAGATGGACGAGTACTTGGCACGACCGTCTAGCAGCTGGTCAACCAGCTCATCGCGGGGAGTACCGAGGGTCTCGGCGGCGGAGTACAGGTAGAGGCCGTGGCCGGCCTCGTCCTGGACCTTGGCCATCAGGATGGCCTTGCGCTTCAAGGAAGGAGCGCGGGTGATCCAGTTGGCCTCCGGCTGCATGCCGATGATTTCGGAGTGCGCGTGCTGGGAGATCTGGCGGGTCAGGGTCTTGCGGTAGGCCTCGGGCATCCAGTCGGTGGGCTCGATGCGGGAGTCCTCCGCGATGATCTCATCGAAGCGTTGCTGGGCCTGGGCGACGTCGAATTCCGCGTCAGCGGCGCCATCGATTGCGGTTAATGCCTGGTCACGGTTAGTCATGGTGGGTTTCCTCCTCGGGTGGGGAGAGTGTCAGTAGCAGGATTACCTACTGAATGGTTGGTCAGTATATGAGAAAATGTGACCTACGTCAATAGCAAGTGTGATCTAGGTGGCAATTAACGGGCCGTCATTGTGGCCCCGCGATAATCGCCTCGCGGCCTAGCTCCGCTTCTCCGGCTTGCCAGGGAGGACCCGGTACGTGCCGCGAAACTCGGCGATGTCCCGGCCGTCGGCGCGCAGCGTGACGTCCACGATCCCGTTTCGGCCCCAGGACTGACGCGTCGTGGCCACGCCTTCGACCCGCTGTCCGGAAAAGCCCGGCGCGAGGTAGTGGATGGAATTGTGCGCCGCCACGGCGACGTCGCCGTAGGAGTTGCAGGCGCCGGCGAACAGGGAATCGGCGAAGGCGTAGAGAAAACCGCCCTGGCAGGTGTCATGCCCGTTGCACATCTCGGGGCGCACGGTGAATTCACCCGCGCAGTGCCCCAGGTCAAGCTCGGTGATGGTCACCCCCAGAAAGGCGGTCGCGCGGTCGCTTTCGAACATCTCGCGGACGTGCACGAACTCCGGGCTCGCGGCTACGCCGGGCGCTAGCACGGGAGCGGGCGCAACTGCCTCGGTCGACATTTCCTCCGCGGCAGTAGAGCGGGAGGGGGTGGAGTTATTGGCTGACATTTCTACTCTCCTTGGGAGTTATTTGGCCAGCGCAAAGAGAAAACTTCCGGGTGTGGGTGACACATACTATAACCGCTGCGACTAAGTCGTGCTTGAATGGAATGCGTGACTGACACGAGTACCGACACCCACCGCGGCCGCCCTGGCTACTCACGCGCCGACGTAATCCGCGCCGCCATCAAGGCGTTCAACACCCGCGGCTACGAGGCGACGTCCATGGGAGTTGTGGCAAACGACCTGGGAATTTCCAAGTCCGCCCTGTACCACCACATCTCCTCCAAGGAAGAGATTCTCGAGGAGACCGTTTCCCGCGCCATGGGGCAGCTCGAGGACGTGGTCGCCGAGGCCCAGGCTGCCGACGCCACCCCGGCCGAGCAGATCGCCATGCTGGTCCGCGGGTCCGTGCACGTTCTGTGCAGCGATCCCGAATCCGTGGCGCTGCTTCTGCGCCTGCGCGGTAACTCCGAAGTCGAGGAACGCGCACTCGAACGCCGCCGCGCGCTTACCCGGTCGGTCATCCCGATGGTCAAGCAGGCCCAAGAGACCGGGGATATCCGCAACGACCTCGAAGCGGCCACCCTAACCCGCCTCGCCTTCGGCATGGTCAACTCCGTGTCCGACTGGTACGAACCCGGCGGGAAATTCGGCGCAGAGGACATCGCCAACAGCGTGGAACGCCTGCTCTTCGGCGGTCTTTCACCGCGCTAAGCTCGCCAAAACACCAGGTCGGGGATTGTTGAACAACATTGACCGAAACAACAATTTCCCCAAAATGTGTTGCCACTCACTAAAATCGCCTGTATTCTACCTCACAAGACTTAACTGACCGATTGTTAAGTCAGGAATTAATCGCTCGCCGCTCCCGCGGCACCCATGACTTCCAACCCAATAGGCGCATTCGAGAAGACGCCAGGTGTGGGCCTGCACGTTTCCCGAAGTGAAAGGCACTGCTGTGACTGCAACTTTTGATATTTTCTCCGACAACTATGGCCCCCAAATGGGCATTGAATACGCCTCGCGAGACGAAATCATCGCCCTCCAGACTGAGCGCGCTCGCAACGAGCTCCGCCACGCGTATTACAACGTTCCCCACTACCGCCGAGCCTTCGATGAACTCGGCGTCCACCCCGACGATTTCAAGGAGCTCGCCGACTTCGCGAAGTTCCCGTTCACGGACAAGGAGACGCTGCGCAACGAGTACCCCTTCGGCATGTTCGCGGTGGGGCAGAAGCAGATCGCTCGTATCCACGCCTCCTCCGGGACCACCGGCCGCCCGACGGTGGTTGGCTACACCGACAACGACATCCGCATCTGGTCTGACCTGATGGCCCGCTCCCTGCGGGCCGGCGGTCTGCGCCCGAGCGACAAGGTGCAGATCACCTTCGGCTACGGGCTCTTCACCGGCGGCCTGGGCGCGCATTACGGCGTGGAGGCCCTCGGCGCCACCGCCATCCCAACCTCCGGCGGCCAGACCGAACGCCAGATCCAGCTCATCAAGGACTTCGAGCCGGACGCCATCCTCGGCACCCCCTCCTACGTCCTCAACCTCCTGGACCGTATGCGCAAGGAGGGCATCGACCCGCGGGAGACCTCCCTGCGCGCCGGCGTCTTCGGCTCCGAGCCGTGGACCGAGGGCATGCGCCGCGAGCTGGAGGAAGGCTTCGGCATCGACGCCACCGACATCTACGGCCTGTCCGAGGTCATGGGCCCTGGCGTGGCGCAGGAGTGCATCGAGACCAAGGACGGTCTGACCGTCTGGGAGGATCACTTCTACCCGGAGATCATCGACCCGGAGACCCTGCAGCCGCTCCCGGATGGCGAGTACGGCGAGCTGGTCATTTCCTCCCTGACCAAGGAAGCCTTCCCGATCATCCGCTACCGCACGCATGATCTGACCCGCATCCTGCCGGGCACGGCGCGTTCGATGCGCCGCCTGGACCGCATCTCCGCCCGCAACGACGACATGATCATCCTGCGCGGCGTGAACTGCTTCCCGTCGCAGTTCGAGGAAATCATCACCGAAGACCGCAACCTGCGCCCCCGTTACCAGTGCGTGCTGAGCAAGCGCGGCCGCATGGACCACCTGACCCTGGTCGTCCAGCACGCCGAAAACCTGAGCCGCGACGACCTCGACGCCTCCGAGCGCCAGCTGCGCAAGCAGATCAAGGACCGGATTGGCGTCACCGTCGAAATCCAGCTGGTCGAGCACTTCGATTCCGGCGACGGCAAGGCCAAGCGCCTGGTCGACAACCGCAACAAGTAAGCCTGGTTCCCGACCTACCTGAAGCACAGAACAAGAGCCGCGCGAACGCTGAACATCTCAGCGCCGCGCGGCTCTTGGCGTGCCGGCTAGTTAAGGGCCTAGCCAAAGATACGGTCGAAGAAGTTCTTGACCGGCTTCATCATCAGGTGCGGTACATACTTCCAGACTGCCCAGCTGCCCAAGCCAAGCGCACCCAGCACGGCCGCGACCAGGCTAAAGCCCCAGAAGACGTTGGAAGAGCCCTGCGAGCTAGCGGAGCTACCGTTGCTGCTGCTCGAGCTACCGGAGCTGCCATTGCTGCTGCCGCTGCTGCCTTCCTTGTTCGGTTCCTTGCTCGGCTTCGAAGGCTCTTCAGTCTCGCCCGGCTTACCCGGCTCGGTCGGCTCAGCTGGCTTCGTAGTCTCAGCCGGCTCGGACGGCTTGTTCGGCTCGGTGGACTCTTCCGGTTCGCTCGGCTCGGTGGTCGGCTCTTCAGAAGGCTCGGTCGACGGTTCGGTAGACGGTTCCTCAGAAAGCTCGGTCGACGGTTCGGTGGTCGGCTCCTTGGAGGGCTCCGTCGACGGCTCGGTCGACGGCTCTTCGGTCGGTTCCGGCTGCTCCTCGCGCGGATCGACCAGGGCGCGGTCGCGGTTTTCCAGGGTGACGCGGTCGACGAGTGCGCCGGTGGGCTCGTCGTAGGTGGTCAGGCGCAGTTGCTCGCCGGTCACGTCCACCCGCAGGTAATCCGGGGTGTAGTCCTGGCGCCAGTAGGCGGTGGAGTCGTGCACCAGTTCCTGCGGGACGTGTTCCATGCGGGCGTTCGGCTGCTTTTCGCCGTTGACGTCCTGGAAATCGTAGAACTTGCCGCCGCCGGCGCTGGTGGTGGTCAGGTAAAGGACCTCGTTGTCGTTCGGGGAAAGCTTGTCATTGCGCTTGCCCAAGCCCTCAGAGACCGGCTCATGGCCGTTCATCAGGTGGGTGCGGGTGTAGATGTGGTCGTGGCCCGACAGGACCACGTCGACGCCGAGCTCAGAGAAGGTATCCGCCAGGCCGTCGCGCAGGCGTCCGACATCGGAGTCGGTGTAGTGGGTGGCCTGCGAGTACAGGGAGTGGTGCATACCCACGATTACCCACTCGTTGAAGGCGCCCCGGTTGTCGATGGTGTCCTTGAGGAAGCGCTTGTGGCGCTCAATGTCGTCCTCTTGGCTTGCGTTGGAGTCCAGGTTGATGAAGAGCACGTTGTTGCGCTCAAACCAGGAGTTGCGCAGGTCCGGGGCCTGGTTGGGGTTGATGAAGTGCTCGTCGTAGTCACCAAAAGCAATCGCGGAGGGGTAACCCTCGTGGTTGCCCGGGATAGCGCTGAGCGGGATCTGCCGGATGACATCCGGGCTAAAGAAGCCGTCGTACTGAGCCAGGGGAGCGCCCCAGCCCTCAATCTGGTCGCCCAGGGACCAGATGAGCCGCGAATCCGGAACGTCACCGATGGCCTTGTTGATGGTCTTATTCCACTGCTCGGTTTGTTCCTCGATCTTCGCGCCCACGCCGATCTGCGCGTCGCTAATCGTGACGAAGGACCAGTCATCACCGTAGGAACCGGTGTTGAACGTGTGCGGGGCGGACCAGCCGCCCTCGTCGGAGCCCACCACGTAGGTGTACTCGGTGTTCTCCGCCAGGCCGGTAGCCGTAGCGTAGTTGGACAGGTAGAGGATGCGGCCGGCGTCCTTCTCCTTGGCGTCGAATTCCTTCGCCTGGTCTTCCTGCCCGGTCGGGTAGACCTTGAGCTTTTCCTCACCCTTGTGGTTGGTGCGCCAGGAGACGATGACGGAGGTTTCATCCGCGCCCGGCTGCAGGACCTGGCGGAAAATCGGGGACTCCTGCGCCTGCGCGGCGGTCGGGACGACGGCGCCGGAGGCTAGGGTGACAGACAAGGCGCAACCAAGCGCCACGAATGAGCGGTTGAGGCGAGCTTTAATCATGAGCTTCTTCCTGGTCAGACGGTCCTACCGCGGGGCCGGATGACACTGCAGTTATTCATTGGTGTCGGGGCTGCAGTGCCAAGTGATCCGTGCGGCAGAACCAAAAGCAGAGTGGTGGGCGAGTTGTTTTACAGCTTTAGAGCCGGGCGGTCACGAGGGAAAATCTTCGGTCGCCCGCGTAAACCACCCGGCTTGAGCAAAACGTTAGGCATATGGAAACAAATACAGGTAAATGCCAGGTTAAAGTCAGGTTGCTCAGAAAATAACTTCTACTTAAAACTTGACAACCAGCACTTATTCCCGCAGCGAGGGACCCTGGACTGGGCTAGTTTGACAGCCATGAAGACGACTCGTTTCTCCCGCCGCACGGCCCTGACCGCTGCCTCCCTTACCGCAGCCGGCATCGCCGCGGCCCCCGCCTTTGCCCAAGACCAGCCCACCTCCCCGTTGGATATTTATAACCAAGATTCCGGTGCCAGCCTGCCGTTCTTGCACGGCGTGGCCAGCGGCGGCCCGTTGCCGAGCTCCGTGGTGTTGTGGACCCGCGTTACCCCGGATCGTGACTCGCTGCCCGGCTCCGGCCTGGGCGAGCCCACCCGCGTCGACTGGGAGGTGTCTACCAGCCCCGAGTTCGGCGACATCGTCGCCCGCGGCACGGAGACCACCAGCCCGGATAGCGACCACACCATCCACGCGGAGCCGCACGACCTGAGCCCGGCCACCGAGTATTACTACCGCTTCCGCGTTGCCGACGGCCCGCACGCCGGGGCCGAGTCCCCGGTGGGCCGCACCAAGACCGCACCCGCCCACGGGGACAGCCCGGACCAGCTGACCTTCGCCGTGGCATCGTGCGCGAACTACGAATCCGGCTTCTTCTGCGCCTACCGCGACATGGCCAAGCGCGGCTGGTCTGGCGAGCTCGACCTCGTCGTCTTCCTCGGCGATTACATCTACGAATACGGCACGGGCGAGTACGTGGGCAAGTCCGGCATCGCCCGCCCGCACCACCCGACGTGGGAGATCACCACCCTCGAGGACTACCGCATGCGCTACGGCCGGTACCGCACTGATGCCCACCTGCAGGCCGCGCACGCCTCCGCCCCGTGGGTCGTGACCTGGGATGACCACGAGTCCGCAAACAACGCCTGGCGCGAGGGCGCGGAAAACCACACCGACGGCTTCGCCGAGGGCCAGTGGGCCAGCCGCCGCGACCAGGCCCTGCAGGCCTACTTCGAGTGGATGCCGCTGCGCAAGGCCGGCACCTCGAAGGAAGGCCACCTCTACCGCAGCTTCCAGTTCGGCGACCTCATGGAGCTGACGCTGATGGACCTGCGCAGCTACCGCGACGCGGAGACCACCTCCGCCAACTTCGCCAGCCCGGACCGCACCATGCTCGGCAGCGAGCAGTTCGCCTGGCTGACCGATGTCGTGGAGACCTCCCCGGCGCGCTGGATGGTGCTGGGCAACTCGGTCATGATGTCGCCCATGCGCTTGCTGACCATGCCGGGCAACCGCGAGGCCGAAGAAGCAATCCAGGCGATGAAGGCCTCCCGCTCCGGTATCGCGCTTAACTCCGACCAGTGGGACGGCTACACCCACGACCGCGACAAGCTGCTCGAGCTTTTAGGGAAGCGCGGCCGCCACAACTTCTTCGTCACCGGCGATATCCACTCCGAGTGGGCCAACTCCATCTACACCGGTGACAAGGAGGTCGCCTGCGAGATGGTGACCACGTCCATCTCCGCGCCGAACGTCGACGAAATCCTGACTGAGTACACGGGCATCTACCACGCGGAGGACAACTCGACCTCCGTGCTGGTGGAAAGCGCCATCAAGGACGCGAACCCCAACGTCAACCACCTCGACTACGACGCCCACGGCTACGCGGTCGCGCAGCTGCGCGCCGACGACGTAGAGATGCGCTACTACCGCGTCTCAGACGTCGAGGACCCCGAAGCCAGCGTCTCCCTGCACACCACCCGCACCTGGCGCGTGGACGGCGGCTTCGACCCCTCGGACGGCGAATAGGCAGGTCACAGGGTTTCGGGTAGGGCCGAGGCGTACAGCAACCGTTTAGGAAGCTCTCGGTTTACTGCCCCGAAAACCCCACGGCTTTGGCACCCGGGCGGCTTAGTCTCGAGTTCATGACATCGCACAGACTCCGCACGAAAGTGGCCGCCCTCCTGGCCGCCACCGCCCTGACCATCCCGCTCGCCGCCTGCTCCACAGGCACCGGCTCGGCTAACGATGCCACCGCCGCGAGCTCCAGCTCGGCAAGCACCAGCACCGCGTCCACCACCACCTCCAGTTCCTCTAGCGAGACCACCGCGGCCACCGCCCAGGCCGTCCAAGAGTTCTTGGACACGCTAAGCGACGAGCAAAAGGAAGCGGTCCAGCTCAGCATGGACGACGACTCCCGCTCAACCGCCTGGTCCAACTTCCCGGTAACCTTCGTGGAACGCAATGGGCTCAACCTCAACGACCTCAACGACGAACAGCGCGCCGCGGCGTTGAAAGTGCTCGAAACCCTGCTATCCGAAAGCGCCTATGAGCGGGTCGTCGCCATCATGGAGGGCGACCAGTACCTCCTGGACAACTCGTCTTCGACGGAAGACTCCTTGGGGCAGTACTACTTCACGCTGTACGGCACCCCGAGTGAATCCGGCGAGTGGGCGCTGCAGTTCGGCGGCCACCACCTGGGCCTAAACGCCACGTTCAGCGACGGTTCCATCACCTTCGCGCCCACCCACTTCGGCGCCCAGCCGGCTGTCTACACCAACGACGCGGGCGAAGAGGTGCAGCCGATGAGCAGCATCTACGAGGCCGCCTTTGCCTTCTACGACTCACTCACCGATGAGCAGAAGGAGCAGCTCTACCAGGGCGAGGAAGTAAAGAACCTCAGCTGCGCCCCGGGCAGCACCTGCGACTACGACACGGGTACCGGGCTAAAAGGCGCGGATCTCAACGATGAGCAGAAGGAGCTCCTTCTCGAGCTCATCGCGCAATGGACCACACTCTCCGACGAGTCCACCAACGAGACCACGCTGAGTGCTATCCGGGATACCTTGGACGAGACGTATATCAACTGGTCCGGTGCCACCACCTACGACATGACCCAGGGCGAGGGCATCTACTTCCAGATTTCCGGACCGAGCGCCTACATCGAATTCGCCAACCAGCAGGGCTCTGCCGGCGCGGATGTCGACGGGGTGACCACCTCCGGCTGGGGCCATATCCACACCATCTACCGCGATCCCCAGAACGACTATGCCGGCACGACCACTCAGCAGGAGGGCTCCGGACCGGGTGCCGAAGGCGGCCCCGGTGGGGGAAAGGACCCGACGGCCTAGCCGCCGGCACCCCGCCCGGCGCGGCGCAGGCTGACAGCACCCCGCCGGACCGCCGAACCTAAAATGGCGCCGAAGCCTAGAACGGGCCGTTAGGTTGCCGGGTAGACCATCGGCCGGCTGATCCTCAGCCCGACGGCGTCGCCGACCTTGGGGTGGTGCTCAAGGCCCGTGGGGTCCTGCATGGCGGGCGCCACGTTGCGCTGCGGTGAATTATCTCTCGGCAGGTTTTGGCCTTTAGCCGTTGATGATGTGCGGGTAGGCTAGGCCCTTCAGCCCCTCCGCGCCGAATTCCACCCCGTAGCCGGAGGACTTAATGCCGCCGAAGGGCACGCGGGGATCCACCCCGCCGTGGCCGTTGATCCACGTGGTTCCGGCCTCCAGCCGGGCGGCCACGCGACGCGCGCGCTCGCGGTCGCTGGACCACACCGACGAGCCCAGCCCGACATCCAGCTTGTTCGCCTGCTCGATGGCCCACTCCTCGTCCTCGTAGGCGATGATCGGCAGCACGGGGCCGAACTGCTCTTCCACCACGAGCGGGTTATCCGGGTCGATGTCCCCGACCAACGTGGTGGGGTAGAAGTAGCCCGGCGCGTCGTAGTCCGGCTCACCGCCGAGTAGCACCGTGGCGCCGCCCTTCTTCGCCTCCTTGACCAAGCGGTCGACGATCTCGAATTGCTGCTTGTTCTGCAGTGGGCCGAGGACGTTGTCATCCTCGAGACCAACGCCCATGGGGGAATTCTTCGCTACTTCGATCAGCGCCGCGACCACGTCGTCGTATTGTGCCGCCGGCACGTAGAGGCGCTTCATCGCCGCGCAGGTCTGGCCGGTGTTGATGAACGCGCCCCAGAAGAGATCCCCGGCGATAGCGTCGATGTCCGCGTCATCCAGGACGATGCCGGCGTCGTTACCGCCCAGCTCCAGCGTCAGGCGCGTCAGGTTGGCCGCGGAGGATTCCACGATCTTGCGCCCCGTGGCGGTCGAGCCGGTGAACATGATCTTGTCGATCCCCGCGTGGGTGGACATCGCCGCGCCGACTTCGCCGTCGCCGGTGACCACCTGGAGGACGCCATCGGGCAGCACATCGTTCATGATCTTCATCAACGCCAGCACGGACAGCGGCGTGTATTCGGAAGGCTTCACAACAACCGCGTTGCCCATCCGCAGTGCCGGGGCGACCTGCCAGACGGTGATCATCATGGGCCAGTTCCACGGGCCGATAGCTCCCACCACGCCCAGGGGGCGGTAGTGCACGGTGGCCGTGATGTCGTCATCCACCGCGGTGTAGTCCGGGGATTCGAACGACGCCGTGGCGCGCAGCCACGCGGAACAGGCACCGACTTCAAAGTGCGCGTTCGGGCCGTTGAGCGGCTTGCCCTGCTCGCGGGATAGCAGCTCCGCGAGCGCCTCCGCGTGTTCCTCGATGACGTCGGCCGCCTTGAGCAAAAGGTCGC
The DNA here is from genome assembly GCA_028726465.1 of Mycobacteriaceae bacterium. Lineage (GTDB taxonomy): Bacteria > Actinomycetota > Actinomycetes > Mycobacteriales > Mycobacteriaceae > Corynebacterium. Next base: position 309,755 of record JAQYQB010000012.1, on the reverse strand, counting down.
AGCGGGCGGCATCCCCTAGCCGGTCGAAGTCTTTCTGCGCCGCGCGGGCCTTATTCACCGCGACGTCGACGTCGTCCACGGTTCCGACGGGCGCGACGCCGACGACTTCTTCGGTCGCCGGGTTAATGATTTCGCGCCCCGTGCCCGAGTCGACGTGGGGGAGCAGGTCTGCGTAGTTGTGCACTGTGGTCACGAGAACTCCTGGGAGAGGATCGGAGGGTCAAGAACTTGGCCTCCAGTATTGCACAGGTCACACATCCATGGTTTCACGTGAAACCATGAGGTTAATTGGCGGTACCTTCCAGGCCCTGCCGGGCTTCCGCCGAGGCGCCCGGGACGCGCATCTCGAATTTCTCGCGGACTACCGTGTAGTCGAAGTAGCCCATGCGGGCGATCGGCTCGGCCTTGAGGATATCGAGCAACCCATCCTCGGTCAGGTAATCGTCATCGATGTGAATCTTTTCGACCCGCGCGAATACGACGTCGATGCTGCCCTGGTTGGAGTTCCCCATGAGCCGTTGCGTGGACAGGTAGCGGCACTCGAAGTGGACCGGGGATTCCTTGACCATAGGGATGGGGTAGTTGTCTGCGTAGACCTTGGTGACATCGAGGTGGTCCCACTCGCTCTCGTTCGCCTCGAGCGCCATCGCGGACTTGTTGACCTCTTCGCGGAGGGGATAGGTAGCCATGTTCCAGACGAACCATCCGGTGCGCTCAGCGTTAATGACCGTGTCCTTGCGACGCCCGTCGGGGTAGTGGTTCGCGGAGAACATCACCATCGGAGGGTCAAAGGTCAGGTTCTGCCACTGGCTGTAGGGCGCGATATTCTCCTGGCCGTCTTCGCTCACCGAGGAGAGCCATCCGATGGGGCGAGGCACTGTGCAGCCCTTGAATGGGGAGTGCGGCAGTCCGGAGCTTTCAGTTAACGGGTTGAACTTCATGGAAGAAACCTTCCCTGGTTTGGCGGATGGGGCTGACCGGTTAACGCAAGACTATGCGCACCCGGTGAACCCGGCAAGGACTTTTCTCCCCCGAACGCGAATGTTTCACGTGGAACATTGCATTTCGCAAGTCGCGAGGAGGATTCCGTTAGCCCCGCTGCGCCTCGCGCAGGGTTTAACGATAATTCCCTTATTGCCGCCTATCGACCCCCTAAGCACCCGTAAAATACGAATCCCAACAACGAAAATTGGAGATCCACTTTGAGCGTCGTCAATAGAATAGTTTTGCTGATAACAGCCGCCCTGGCTCTTTTGTGTACTTGCTTAGGCACGGCCGCGATAGTTTCCACCGTCGCCCCTTGGCTCACCGACGTCACCGGCACTCCGCGGGCCGGAATACCTTATTCCGTCTGCTTTACAGTCTGCGGGCTAAGTTTCGCAGTCTTTCTTGGCATTTGCACCTGGTTCTGCCTCACCCGGGGCGGGCGATCGCAGGCCGTGTTCTTGCTCCGCTCCCTAATCGCCGTGATCATCTTGTGGATGGTAGCGGCAGTAGCCTGCAGCGTCTGGTTCACCATTGAGGTCGACGACTTCGGCTACCCAGGAATCTTGGGAGTTCTGACCGCGCTGTCCATCGGTACCCTGATGGTCGCCGCCCTGCGTCGGGTCAAAGCGAGCATCGATTCGCGAGCCTAGGGGCCGGCCCGCAGCAGACTTAACCGGGGTGGATATCAACTATCCACCCCGGTTTTTGCTTACCCAAGGAGCCGGGCTGGGCCCTAGCTAGGCCTGGCTTGCGTAGGGGTCGCGGATTCCCAGGTACTGGACCTCGGTGTACTCCTCGATGCCCTCGGCGCCGCCTTCGCGGCCCAGGCCGGACTGCTTGACACCGCCGAAGGGGGCGGCGGCGTTTGAGATGACGCCGGAATTGAATCCCATCAGGCCGAATTCCAGGCCGTCGGCAAGGCGCCAGAGGCGGTCGGGATCCTCAGAGTAGACGTAGGAGGCAAGACCGTACTCGGTGTCGTTGGCCAGCTCGATGACCTCGGCCTCCGAGCGGAAGGTCATGATGGGGGCGATGGGCCCGAAGATTTCCTCGCGCATCACGCGGGCACGGCTGGAGACGTTACTCAAGACGGTGGGGCGGAAGAAGTAGCCCGGCTTCTTCACGGCGCGCTGATCCGTTTCCACGGTCGCGCCCTTGGAAACGGCGTCCTCGACGAGCTTTTCCAGGTTCTCGAGAGCCTTTTCCTCAATCACCGGACCGCAGGTCGTCTTCTCGTCCAAGCCGTTGCCGATCTTCAGCTGGTCCATCCGCTTGGCCAGCTTGCGGGTGAATTCCTCGGCAACGGATTCGTGGACGAAGAAGCGGTTGGCGGCGGTGCAGGCTTCGCCCATGTTCCGCATCTTGGCGCCCATGGCACCCTCGACGGCCTGGTCGATATCGGCGTCCTCGATGACGATGAACGGGGCGTTGCCGCCGAGCTCCATCGAGGTGCGCAGCACGTTGTGGGAGGCCGACTTGAGCAGCGAGCGGCCGACTGCGGTGGAGCCGGTGAAGGAAACCTTCCGCAGGCGGGCATCGCCAAGCAAGGGGTTGGAAACCGCGGAAGCGGACTGCCCGGAAACCACGTTGAGCACGCCCGCGGGCAGGCCGGCGTCCTCCATGGTCTTGGCGAAGTACTGCGCAGTCAGCGGGGTGAGCTTGGCCGGCTTGAGCACCATTGTGCAGCCGGCGGCCACGGCGGGCGCGACCTTGCGGGTCGCCATGGCCAGCGGGAAGTTCCACGGGGTAATCAGCAGGCAGGGCCCCACCGGCTTGCGGCGGGTAATCATGCGCAGCGTACCCTCCGGCACGGGGGAGGAGTGGCCGTAATCGCGCACGGCTTCCTCGCTAAACCAGCGCAGGTACTCCGCGCCATAGGTAACCTCGCCGCGGGACTCGGCCAGGGGCTTACCCATCTCCAGGGTCATCAAGGTGGCGAAATCTTCCGCGCGCTCGTGGACGAGCTCGAAGGCGCGGCGCAGAATGTCGGCGCGCTCCCGCGGGGACGTTGCGGCCCACTGGTCCTGGACAGAGCACGCGGAGTTCAAAGCCGAAAGGGCGTCCGCCGAGGAGCCGGAGGCCATCGTGGCGATAACTTCCTTAGTGGCGGGGTTTTCCACCTCATAGGTGGAACCGTCGCTAGAGTCGCGCCACTCCCCGCAGATCAACAGACCCTTCGGTACGCGACTGAGAAGCTCTTCCACATTAACTGCCATGTCCCACTCCTAAACTACTAATCGAGGTTCCCTTCTGATCGCCACTCTACACTTGTCTAGAGTAGTGCGGCCCCGATCACACCCTTGGCTGGCGATGAGCCACGGACATTTACCCGCATCCGTATAGTCACTGTGACGTTATTTGCTGTGGCCTGCGGGACGGGAGGGCCGCGCTCGGATCCCGGTTTCGGCGAATGGTGAGCGGGGGAGGACATCCGCTAGGGTGGCAACTATGCGGAAGGCGTTACTCATTGGGCTCGGTTGGGTAAGCGTGGCCCTGGCGGCGATCGGGGTGGTGTTGCCCCTGCTGCCGACGACGCCCTTCCTCTTGTTGAGCGCGTTCTGCTTCGCCCGCAGTTCCGAGCGCTTCCACGGCTACCTCTACAACCACCGGGTCTTTGGCGCCTACCTCCGCAACTACGAGTCGGGCCAGATGAGTACCCGCCACAAGGTCCGCACGCTCAGCATCATGTGGATCGGCATCCTCGTTTCCGCCGCGTTAATCAACAAGCCCATCGTCTGGGTAGTCTTCATCATCATCGCCAGTTGCGTGACCGTGCACCTGTGGCGGCTACGGCCGGCGGAGGCCCAGGAGCCCGCCCGGGATGAATAAATCTCCCGATTCGCTCCCACCATCCGGAGTTTCTACGTTAATATAGGTTTCATGAAGCAGAACACACTCAACGCCCAGTGGTGGTGGCTCGCTTAACGTAGCGGACCACCAGCTTCTAGTCATGTCCTAGGTCCGCTTAGCGCGGGCCTAGTGGTGTTTCTGCACCTCTCTTGCTCGCGGTAAAGCTAAATTCCCACCGCTCCCACACCTTCGACCCGCAAGAGAGGTCTTCAATGACGCTAGTAACCGCCAGCCAGACGCTGGCTTTTCACGGCGACACGGCGGCCGTGTTCCAAGAACTCAGCACGCCGCACGACAGCCTGCTGCTGGAATCCGCGGATATTCAATCCAAGGACAGCCTCAACTCCCTGGCCGTCCTCACCGCCGCCGCTAAGGTGGTCTGCCAGGACGATGAAGTCACCGCCACCGCCCTCACCGCGGCAGGCCAGGAGATCGTCTCGCGCCTGAAGGAGCAGTTCTCCCACCGTTTAGTAGACGAGTCCGCTGCTCAGGCCACGTTCCGCTTTAGCCGTTCCACGGCCATTGACGAGCGGGAGCGGCTGCGCGAGGAATCAACGGTCTCCGTCCTCCGGGCCCTGCAGGCGGACGCCGGCTACGGCGACGGGATGCTTCCCTTCGTCGCGGGCGGATTCGCCTTCGACTACCTCGCCGGCTTCGAAGAGCTGCCCGCCGTCGCGGACGGCGCCAACACCTACCCGGACTACGAGTTCATAGTGGCCCAGGAGTTGCTGCACGTCGACCACCAGGGGGGCGAAGCTCACCTGCACGTGTTAGGGGTTGATGAGGGCCAGGTCGACCAGCAGCTGGGCGAGCTGGTGCGCCGCGTCGATGGCGCTAGGGATAGCCTACTGCGGGAGCCATCCACGGTGGGGGAGCCCAACACCACCTTCCAGGCGCGAGCGGACCGCACCGACGAGGAGTTCCGGGGCATCGTCGAGCAGATGAAGGAGCACGTCCACGCTGGCGATATCTACCAGGTCGTGCCGGCCCGGGCCTTTAGCATCCCCTGCCCGGACGCGTTTGCCGCATACCGCGAACTGCGCGCGGCGAACCCCTCGCCCTATATGTTCTACGTGCGCGGCAGCGACTACGAGCTCATCGGCGCCTCCCCGGAGTCCAACTTGAAGTACGACCCGGAGACCCACGAGCTGCAGCTCTATCCCATCGCCGGCACTCGCCCCCGCGGGCTGAACCCGGACGGCAGCCTCAACGAGGAGCTGGACGTCCGCAATGAGCTGGACCTGCGCACGGACGCCAAGGAGCTAGCCGAGCACACCATGCTAGTTGACCTGGCCCGCAACGACCTGGCGCGCGTCTGCGTGCCGGGGACCCGGAAGGTCTCCGCCCTGATGCAGGTGGACCGCTACTCCCGTGTGATGCACCTGGTCTCCCGCGTGACGGGCCAGCTGGACGAAGGCCTCGATGCCCTGGACGCCTACCGCGCGTGCATGAACATGGGCACGCTCTCGGGCGCGCCGAAGCTCAAGGCCACGGAGCTGCTGCGCAACGCCGAGGGGACCCGGCGCGGTTCCTACGGCGGGGCAGTGGGCTACCTCCGCGGCGACGGGGTGATGGACAACTGCATTGCCATTCGCTCCGCCTTCATCCGCGGCTCCCGCGCCATCGTCCAGGCCGGCGCCGGGGTGGTGCGGGACTCCTCGCCCCAGGCCGAGGCCGATGAGACCGTCCACAAGGCCTTCGCCGTGCTGAAGGCCATCGCCACCGCCCACCACGCTGAATTGGAGGTTATCCGATGAGCGACAAGCGCCCCACCGTGGCCGTCATCGACAACCATGACTCCTTTGTCTACAACCTGACCGACGCGCTGCGCGCCTACGACGTGCACGTCTTCCGCAACACCGTGGACGTCGACGCGGTCCTTAAGACCCAACCGGACGTCATCTGCCTCTCGCCCGGGCCGGGCCACCCACGCGAGGCGGGCAACCTCATGGAATTCGTCGAGCGCGCCGCCGGCCGCATCCCGCTGCTGGGCATCTGCCTGGGCTTCCAAGCCCTGAGCGAGCACTTCGGCGGCGACGTCGAGCGCTGCGGCCCCGTCCACGGCCAGTCGGTTCCCATGCAGCTGACCGAGGAAGGTATTGCCAGCGAGCTCTTCGCTGGGCTGGGCACCGACGCGGACCCGGCGGCCGTGCCGGTCGCGCGCTACCACTCCCTGGGCTGCCGAAAGCTCCCGGAACCGCTGCGGGCCCTGGCCACCACGGAGACCGCCATCGGGCCGGTCGCCATGGCCGCCGATAACGCGGAGGGCACCATCCTAGGCCTGCAGTTCCACCCCGAGTCCATCCTGAGTCCGACCGGCCCGCTCATCCTGGAGCGGTGCATCGCCCGGCTCAGCCCCGACTAGGGCGATGCTAACCCGAAGCAACCACCCCCTAAAGACTTAGAACTATCACTCAAGGAGTCCAGCACATGGCAAACAACGAATCCCGCAAGATTCTGCAGCAGTTCCTCGACAACTACGATCCGACGGTGGAGGAGGCCATGGAGGCCTTCGCCCCCTTGGCGGTCGGCGACTACGACGACATCCAGATCGCGGCACTTCTAACGCACATCCGCACCCGCGGCGAGACCTTCGCGGACGTGGCCGGCGCGGCCAAGGCCTTCCTCAAGGTCGGCTACCCGTTCCCGATCACGGGCGAGGGCCTCATGGACACCGCCGGCACGGGCGGCGACGGCGCCAACACGATCAACATCACCACCGCGGCGTCGCTGGTCGCCGCCGCCGGGGGAGTGAAGATGGTCAAGCACGGCAACCGCTCGGTCTCCTCCAAGTCGGGCTCCGCGGACGTGCTGGAGGCGCTGAATATCCCGCTCGACCTCGACGCCCCGCGCGCCGTGCGCCAGTTCGAGGCCTCCGGCTTCACCTTCCTCTTCGCCCCGGCCTACAACCCGGCCGTCGCGCACGTGCAGCCGGTGCGCAAGGCGCTGGGCGTGTCCACGCTCTTTAACACCATGGGCCCGCTGCTCTCGCCGGCCCGCCCGGAATTCCAGATCATGGGCATCGCCAACCCCGACCAGGGCCAGCTCATCGCCGAGGTCTTTAAGGAGCTCGGCCGCAGCCGCGGCCTGGTGGTCCACGGCGCCGGCACCGACGAGATCGCCACCCACGGCACCACGCTGGTCTGGGAGCTGCGCGACGGGGAGATCACCCACTACGAGATTACGCCGGAGGACATGGGCATCGGCCGCCACCAGCTGGCCGACCTGGTTGGAGGCGAGGGCAAGGACAACGCCGCCGCCATCCGCGCCGTCTTCGCGGGGCAAGGCAGCGAGGCCCACTTCGACGCCATCGCGGCCACCGCGGGCGCCATGTTCTACCTGGACGGCCACGACGAGACCATCGCCGACGGCGTGGCCCGCGCCCAGCAGCTGATTACCTCCGGCGAGGTCAACGCATGGTTGGCCAAGCACGAGGAGGCCAACTATGCCCAGTAATCCCTCTTCTGCGAATCCTTCCGGGGCGCTACCCACGGTGTTGGAAAACATCGTGGCGAACCGCCGGACGCACCTGCCGGAAATCCGCGAGCGCCTCGCCCACGTGGATACCTCCGCGCTGCCGCGCTCCGAGCGCTCGCTCTACGAGTCCCTCAAGGGCACCAACCACTTCATCATGGAGTGCAAGTCCTCCTCGCCGTCGTTGGGGCTCATCCGCTCGGATTACCACCCCGGGGACATGGCCCGCATCTACTCCCGCTACGCCGCGGGCATCTCGGTGCTGTGCGAGCCCGACCACTTCGGCGGCGACTACGACCACCTGCAGACGGTCTCTCTGTCCACGCACCTGCCGGTGCTCTGCAAGGACTTCATCGTCGATCCCATCCAGGTCTACGCCGCCCGCTACTACGGGGCGGACGCCATCCTGCTCATGATGTCGATCGTCAACGACGAGGAGTTCGCGGAGCTCAAGGCGCTCGCGGACGAGCTCGGGCTGGACGTACTCACCGAGGCGATCACCCCGGAGGAGGTCCAGCGCGCGGAGAACTTCGGCGTCGACATCATCGGCATCAACAACCGGAACCTCCACGACCTGAGCATCGACCTGAGCCGCACGGAGCGGCTGGCCAGCCTGGTATCCCCGGGCAAGGTGGTGGTCTCCGAGTCCGGCATCCGCGACCACGCCACGGTCCGCCGCCTGGGCGCGCACGCGAACGCCTTCCTGGTCGGCTCCCAGCTGTCCTCGCAGCCGGACGTGGACCGCGCGGCCCGCGAGCTGGTCTACGGCACCCACAAGGTCTGCGGCCTCACCACCCCGGAGCACGCCCAGGCGGCCCGCGCCGCCGGCCCCTGCTACGGCGGCCTGATCTTCGAGGAAGCCAGCCCCCGCAATGTTTCACGTGAAACCGCGGAAAAGATCATCAACGCCGAGCCGGGCCTCCACTACGTGGCTGTCAGCCGCCGCGAGGACAACTTCGCCGAGCTCGCCCTCCCCGGCGTCCACGCCATCCAGGTGCAGGCGCCGTACCAGGGCAGCCTGGACGCCGAGCGGGCGCTCATCGCCAAGGCCCGGGAGCAGGCCGGGGGAGCGGAGGTCTGGCGCGCCGTCGCCATGACCGACCCCGAGCACGCCGCCCTCGCCGAAGACCTCGCCCGCGAGGCGGACCTTCTGGTCCTGGACTCCGGCCACGGCGGCACGGGCCAGTCCTTCCGATGGTCGGATGTGCCCGACGCGGTGAAGGAACGCAGCCTGCTCGCCGGCGGCATCGACCACACCAACCTGGCGGCCGCGCTCGCGGTCGGCACCCGCGGGCTGGACCTGAACTCCGGGCTCGAGGCCCAGCGGGGAGCCAAGGACACCGGGCTCATCGCCCGCGCCTTCCAGGTAATCCGCGCCAACACCGAAGCAACCCCCGTTAACAACTAGACCCACACCAGAACACAGAAGCAGACAAGACACAAGGAGATTCCCATGGCGGAAGTTTCACGTGAAACCAAGAAGACTATCCTCCCGGCCTATTTCGGGGAGTTCGGCGGGCAGTTCGTGCCCGAGTCCCTCATCCCGGCCCTCGACCAGCTCGAGGCCGCCTTCGTCGAGGCGATGGACGACCCGGAGTTCCACAAGGAGCTGGCCGGCTACCTCAAGGACTACCTGGGCCGCCCGACCCCGCTGACCGAGGCGACCAAGCTGGGCGGTAAGGCCCGGATCTTCCTCAAGCGCGAGGACCTCGTCCACGGCGGCGCCCACAAGACCAACCAGGTCATCGGCCAGGCGCTGCTGGCTAAGCGCATGGGCAAGACCCGTATCATCGCGGAGACCGGCGCCGGCCAGCACGGCACGGCGACGGCTCTGGCCTGCGCGCTGCTCGACCTGGAGTGCGTGGTCTACATGGGCGCCAAGGACGTCCAGCGCCAGCAGCCCAACGTCTACCGCATGGAGCTCATGGGCGCGAAGGTCGTCCCGGTCGACACCGGCTCCGGCACCCTGAAGGACGCCGTGAACGAGGCCCTGCGCGATTGGACCGCCACCTTCCACGAGTCCCACTACCTGTTGGGCACCGCGGCGGGCCCGCACCCGTTCCCGACGATCGTGCGCGAATTCCACCGCGTCATCTCCACCGAGGCGAAGGCCCAGATGCTCGAGCGCACCGGCGGCCTACCCGACCTCGTGGTGGCCTGCGTGGGCGGCGGTTCCAACGCCATCGGCATGTTCGCGGACTTCATCGACGAGGAAGGCGTGGAGCTCGTCGGCGCCGAGCCCGGCGGCGAGGGCCTGGACTCCGGCCACCACGGGGCGACGATTAATAACGGCACCGTGGGCATCCTCCACGGCGCCCGCAGCTACCTGATGCGCAACGCGGACGGCCAGGTCGAGGAATCCTATTCCATCTCCGCCGGCCTGGACTACCCGGGCGTCGGCCCGCAGCACGCCTACCTGTCCGCCACCGGCCGCGCGAAGTACGTCGGCATCACCGACGCCGAGGCCCTGCACGCCTTCCAGCTGCTGAGCCAGAAGGAGGGCATCATCCCGGCCCTCGAGTCCTCCCACGCCCTGGCTTACGCACTCAAGCGCAAGGACGAGGACATCACCATCCTCGTCTCCCTGTCCGGTCGCGGCGACAAGGACATCGACCACGTGCGCGCCACCTTGAGCGCCCACCCCGAACTGCAACTGAACCAGGAGGACTAACCATGACCGACAACCGCTACGAAAAGATGTTTTCCGCCCTCGCGGAGCGCAACGAAGGCGCCTTCGTGCCCTTCATTATGCTCAGCGACCCGAACGCCGAGGACTGCCTCGCCACCATCCGCACGGTGGTGGGCGCCGGCGCCGACGCGCTCGAGCTAGGCGTGCCGTTCTCCGACCCGGTCGCCGATGGCCCGACCATCCAGGCCTCCCACATCCGCGCCCTCGACGGCGGCGCCACGGTGGATCAGGCCCTGGAAATCATCCGCACCGTCCGCGCCGAATTCCCCGAGCTGCCCATCGGCATGCTCATCTACGGCAACGTCGCCTTCACCCGCGGCCGCGACAAGTTCTACACGGAGTTCCACGACGCCGGCGTGGATTCCATTCTCCTGCCGGACGTTCCGGTGCGAGAGGGCGAGCCCTTTGCCGAGTCCGCGAAGAAGGCCGGCATCGATCCGATCTTCATCGCCCCGGCCCGCGCTACCGATGCCACCCTGGCCGGCGTGGCGGCCCTGTCCGAGGGCTATATATACGCCATCTCCCGCGACGGCGTGACCGGTACCGAACGCTCCTCCGAGACACTGGGCCTCGAGGAGGTCGTGAACAACGTCGCTCGCCACGACGGCCCGCCGGTCCTGCTCGGCTTCGGCATCTCCCAGCCCGAGCACGTCCGGGACGCCATCGCCGCCGGGGCCTCCGGCGCCATCACCGGCTCCGCCATCACCCAGATCATCAACGAATACGTCGAGCGCACCGATCCGGACGACGAGCACTCGCCGGCCCGCGTGACCGACCGAGCAGCACTCGATGCCAAACTTAACGAGTACGTCTCCGCGATGAAGGCGGCCACCCGCCGCTAGGAACTGGCCCGCCGTACTGGCAAGGCAGTACTGGCAAGAAGGCACAAAAAGACCGCCGGCCCGAAAAGGACCGGCGGTCTTGTCATTTCTTAGTCGCTACTACTTCTGATTGGCCGGGCAACACCATTGGCATCGTCACCAGAAGACGGGGCAGGAGACTTCCCGCCCGCGCTCTTTGCCGGGCGGGCCGGCCACCAGAAGCGCTCGCCCAGCAGCTGCACCACCGCGGGCACGACCAGGGTTCGCACGATGAGGGTGTCCAGCAGCACGCCAATGCACACGATGACGCCGATCTGGGCCAGCACCACCAGCGGCAGGACGCCCAGGGCGGCGAAGACCGCGGCCAGCAGGACACCGGCCGAGGTGATAACCCCGCCGGTCGCGGCCAAGGCGGTGTAGATACCGGACGCCGTCCCCTCCCGGGCGGAGTCCTCGCGGGCGCGTGTGACCAAGAAGATCGTGTAATCCACGCCTAGGGCGACGAGGAAGACAAAGGCGTAGAGCGGGGTGGTGGAATCGAAATTGTTGAAGCCCAGCACGTAGTGGGAGACCCACCAGCCCAGGCCCAGCGCCGCGATATTGGTCAGCAGGACCGAGGCAATCATGATGGCCGGGGCCACCAAGGCCCGCAGCATGACCACGAGGGCGGCGAAGATCAGCACCAGCACGAGGGGGAAGATGAGCTGCCGGTCCTCGGCCGCTGCGGTCTCCGCGTCGGCGAGCTCCGCGTCCGGGCCGCCCACGAGCGCCCCATCCAGCTCGCCGCGCAACTCCGCGAAGTCGGCACCGCTGACCTGCAGGAGGGTCCAGCCGTCGACGCTGCCTTGTTCGCGGCCGTTCGCACCCAGCTGCTCAAGCTGCTCCTGCGTGCGGTCCACGTCCTGGGTGGCCACCACCGGTGGGGTGGCCGACTGATCCGGGAAGTCGCGGCTGAGTTCTTCCGCGGCGGTGATGGACTCCGGGGTGTCGATGAATTGCTCGGACTGGATCAGCCCGGTGTTGGTCTGGAAATAGCCGGTGCAGCAGAGGCCGAGCACCAGCAGGGCCACGGCCACGACCTTGCGCGGGCGCTGGTTAACCCAGGAGCCGACCTTCGCCCAGACGCCGTGGTTGGGGGTGTCGCCCTCCCGGGGGATGCGCGGCCAGAAGATCCACCGGCCGAACAGGGCCAGGAATCCGGGTAGGGCGAAAAGCGCGAAGAGCCAAGCGATCGAGATGCCGACGATGGCGGCCGCGCCCAGGCCCTGGGTGGTCGGCACCGAGGACAACAGCAGGCAGGCCACGCCCACGATGACGGTGGCCGCCGAGGCGGAGACCGTTTTGGCGGTCGGGGTCCACGCCCGCGCCATCGCGGTGAAGCGGTCCGCGGTCCCGGTCAGCTCGTCGCGGTAGCGGGAAATGAGCAGCAGCGCGTAGTTCGTGCCCGCGCCGAAGACGAGCACCGACAGGATGCCGGCCGTGGACTCGTTCCAGGACAGGCCGAAGGCGTCCAGCACATAGGTAAACGCGGTGGCTGCGGTGCGGTCGGCGACGCCGATAACGGCCAGCGGCAGGATCCACAGGATGGGGGAGCGGTACGTCACGATGAGCAGGAAGGCGACGATGGCCGTGGTGACGCCCAGCAGCAGGAAGTTCGCGCCCTCGAAGACGCCGGCGAGATCCGCCTGGATAGCGGCGGGGCCGGTGGCTTGGGCGGAAACGCCCGCGGGCATCTCCGCGTTAATATCCGCGCGGAGCTTCTCGACCTCCTCGGCGTTTTCCGAGGCGGTGCCCGCATTCACAGTGACGGGCAGCAGGGCGGCGGTGCCGTCCTCGCTGGGGATGAGCGCCTCACCCCACTGGGAGGTCACTTCCTTAAGGGCGGGCAGGTCCAGCGGCTCCGCGGACTTGAGGTAGACCAGCGCGGTGCTGCCGGACTCGCCCTCAGAGTTTTGAGCCGAGTATTTTTCTTGTAACTCGGCCACCTGGGTGGAATCCATGCCGGACGGCGCGGTGGCCGTGGCGGATTCCGGCTGGTCCACGCCGCCCAGGGCGCTAACGCCCAGGCCCAGGACCAGCAGGACGAGGGAAATCCAACGCAATATGCGTATTCGATGATTGGTCATTTACCCAGCATAACAGCGTTGCCGAGCTGGGCTAGGGGACCCGGACTACGGGCGCTCCTCCTGGGCGACCGGGCGCGCGGCCTCGGCGTCAGCGGGCTCGCCCTCCGCGTTGACCTTGCCGCGGGCGAACTTGTCCACGATCATCGCGATGGCGCCGTCGCCCGTGACGTTGGCCGCGGTGCCGACGGAGTCAACAGCAATGTAGGCGGCGATCATCAGCGCGACGAGGTTGTCGTCGAAGCCCATGTTCTGGCTCAGCAGGCCGACGGCCACCATGACCGCGCCGCCCGGCACGCCCGGGGCGGCAATCATGGTGATAGACAGCAAGAGCATGAAGCCCATGGCCGCGCCCAAGCTGACGTCCATGCCGGTGAGGTAGATGATGGCGAAGGCGTAGAGCATCAGCTTGATCATCGAACCCGCGATGTGGATGGTCGCGCACAGCGGGACCACGAAGCTGGCCACCGGCTTGGAGATGTTGTTCTTCAGCGCGTTGTCCAGAGTCACCGGGATGGTGGCGGCCGAGGAGGAGGTACCCAGCGCGGTGGCATAAGCCGGCAGCATATTCTTCAGCGCCTTGAACGGGTTCTTGCCGGTGATAGCGCCGGCGATCAGGTACTGGATGACCAGGTAGACCAGCGTCATAGCGACCGAGAGCAGCAGGACCTTGCCGAAGGCGACGAGCACGTCGACGAGGTTGCCGTTCATGCCCAGATCCAAGAACATGCCGAAGATATAGAACGGCAGCAGCGGGATGACAAAGCCCCAGATGACCTTGACCACTACGTTCTCGAGCTCTTTAGTGACGTTGTACAGGTTGTCGGACTTGACCTGGGTCATGGCCACGCCGATGCAGAAGGACAGCAGGAGGGCGGTCATGACCTCGATGGGCGCGGGCATCTCGACCTCGAAGTAGGGCTCCAGCGCACCGGCATCAATATCGGAGACGTTGGTATCGATGGTCTGGCCGGCCAGCATCCACGGATACACCAGCATCGAGACGCCGTAGGCGAGCAGGCCCGCGATGATGGTCGAACCCCAGGCGATGCCGGCGGTGATCCCGAGCCACTTGCCGGCCCCGCGGCCGAGCGCGGCGATGGCGGGGGCGATAAGCGCGAAGATGAGGACGGGGATGAAGAAGTTGAGGAAATTGCCGAACAACCCGTTGAAGGTGGCAAAGACCCGGCCCAGCCATTCCGGCGCGACGAAGCTTAAGCCGATGCCCAGCACGATGGCTACGGCGATCCGGAACAACAAGTTTTGGCTCAGTGTTTTCAATTTCATGATGTCACTAACTATTTTTATATCCCGCGCCCCGGCGTTTCCGCGGTGCGCAGGATGAGACTTTCAAAGACAGCGGGCCAATCGCTAAATATTTTCTATAGACCGACCTGAATTAAAGTGTACCCAACGGGTATGCCCCGCCGGAAGGGGGGATGGCTAAGTGCACCCGCCGAGAATTGCTGCTCGCCCGGCCCAGCGGGTTAGGATATGAGGCATGGTCGTTATCGGTATTGTCATCCTCATCCTCGCCGCGGTCTTGATCGTGGTCGGAGCCTTGGCCACCACCCGCAAACTGCCGGGCAACTCGGTGGTGGGCCTGCGCGTCGAGGAGGTCCGCAAGTCCCGCGAGGCCTGGGATGCCGCGCACGCCGTCGCCGGCCCCGTCTGGTTCCTCGGGGGAGTGGCGCTCGCCTTCGGCGGGATCGTCGCCCTGACCGCGACCGGCTGGATGTGGCTCATCCCGGTGGCAACCGCCATCATCGCCGTCATTACCCTGTCGGTGGGCGCCAACCTGGGCGCGCGCTCGGCGCTCCTGTGGGACCAGGCCAACAACGCCGACGAGGGCTGCGGCGACAGCTGCAACTGCGGCTCCGGCGGCTGCGGCAGCGATACCGCAGCGGAAGCCGCGCCCGCGCAGATCGATCTCGACGCTGTCCGCCAGGCGGCCAACCGCGCGGATCAGTAGCCGATCCCCGGTCGAATAGCCCGCCGCGGCCTAGACCCGCAGCACCCACCACTATTGTCACTGTGACGCAATGTTTGTGGTGGGTGTTTTTGTCTCTCGCGTTGCCCGCGTGGGGCCCGAGGCGACGGAAGGATAGCCTGCCGTAAATAGTCTCCCCGCCGGCCGAGGGATAGAGTAGGGGGCATGACTATGAAGTGTTCGCGTCGCATGTTCCTGCTCGGGACCGCCACCACCTTCGCTGGCGCCTACCTCGCCGCCTGCGGCAAGCAGGCCTCGGCGGAGATCGCCGCCACCGAGATCCCGGTCGGCTCCGCCGTCATCGTCGACAACGTGATTTTCGCCCAGCCGGAGGAGGGGCTCTTCAAGGCCTACTCGCAGACCTGCCCCCACCAGGGCAACCCCATTACCGAGGTGGAGGGCTCCCACGTCATCTGCACCTCCCACTACACCGAGTACGACATCACCGACGGCTCGGTCGTCTCCGGACCCGGCCGCGATCCGCTCGAGGAGATCTCCGTCGAGGACGACGGAACCACCGTGAAGACCGTCTAAGGTTTCACGTGAAACCCCGCCGCCGAGGGGGAGGCGGGGCGTAAACTGCGGTACATGCTCAACGCACTGCGCCGACTAGATCCGCTCATCGTCCTGATCATCACGGCGGTCCTTATCGCGATCGTCTTGCCCGCCCGAGGGCAGTTCGCCGAGGTCTTCGCGGTACTCACCAACATCGCGATCGCGCTGCTTTTCTTCCTCTACGGCGCGCGACTATCCACCCGGGAGGCGCTCGCGGGCCTGCAGCACTGGCGGCTCCACCTGACCATCCTGGCGGCTACCTTCGTGCTTTACCCGCTCATCGGCATGGCCCTGCGGCCCCTGTCCTTCGTCGTGGGCGACGAGCTCTACCTGGGCATTCTCTACCTGACGCTGGTCCCGTCCACGGTGCAGTCCTCGGTCGCCTTCACCTCCATCGCGCGCGGCAACGTGGCGGGGGCCATCGTCTCAGCCTCGCTGTCTAACCTCGCCGGAGTCATCCTCACCCCGCTGCTGGTGATGCTGTGCATGGGCGCCGGCCACGGCATCCACATCGACTCCTCGGTCTTTCTGGAGATTTCCCTCCTGTTGCTCATGCCCTTCGTCCTGGGCCAGCTGACCCGCCGCTGGGTGAAGAACTTCGCCGCCCACAAGGCCACGAAGGTGGTCGACCGCGGCTCCATCGCGATGGTGGTCTACTCCGCCTTCTCCTCCGGCGTGGTCGGCGGGATCTGGTCCGATATCGGGGTGGGCCAGCTGCTATTCCTCATCGTCTTCGCCGTCGTGCTGGTCAGCGCCGTGTTGTGGCTGACCCGCTGGGTGAGCGCGCGCCTGGGTTTCGCACGCCCCGACGTCATCGCCATCGAATTCTGCGGCTCGAAGAAGTCCCTGGCCACCGGCCTGCCGATGGCCTCGGTCATCTTCGCCACCGGCGGCGGGCAGCTGGGGCTGCTGATCCTGCCGCTGATGATCTACCACCAGGTCCAGCTGATGGTCTGCTCGTGGCTGGCCGCCCGCTACGCCCGGCAAGACCCCGCGGCCGAGGCGCGTTAAACACCGGGAAGGCTAGGCACTAGACTTGGGTGCCATGACTTCCGCAGAGAACTCCGAGAGCGACAAGGCGCTGCTCTACGTCAAGACCACGCTGCACATCCCGGGCGCCGGCGCGGCCATCCACGTGGCCGAGATGCAGCAGCTCGACGCCCGCAGCTGCCGCATCCACCGACTCATCGCACAAACCCCGGACGGGCAGATCGCCGGCGCGGTCAGCGGCAGCCAGCGCGTCGGCAGCATCGACAAGCCCAACAGCACCGTGCCGCACCCGGATACCTACGCGTCCTACCCGGACATCGACGCCGAGTACCTCGCCGCGGCGGATTTCGAGTCCCTCTGGGTCGAGGCGCAGCTGCGCTTTCCGGGGCTCTAGAAGACGAAGTTCACCAGCACCATGTAGACGGCGGTGCCGCCCAGGATGGACAGCCCGGACTCGCGCCGCCACAGGTGGAGGCCGGCGGTGACGGCCGCGCCCAGCAGGGCGGCCAGGATGCCGCCCGGGGCCGCGGACTGCCCGACGATGGTGTAGACGACCAAGACCACCATCACGCCGACCGGCATCGTCCGGCCCAAAACGCTGACCAGATCGCTGCCGCGCAGCGCCTTAACAAAGCTAAAGGGGATCTGCCGCAGCAGGACCGTGACCACGCAGACCGGGATGAGCACGGCCAGGATCATGGATAGGCTCACGCCAGCTGGCATCAGCGTTCACCTCCCTGTGCCCGGTGGGGCCCGCGGCGCCACTCGATGAGTTCATCGAAGCGCGGGGAATACACGCGCGCCAGCAGGAAAAGGAAATAGGCGATCAGCGCGACCATCAGCACCTGGTTGGGCGTGATAACCACCGCCACTATGCCCAGCAAGGCGGCGACCGCCGGCAGGGAAAAGTCCGGGTTGTTGCGAAAGGAATCCAGCGCCAGCACCACAAACAGGGCCACCAGCGCGAATTCAATCCCCTGCACGTTGTCCGGGATGGCCTGGCCCGCCAGCGCACCCACCACGCCGCCGCCGACCCAGAGGAACTGGGCGAAGAGCTGGATGGTAAGTATCCGCCGCCCGGTCAGGGCGGAGTCGTGGGGCAGTGCCGAGACGATCGCGTAGGTCTCGTCCGTCAGCGCGTAGGTGGAGTAGACCTTCCCGCCCACCGAAGAGATGCGGTGGCGGGGGAAGCTTAACCCGTAGAAGATATGGCGGAAGTTGACCATGAAGCCGGTCAGCGCCGCCGAGAGCGGGCCGACCCCGGAGGTGACCATGCTGATGGCCAAAAACTCCATGGAGCCGGCATAGATGACGATCGAAAAGATAGGCGCCCACCACCAGTCGAAGCCGGTTTGGACGATCAGGACACCGAAGGCTAGGCCCAGGGGAACCAGGCCCAAGGCTACGGTCCAGGTGTCCTTCAATCCCTGGCGAACATCAGCGTGCATGCGCTTATCGTAGCGGCGGCGACGCCCACCCGCCCCCGAGAATGGAGATAAAAATTCTAATTATCATCCAGGTCGGCGGGGAAGGTGGAATACAGCGGCAGCGGCATCGGCTGGCGCTTCATCACGTCCGCCCACAGGTCGGCCGGGCCGGGAGTCAACACGTCATGGGCCAGGGCCGGGGCGACGAACCAGTCGCCGCGGTCGATCTCCTGCTGCAGCTGGCCCGGGGCCCACTCGGCGTAGCCGGCAAACAGCCGCATCCCGTCCAGGGTCTGCGCCAAAAACTCCGGGTCGGCGCGCATGTCCACGTGCGCCAGCCGCGGGGCCAGGCGGCTGAGCTGCGGGTGATCCTCGAAGCGCACGCCCTGCTTGGTCATGCCCAGGCCCACCACGGACTGCTGGTTGAGCGGGCCGCCGATGTAGAGGGCCTGCGGCTTGGCGACCACCGGCAGGTATTCGGGCAGCACGTTGAAGACCGCCAGCTCGCTGCGGGTCGTCAGGTTCACGCCGAAGGTCAGGTAGTCGTCGTGCTGGATGATGAGGATAACCGAGCGGGCAAACTCGGCAGAGAACATGCCCGGGGCGGCGACCAGCAGTTGGCCGGGCTCCGGGTCGTTGCGTTCGAGGGCATTAAATAGTCGGTCCGCGTACATTAACTACCAGACTCCCACCAAGCACGTAGCTTTGCAATTGCTTCCTCGCGGGGCAGCGGGCCCTGCTCCAGGCGCAGTTCCTTCATAAACGACCACGCGCGGCCCACCTCGGGCCCCGGCTGCAGCCCCAGGATCTCCATGATCTCGTTGCCGTCCAGGTCCGGGCGCACGCGGGCCAGGTCTTCCTTCTCCTGGATCTCCTGGATGCGTTCCTCCAGGTGATCGTAGGTCCGCTGCAGGCGGCGCGCCTTGCGCTCGTTGCGCGTGGTGCAGTCCGCGCGCACCAGCTTGTGCAGGCGCGGCAGCAGCGCGCCGGCGTCAGTGACGTAGCGGCGCACGGCGGAATCCGTCCACTGCCCCTCGCCGAAGCCGTGGAAGCGCATGTGCAGGTAGACCAGCTGCGCGATGTCCTGAGTCATGGCCTTCGGGAATTTCAGCGCGCGCAGGCGCTTGCGCACCAGCTTCGCGCCGACCACCTCGTGGTGGTGGAAGGTCACCTTGCCGCCGGTGGTGTCCCGGGTATCCGGCTTGCCGCAGTCGTGCAGCAGCGCCGCCCAGCGCAGGACCAGGTCGGGTCCGTCCTCTTCCTGATCCATCGCCTGCCGCATGACCTGCAGGGAATGGGCGTAGACGTCCTTGTGCTGGGCGTGCTCGTCCGGGGCCATGCACATGGCGGGGATCTCGGGGATGACGATCTCGGCGATCCCGGTATCGACCAGCAGGTCGATGCCCACCCACGGCGCAGTACCGGCGACCAGCTTGTCCAGCTCGACGCGGATGCGCTCGACGGTGATGCGCCGGATCTCGCCGGCCATGTCCTGCATGGCGCCGAAGACCCGGTCGGCGACGTGGAATTCCAGCTGGGAGGCGAAGCGGGCGGCGCGCAGCATGCGCAGCGGATCGTCGTGGAAGGAGATCTCCGGCGCGTCCGGGGTGTCGATGATCCCGGCGACGAGATCCTCCAGGCCGCCCAGCGGATCGTGGAATTCGCGGCCGCCGTCGGCCTTGAGCTCGACCGCCATGGCGTTGATCTTGAAATCGCGGCGAACTAGGTCCCCGGCCAGGGTGTCGCCGTAGACGACCTCCGGGTTGCGGGAGTCGCCGTCGTAGGAGTCCGCGCGGAAGGTGGTGATCTCGATCTGCTGGCCGCGGTAGACCGCGGAGACGGTGCCGAAGGCGATGCCGGTGTCCCAGACCTTCTCGGCGTAATCCTCCAAGATCTCCTGGACGACGTCGGGGCGGGCTGGGGTGGTGAAGTCGAGGTCATTGCCCAGGCGCCCCAAAAGGGCGTCCCGGACGGAACCACCTACCAGGTAGAGCGGAAAGCCTCGCTGCGCGAAGCGCTCCACGAGCCCGCTCAACAGGTCACTGAGTTGGGCAATCGCGGATTCTGCCCGCGCCATAACGCCAATTAGCTGAGTGTCCTGAAAATTCACGCACGTTAGTCTACTACGATTAACCAGGATGACTAACCACAACGAGGCCAGCCCGAAGGCCAGCAACACCAACGCCGCGCCCGGCGGCGAGCCTGCGGCTGCCACGGCAGGCGGGAGCGGTTCCAGCTCCTCCCGTCGCGGGGGCCGCGGCCGCTCGCGCCGGCGCGGCGGGGCCAAGTCGCGCCGCGGCGGGCGCGCGAACAACGCCCGCAAGGGCGGCAAGAATACCCGCACCCATTCCAAGTCCCGCGGCGGGCGCGGCGGCAACAACTCCCGGCGCCAGGCGGCGGCCAGCCACATGACCACCCGGGACGAGACTTCGGCCGGCGGCCTGGTGGTCTCCGGCCTCGCCGAGGCCGTCCACGACGGCGGCGAGGTGGATCTCACCCGCATCTACGTGGCGCTGATCGGCCGGCTCGACCGCCGCGGCCGCCTGCTGTGGTCCATGCCGAAGGGCCACGTGGAGCCCGGGGAGCCGCGGCACACCACCGCCGAGCGCGAAGTCTGGGAGGAAACCGGCGTGCACGGCGAGGTCTTCGCCGATCTCGGCACTATTGATTACTGGTTCGTCTCCGACGGGGTACGCATCCACAAGACGGTGCACCACCACCTGCTGCGCTTCGTCGACGGCATCCTCAACGACGAGGACCCGGAGGTCACCGAGGTGGCCTGGATCCCCGTCTCCGAACTCATCGAGCATTTGGCCTACGCGGACGAGCGCAAGCTGGCCCGCATTGCCCACGACATCCTGCCGGACATGGCCCGTCAGGAGGCAGCCGCCGGGAAGGCCACGCCGCGGTGATGGGACGCCGACTCCGCCGCCTGACCGCCGGTACGACCGCCTGCCTGGCCGTGGCGCTCGGAATCAGCATCGGCGGCCCGGCGGCCACCCCCGACGCGACCGCGCAGGACGCTGACTCCGCCGCCTGGGGCCAAGCGCGCCAGCCGGGCCAGCTGGACCTCGAGCTCATCGAGGCCAGCCCGGTCCAGGTGGGCGACACGCTGACCGTGCGCTTCCGGATCCACAACCCGACCGATCAGGCCGTAGACGACCTGCAGGTCACCACCCGGCGCGGGGATGCGGTGGCCACCACCGCCGAGGCCCGCACGCAGCTGGCCCAAGGCTCCTTCCCGTATTTCGGCGCCAGCGCCAACCCCGGGGCCCTGGGCCCCGGGGAGACCCGGGAGGTCAGCCTGACGATCCCGACCGGGCTGGAGGGCGAAGGCTCTTTGGCCATCACCGAGGCCGGCATCTACCCGTTGCTCTACACGCTGACCGGCACCCGCGACGGGGAACCGGTCAGCCTGTCGGAGGACCGCACGCTGCTGGATCTCGCGCCGCAGCCGGGGGAGGAGTCCCCAAGCGACGCGGCCGAAGACGCAGAAGACACAGAAGAGACAGAGAACTCCGAGCCCCACGACCTGTCTGTTATTTATCCGATTACTGACACGGTGGACATCGTGCCGGGGGATACCGGCGGGCAATCGCTGATTCTGGAGTCCGATCACCTGGCCCAGTCCCTCTCGCCCGGGGGACGGCTGGACCGCCTGGTGGATAGCTACCTGTCCCACGACCTGCAGGGCGCGGCCTGCGCGGCGCTGGACCCGGCGCTGCTCAGCGTGGTCGAGCGCATGGAGGACGGCTACACCGTCCATGACTCCCGGCCCTCGGTGGCGCACCAGGCCAAGCGCCTGCGCGATTCGTGGTTCAACGAGGACGCGGACTATCGCGGCGAGTCCGGGCAGGGCAGTAGGGCCGCCAGCCAGTGGCTGGCCAAGATCAAGCAGCTCGACTGCGTTATGGCCATGCCCTGGGCGGACGCGGATCCTTCGGCCGTGCGCAGCGTGGACAACGCCTGGCTCGATCACGAGGCCTTCGCGCACGGCGCCGAAATTATCGAGCGCCTGGCCGGCCGCCCGCTGGCCAGCAACGCCCTGGTGGGCAGCAAGGGCTACGTGACCGAGGACCTCGGCCGGCCCGCCGTGGTGGCCAACAACAGCATCTGGGCCGGCCAGGCGCTTTCCTTCGACCCCTCCCTGGGTAGCCTGCTGGCCCAGACCGGCACGCGGCCGCAGACCACGGCCTATTCCAACCCGGAGCTGCGCTACGACTACCGGGTGGACTCCGTCCTCGCGCGGGACTTGAGCGCCGCCGCAGCCCTCCGGCTGGGCGCCCAGGAAGACGACACCCTGGCCGTGCTGCCCGCCACCCTGGAGCCGGCCACCGCCGACCAGGTGCTCGCCGCGGGCGAGGCCGTGCTGGTAGATCACACCGCGCGTGCCAAGCCGGTTTCCGCGCTGCCGCTGGAAACCAACGAGGCGGCGGAGCAGGGCCTGCCGGCTGGCAGCCCCTACGTGGACCCGGCTGCTTTCGATGCCACCCAGACCGGGCGCATCAAGCAGCAGGCGAAGTACGCCGACGAGCTGACCAAGATCATGGTCAACGATCCGCATATCGCGCTGACCCGCTACGGCTTTACCCAGCCGCTGCGCCACGATCTGCTCACGGCGCTTTCGGCCACCCGGCGGACCAGCCTGCCGACCACTAAGGAGTCGGAAGAGGCCTCCGTCCGGCGCCTGGACGCCAACTCGAACACGCTGCAGGAGCTGCGCTCCTCGGTCACGCTGCTGCCGCCCGGCAACGTCTACACGCGCGTCTCGGAGTCCTCGCCGCTGCTCATCGTGGCGGAAAACGGCCTGCCGCTGCCGGTGGAGGCCACGCTGGAGTACCAGGGCCCGGATAACGCCCGGCTGAACACGCCGGAGCGGGTTCGGATCCCCGCCACCGGCTCTATTACGGTGAACATGACCGCCGATCTTCCCGAGCAGACCGACCGCATCCGTATGGAGCTGTGGCTGGCCACCCCGGAATCCGACATGATCTCGCAGCCAATAAGTATCGCCGTGCAGACCCGAGCCGGTATCCTCAGTGTCTATGGCATCGGCATCGCCGCTGCACTCGCAGTAGGTTTGGCCCTTCTTTTTAAGGTCGGGCGCAAGAAGAAATCAGAGACGTAAAAGAGCTTAAGTTTTTCTATGACCAACCAGCAGGGCCGCGAGGCTGAATCAGAATCCAGGCACGAAGAACCGAAACCCGCCGGCCTCCGCGGGCGGATCGTTTCGGCGTCGCCGCCGGCTCCCGTGCCCACCCGCCGCGAACCGGTGAACGTGCCGGCCGCGGAGCCGGTGGAGGACAAGTCGGATCTGCGCGGCAAGAACGCCGAGCAGTCCACCAGCGACCGCGACGTCGTGCGCGCGACCGGCACGATGGCCATCGCCACGCTGCTGTCGCGTATCACCGGCTTCCTCCGCCAGATGCTCATCGGCGCCACCCTGGGCGCCGCCGTCGGCACGGCGTTCAGCTCCGCCAACCAGATCCCGAACCTCGTCACCGAGATCGTCCTGGGCGCGGTGCTGACCTCGCTGGTCGTGCCGGTGCTGGTGCGCGCGGAGAAGGAGGACTCCGACCGCGGCGAGGTCTTCATCCGCCGGCTGTTCACGCTGGCCTTTAGCCTGCTCGGCGTGGTCACGCTGCTCTCGGTGCTGTTCGCTCCGCTGCTGACGGAGTTGATGCTGCCCGAAGATTCCAAGGCGAACTCGATCCAGGCGATCTCCTTTGCCTACTTCCTGCTGCCGCAGATCTTCTTCTACGGGCTCTTCGCGCTGTCCCAGGCGGTGCTGAACACGAAGAATATCTTCGGCCCGGGCGCGTGGGCGCCGGTGGTCAACAACATCATCTCTATCTCGGTGCTGTTGATGTACCGCTTCCTGCCGGGCAGCCTGCACCCGGACGCGCCCAGCGCGGTGACCGACCCGCACGTCATCCTGCTGGGCTTGGGCACCACCACGGGCGTGGTGGTCCAGGCGCTGATCCTGCTGCCGTACCTGAAGAAGGCCGGCATCAACATGCGGCCGATGTGGGGCCTGGACGAACGCATCAAGCAGTTCGGCAGCATGGCGGTGGCCATCATCGCCTACGTGGCCATCTCCCAGGCCGGCTACGTGGTCACCTCCCGGGTGGCCGCGCACGCCGACGCCGGCGCGCCGCTGGTCTACCAGAACGCCTGGCTGCTGCTGCAGGTGCCCTACGGCATCATCGGCGTCACGCTGCTGACCGCCATCATGCCCCGGCTGTCGCGCAACGCAGCCGACGGCGACGTCGACGGCGTGGTCCGGGACCTGACGCTGAGCTCCAAGCTGACCTTCATCGCGCTCATCCCGATCGTCATCTTCATGACGGCCTTCGGCACGCCTATCGCGCGCGCTCTTTTCCAGTACGGTTCCTACGGCGCCGACAGCGCCGAGCAGCTCGGCCTAACCATTAGCTTCTCCGCCTTCACGCTGATCCCTTATGCGCTGGTGCTGCTGCACCTGCGCGTCTTCTACGCCCGCGAGGAAGCCTGGACCCCGACGTTTATCATCGCCGGCATTACCTTCACCAAGGTGGTGCTGACCCTGCTGGCGCCGCTGGTGGCCAGCACCCCGGAGCACGTAGTCATCCTGCTGGGTACCGCCAACGGCTTCGGCTTCATCTCCGGCGCGGTCATCGGCGCGTTCCTGCTCAAGCGCAAGCTGGGCTCCCTGGGCGGCAAGGAGCTCAGCCGCACGATCGTGTGGGCCACGATTTCCGGCGTGGTGGGAGTCGCCCTCACGATGGCCGCGAACTGGCTGGTGGGCCTGGTGCTGCCGGATCCCATGCCGTCCATCTTCTACCTGCTGCGCGTTATCGTCTTCGGGCTGCTCTTCGTCGTCATCACCGGCCTAGTGCTGTCCCGCTCCGGCCTGCCCGAGGTCCAGAACCTGGGCCGGGCCCTGCACCGCATCCCGGGCATGGCACGCTTCATCAAGGTCGACAACTCCCAGGCCATCGAGGTCGAGGAGCCGGAGCTGCAGGAGATCCAGTCCGTGTTCACGCAGGACTCCTTCAACTCCTCGCCGGTCCCGCCGCCCATGTCCGCCGGCATTGTCCGCGGCCCCCGGCTGGTCCCGGGCGCGCCGGTCTCCGACGGCCGCTTCCGCCTGCTCAAGGACCACGGCTCCGTGGCCGGCGCCCGCTTCTGGCAGGCGCGCGAGCAGTCCACCGGCCGGACGGTGGCGCTGACCTTCGTGGACACCACCAACCAGGCGCCGTTCGCGCCGGCGAACCCGGGCCAGGCCGCGCGCCGCTCCGCCGCGGTGGCCCGCAACACCCGCAAGCTGGGCGAGCTCGGCCTGACCTCGGTGGCGCCGAACATCGAGGTGCTGTCCTACCGCTCCGGCTGCCTGGTGGTGGCCGACTGGGTCGCCGGCACCGAGCTGAAGACGGTCGCCGCCTCCGACGGGCTGGACCCGCACGCGGTCGCCCACGCGATGGGCTACATGGTCGAGGACACCGCAACCGCCCACGAGGCCGGCGTACTCATGGGCCTGGATCACCGCGACCGCATCCGGATCTCCACCGACGGCGTGGCCGTGCTGGCCTTCCCGGCGGTGCTGAGCGACGCCGCGGAGTCCACCGACCGCGAGAGCCTGAGCTCCGCGCTCGACATGCTGGTCGAGTCGACCTCGCCCACGCCGAAGGTGCTGCGCGATATCGCGGCCGATGCCGGGCTCTCCGGCGAGGAGGTCGCGGGAGAGGTGGAACAGGCCTACCGCGAACTCGACGCCGCGGACGCGGACGACAAGGAAGACAAGCAGGAGGCGCTGGCCACCGCGCAGGGCAAGACCCTGGCCGGCATCGCCCGCCGCCTCTACGACTTCGCCCCGGACGATCCGGAAGGCGACGAGGCCCTACCGGTCAGCCAGCTGCCGGACGATACCCCGGAGGAGACCCCGGAACCGACCGCCGGCTTCGGCGGGCGCGGCTACTCCGGCTCCGGCGTGCTGCTCATCGGCGTGCTGGCCACGATCTTCGTGGTGCTCATGGCGGCCCTGACCACCTGGGTGATGTCGATCCTGGGCAACAACGCCGAGAACGCGCCCATCAATACCGAGGCCGTCAAGCAGGCCGAGCCGACCCTGCTTTCGGGCCCGCCGCTGCTCCTCGACGCCAAATCGGCCGACACCGTGCCGGCGAACAAGGACGCCAAAGAACTCATCGACGGCGACAAGTCCACGCGCTGGTCCACCGAGAAGGCGGAGACCGGCGTGGTCTTAAGCCTTGAGGACCCGGTGCAGCTGCGCGACGTCATCATCGATCAGTCGGGGAGCTCCCAGGCGACGGTGGAAATCTACGCGGTGGATTCGGAGACCTTCGATCCCACGAACCCGCAGTTGGAACAGCTGCCGCAGCTGGCCAACGAGACCCTGCAGGGCTCGCGCACCTCGCTGGACCTGAAGGAGAAGCCGGAGTTCTACGACGGCCTGCTCGTCTGGGTCAGCGAACTTCCGAAGAACAAGAAGGCCACCCTGGCCGATATCCGCGTCGCCGGAGTACCGCAGTAGCTTTTCTTCCGCTGCGGCCCCGGCGGATTCCCGCAGCTAGCGGTTAGTTTAGCCGTTAACTAAAAAATTATCTCCTAGCAGGGGTTGACAGATTTAAACCTTGGTGTATCATCGTTTGTAGACGCATCAACAACAGGTGCGCGGAGAATTTCATAGACTGGCGCTTGCCAAACAAACACCGCCTACTACACCGACTACTTCAAGGAGTAACAATGACCAACCTCGCAGGTAACTTCGTTCTGGACCCGGCCCACACCACCATCGGCTTCGTCGCCCGCCACGCCATGGTGACCAAGGTCCGCGGCAACTTCACCGAGTTCGACTCCAACATCACCATCGCGGACAACATCGCTGACTCCAAGGCCGAGGTCACCATCAAGGCTGGCTCCATCGACTCCGGCAACGCCGACCGCGACAACCACGTCAAGGGCGAGGACTTCTTCAACGTTGAGTCCTTCCCGGAGATCACCTTCACCGCCACCGAGTTCCAGCTGGACGAGTCCGGCAACGGCTCCGTCACCGGCGACCTGACCA
The DNA here is from genome assembly GCA_028726465.1 of Mycobacteriaceae bacterium. GTDB lineage: Bacteria > Actinomycetota > Actinomycetes > Mycobacteriales > Mycobacteriaceae > Corynebacterium. The sequence goes on along the minus strand of JAQYQB010000012.1, from coordinate 282,782 downwards.
TCAAGGGCACCACCAAGCCGGTCACCCTGGAGGTCGAGACCGACGGTATCGCCGAGGATCCGTTCGGCAACACCCGCCTGGGCTTCGAGGCCAAGGGCAAGATCAACCGCACCGACTTCGGCGTTGACTTCAACGCCCCGCTCAAGACCGGCGGCGTGCTGGTCTCCGAGGAAATCAAGCTGGAGATCGAGGCCTCCGCCATCAAGCAGTAAGGCGCTCGCCCCCTTCCAACAAGACCCAGACCCCGGGTCGGCTCGCAGACTTTGCGGAGCCGATTCCGGGGTTTCCGGCGTTTTCAGGCACTACTGTGGTGGCTATGACTTCCCAGACTGCCTCCGTGCCCGAACCCGCCACCCTCACCCAGGAGGCGGCGCGCCACCGCAGCGAGAACCTGCGGGTGGACTCCTACGATCTGCACCTGGATCTGAGTGCCGCGGCCACCCAGGCGACCTTCGGCGTGCACGTCGTCGTGGAGTTTTCCACCGCTGACCCGCACGTCTTCCTGGACTACCTGGGCGCCAGCGTGGATAGCGTCACCCTCGACGGCCAGCCGTGCCCGTTTGCCTTCGCCGACGGCTGGTTGACCGTCGACGACGTACCGGTCGGCCAGACCGTGCGCCTCGAGGTCCACGGCCAGAGCCGCTATTCCCGCACGGGGCAGGGCCTGCACCGCATGGTGGACACGGCGGACGACGCCGTCTATATCTACTCCCACCTGGAGCCCTCGGACGCCCGCCGCATCTTCCCGTGCTTCGACCAGCCGGACCTGAAGGCCGCATTCACCGTCCACATCACGGCCCCGGAGGCCTGGCAGATCCTGTCCAACCAGCCGGAGGTCAGCCGCACCGACTGCGACGAGGACTACGTGACCTGCACCTTCGCGCCGACGCCGCCGCTGTCGACGTACCTGACCGCCTTCGCGGCCGGGCCCTACCGCGTGGTGGAAGATAGCTGGACCCCTCAGAGCGACAGCGCCCAGCCGATCCAGCTGCGCGCCTTCGCCCGTGCGTCCATGGCGGACCACCTCGACGCCGAGATCCTCGAGCTGACCCAACAGGGCCTGGGGTTTTTCCACGCGCACTACGGATACCCGTACCCGTGGGGCAAGTACGACTCCATCTTCGTGCCGGAATACAACCTGGGCGCCATGGAAAACCCGGGCCTGGTCACCTTCACGGAGAAGTACCTCTTCCGCTCGCAGGCCACCCGCGCCCAGCACGCCGGGCGCGCGAACACCATCCTCCACGAGATGTCGCACATGTGGTTCGGCGACCTGGTGACCCCGCGCTGGTGGGACGATCTGTGGCTGAAGGAGTCCTTCGCCGAGTTCATGGGCGCGGATTCCTCGGTGGAGGCCACCGCCTACACGGAGGCCTGGGCGAATTTCGCCGGCAGCCGCAAGAACTGGGCCTGCCAGCAGGACCAGCTGCGCACCACGCACCCCATCAAGGCGGAGATCCCGGACGTGGACGCCGCCCGCCAGAACTTCGACGGCATCACCTACGCCAAGGGTGCAGCCGTGTTGAAGCAGCTGGTCCACTACGTCGGCCGCGAGGCCTTCTACGCCGGCGCGCGGGACTACTTCGCCGCCCACGCCTTCGCCGCCGCCACCTTCGACGACTTCCTGGACGCGCTAGCCGGGCACACCGACCGCGACCTGCCGGAGTGGGCGCGGCACTGGCTGCGCACCACCGGCATCGATAGCCTGCGCCCCAAGGTCACCGGCACCACGGCTATCGAGCACCTTTCCGTTTTAAGCGCGGACCCGGAATCCACCCGCCCGCACCGCCTGGACGTGACGCTGCTGGACGAGCACTTGCGCAAGCAGGCCACCTTCGACGTCGACATCGCCGCGGGCGCCGGAGCCACGGAGATCCCGGAGGCCGCCGGGCTGGACCTGCCCGCGCTGGTGGTGGTCAACGACTCGGACCACGCCTACGCCAAGGTGGGCTTCGACGCCCGCTCCCTGGAGACCATCCGCACCCGCCTGTCCGAGATCGACAGCGATCTGACACGGGCGGTGATCTGGACCGGGGTGTGGAACATGACCCGCGACGGCGCCTGGCCGGTCAGCCAGTACGTGGAGACGGTCACCCGGCATGCCGCCGCGGAGACCAACGCGACCCTGCTGGCCACCGCGCTGAACAACGCGCACTACGCGATCAACTGCTTTCTGCCGGAGGCCGAGCAGGACGCGGCCCGCACCGACTTCGCGGACCGGCTCTGGGATCTTGTCCACCGGGCCGCGCCCGGCTCCGACGAGCAGCTCATCCTGGCCCGCAGCACGATTGCCGCCCTAGCCGCCGCGCCCGGCGACGCCCCCGTCGCGCGCCTCAAGGCGCTGCTGGACGGGCAGCTTGCCGGGCTGCGCCTCGATACGGATGTGCGCTGGTCCCTGGTCAAGGCCCTGCGCGCCCGCGACGCCTTCAGCGCCGAGGATTTGGCGGCGGAAGAGGCTAACGATGCCACGCTCACCGGCGCCGCAGCCGCCCTCGGCGCGCGTTATTCCACCCCGGACGCCGCCACCAAGCGCGAGGTCTTCGACCTGGTGACCACCCCGGAGAAGTTCTCCAACGCCCAGGTCGACTCCCTGCTGGCCGCCTTCAACGCCCCGCGCTCGAAGGCCCTGCGCGAGCCCTTCGCCCAGGTCTATTTCGATAAGATCTCGCACCTCTGGGAGGCTCACCCCATCGAGATTGCCAACCGGCTCGTCCGCGGCCTCTACCCGTACCTGCCGGGCAGTGACGCCGCCACCACGGCCTTTATCGAAAGCCACCAGCCCCCGCGCGCGCTGGCCCGCGTGCTGACCGAATGCCAGGACGAGCTGCACCGCCGGCAGGCCGTGAAGGCCTCGCCGGCCCAGCGCTAGGAGCACCTCCCCGAGAAAACTTCGTCTCCCCGGGTGGCGCAGGTCGCAAAAATAAGGTGGAATAGGAGTCACCATCACTTTTTAAAACTCGGGGGTGTTTCAAGCGATGGGCTCGGGGGAGACTCTATCCAGCCATAAAACTGACCACAAAGATCACACAGCAGATCACGCAGACAAGACAAGCAGCGCAAACAGCGCAAACAGCGCAAATAGCACTGCCACTGCGGGGCGCGACAAGACCGATCAGGAACTCGTCGACGCGTATATCGGGGGAGACGGCAAGGCCTTTTCCGCCATCGTGGAGCGCCACCGCTCGCGCCTGACCACCGTGGCGCGGCGGTACACGCATAACGACACGGACGCCCAGGACATCGTGCAGGAGGCGCTGCTGCGCGCCAGCCGGAAGCTGCACACCTACCGGCGGGAGGCCCGGCTGGGCACCTGGCTGCACCGGCTGGTGATGAACTCCGGCTACGACTTCCTCAACCACCGCTCCAACCGGGAGAATTATTCACTGGACGCGGGCGTCGTGGAGGAGGACTACAACCACCTGCTGGCCTGCACCGACGACCGGGACGTGGATCTGCGGCTGACGCTCAGCAACGCCCTGCGCCTGCTGCGCCCGGATCAGCGGGTGGCGCTGTGGCTGATCGACGTCGCCGGCTTCGACGTGGCCGAGGTCGCCCGCCACCAGGGCGTGGCGCCCGGGACCATCAAGTCCCGCCGCGCCCGGGCCAAGGGTGTGCTCAAGGAAGCCATCTCTTTTTCGTCGTGAGAAACCGACGAATGGTTAAGGTTGTGTATCAACTTCCCGCAGGCCCGTGCTGTCGATGCGGGAGTTTTCCCTAGACCGAGTAGAATCTGGGGCGTTAAGCGACTCGATTTGAATCAAGGGGAGTTACACACACATGACCGTTCACAATGTCGCCATCGTTGGATCCGGCCCGGCCGGCTACACCGCGGCGCTGTATGCGGCCCGCGCGGAGTTAAACCCCATCGTCTTCGAAGGTTTCGAATACGGCGGCGAGCTGATGAACACCACCGAGGTAGAAAACTACCCCGGCTTCCAGAAGGGCATCATGGGCCCGGACCTCATGGAGGAAATGCGCGCTCAGGCCACCCGCTTCGGCGCTGACCTGCGCATGGAGGTCGTCGACTCCGTGGAGCTCGACGGCGAGATTAAGAAGCTGCACGTCGGCGACGAGGTCTTCGAGGCCCGCACCGTCATCTTGGCGACCGGCGCCGCCCCGCGTCACCTGGGCGTGCCCGGTGAGCAGGAGCTGACCGGCCGCGGCGTGTCCACCTGCGCGACCTGCGACGGTTTCTTCTTCAAGGGCCACAACATCGCGGTCATCGGCGGCGGCGACTCCGCCATGGAGGAGGCAACCTTCCTGACCAAGTTCGCCGAGACCGTGACCATCGTGCACCGTTCCGAGAACTTCCGCGCCTCCAAGATCATGCTGGAGCGCGCGCAGCAGAACCCGCAGATTAAGTGGGAGCTCAACCAGACCGTCGAGCGCGTTATCGAAGAAGACGGAAAGGTCAGCGGCCTGGAGCTGCGCGACGCGGTGACGGGGGAGACCAAGACCCTCGATGTCACCGCCATGTTCGTGGCCATCGGCCACGACCCGCGCTCGGCCTTCCTCGAGGGCCAGGTCGACCTCAACGAGGCCGGCTACGTCACCGTGACCCACCCGGGCACCCAGACCAACCTGCCGGGCGTCTTCGCCTGCGGCGACTTGGTCGATGACCACTACCAGCAAGCCATCACCGCCGCCGGCTCCGGTTGCCGCGCGGCGATCGATGCGGAACATTTCCTCGCGGAGAATCGTTAAATTATTATGAGCAATGTCAAAGAAGTGACCACTGATAACTTCCGTTCCGAGGTTATCGAGGCCGGTAAGCCGGTCGTCGTCGATTTCTGGGCGGACTGGTGCGGTCCCTGCAAGAAGCTCTCCCCGCTGCTGGACGAGATCGCAGAAGAGCTGGGCGACAAGGTCGGCGTCGTGAAGGTCAACGTCGAGGAGCAGCGCAACCTGGCGGCCATGTTCCAGATCATGTCCCTGCCCTCGGTGCTGATCTTCAAAAACGGCGAGAAGGTCGAGGAATTTGCTGGTCTGCGCAGCAAGGAAGACATTCTGTCCAAGATCAACAACCACCTTTAGCCGTGGTTCAGGGATGCTTGAAGGATGAAGGAATGAATGTGAATCGCGTTTTAAGTGTGGGCGACACCAGCGTGCGCGTCGCTGAGGCACGCGCGAACCTGGCCCGCCTCGGCCAGCTGACGCAGTACTCCGGCGAGGTAAGCGCCTGGAAGAAGCAGAGCTACTCGGAGCAAGACAAGTACTTCGATACTGAGTTGGCGGAAGCGATCAAGGCCTTCCAGCAGTCGCGCGGGATCATCCCCTCCGGTCGCATTGATGACATGACGCTGCGGGAGATGCGCCTGGCGTCCTATTCCCTCGGCACCCGTGTCCTGCAGTTCCAGCAGGGCAGCGAGCTGGTCGGCGACGACGTCTCGCAGCTCCAGTCCCAGCTGGAAGAGCTTGGCTTTTACCACAACCGCGTGGACGGGCACTTCGGCCAGTACACCCACGACGCGCTGGCTGATTACCAGCTCAACAGTGGCCTGCAGGCCGACGGCGTGTGCGGGCCGGTTACCCTCCGGGCACTGAGCCTGCTGGGCCGCCGGATCACCGGCGGCTCGGCGCACAACATCCAGGAGCGCGAGCGCGTGCGCAACGCGGGCCCGAAGCTGAGCGGCAAGCGCGTGGTGATCGATCCGGGCCTCGGCGGCTCCCGCAAGGGCCGGACCGTGACCGGGCGCTACGGCGACATCACCGAGGAAGAGCTCATCTGGGATCTCGCCCAGCGCGTTGAGGGCCGCATGATTGCCGCCGGGATGGAGACCATCCTCTCCCGCCCGCGCATGCACGATCCGTCGATCAAGGAACGCTCCGAGATGGCCAACGCCTTCGACGCGGACCTGGTTATTTCCCTGGCCTGTGACTCCTACGCCAACGAGAAGGCCAACGGCGTGGCGACGTTCTACTTCGGCTCCGAGTCCGGCAACTCCTCGCTCATCGGGGAGACCCTTTCCGGGTTCATCCAGCGCGAAATCGTAGCCCGCACGAACCTGAACAACTGCCGCAACCACGGCCGCACCTGGGAGCTGCTGCGCTTTACCCAGATGCCCGTCGTGCAGGTGGTACTGGGCTACCTGACCAACCCGCACGACACGGAGATCCTCACCGATCCCGCCAAGCGCGACGACATCGCCGAGGCCATCGTCGTGGCCGTCAAGCGCCTCTACCTCATGGACGAGGACAACCTGGCCACCGGCACGTACAAATTCGCCGAGCTGCTCGAGGCCGAGCAGTCCTAGGACTTAAAAAAGCCACGGTAAACACTAAAGCCAGCGTCGAGATTCTCGACGCTGGCTTTTGTTGTGCCCGGCAAGCCGCGGCTAGTTCTTCTCGCCCTCGATGAGGGACATGATGCGCTCGAAGTCTTCCTGGTCGCCGAATTCCACGACCATCTTGCCCTTGCGCTTGCCCATGGTCACCGTGACCTTGGTGTCGAAGCGATCGGACAGCCGCTCGGCGGAGTCGGTGAAGTACTGCGGCTGCACCGGCGCCTGGCGCTTGGCCGGCTGGTCGGCCTTGCCCTGGCGCTTGTAGAGCGTCACGGCCTCCTCAGTGGCGCGCACGGACAGGCCCTCGGCCACGATCCGGTTGGCGATTTCTTCCATCGCCTCGGCCGAATCCAGGCCCAGCAGGGCGCGCGCGTGGCCGGAGCTGAGCACCCCGGCGGCCACCTGCTTTTGCACGGCCACCGGCAGGCGCAGAAGGCGCAGCATGTTGGTCACCTGCGGGCGGGAGCGGCCCAGGCGGTCGGCCAGCTCGTTCTGCGTGACCCCGAATTCCTCCAGCAGCTGCTGGTAGGCGTTGGCCTCTTCCAGCGGGTTGAGCTGCACGCGGTGGAGGTTTTCCAGCAGGGCGTCGCGCAGCATGCTGTCGTCGGTGGTGTCCCGCACGATGGCTGGCACCGTGGCCAGGCCCGCCTTGGCGGAAGCGCGCCAGCGGCGCTCACCCATGATGAGCTCGAAGCCGCCCTCCTCCGAAGGCCGCACCACGATGGGCTGCAGGAGGCCGAATTCCTTGATCGAGTGAACCAGCTCCTTGAGCTCGTCCTCGTCGAAGACGGTACGCGGCTGCTTCGGGTTGGGCAGGATGTCGCCCACGGGCACCTCGCGGTAGGTGGCCCCGATAGCGGCCGGCTTCGGCTGCTTCTTCTTGCCAGTGTTCCCGGACTGGATGGTGGGAGCGCCCTTCACGCGCTTGCCCTCGGAACCGCCCTCAGCGGAACCTTCAGCGGGCGTGCGCGAGGTGGCGTTGCCCAGGATGACATCCGCCGCGGAATCCCCCAGGCGCGGCTTGCGGGTCGGCGCGTCCGGCCCAGACGGGATGAGCGCCGCCAGACCGCGGCCGAGGCCGCCGTGCTGCGCCTTCGGCGCCTTGCCCGCCTTGGGTGCTCCTGCTTTCTTGTCCGCCATGGTTTTAGCCTTCCTCCAATTCCGCGAAAATTTCCGGGCTTACCCCAATGGCGCCCGTGGTGGGGTGGGGGCGGTAGTCGCCCCGCTCGTCGAGTTCCCGGGCGGCCGCCACGTAGGCGCGCGCACCGGTCGAGGACGGATCATAGTCCACGACGGTCTTGCCGTAGCCCGGCGCTTCCGAGACCCGGATGGAGCGCGGGATGACGTTGCCCAAAACGACGGCGCCGAACTGATCGCGGACCTCGTCAGCGACCTGCTCGGCCAGCTTCGTGCGGGCGTCGAACATGGTCAACAGCACGCCAGAGATGTGCAGATCCTCGTTCAGGTGCTCCCGGATCATTGAGATATTGCCCAGCAGCTGGCCCACGCCCTCCAGGGCGTAGTACTCGCACTGAATGGGGATGATGACTTCTTCCGCACACGTCATCGCATTGATGGTGAGCAGGCCCAGCGAGGGCGGGCAGTCGATGAAGACGTAGTCGAATTCGTGCTCGTCCAAAAAGCCCTTGTGCAGAGCGTCGTACAGGCGGAACTCGCGCCGCACCAGAGAGACCATCTCGATCTCCGCCCCGGCCAGGTCGATGGTGGCGGGGATGCAGTAAAGGTTGTCCACGTCCGGGCACTTCTGCATGGCCTGTTCCGCGCGGCAATCACCCAGCAACATCTCGTAGCTGGAGTCCGTGCCGGAATTGTGAGCCGCCCCGACAGCGGTAGAGGCGTTGCCCTGCGGGTCCAAGTCGACCACCAACACCTTGTGCCCGGAGTCCGCCAGTGCGGCGGCGAGGTTCACGGCGCTGGTGGTCTTGCCGACACCGCCTTTTTGGTTGGCGATGGTGATAAGCCGGGGAGTAGTCATGCCCACTACTCTAGTTCACGCGCGGGACCCGGATGACGGTGGTTCCCCGCACCGTAGTGACCTCGGCTTTGCCGCCGCCGGCCCGCTTAATATCCGCGGCATCCCGCTCAAGCTCGTCGCGTACCGACTCGCCCTTTAAGGCGATCATCTCGCCGCCCTTGCGCACCAGCGGCAGGGACCACTTGGCCAGCTTGCCCAGCGGCGCCACCGCGCGGGAGGTCACCACGTCGCAGCCGCTAACGGCCTTCTTAATGGGGCCTTCCTCGGCGCGACCGCGCCAGACGGTGACGTTGTCTAAGCCCAGCAGGTCCACCACCTCGTTGAGGTAGTTGTAGCGCTTGAGGAGGGGCTCGACCAGATCCAGGTGCAGGTCCGGGCGGGCGATGGCCAGCGGGATGCCCGGCAGGCCAGCGCCGGAGCCGACGTCGACGACGCGGGCATCGGCGGCAATGAGCTCCTCGACCACGGCGCAGTTGAGCAGGTGGCGGTCCCAGAGGCGCGGGACCTCGCGGGGGCCGATAAAACCACGAGTGGACCCGTCCGTAGCGAGCGAGTCGTGGTAGGCCTGCGCCAGCGGCAGGCGGGAACCGAATACTACAGACGGGTCCAGTTGGGACACTCTATTCTCCGTTTTCTTGTGGTGTACTCCTGGGAAACTAGCCGAAGAGCTAGCCCTGGCGGCGCTGCTTCTTGCTGCGGTTGTCCTTCTTGCGAGCGCCGGGCTTGGGGGCCGTGGTGCGCTTGAGCTCGCGCTTGGCCTCTTCCTCGGCTTCTTCCTCAGCGTCCATCTTGGCGTAGATGGTGCGGGTCTGGACGAAGGTCCAGACGGTGTTGGCCAGCATGTAGAACAGCAGACCAATAGGCCAGATGAAGCCGGAGAAGACCAGCATGCCCGGCATAACCCAGAGCATCATCTTGTTCATCACGGCCATCTGCTGCTGCATCATCTCCGCGTTATCGCCCTGCGGCGCGTTGACCTTGCCGGACTGGCGACGCTTCTCCTGGCGGTTCAAGCTCATGCGCGCGTTGAAGTGGGTCAGGGTAGCAATGATGGCAATCAGCGGCACGATGATGACGGCCGCCTGCGCGACGGTGACGTCCTCGAGGACCGGGGAGTTCACGCGCAGGTTGGCTACCAGCGGAACGCCAAAGATCTTCGCGTCCAGGAACTGCTGGACCAGCTCGGGGCTGAAGATGTAGTTCGCGGTCTGGCGGTTTTGCTCCACCGTCATCGGCTCGCCGGCGGTGTGGCCCAGGCCGCCCGCCACGGAGACGGTGCGGTCGAAGGAGCGCAGAACGTGGAACAGGCCGATGAACATCGGGATCTGGGCCAACATCGGCAGGCAGCCGGCCACCGGCTTGACGCCCGACTCCTTGTAGACCCTCTGCATCTCTTCGGCAGCCTTGGTCTTGTCGTTGGCGTATTTGCTGCGGATCTCCTGCATCTTCGGCTGGATCTCCTGCATGCGGCGCGAGGACCTGATCTGCGTGATGGTCGGCTTGACCATGATCGCCTTCAAGGTCCACGTCAGCAGAACAATCGCCAGGATCCAGGTGATACCGGCCGCCGGGTCGAGCACGAAGCTCAGCAGCCAGTGCCAGAACCACAGGACGGCCGAAATCGGCCAGTAGATGATATTAAGCACTGAAACGAATTCCTAAGTTTTCTTCTTTACTGGATCAAACCCGCCGGGATGCCACGGGCCGCACTTGGCCAAGCGTGCCAGTGCCATCCCGGTGCCGCGCACGGCCCCATGCACCGAAATAGCTTCCAGTGCATAAGCGCTGCAGGTCGGTTCGAAACGACAGGTCGAAACCAGTTTAAGGCCTGATAAATTTTTTTGGTAGAAGCGCACCATAGCCACCAGCGGAACCGCAGCGCCACGAGCAGCCGGGATTTCCTCCCCGGAGCTGTTTAGGTACGGCATGCGCGGGCCAAGGCCTTCCGCAGGTCGGCGTCCAGCTGGGCACTCGGGGCGCTGCCGCTGGCGGGCAGGGCGCGAATCACCACGTCGTAGTGCCCGGGCAGTTCGTCCAGCAGCCCGAGGCACACATGGCGAAGCCGCCGGGAGGTGCGGTGGCGAACCACGGCGTTCCCGACGGCTTTCGAGACCACCAGCCCGAACCGCGGACCTGTGACCGCGATCTCGTCACGCTGGTGAGAAGTGTCTAAGACATACACCACGAGGGTGCGTGACCCAGCCCGGCGCCCGCCCTTGATGGTCCGACGAAATTGCGTCGGCGAGGTGAGCTTATGGGGTTTAGGGAGCACTGTTGTCTTAAGCGGTCAGCTTAGCGCGACCCTTCTTGCGACGTGCGGCCACGATGGCGCGACCTGCACGGGTGTTCATACGAGTACGGAAGCCGTGCTTGCGTGCACGACGACGGTTGTTCGGCTGGAACGTCCGCTTTCCCTTTGCCACGGTAAAACTCCTTGAAATTTGGGTGTGGAGGCGGAGAGTATAAACCCTCGCCTCCACGACGATTAGATTCCGTAAAGCGCAACCAAAGCGCGCGATCCCCGCGCGAGTTATGCATTTACGCGCAACCATAAAGTTGCGATAGACCCTGACAGATTACGTGACGAACCCACCTCGAAACAAATCGACACACAGGGGTACCCGAAATTACAAAGATGTTGTTTCGCCCAGCTAAGGCCATAGATTTGCCAGTCTTACTGGGATTGTGCCATCACCGTGACACCCACGCCGGGAAGCGACACGCGAAGGGGCAAAATCGCCCGCTAGACAGCGCCACGATCGAAGGGGTATCAATGAAGAATCGATATTCCACAGAAAGCACTCGGGTGTGGATAACCCTTAATCGATAGTTGAGACTTACGAAGTTTTCCGAGGTCACAAGCGGTAAACACCCGAGTGCAGTTTATCCACACCCTATCGTATAGGCTGTGGATAAACTGATCTTTCACACCTGTGAAAACTTCTGTGGAAACCGAGGTTAACCACAAAATCCCGTTGTGATTAACCCCGTGGAAAACTGTAATTTCGGCAATCTGCGCGTCCTCCGGCGCGCTTTTGGCTGCGATATGTCCCTATCCGTCAACGAGAATAAAAGGCAACGGTGTGTCTGATCCGCAAGCGAACATAAACGCCACCTGGCGAACTGTGGTCGATGATCTCCTGGCTCAATCTGAGCAGCCAGACTCCGACGTACCAACCTTTACCCACTCCCAGCGCCTGTACCTGCAGATCGCCCAGCCCATCATGGTCATGAACGGCTACGCGCTGATCGCCGCGCCCGATGAAACCGGCAAGCGCACCCTCGAGCAGGAACTGGGACACTACATCACCAAGTCCCTCAACCGGCACCTGGCCAGCCCGTGCGCCTTGGCCGTGACGGTCGCCGCGCCCGAGGCACCTGCCGCGCCGCAGCCCACGCCCGAGCCCGAACCGGAGCCCGAACCGGGCCTGCACCAGGTCGACGTGACCAAGATGCCGGACTTCCCGCACCAGATCACGGATCCGGCCGCCGCCCAGACCGCTACGCAGCCGGCGCCGGAGCAGCGCGAATTCAGCGAGCAGCCGCACCGCCGCGAGCCATGGTCCCAGACCCACGCACCGGCCAGCCTCGACGAGCTGGCGGATCACTACCAGCAGCAACAGCCGGAGGCCCCCGCCCCGGTGGAGCAGCCGCAGCAGACGCCGCACTACGGCAACCGGATGCCGCGCGAGGAGCCGGCGCACGACCCGAACCGCGATCAGTCGCTGAACCCGAAGCACACCTTCGACAGCTTCGTCATTGGCTCGTCCAACCGCTTCGCCAACGGCGCGGCCGTGGCAGTAGCCGAAAACCCGGCCCGCGCCTACAACCCCCTGTTTATCTGGGGCGGCTCCGGCCTGGGCAAGACGCACTTGCTCCACGCCGCCGGCAACTACGCGCAGTACCTGCACAAGGGCCTGCGGGTGAAGTACGTTTCCTCCGAAGAATTCACCAACGACTACATCAACTCCCTGCGCGACGACCGCCAGGAGTCCTTCAAGCGGCGCTACCGCAACCTGGACATCCTCATGGTCGACGACATCCAGTTCCTGGAGGGAAAGGAGTCGACGCAGGAGGAGTTTTTCCACACCTTCAACGCCTTGCACCAGGCCAACAAGCAGATCATCTTGTCGTCTGATCGCCCGCCCAAGCAGCTGACCACCCTGGAGGACCGCCTGCGCACCCGCTTTGAGGGCGGGCTCATCACGGATATTCAGCCGCCGGACCTGGAAACGCGCATTGCCATCCTGATGAAGAAGGCGGCCGCCGACGGCACCACCGTCGACCGCGCGGTCCTGGAGCTCATCGCCTCCCGCTTCGAGTCCTCGATCCGCGAGCTGGAGGGCGCGCTCATCCGCGTCTCGGCCTATTCTTCGCTGGTCAACGAACCCATCAACGTCGAGATGGCCGAGATCGCCCTGCGGGACCTGGCCCCGGATGCCGCCGATGCCCAGATCACCCCGGCCACCATCATGGACGTGACCGCGGAGTACTTCGACATCGAGGTCTCCACGCTGACCGGCGCCGGCAAGAAGCGCACCGTCGCCCACGCGCGCCAGCTGGCCATGTACCTGTGCCGCGAGCTCACCGAGCTTTCCCTGCCCAAGATCGGCGATCACTTCGGCGGTAAGGACCACACCACCGTCATGTACGCCGATCGCAAGATCCGCAAGGAAATGACGGAAAAGCGCGCCACCTACGACGAGATTCAAACCCTGACCCAACGGATCAAGGCCCGCGGACGCAGCTAACCGCGACAAAGAACACAAAAACCAAGGCCCGCCATCTCCCCGAGGGACGGCGGGCCTTTCTGCATCCCTACTCCTCCGGCCTAGTCCTCCCGATAACTCGGAAACTCGGTAACTCGGACACAGAGTCCACGATTCTTGGAATTACACATCTAACGGCCCGACACGAGCCCTCCCGGCTCCGCCCCATACTGGGCATCGAACCAGCTCGCAACGGGGAAAGAAGTTTATCCACAACGGTTATCCACACCTGTGTAATTACAGACTTGTAATTCATAGATCCGCCTCACAAAAATGAATTACACAGGGCAAACGCCTCCCGGCCCGATCTGTGAGGGAATTTGTGTAATTCCGGTGATCAAACCGCGCGCCCCTGTGATCAAATGACAAGAATCCGAGTTTGATCACAGAACGGTCAATTTGATCACAGAATGATCACAGCCGAACCCACAGCCCGGATCTGCGCTCCGAACTTGTCATTTAGGGCGCTATCCACAGATCCCACAGCGGTTACTACTACTGCTACTTTAAATTTCTAGAGATCCAACAAAACTAGGGTGTGTGAAAAAGTCCGGCCCTGGCTCGCCTCGCCCGCCGAGACGGCCCGGACTAGAATGACAAAATGTCGTTCAACCCGCGGATCGAGCGCGGGTAGTGATCGGGTAAGTTGGAAGCACTTACATAATTCGCGAATTTCTAGGAGCTAGACCCACCATGGATGATTCCTCTTCCGTGTCATTCCGCGTGGCCAAGGACGACCTGTCCAGCGCAGTCGCCTGGGTTGCTCGCAACCTGCCGACCAAGGTCACGCAGCCTGTCCTGCGCGCTATGCTGATCACCGCTGACGAGCAGGGACTGGAACTTACCGGCTTTGATTACGAGGTATCCACGCGCGTGCGGATCCCGGCGGAAGTGGAAAACCCCGGCCGAATTGCCGTTGCCGGCAAGCTGATCGCTGAGATTGTGGCTAACCTGCCCAACCAGCCGGTGGATCTGCGCCTGGATGGCAACAAGGTTTTGCTGACCTGTAGCTCCTCCCGCTTCGAGCTGCCGCTGATCCCCCTGGATGACTACCCGCAGCTGCCGACGCTGCCGGAGGTCACCGGCACCATCAACCCGCAGCTCTTCGTGGACGCGATCTTCCAGGTCGCCTCTGCTGCCGGTAAGGATGACACCCTGCCCATGCTCACGGGCGTGCACATGGACATCCAGGGCAAAACCATTCACCTCACCGCCACGGACCGTTTCCGCCTGGCCATGCGCACGGTGGAATGGGAGCCGGAGGATGACAGCATCGAGGCCAAGCTCTTGGTCCCCGCGAAGACCCTCCAGGACAACGCCCGCACGCTGGACACCAGCCTGAACACCCCGGTCGAGATCGCCGTGGGTACCGGCGAGAACATCGGCGGCGACGGCCTGTTCGGCCTGCACGCCGACAGCCGGGAGACCACCACGCGCATGCTGGACGCGGACTTCCCGAACGTCGCCCCGCTGCTGCCCAAGACCCACACGGCGATGGCCTCCATCGAGATCGGTCCGCTGCAGGAAGCCATCCGGCGCGTGTCCCTGCTGACGGAGCGCAACGCGCAGATCCGCATGCAGTTCACCTCCGGCCAGGTGATCCTGTCCGCCGGCGGTTCGGATTCCGGTACCGCAGAGGAAACCCTGCCGTGTGCCTTCTCCGGCGTTCCGGAGCTCATCATCGCGTTCAACCCGAGCTACCTGAAGGATGGCCTGGGCGTGGTGCACACCGACCGCGTGGTCTTCGGCTTCACTGAGCCGTCCCGGCCGGCCATTATGATCCCGGAACCCGAAAACATGCCGGAGGCAGACGCAGACGGTAATTTCCCGACCCCGGAGACCGACTTCACCTACCTGCTTATGCCGGTTCGCCTGCCCGGTTAAACAGAAAGCGGGGTGCGTCTAACGCATGTATATTCGCGATCTGGATCTGCGGGACTACCGTTCCTGGCCCAACCTGCACTTACAGCTCGAGCCGGGGATCACCCTGTTCGTGGGCCGCAACGGTTTCGGCAAGACGAATATCGTGGAGGCGGTGGGCTATACCGCCCACCTGTCTTCGCACCGCGTTAACCACGACGCCCCGCTCATCCGCCAGGGCGCCCAGAATTCGCGCGTCTCCATCACCGCGGTCAACCAGGGCCGGGAGCTCACCACGCACCTGCTGCTCAAGCCCCATGCCGCGAACCAGGCCCAGATCAACCGCACCCGCCTGAACTCGCCCCGCGAGCTGTTGGGCGTGGTCAAGACCGTGCTCTTTTGCCCGGAGGACCTGGCCTTGGTCCGCGGCGAGCCGGCCGAGCGCCGGGCCTACTTGGACACCATCATCGCCTCACGCACCCCGCGGTTAGCCGGGGTCAAGGCGGATTACGACAAGGTGCTCAAGCAACGCAACGCCTTGCTGAAGTCGGCATCGCCGGCCCTGCGCCGCGGCTACCAGGACGACGAAGGAGCCTCGGCGCTTTCCACCTTGGACGTGTGGGACGGGCAGTTGGCGCACCTGGGCGCCCAGGTGATTGCCGCCCGTCTCGAGCTTGTCGATGCCCTCTCCGAGCTCATCCCCGCCGCTTACGCGGGGCTGGCTCCCGAGTCGCGCCCGGCGGAGATTAGCTACAAGTCCACGATCGACACCAGCGACCGCGAGGTCTTAGAAGCCGTGCTGCTGGCGGAGCTGGGCAACGCTCGCAACCGGGAGATTGAACGCGGGATTTCCCTGGTCGGGCCGCACCGCGACGATCTCGTCCTGAACCTGGGACCGCAGCCGGCCAAGGGCTTCGCCAGCCACGGCGAGACCTGGTCGTACACCATCGCCCTGCGCTTGGCGGAGTTCAACCTGCTGCGCCAGGAGGGAAGCGACCCGGTGCTGATCCTGGACGATGTCTTTGCCGAGCTGGATGCGAAGCGGCGCCAGAAGCTCGTGCACCTAGCCAGCGACGCCGAACAGGTACTCATCACCGCCGCGGTGGACGAGGACCTGCCGGACAACCTCGAGACCATCCACCGCTACGAGGTCACTGTGCGCGATACCGACGAGGGCCGAATCTCGGAAATCTCTGCGGAAGATGATTCCGCGGACGCCCCGGAGGAGCAGTAGTGGCGCGCTGGGTAGAACGCGAAGAATTTGATCCCGATGACCCGGTCAGTGAGTTCTTCCACCGCATTCGCCTGACGGCCAAGAACCCGCCCAAGCTGGCTCGCCGGGCCCGCAAGCTGCGGATGGAACCCGGCCGCGAGGACCTTTCGGTACCCGGCATCGCCGGCAAGCTGTTGGGAAACTCAAAGAAGCGTGAACAATGCGACGCGGATGAGGAGACCCAGGACACCGGCGACGAGCGGGATATTCACTCGATTTCCTCGCTCAAGCGGTATACCGAGATAGACAATTACCAGGGCTATCAGGAGGGCCGCCCCAGCGGCGCCGACGGCCGCCGGGTGGCACGCTCCATCGGCGTCCCCAGCCTCGGCATGGCGCTGGGCCGCGAGATCATCGAGCGCGGGTGGCAGCAGGACCTGGCCCATGGCTGGATCATGGGGCACTGGGCCCTGCTGGTCGGAGAGCGCATCGCCGCGCACACCCGGCCGGAGAAGATTGATGGGCAGACGGTCTATATCCAGACCGATAACTCCAACTGGGCCACGGAGCTGCGCTACCTGCAGCATCAGATCATCAAGCGAATCGCCGAGACCATCGGCCCCGACGTCGTCACCGAGCTGAAGATCGTAGGCCCCAAGCAACACCGCAACTACCAGGGCCGGATGTGGGTCAAACCTCAAGGCTCCCAAGACACCTACGGCTAAATTAGCCCTTAAAAGGCGGTTTTAAGGCGTGGTAGCTGGCCTTCGGTAGGGGACCACAGTGTAGAATGATGAAGGTCTTAAAACTAGCTATAGCCAAAAGGAGAACGTAGTTCCGTGGCTGAACAACCAGCATATGATGCCGGATCAATTACGATCCTGGAAGGTCTCGAGGCAGTTCGCAAACGCCCGGGCATGTACATCGGTTCCACCGGCATACGCGGCCTGCACCACCTGATCTGGGAGGTCGTGGACAACTCGGTCGATGAGGCGATGGCAGGTTACGCCACCAAGGTAACCGTGCGCCTGCTCAAGGACGGCGGGGTAGAGGTCATCGATGATGGCCGCGGTATCCCGGTTTCCATGCACGCTTCCGGCGCGCCCACCGTGCAGGTGGTCATGACCCAGCTGCACGCGGGCGGCAAGTTCGACTCGGATTCCTACGCGGTTTCCGGCGGCCTGCACGGCGTGGGTATCTCCGTGGTCAACGCGCTGTCCACACGCGTGGAGGCGGAGATCAAGCGCGACGGGAAGCACTGGTACCAGAACTTCGTCAACGCCATCCCGGAGGACCTGGTCGAGGGCGGCAACGCCCGCGGGACCGGCACCACCGTCCGCTTCTGGGCGGATCCGGAGATCTTCGAAACCACCGACTACGACTACGACACGATCGCGCGTCGCCTGCAGGAGATGGCCTTCCTGAACAAGGGCCTGACCATCGAGCTGGTGGACGAGCGCGTGACCCAGGAGCAGCTCGAGCTCGAGGCCATCGCCGAGGCCGAGTCCGGGGAGTCGCAGCTGGATGCCGCCTCCTTCGACGACGCCGACATCAACGAGGATCCGGCCGACCCGGAATCCGCCGAGGAGCAGGCGGAGGACAAGCCGAAGAAGAAGCTGCAGAAGAAGGCCACGTTCTACTACCCCGAGGGGCTGGTGGACTACGTGAAGTTCCTCAACAAGACCAAGACTGCGATCCACCCGACCATCGTCAGCTTCGACGCCATGGGTGAGGATCACGAGGTCGAGGTCGCGCTGCAGTGGAACCAGGGCTACAAGGAGTCCGTCCACACCTTCGCGAACACGATTAACACCTACGAGGGCGGTACTCACGAGGAGGGCTTCCGCGCGGCGCTGACCTCCCTGATGAACCGTTACGCCAAGGAGCACAAACTGCTCAAGGAAAAGGACGGCAACCTCTCCGGCGAAGACTGCCGTGAGGGCCTGGCCGCGGTCATCTCCGTCAAGGTCGGCGACCCGCAGTTCGAGGGCCAGACCAAGACCAAGCTGGGTAACTCCGAGATCAAGGGCTTCGTGCAGCGCGCGGTCAACGAGCACGTCAACGACTGGTTCGACGCCAACCCGGCGGAGGCCAAGGCCATCATCAACAAGGCCGTCTCCTCGGCGCACGCGCGCCAGGCCGCCCGCAAGGCCCGCGAGATGGTCCGCCGCAAGTCCGCCACCGACCTGGGCGGCCTGCCCGGCAAGCTGGCGGATTGCCGCTCCAAGGACCCGAAGATTTCGGAGCTCTACATCGTGGAGGGCGACTCCGCAGGTGGTTCCGCTAAGGCCGGCCGTGACTCCCTCTACCAGGCGATCCTGCCGCTGCGCGGCAAGATCCTGAACGTGGAGAAGGCCCGCATGGACAAGGTGCTCAAAAACGCCGAGGTCCAGGCCATCATCACCGCGCTGGGCACGGGTATCCACGAGGAATTCGATATCTCCAAGCTGCGGTACCACAAGATCGTGCTGATGGCCGACGCGGATGTCGACGGCCAGCACATCGCCACGCTGCTGCTGACCCTGCTGTTCCGCTTCATGCCGCAGCTGGTTGAGGAAGGCCACGTCTACCTGGCTAACCCGCCGCTCTACAAGCTGAAGTGGTCCAAGGGCACCCCGGGTTACGCCTTCTCCGACGACGAGCGCGACGAGCAGCTTCAGGAGGGCCTGAACGCCGGCCGCAAGATCAACAAGGACGACGGCATCCAGCGCTACAAGGGCCTGGGCGAGATGAACGCCAAGGAGCTGTGGGAGACCACCCTGGATCCGACGACCCGCATCCTGCGCCGCGTGGATCTGGAAGACGCCCAGCGCGCCGACGAGCTGTTCTCCATCCTCATGGGCGATGACGTTTCGGCTCGCCGTTCGTTTATCACCCGCCGCGCCAAGGACGTCCGTTTCCTCGACGTCTAAGGAGGCCAACGGCAGTGGGAGTGCTACTCCTGCTGCCGTTTTTGCGTTTGCAGGTGCTGGTGGGACTTTTAGGTGGCGCGTTTAGTGGTGACGCAACCACAACAGCACGGCTTTGACGCGGCGGTTGTCGTCCTGGGGGCTAAAGCCCAGTTTCATGAAGACGTTGGCCACGTGTTTGCTGACGGCACCGGCGGTAAGCACGAGGCGCTGTTGGATTTCGCCGTTGCTCAAGCCTTGTGCCATGAGTTCTAGGACCTCTGTCTCCCGCGGGGTGAGGTTGGCTATACCGGAGCGACGCGATTGCAGAAGTGAAGAAATGACCTCGGGATCCACGGCGATTCCACCACCTACTACCTCGCCCAGGGTACGGTTTAGTTCAGCTACGTCCGCGATACGTTCTTTCAGCAGGTATCCGAACCCGCCGTGCTCGAGCAGGGAGTCGAGGTAGCTGGCGGCAACGTACTGGGACAAAACCACCACAGGCAGGTTACCCGCCCCGGTAGCCTCCCATTCACTCCGCAGGTCGTGAGCAGCGCGCAATCCGTCGTCCCTGTGTTCCGGGGGCATGCGAACATCCGTGACCACGATATCCGGTTGGACCAGGTGGACCTGTTGTTTGAGCTGGTCGGCATCGTTAGCGGTATGCACCTCGTGCCCGAGTGCAGACAAGAGCTCACGGAGACCCTCGCGCAAAAGGGCAGAGTCTTCCGCTAACACGATAGTCAATGGCCGAGTAGTGGAATCGCTCTTAGTCATCTTTTCGCTCCTGCAGGTTGCGATAGGGCACGGTGAGTTCGAGGCGTGCCCCACCCAGCCGGACATCGGGCAGTAGAGTCAACGTACCGTGCAGGTCAGCCGCCCGTTCCCGCAGTCCCACTAGACCGGTGCCGGAGGTGCTCGGGGTGGCCGGCGGACCTTGACCATCGTCCGCGATGGAGACGCGGACAGAGTCTGCCATCCATTCGACGCGCACCGCCACACGCTGGGCTTTACCGTGCTTCGTGGCATTGGTTAACGCTTCGGCCACGCAGTGGTAGGCCAGCAGCGCCGAGGTAGCGTCTAGCCCACGTTCGCGGCCGGAAAAGGAGCGTGTCGTATCCAGGCCGCTATGCACCAGCAACTCGTCGATAGCAGCCTGCAGGCCCTCATCGTAAAGGACTTGGGGCGAGATCCCGCGAACCGTGGCGCGGAGGCTCGCCAGGGCCTCAGCCGCATTATGCCGCGCGGAGCGCAGAGCCTTCTCGGGGTCGCGGTCAGACTCTAACGCCAGCTCTAGGGTGGAGAGATTCAACTGCAGCGCAGTCAGGTATTGCTGCGGGCCATCGTGCAGCTCCCGCTCTATGCGCTGGCGCTCGCCGTCGAAAGCGTCGATGACGGTCGCGCGCGAGGCGAGAAGCGAGTCCACTTCCTGTTGATTCGGGCTGAGCAGGACTGACGTGGCTTTGACGGACAGACCGGTGATAGCCCAGCTCCCGTAGAGCAGGACGATAAACAAGACTATCCCTAGCGGCCAGCACGCCGCGGCGACCAGGACCGGGTTGTCGGTCGACCAGAATCCCACGTCAAACTGGCTATCGATGGAGCTTACAAAGATGAACGGCATGGCAAACAGCAACGGGATGAAAAGCACCGCGGCAAACCACATAATCACACTGACGGCGGCCAGCAGAATTTGAATTACCAGATGGATAAGCTGCGGGCCGTTGATCATCCCCCTGGTTGGCCGGGGAGCAATATCAATTCCCATTACCCCCGCGCACGCCCGACCGAGCGCCGCTACCGCGCGTCCGACAAGCGGGAGCCAGGGCAGCAGCACTAAAGAGCACAGCATCATCGGCAGCGCGGCAAGCGCCAGGCCAAAGCTAATCCCCATCGCGCGCCACGTACACCCGCTCGCGACGAGTTTCCACGGCGCGGGCCGAAATCCGGCGAAGACTGATGATTGGTCCATAATGCTTAGACAGCTTATTAGGTCTTGACCGCTGGCACAGTAGAGCTAGCTCCCCAACAATCACGCCACCCAGCGCCCTGTTTAATCCGGCTGCCGCGGAGTGAACTTGTAACCATGCAGAAGACAACGAAGTCCCAGGCGGATGCGTCACCTGGGCTACACGCAAGGACAGTAACCAAGAAATTCGGGTCGCAGATGGTTTTTCAGAACCTCGACCTCGACATTGCCCCGGGTGAGTTCGTGGCCGTGATCGGGCCGTCTGGCTCCGGCAAAACCACGCTGCTCAACCTACTGTCGGGATTGGATACCCCGACCAGCGGCGACATCAATGCCCCGAGCCGCCGGCAACGTGCCTTCATTTTCCAGGATTACAACCTCCTCGAGGCGCTTAACGCACGACACAACGCGGAGTTGACTAGCCGTCTCATCGGTCGGAAGGTGAGTAAGGCGGTCGTCGACCGCACATTCCGGCTGCTGGGTATAGAAAGCCTGAAAG
Organism: Mycobacteriaceae bacterium; assembly: GCA_028726465.1. Lineage (GTDB taxonomy): Bacteria > Actinomycetota > Actinomycetes > Mycobacteriales > Mycobacteriaceae > Corynebacterium. The sequence continues at coordinate 261,301 of JAQYQB010000012.1, read as the reverse complement.
AACGCTTACCGCATCAACTATCGGGCGGGCAGCAGCAGCGGGTAGCCGTTGCCCGAGCGGTCATCGCGGAAGTCCCCTATATCTTTGCTGATGAGCCCACCGGAGCCCTCGACGATACGAGTGCGTCCGCGGTCTTGGATTGTTTAGGACAAGCTGCTCAGCAGGGCAGCACCGTAGTGATGGTGACTCACTCTCAGGCAGCCGCTGCACGGGCCGACCGGATCATCGATTTGGGGAGGGTGTCAGCATGGGACGTGGAATAGCCTATGTCTTATACAGTGAATTCGTCGCTAGCGCTTGGTCCTGGGTGGCGGTCGCGGTGTCCATGGCGATGGGAGGATTAAGCGCTGCACTAGCCCTGTTGCTCTTGGATGCCGGCGGTGATGAGGCTGGTGCCCTGGGCGGCAGCATCTTGGGGATGGCGGTACTGGTGATTGTGGCAGTGAGCTTCTCGCAGCTTCGGCTGATTATCACCGAGCGGGCATATACCTTTGCGCGTTGGAAGCTTAGCGGGATGCCAGGATGGCTGGTTTTTGTACTGTTAGGCGTGCTCATCATGGCGGTGTGCCTCCTCGGGCCTTTCCTAGGCGCTCAGCAGGCCCACTGGTTTGTCGAGCCCGCGCTGGAGCAATTACGTGCCGATGGAATTCCGCTCGGTAACCCTTCCGAAGACTTTCCCGCGGAAGCTATTGCTACGTGGGTCTGCGCTGGTGCGGGCATCGTCGGAGGGTGGTTGCCGCTATGGCGGGTCTCACGGAGAGAGCCGGCTCGTGTCCCGCCGTTCCCGGAAACGGAGGCTGGCCCGTGGGCGAAAGCCTGGCGGGTCGGTCGGACGGTTATCGCCTACGGCCTGTTGGCCGCCTTAATCTATCCGGCCGTAGCTAGGAAGATCACTGAGCCGGACGAGGTGATGTCCTGGGGCATGGGCCTGATTATGGCCTTCGTCGTCTTCGGGGGATGGTTGGTACCGCCCCTCATACAGCTGACCCGCGCGGGACGGCTGGCCGGGCCTTTGGCACAGGTCGCGGCAGCCAACCTGCGGGCCCGGGTGCGCTTTGCAGCCCCGCAGATCGTGCCGTGGGTATTGGTCGGCACGTTGTTTTTCGGCGTCGGTTCGGCGCTGCGGATCGGGGGAGCAGAGCAGGGCGCAAGCTATAGCAGCCCCGGCGTCTTTGTCGTCGTCCTAGCCCCGGTGCTGGGCCCCGCGCTCGTTGCGGCCTGCGTCACCCCGTTGTTGCTGCGACGACGGGCCCGGCGAGACTCCCGCGGATTGTTCCTATCTGGGGCAAGCCGGAGGCAGCAACTACTGCTTCAGATGTGGGAAGCAACATTTCTTACAGTCGTGGCGGCTAGTGCCTTTGTGGCGCTGGGCATTGCCATTGTGGCGCCTCTCCACGCCGCCCTGGGCCACGGCTTTTTCCCGCCCGGATGGTGGAGCCAGCTGTGGTGGTCCCCCGTCCTCATCGTCGTCGCCGCCATGTTCCTGGTGACCACAGCGATGAAGATTGCGGTGAGCCGCGCGTCTAACCCAGGTTGCGCTGCAGGATCTGTCCCATGTCGGTGACGTAGGGCTCCAGCAGGCCGGCGGCCTTGCCCCGCAGGCTCTGGTAGGCCTTGGCGAGGGTGGCGTTGTTGACCTTCTCAGCGTGTTGGTCGGCCACGGCCAGCAGGCTGTCGGTGACTTGCTGGCTGCGCGGGGCCAGGAAGACGCCGAAGTCGTCGGAGTTGCTACCGGAAAACTCCTGCCAGTAGCCCTCCAGCTCGCCCAGCACGTCGGGCAGCAGCCGGTCGATGGCCTGGGCCAAGACGTTGGGGCGGACCTTCGTGGCCGCCTTGAGGGCGGCCTTCAAGGCGAAGCCGCTTATGCCGGTCTGGCTATCGATGATCTTGTCCGCCAGCTTTTCCAGGTCGGAGACGGTGGAGTTCCGGCGGGGTTCTTTGAGCAGGGGAGAGAGATTGGTTGCGGTCATAGAAGATCAATCTACCGGTTGCTCCCGAGCGCGCAGGAAGACGCGCGCGCTGAGCTCAGCGAAATCCTCGTTGCCGGTGCTCAGCGCCGGGAAGGCGCGCAGGCAGGTGCGCAAGGCCCGGGCGGCGGTCAGGTCAGAGGCGTGCACGGCGATGCCGTCGATGTGGGCGTGGGCGGCCGCTGAGGCCGCGGCCAGTGCCGCGAAATTGCTCACGCGAGCCGCCGGGTGCAGACGCTGGTATTCGCGGGCCACGAGCAGCAGCTGTTCCGGGCTCATCGGGCGGACCGGATTTCGGATTCCAGCTGGGCGCGGCCGGGCAGCAACGAGCGGGCGAGGTCTTGGATGGCGGCATCGTTAAGCGTGCGGGCGGCCGCCAAAGTCACGGCGCGGACGACGGCCTCGTGTTTGGAGGTGCCCCACGCGGACGCCAGCAGGGTCAGCGCGTGGTCTAGATCGGGGGATAGTCGCAAGGTCATGGCCATGCCCGAAATGGTATCACCGTGATACCAGATATGACCTTTTCGGGATATTCTGGGCCCGTGAATGCCCGTCTGCGCCTTTGTCCCAGTACAATAGGTGGTTATGAGTGACAACAATAAAGAAGATTTCGATCGGATTTTTCCGATTGATATTAACCAGGAGATGGAGTCGAGTTATATCGACTACGCCATGTCCGTCATCGTCGGCCGTGCCCTCCCGGAGGTCCGCGACGGCCTGAAGCCGGTGCACCGCCGCATCCTCTACGCGATGTTCGACTCCGGCTACCGCCCGGAGCGCGGCTACGTGAAGTCCGCCCGCCCGGTCTCTGACACCATGGGCCAGTTCCACCCCCACGGCGACTCCGCCATTTACGACACCTTGGTCCGCCTGGCGCAGTCCTGGAACATGCGCTACCCGCTGGTTGACGGCCAGGGCAACTTCGGTTCCCGCGGCAACGACGGCCCGGCCGCCATGCGTTACACCGAGTGTAAGATGACGCCGCTGGCCATGGAGATGGTCCGCGATATCCGCGAAAACACCGTCGACTTCTCCCCGAACTACGACGGTAAGACCTCGGAGCCGGACGTTTTGCCGTCCCGCGTGCCGAACCTGCTGATGAACGGCTCCGGCGGTATCGCCGTCGGCATGGCCACCAACATCCCGCCGCACAACCTTAATGAGCTGGCCGAGGCCATCTACTGGCTGCTGGACAACCCGAACGCCAGCGAGGAAGAAGCCCTGGCCGCCTGCATGGAACGCGTGAAGGGCCCGGATTTCCCGACCGCCGGCCTGATTGTGGGCGACAACGGCATCAAGGACGCCTACACCACCGGCCGCGGTTCCATCCGCATGCGCGGCGTGACCAGCATCGAGGAGCACGGCTCCCGCCAGACCATCGTTATTACCGAGCTGCCCTACCAGGTCAACCCGGATAACCTCATCTCCAACGTCGCGGAGTCCGTGGCCAACGGCAAGATCGCCGGCATCTCCAAGATTGAGGACGAGTCCTCCGACCGCGTGGGCATGCGCATTGTCGTCACCCTCAAGCGCGACGCCGTGGCTCGCGTGGTCCTCAACAACCTCTACAAGCACTCCCAGCTGCAGACCTCCTTCGGCGCCAACATGCTCTCCATCGTCGACGGCGTGCCGCGCACCCTGCGCCTGGATCAAATGCTGTCCTACTACGTGGCCCACCAGATCGAGGTCATCGTCCGGCGTACCCAGTTCCGCCTGGACGAGGCCGAGAAGCGCGCCCACATCCTGCGCGGCCTGGTCAAGGCCCTCGACATGCTGGACGAGGTCATCGCCCTCATCCGCCGCAGTCCCACCGTGGACGAGGCCCGCGAGGGCCTGAAGTCCCTGCTGGACGTGGACGACGTCCAGGCGGACGCCATCCTGGCCATGCAGCTGCGCCGCCTGGCCGCCCTGGAGCGCCAGAAGATCGTCGACGAATTGGCCGAGATCGAAGAAGTCATCGCCGACCTGAAGGACATCCTGGCCAACGAGACCCGCCAGCGCCAGATCGTGCACGACGAGCTCGCCGAGATCGTGGAAAAGTATGGCGACGATCGCCGCACTCAGATCGTTGCCGCGACCGGCGACGTCACGGACGAAGACCTCATCGCCCGCGAAAACGTCGTGGTCACCATCACCGGCACCGGCTACGCCAAGCGCACCAAGGTGGATTCCTACAAGGCCCAGAAGCGCGGCGGCAAGGGCGTGCGCGGCGCGGAGCTGAAGCAGGACGACATCGTCAAGAACTTCTTCATCTGCTCCACCCACGACTGGATCCTGTTCTTCACCAACTTCGGCCGGGTCTACCGCCTCAAGGCCTACGAGCTGCCGGAGGCCGGCCGCGCCGCCCGCGGCCAGCACGTGGCCAACCTGCTGGAGTTCCAGCCGGAGGAAAAGATCGCCCAGATCATCCAAATCCAGTCCTACGAGGACGCCCCGTACCTGGTGCTGGCCACCCAGCAGGGCCGGGTTAAGAAGTCCCGCCTGACCGACTACGAGTCGGCGCGCTCGGCCGGTCTTATCGCCATCAACCTGAACGAGGGCGACGCGCTGATCGGCGCGTCCCTGGTGGGCGAAGGCGACGACATCCTGCTCACCTCGGAGCAGGGCCAGGCAATTCGCTTTACCGCCGACGACGACCAGTTGCGCCCGATGGGTCGCGCGACCGCCGGTGTGAAGGGCATGCGCTTCAAGGGCGACGACCAGCTGCTGTCCATGTCCGTCGTCCACGACGGCGAGTTCCTGCTGGTGGCCACCTCCGGCGGCTACGGCAAGCGCACCGCCATCGAGGAATACACCCCGCAGGGCCGCGGCGGCATGGGCGTGATGACCTTCAAGTACAACCCGAAGCGCGGCAAGCTCATCGCCGCCATCTCGGTGGATGAGGAAGACGAGATCTTCGCCATCACCTCCGCCGGCGGCGTGGTCCGTACCGAGGTCAACCAGATTCGCCCGTCCTCGCGCGCTACTATGGGCGTGCGCCTGGTCAACCTGGCCGACGGCGTGGAGCTTTTGGCCATCGACCGCAACGTCGAAGAAAGCGGCGAAGAAGAAGCCAAAGCAGTAGCTAAGGGCGAAAAGACCGTGGAAGACGTGCAGGCCGAACAGCTCAAGGCGAACGATTCCGCCAAGGACGAGGAGTAATACATGGCACGACGGGAAGTAACGCTTTCGCGCATCGTACCGGTCTCCGCCTTCAAGGTTGGCATGGCGATGGCCCTGGTCGGGCTCATCGCCTGGTTGCTGGCCGTGACCCTGCTCTACTTCGGCATGGCTGCCGCCGGCATCTGGGACTCGGTCAACGCGCTGGTCGGTGACGTGGGCGGTGATTTTCATGTCACCTTCGGCGTAGTCTTTTCCGCCAGCGCCCTCGTGGGCGCCATCATGGCTATCTTGGTAGCCATTTTCGTTCCGGTGATAGCGATTATCTACAACGCCATCGCGGAGCTTTTCGGTGGGTTTACTTGCGACTTCGATGACTAGGTAAACTTTCCGTGAATACCCTCTTTGACCTGGCGATTTGCTAAAGGTTGAAGGGGGTATGTAAAGTTCATAGTCGTTCCACACAGGGGCCTATAGCTCAGTCGGTTAGAGCGCATCGCTGATAACGATGAGGTCGCTGGTTCGATTCCAGCTAGGCCCACCACGGAACATGGGGCATTAGCTCAATTGGTAGAGCACCTGCTTTGCAAGCAGGAGGTCAGGAGTTCGATTCTCCTATGCTCCACAATCACCACAAACGCCAGGCGAATCCGCCTGGCGTTTTTTCTTTCCCTGCCCGGTCCCGAGGATCGTACTAGTCTGGTGTTCACCGATTAATGAAAACCTTATGCCGTGCGCGGCAGAGAGTGCAGGAAAAATAATTATGGCCGAGTTCTATTTCAACCACCCGTTTGCCGAGACCAAGCTGCGGGTGGAAGCGCCCGCCGGCTCCCGTTATGTGGTGGTCTCCCAGCGCAGCGACCAGGATCTGGAGATCCTGGATACCTTCGACGATTACGACGCCGCCCGCGAACTAGTCATGCGCACTCTCCAGGACGCCGCCAACCACATCGATGAGATGGGCTACGGCGAAGACGTCAAGGTCACCCACATGCGCTTGAAGCCGATTCCCGAATTCGCCTAAAGCCGCAGCTGGGCGCCCCGATTTTTAGGCACCGGCCCCACCGGAGTACGCTTTAAAGACATAATGGGGCTATAGCTCAGTTGGTAGAGCGTCGCGTTCGCAATGCGAAGGTCAGGGGTTCGATTCCCCTTAGCTCCACTACCGCGCAGGACCTGGCACCGGAAACGTTGTTTTCCGGGGGTCAGGTCCTTATTTTTGTCCTCGCCTCCCACCTGTTTGGGGCGCTTCGGGTGGCGGCGCTGACAAATATATTCGCTTCAGCTTTTAAGCGTTGTGTTTCCCGACTACAATACGGTGCATGAACGAAGAACCGCAGTGGCTCGACGAGGAAGAGCTGGAAGCCTTCATGTCCCTCATGGCCGTCAACATCCGGCTGACTGCTGTCCTCGACGCCCAGCTGCGGGAGGACGCGGGACTGAGCTTCTTCGATTACACGGTGATGTCGCGGCTGTCGGAGGCCCCCGAGCGCCGCATGCGCATGCGGGAGCTGGCGATCACGGCCAACGGCTCCCTGTCGCGCCTGAGCCAGGTGGTCACCCGGCTGGAGAAGAAGGGCTGGGTCGAGCGTTTCCCGGATCCCAACGACGGGCGCACCACCTTTGCCAAGCTCACCGATCCCGGCTGGGACAAGGTCGTCGCCAGCGCCCCGGGGCACGCCCGCCAGGCCCGGACGGTGGTCGCGGACAAGCTCACCCGCTCCCAGATCCGCACCATGACGCAGGTTAACAACCGCATTATTAAGGCCATCGAGGAAGACCCCCGCTTCGGCGGGCGCTTCTAGGCCGGGTAGCCGCGCCGGCGGGACACGCTTTTATCCCACGGGATCCAGAAGCGGAACGGCGCCTGCTGGTTCTTCGAAATTCCAATCCGCGGCCCGGCCACCCATTCGGGCTCGGCCGCGCGGGGCTCCAGCTCGACGGGGGAGGAGTTGTCCGCGAGCGTGAAGCCCAGGGCCTGGCCGAGGTTGCCCGGACCGCGCGCGAGGTTATAGAAATCGGTCTCGCCGCGGCGGGAATAGGCCAGTTCTGTGCCGGCGACCACCTCGCCGGCGCGCAGCAGGCAACCCTGGCCGGTGCCTTCCGGTGCGCAGACGATGTTGCCGTTGCGGTGGATGCCGTAGGAGGCGTAGACGTACAGCCTGCCCGGCGGGCCGAACATGGTCGCGTTCCGCGGGGTCTTGCCGCGAAAGGTGTGCGCTGCGGGGTCCTCGGTGCCCAGGTAGGCCTCGACCTCGGTGAGCCGGACCGCCACGCCGCCGAAGTGAAAGATACAGCCCAGAAGCTGCGGGGCGACCACGTCGGCGGGGGCGGAAAAATCAATCATGGCCCCAGACTAATAGCGGCTAGTAGACCTCGATCGAGCGGATGTGGTTGCCCAGGCCCTTGCGGGTAAAGACCGTGCGGGCGCTGGTGGGGTCGTTGGCCGCGCCCATCGCCAGCAGCAGCGGGACGTAGTGGTCGGCGGTGGGGTGGGCAATCCGCGCGCCCGGGCCCTGGTGCAGGTAGTCGGTCAGGGCGTCCACGTTGCCGGAGTGGATGTTGGCCGCGGCCCACTCGTCGAAGGCGTCGAGGTGGCCGGAGAGCTCGGGGTTGCGGAAGACCGCGAAGGAGTGGGTCATGTAGCCGCTGCCGATGACCAGGATGCCCTCCGCGCGCAGCGGGCGCAGCTTCTCGCCCAGGTCCAGCAGGTCCTGCGGGTTTAGGCTGGGCATGGAGACTTGGACGACGGGCACGTCGCCGGCCGGGTACATGGCCATCAGCGGGATAAAGGCGCCGTGGTCCAAGCCGCGATCGGCGAACTGGTGGACGGGCTGGTAACCCAGCAGGCCCGCGACGCGCTGGGCGAGCTCGCCGGCGTCCGGGGTGGGGTAGCGCAGGGTGAAGTACTCCGGGTCGAAGCCGGAGAAGTCGTAGAAGAGCGGGGCGTCGGCCGCCGTGGCGTTGATGGCCACTGGCGCGTTTTCCCAGTGCGCGGAGACCACCACGATGGCCCGCGGCTTCGGCAGGGAGCGCGACCAGTCGTAGAGGTCGTTCATCCAGCCGTGGTTGCCCAGCGCCGGCGGGGCGCCGTGGCTAATGAACAGGGCAGGAAGGGGGCCGTCGGCCGGCTCCCACCGGCGGTGCAGGTGGGTCTCGGGGAGGGCGCGTTCGCGCAGATCGTAGATGGCGCCGGCCGGCCGGGCGGGGTTGAATTCTTCGGCGAGGGTGGGCATGGGGACTCTCCTTTACTTAAAGCGTAAAGTAAGTCTAGCCCACGAATACTTAATCTGTAAAGCGTTTGACGAGAACCAGGTGGCCGTTGCGCTCGCCCTCGTGCTCAAAGCCCAGGTACTGGTAGAGCCGGTGGGCGCGGGGGTTGTCCGGATCCACCGCCAGGGAGATGCCGGGAGTGCCCAGTTTGCGGGCCAGCTCGGTGGCGGCTTGGATGAGCGAGGTGCCAATTCCTTGGCCCTTGTAGCGGCCCTCCACCGCGAGCGCGAGCTCCGGGATGCCCTCCTCGGCGTGGCCGAAGCCGTGGCTCTCCTCCGTGCCCCACATCAGCCAGACACCCCCGGCCGGGACACAGGCGTCCCAGGCGATGAACCCGCCCTCGTTCGGGTTCCACGCCGCTACGTAGTACTCGTAATCCTTATCGAAATGCTCAGAGATCTCGCCGAATTCGTCCCCGAAAGTGTCGGTCAGGAAATTCAGGCGCGCGATGTAGGTGCGATCCGATTCCTGGGTCGCACGCAGCTCGATCTGCAGCTGGTCAGAGTTCTGGTTTAGCTTGTCATCCTGTGTCTGAGAGTCCATGCGCGCCATTGTAGGCCGCGCTAGGCCAGGTGGTAGTTGGCCACCTCGTGGCCAGCGAATTCGCGGGCCACCCCGGACTCGTCCACGGAGCGGAACACGGTGTCGTTCTCAATCGCGAAACGCAGGTTTTCCACCCGGTTAGACGGATCCCCGACTATCGGCCCCGCGGTAAAATAAAAAGTCTCCCCGTTAGTAAGCTTTACCGTCAAAGATTCAATACTCATGTAGTTGAAGCTCCTTGCTCCCGACCGATCGAAGTGCACTACGTTGTTCTCCATAAATTTACGTTGTTCTCCATAAATTACTGTCCGGGGCGCTAAAGAATCTAATTAGAAGGTCCGAATGAGATCTATGCAATAAAGAAGCCACCCCCGAAAGTAAGTACAACCATGTACTCCACTTCGCGGGGGTGGCGGAAGCCGCGGGGGTGAGGGGAGGACTAGTCCTCGTCCTCGCGCAGGCGGTGCTTGCCCTCGTTATCCGAGTCGTCGGTCAGGCGGGCGGTGTCCTCTTCCGGGCGCTCAGCGGTCTCTGCCTGGTGGTTAGCCAGCTGGGCGTCCAGGGAGCCGAGCAGCTCCTCGTCGCGGTCGACCACGCCTTCTTCCACCTGGGTGGACACCGGCTTCTCCGTGGTCGAGGTGTAGACCAGCGTGGAGCCGGCGGTCTTCTCGTTGCCGCCGAATTCCTCGACGCGCGGCGGCTGCTCCGACGGGGTGTCGTTGCGGCGCAGCCAGTAGTAGACGCCGCCGCCGATAGCGGCCACCGCGGCCACGACCGCCGCGATCGGCCAGAACGCGGAGCGCTGCTGCTTCTTCTGCTTCTTGGCGGCCTGCTTGCGGGCCTTCTTGGCGGCCTTGGTGGCCTTCTTGCGGGAGTCCTGGGCGCGGCGCTCCAGCTGGTCGGCCTTCTTCTGGGACTTCTTGCGGGCCTCGGTGGCGGACTTGCGCAGGTTGGCGGTGGCGGTCTCGGTCTTATCCTTGGCCTTATCCTGGGCGTCGTTCGCCTGGGACTTAATGTCCTCGAGGGCGCGCTCCAGGCGGGCGTGGGCGGCCTGGGTCACGCGGCCGGCTTCCTTGCGGGACTCGGGGAACCAGTCCTGGGTGTGGTTGTCCACCTTGTCCGCGGCCTCCTCCAGAGCGTCGTAAGCCTGGCGGGCCTTTTCGTCCCGGAATTCAGCGAACTGGTTCCACAGGGACGAACCGACTCGGTAGGCCACGTTCAAGCTGCCAAGATTCATGGTTTCTCCTAGGTAAAGGTTTATTAATCGTTCTTATTCCAGCCTAGTCCAGCGTAGTTAACTTTTGGGTGGGGCGGCAATAGGAGGGGGCGAGACCACAGCCGGAGGTAGACCGCTTGGTTCATTTCGGGCCCCGTTTTATTCACCTGAAAATCGGAAATTGCTACAGGTAGTGCGGTTTTAAAGGTATTACGTTTGAAAAGGGCTGGTGCGAAAAATGAACAGCTTGGTACATTTCTCGCTAAGCAAACGCCCACTACCAGCAGAGGAGGTCGCCGTGGTACCCCGGATATCCGCTTCCGCGCCACTAGACCAAAACGAACTGCAGGTCTACCCGGCGCCGGCGCCCCAGCGCACCGCGCTCTCCTTCGAAGTCATCCCGCCCCGCCACGACGCGGATGCCGCCAAGGTCAACGGCCTGCTCGAAGTCTTGAGCTCCTACCGCCCCGACTACATCGCGGTCACCAGTTCCCAGCGCTCCGGGTGGCTGCGCGGCACCGCCGCCTTCATCGAGCGCATCGCCCAACGCACCCAGATGCGCCCGCTCGCGCACCTGGCCTGCACCGCCGGCACCCGCGCGGAGCTCATCGACTGGATCGACACGCTTGTCGATGCCGGCGTGCGCGGGCTGCTGGCCCTGCGCGGCGACCTCGCCCCGGGGCAGACGAGCCTGCCGGCGGGCTACCTGCCGCACGCCGACGACCTGGTGCGGCTGGTCCGCGAGTGGGAGCAGTCCCAGGCCGCCCGCTTCGCCGCCGGGCGCCTGGCCGTGGGCGTGGCCTGCTACCCGCAGGGGCACGCCGAATCCCGCAACGCCGACGAGGACATCGACGTCCTGCTGACCAAGCAGCGCTGCGGCGCCGACTTCGCCATCACCCAGCTCTTCTTCGACGCGGACGATTACCACCGCTTCGCCGAGCGCGCCCACCTGGCCGGGGTGAACATCCCGCTTATCCCGGGCATCATGCCCATGACCAGCGCCAAGCGTCTGGCGCGCATGGGCGAGCTCACCGGCCTGCCCGTTCCGGCGTCCGTCGTTAACCGCCTGGCCCAGGCGCGGGATCCGGCCGAGGAGCACGAGATCGGCCTGGAGCTGACCGCCCAGCTGGCCCGCGAGGTCTTGGCCGGGGGCGCGGGTGGGTTGCACGTCTATACCCACAACAACGCCGCCGTGACCCAGGACCTGCTGGACCGGGTGGGCATCGCCGCCGCTTAAACCGTAATCAGAACGAAAACTTAAGGAGAACACCACCATGACTTCACCGAAGAAATTCCCCGCCGCGACCATCGAGGGCTATCCCCGCGTCGGTGCGAACCGCGAGCTCAAGAAGGCCCTCGAGGCCTACTGGGCCGGGCGCATCGACGAGGCCAGCTTCGAATCCGCCGCCCATTCGCTGCGCCTGGACACCTACGCGCGCCTGAAGGACCTGGGCCTCAACGAGGACTACGCCATCCCGGCGGACGTGGCTTATTACGACCAAGTGCTGGAAACCGCCCTGACCGTCGGCGCGGTGCCGGGGCTGACGCTGGACGATGAGTTCACCCTCGCCCGCGGCAACACCGACAAGGCCCCGCTGGAGATGACCAAGTGGTTTGATACCAACTACCACTACATCGTCCCGGAGATCGCCGACGACCAGGGCTTTAGCGCCCACCCGGACCGCCTGCTCAAGCTGGTGGACGAGGCCCGCCAGGCCGGCCACACCGTCCGCCCCTACCTCGTCGGCCCGGTCACGCTGCTGGCCCTGTCTAAGCCGGCCGAGGGCGCGACTAAGCAGCCCCTGGAGCGCCTGCCGGAGCTGGTCGCCGTCTACCAGGAGCTGCTGGCCGCCCTGCACGTCAAAGGCGTGGAATGGGTCCAGCTGGCCGAACCGGCCGTGGTGGCGGATCTGGCGGTGGCCAGCGACGCCGAACTAGCCGCCCACCTCGCCGCGGCCTACCGCGCCATCCTGGGCACGCAGACCCGCCCGAACGTCTACCTGACCACCCCGTACGGCGCGGCCCGCGCGAGCCTCGACGTCTTGGAGGATTTGGCCCCGGAGGCCGTGCAGGTGGATCTCAGCGTGGGCACGCTCGTCCAGGAGCCGGGCTACCTCGACCGGGTGGCAAAGCTGGCGGCCAAGACCCACCTGGTCGCCGGTCTGGTGGACGGGCGCAATGTCTGGGCGGCCAACCTGCACGACCTGCGGGAGAAGTTCGAGCGCCTGCCCGGGGTATCGGTGTCCACCTCGGTCTCCCTGCAGCACGTGCCGCACACCGTGGAGGCCGAAAAGAACCTGCCCGTGGACGTGGTCGGCTGGTTCTCCTTCGCGGATGAGAAGATCGCCGAGGTCGTCGCACTCGCCGCCGGGCCGGAGGCGGCCCCGCAGGCCTTTGCCAAGGCCGACCGCGCCGTGCGCACCCGCGCCGAATCCACCCGCACCCACAACGCGGACGTGCAGGCCCGCACCGCGGCCCTGCCGGAAGGGGCCGTCAGCCGGCAGCCCGCCTTCGCCGAGCGCAACCGCGCCCAGAAGGAACTGCTCAAGCTGCCAAAGCTGCCCACCACCACCATCGGCTCCTTCCCGCAGACGCCGGAGATCCGGGCGGCCCGCGCGAAGCACAAGGCCGGCGAGCTCAGCGACGCGGCCTACACGGACGCCCTCAAGCAGGAAATCGCCAGCGTGGTAGCCCTGCAGGAGGAACTGGGCCTGGACGTGTTGGTCCACGGCGAGGCCGAGCGCAACGACATGGTCCAGTACTTCGCGGAGCTGCTCGACGGCTTCGTGGTCACCGAAAACGGCTGGGTGCAGTCCTACGGCTCCCGCTGCACCCGCCCGCCGATAGTCGTCGGGGACATCTCCCGCCCGGCGCCCATGACCGTGGAGTGGACCTCGTACGCGCAGTCGCTGACCGAGCGCCCCGTCAAGGGGATGCTCACCGGCCCGGTGACCATCCTGGCCTGGTCCTTCGTGCGCGACGACGTCCCGCAATCGGTCTCCGCGGACCAGCTGGGCGTGGCCTTGGCCGACGAGGTCCGGGACCTGGAGGACGCCGGGGTGGGGATCATCCAGATCGACGAGCCGGCCCTGCGCGAGCTGCTCCCGCTGCGCGCGGAGGACCGCGCCGAGTACCTGGACTGGGCGGTGCGCGCCTTCCGCCTGGTGGCGCTTGAAGCCCAGCCCACCACGCAGATTCACACCCACCTGTGCTACTCCGAGTTCGGCCAGATCATCGACGCCGTGGCGGCGCTCGATGCCGACGTCACCTCCATTGAGGCGGCCCGCTCCCGCATGGAGCTGCTCGAGGACCTGGACGAGAAGTTCCACTCCGAAATCGGGCCGGGCATCTACGACATCCACTCGCCGCGCGTGCCGTCGGTAGAGGAGATGGCGGATCTCATCCGCGCGGCGCTGAAGAACGTGCCGGCGGAGCGCCTGTGGATTAACCCCGACTGCGGTCTGAAGACCCGCGGCTACGAGGAGACGACCGCCTCCCTGCGCAACATGGTCCGCGCGCGCGACGCCGTGGTCTAGCCCGCGATCGCTGAGGGCGTGCCGCCGCACGCGGCGCGCCCTTGCTTCATTATCTATAATGGCGGGCATGACTCAGAAGACCGCTACAGCAACTCTGCACACCAACTTGGGTGACATTGTTATTGACTTGTTCGGTAACCATGCGCCGGTTACCGTAGAAAACTTCATCGGCCTGGCCAAGGGTGACAAGGAATACGCCACCCAGAACGCCAAGGGCGAGCAGTCCGGCCCGTTCTACGACGGGGCCATCTTCCACCGCATCATCGACAACTTCATGATCCAGGGCGGCGACCCGACCGGCACCGGCCGCGGCGGCCCCGGCTACCAGTTCCAGGATGAGTTCCACCCGGAGCTGCAGTTCGATCGCCCGTTCCTGCTAGCCATGGCCAACGCTGGCCCGGGCACCAACGGTTCCCAGTTCTTCATCACCGTGGCTGCCACCCCGCACCTGAACAACCACCACACCATCTTCGGTGAGGTCACCGACGCCCAGTCCCAGGACGTCGTGTCCAAGATCGCCAAGGTCGACACCGACCGCATGGACCGCCCGAAGGAAGACGTGGTCATCGAATCCGTGGAGATCGCCGAGGCCTAAGCCTTAGGCTCCCGCCCGCCCCGCCGCATCAGCCGGCCGGGCGGGCTTTTTGCTATCTCCTTCCTCCTAGCCTTCCCCGTCCTAGCCTTTCGCGTTTTCGCCCCTTGGTTTCACAGAAAGCCCTCGTTTTACCCATGACTTTCGAACAGCACCTGCGTTCCTATTACCGCACCGCCCCGGTCACCGCCTGGATCGTGGCCGCAAACTGCGCTCTGTGGCTGGCCACCGCCGTCCAGTCCCGGTCTGTGACCGACAGCTACTACCACTCCACGCTGGCGATGAGCTGGAGCCTCTGGGGCCCCGAATTCGCCGCCGGGCACTACTGGCAGGCGGTCACCAGCGCCTTCATGCACCTGGGGCTAGGCCACCTGGCGGTGAACATGTTCCTGCTGGTGCTTATCGGGAGGGAGATCGAGACCTACCTGGGCTCGGCGCGCTACGCCCTGGTCTACCTGGCGGCGGTACTGGGGGCCTCGGCCAGCATCGTGTGGATGGCCTTCACTCAGCCGACCGCCGGTGCCTCCGGCGCTCTTTTCGCCCTCATGGTGGTCCTGGTGGCCGTGAACTACCAAAGGCGCACCGATCTGCGCGCGCCCATCGTGCTCGTGGTGGTCAACATCGCCTACACCTTCCTGGCCACGGGCGTGTCCCTGTGGGGCCACCTGGGCGGCGTCGCGGTGGGCGTGGTGCTGGCCCTGTGCGTGGCGGCCCGGAACCCCAAAGTCTCCGGCTGGGGTGTCGCAGCGACTACGGCGGCGGCATTCGTGTTATTGGTGGCGCGAGCAGGCCTTTGGGGATAGGTGCGGCGTGTTATCCACGCGCGCAAGTGTTCGAAAAGATTTCACACCGGTTGTCCACATTGTGGATAACTACATTTTTGTAATTTCCGAACGCTTGTGTGTTTTTCGAATGACAAATCCCAGCGTAGCGATCATTTTTCGAAATTTTAAACCGGTGTGGAAACGGGGAAAAAAGTTATCCACAGGCTGTGGTAAATTCTGTGAATTACGGATTTTCACACTTTTATCCCCAGCCTGTGGATAACTTTTTACCCAACGGTGTCAGTAAAAGCCCTGCTTACACTATTGTAATTTACAAAAGCGCAGGTGAGTGCCCCGGTGGAAAACTTGGGGACACTGTGGAGAACTTTGCGGTGGAGAATCTCAGAGGCGGGGCAGCTGCGTCCAGCGCAGGCCGAGATCCGTGCCGCGGCCGAAGTACTCGTACGCGCGCTCCGTGCCGTCCTGGATGCCGTCGGCGACGTCCTCGCCGCCGGAGGTGATGTCCACGGTCAGCGGCTCCTGGGAGCGGACAGCGGCCACCCACCCGCCGGAGACGTACGCGCCGTCCTCGGTGCGCTCCAGGCTGTCCAGGAAGGCGGCCAGCGCGGCCTGGGCGCTATCGCGCTCGCCGTCGGTGACGACGAGCCGGACCGTCGCCGGGGTGCCGTCGTTGTGCGGGGGATTGTCCCACAGCCAGTCGTAGTCCATCTGATATTCGCGGTTAGTGCTCATGCGCAAAAGACTACGTGAAAAAGGCATGAAAAAAGGCGGCCAAAGGCCGCCTTCGGGGCAAAAGCTTAGCGCCATCCCATGGTCATCAGGAGACCAATGATGGCTAGGCCGAAGCCGATGAGGTAGTTCCACGGGCCGAGCTCCTGCATGAGCGGGATGTGCTGGCCGGCCAGGTAGTTGACCACGATCCAGGCCAGCCCGATGAGCATCAGGCCGAGCATCAGCACGATGTACCACTTGGAGGTGCCCTCCGAGTTGATCTTGACCGGGGTGCGGTTCGCCGACGAGCTGGCGGTCGAGCTGATCGGGGCGTTCTTCGAAATTTTGGCCTTTGGCATGTTCTTTCCTAACTTTGGTGTGCGGGCGGGGCGGATTCGGGCCGGGCTAGTGTTGCGCCACAGTCTAGCAGCGCTACGGCTAGCGGCCCGTGACGAGGGTTTCCAGGTTGAACTCCCAATAACGGACTTCTACCTTGGTGTCCTTGCGGATGGTGTCCCCGGCGGAAACGGAGGCCCAGCCGATCTTGCCGGAGTCCACGGCGGCCCCAGTTCCGATCGGCGGGCCGACGCGCAGGTCCTGGGCGTTGCCTTCCCAGCCGGCCTCGCGCAGGGCTTCGACGGCCTCGTCCTCGGTCTTGCGGGTCAGCTCCGGCGCGGTCATGAGCATGCCGTTGGACACGCGCACCACCACGGTGCTACCGGCGTCGACCTCCCGGCCCTCGCTCTGGACCTCGAGGACGCGGTTTTCCGGTTCCTCGGAGTCGACCAGCTCGAGCTGCGGCTCGACGTCCAGGGAGTCCAGGGTCTGGCGGGCGTCGCCCCAGTCCATGCCGGTCAGGCGCGGGATGCGCACCTGCTTGACCCCCTGGGAGACGGTTACCTTGACCTTCGAGCCCTTGGACAGCTGGGAACCGGGGGCCGGCGACTGCGAGATGATCTGGCCCGCCGGGACGTCCTCGGAGTCTTCCTCGGTGATGTCATCGGACAGGGTCAAACCGGCCTCGTCGAGCGCGCGGGAGGCCGACTCCAGATCCAAGCCGGTCACCTCCGGGACGTCGGTGATCTCCTTACCGGAGGAGACCGTCAGCGTCACGGTCGCGTTCTTCTGCAACTGGGAACCGGGGCCCGGGTTCACGCGGATGACGTGGTCGCGTTCAATCTCCGGGTGGGCTTCCTCGTTGACCGAGACCTGCAGGCCCAGCTCTTCGAGCTCCTGGACGACCTCGGCGCGCGGACGGTTTTCCACCTCCGGCACCTCGACCATCTCCGCGGTCTGCGCGGGCTCGTCCGGGGCCTCCGAAGGCTTCAGGTAGTCCCAGGCGAAATAGCCAATAGCGCCGATAAGCAGCAGCGCCAGCAGAGCCGTGAGCCACTTGATCCAGGCGCTGGTGCCCTCCTCTTCCTCCGCGGCGTGGGAAGCCGGCCGGGTATCGGCCACCGGCGCGCGGTGGGAGGCGGCCGGCGCTTCGGCCTCGGGCTCGACGTGCGCGCGGGCCGCCTGGGTGACGTTGCCGTGGGCCAGGCGGCGCAGGTCCTCGGCCATCTCGTGGGCCGACTGGTAGCGATCCGCCGGGTGCTTGGCCATCGCGGTGAGGATGACCGCGTCCACATTCACGCGCCCGGTCGGCGTGATGAAATCATCCAGGTATTCCGACGGCGGAATGGGATCTTCCTGCACGTGCTGGTAGGCCACGGAAAACGGGGTCTCGCCCTCGAACGGGGTGCGGCCGGTGACGGCCTCGTACATGACGCAGCCCAGGGCGTAGACGTCGGAGCGGGCATCGGCAGCCTTGCCGCGCGCCTGCTCGGGCGAAAGGTACTGCGCGGTGCCGATCACCGCGGAGGTCTGCGTCATGGCGGAGGTGGAGTCGTCCAGCGCGCGGGCGATGCCGAAGTCCATCACCTTCACCTGACCCGTGTTGGTCAGCATGATGTTCGCGGGCTTCACGTCGCGGTGGATGATGCCGGCCTCGTGGGAGGCCTGCAGGGCATCCGCGACCGGGGTCAGGATCTCCGCGGCCTGCTCCGGGGCCATGGGCCCGTCCGCGCGGAAGATGTCGCGCAGGGTGCGCCCGTGGACCAGCTCCATGACGATGTACGGGATGGTCAGGGCGTTGTCCTCGACCTCGCCGGTGTCGAAGACGGCGACGATATTCGGGTGGTTGAGACGGCCCGAGTTCTGCGCCTCGCGGCGGAAGCGCTCGCGGAAATTGGTGTCGTGCGCCATCTCCGGGCGCAGCATCTTGATGGCCACCTCGCGGCCCAGCATGGTGTCCTGGGCCGCGTAGACCTCGGACATACCACCGGAACCGATGAGTTCACCGCGTTCGTAACGATCACCCAGCATTGGTGGTTCCACCCCCTTGGTTGGTGTAATCAGACGCCTGCGGCGAGTTATTGAATAGGTCCTCGATGTTTTCTTCCAGCTCCTCCGTCGGCAGCGACGGGGCCTCCGTCATCTCCGGCAGCTCGGGCGTCGGGGTGTCCTGTTGCGTGGTCGGCTGCTCGCGGTGCGTGGTCGGACGCGGCGTGGGCGTTTCCGTGCGCTCGCGGGTCTCCGGCTCCGGCTCCTCGGTCCGGGAGGTTTCGGGCTCCTCGACCTCCGTCTCGGTGACGGTCGCGGCTTCCTCCGTGGACGGCTCCACCCATTCGGTCACGACCGACGGCGGCGTGCTGGTGGGTTCGCTGGAACCGCGGTTGCCGGCCAGCTGCTGGGCCAGCAGGAATCCGCCGCCGACCAGCGCGACGACGATCAGGGCGATGAGCAGGCCGATGCCGAAGTTCGCCCCCGCCGAGCCCTTCTTCTTGTCCTTCCGGGCCCGCTTGTTTTCGCGGGCCTTTTCCTGGGCCAGGTGCTTGTCGCGCGTGTCCGCGACCGGGGCCGGGGCCGGGCGCACCGTGGTCGGGTTGGCGGTATCGCCCAGCATCTGGGTCGAGGCCGTCGGCGAAGGCTCGGTGGCAATCGGGGCCACGGCCGCGGATTGCGGCTGCGGCGGGCGCTTGCCCAGCCGCACGGCGGAGACGGCGTTGGCCAGCTCGTTGCCGTCGGCGTAGCGGGTGTGCTGGTCCTTGCGCAGGGCGATGCCCACCAGCTCGCGCACCGGCGCGGAAATATTCGTCGACAGCGGCTCCGGTGCCTGGCTGATGTGCGCCAACGCCACGGAGACCGAGGAATCCCCGGTGAACGGGCGGTGGCCCGCCAGCATCTCGTAGCCGACCACGCCCAGCGAGTAGACATCGGAGGCGGGGGAGACCTCGCGGCCCTGTGCCTGCTCGGGGGAGACGTACTGCGCGGTGCCCACCACCATGCCGGTGCGGGTCAGCGGGACCGCCGCGGCGGCCTTGGCGATGCCGAAGTCGGTGATCTTGACCCGGCCGTTCTGGGTGATCAGCAGGTTGCCGGGCTTGATGTCGCGGTGCACCAGGCCCATGCGGTGAATAATGGACAGGCCGTGGGCGGCCTGCTCCATCACGTCGAGCGCCATCTCCTCCGGCAGGGAACCCTCGCGGGCCAGCATGTCGGCCAGGGACTCGCCGCGGACGTATTCCATGGCGATGAAGCAGAAGGTCGTGCCCACCGGATCATCGATCTCGCGGTAGTCGTAGGTGGCCACGACGTTGGCGGAATCGATGGACTCGGCCGCTTCGGCCTCGTTGCGGAAGCGGGAGAGGAACTCGTTGTTGTCGGAGAACTCCGGGCGCAGGATCTTGATGGCGACCTCGCGGTCGTTGCGGACGTCGTCCGCCAGCCACACGGTGGACATGCCGCCGTGCCCGATGACCCACTGCAGGCGGTAATCATCACCGATGAGCGCCTGGAAGCGTTCTTGGTTATCGGCGTGGTTCATTACTGCTCCCCTCCGTAGGCCTGAAGCATGGCGCGCCCGATCGGTGCGGCCACCTGGCCGCCCGTGGCGGACTGGCCCAGGTTGCCGCCGTCCTTGACCACCACGGCCACGGCAATATCGCGGTCCGGATCGAATGCAACATACCACGTATGCGGGGGCAATCCATCGCCATGCTCAGCGGTACCGGTCTTGGAAGCAAAGGAATTGCCGTCGTAGCCGGACGTGGCTCGCTCGGAGGCGAACATCAGATCCCGCAAGATCGCGGCCGTCTCCGGGGTAATCGCCTCGGTGGCATCCTTCGGCTTGATCTCGCGGACCTCCTGCATCTGCGAATCCGTGATCCGCTTGATGAGGCGCGGCTCCATGCGCTTGCCCTCGTTGGCTACGGTGCCGGCCATGATGGCGGCCTGCAGGGCGGACATGGTCACGTCGCGCTGGCCGATGACCGACTGGGCGGTGGCGGCCGCATCCGGCAGCTCGCCCAGGTTGCCCGGGGAGGTGTCCACCCCGAGGTCATAGTTTTCGCCCACGCCGAAGGCCTCGGCGTATTTGCGCAGCTCGTCGGCGCCGATGCCCTCGCTCATCTCGACGAAGGCCGTGTTGCAAGACAGGGCGAAAGCCGTCTGCAGCGTCACCGAGTCCGCGCCGCCGCAGGCCTGTTTGTCGTAGTTGGTCAGCTGGGTCGTGGTGTTTGGCAGCGTGATCGAGGCCGCGCCGGTCAGAGTCGACGACGGCGTGAAGCCGTTGTTGAGACCGGCGGCGGTCGTGATGATCTTGAAGATGGAGCCTGGCGGCAGCGTCTCCTGTGTGGCGTGGTTGAGCAGGGGAGCGCCGTCGGCCTCCTGCAGCGCGGCCCAGTTCTCCTCCGCGTTGGGATCTCCGACCACGGAGTTCGCGTCGAAGCTCGGCGAGGAGGACATCGCCAGCACGCGCCCGGTGGACGGCTGCAGCGCGACCGCCGAGCCTTGGTAGCCCGGGGCCACCAGCTGATCGTAGGCCAGCTGCTGGAGCTGCGGATCGATGGTGACCTCGACGTTGGCGCCGTCCGGCTGCTCGCCGGTCAGCTTGTCCAGCCAGTTCTGCTTCAGCAGCGAATCATCGGTGCCGTTGAGGATCTCGTTCTGCGAGGACTCTAGCTGGGACGCGCCGAACTGGGAGGACAGGTACCCGGTCACCGGACCGAAGGCGGGGGACTGGGTCGGGTAGATGCGCGAGTAGGTCTTGTCCTCCCCGCCGTCGCCGTTGCCGTCCGGGACGGACTGCGCTAGTACGGTGTTGCCCGCGTAGATCTGCCCGCGGGCGATGGTCTGCAGCTGGTAGAACTCCCGCATATTCTTTGGGTTCTTGGCGTATTTGTCCTCGCTGAAGGCTTGCACCACCGTGAGGTTGACCAGCAGGATGGCGGTCAAGATCAGGGAGAAGATAGCGGTAAAGCGAATGGTCTTATTCATCGCTGAGCCTCCGAAACGGCGGGGAACAAGGACGTGCCGGCGTCGGCCTGGGCCTTCTCGGCCGGGCGGTTGGCGGAATTCGAGATCCGCAGCAGCAGCGCCAACAGGATGTAGTTAGCCATCAGCGAGGAACCGCCGGCCGACATGAACGGTGTGGTCAGGCCGGTCATCGGCAGCAGTGCGGAGATGCCGCCGACCACGACGAAGACCTGGATGACCAGGGTCAGAGACAGGCCGGCCGCTACCAGCTTGCCGTAGGAGTCCTTGACGCTGAGAGCGGTGCGAAAACCGCGGGAGGCCAGCAGCGCGAACAGGATCAGGATCCCGGCGAGGCCGATCAGGCCGAATTCCTCGCCGATGCCGGCCATGATGAAGTCGGAAAAGACCACCGGAATGATGTCCGGGTAGCCCTGGCCGAGGCCGGAGCCGGTGATCCCGCCGGAGGACATGCCGAACAGCGCCTGGGACAGCTGGAAGCCGTTGCTGTCGTAGTTGCCCAGCGGGTCCAGGAAGTTGGAGAAGCGATCCTGGATTTTGGTGGAAATCTGCGCGATCCCGAAGCCGCCGATGGCCACGAGCACCACCCCGATGGCCAGCCAGGACACGCGCCCCGTGGCCATGTAGAGCATGCCCAGCACCGTGGAGAACAGCAGCAGGGCCGGGCCGAAGTCGTTCGACACGCCCATGATGACGATCGCGATGCCCCAGACCACCAGGATGGGCGCGAGGTCGCGCAGGCGCGGCAGCGACAGGCCCAGGAAGCGGTAGCCCGCCACCGTGAACAGCGAGCGCTTCTGGACCAGCAGCATGGCGAAGAAGAGCAGCAGGAGAATCTTGGAAAACTCACCCGGCTGGATGGAAAACGGCCCGATCTTCATCCAGATGCGCGCGTCGGCCTGCGCCGGCTGCGGCCAGACCAGCGGCAGCGCCAGCAGGACGAGGCCGACCAGACCCAGCAGGTAGGAAAAGCGGGTCAGCGAGCGGTGATCGCGCACGATGGCCAGCACCGCGATGAACAAAATGAGGCCGGCGATGGTCCACATCACCTGCCGCACGGCCAGGTCGCGGCCCAAGGCCAGATCCAGGCGCTGGATCATGATGAGGCCGATGCCGTTGAGCACCGCCGTGACCGGCAGCATGATCTGGTCGGAGTGCGGGGCCAGCAGGCACAGCGCCCAGTGGGCGACGGCGAAGACCCCGATGAAGCCGCCGATGAGGTAGAGCACGTCCACGGACAAGATATTGCCCTGGGACAGCTCGAGGCTCACCAGCGTGATCGCGAAGACCACTGTGGCCGCTACCAGCAGCCACAGCTCAGTGGTGCGCCCGACAAATTGCTTCAGCATCTAGTTCACCTCCCGGCAGTTCACGCCCGGCTCGCGCCGGAAGCCATTGTCCTTCTTGTCATCTTGGTTGTCCGCCTTATCGCGGCAGACCGGCAGGGCGTTATCGGCCAGCCGGGTCAGCTGGCCTTGGACCTCGTCGTAGCTGCCGGAATCCAGGTTGTGGACCACGCCGCGCTCGGTGGCCGGCAGGTCTTCGACCTTGAGCGGGCTGAACCCGGCGTCGCAGGAGCCGTTGCTCAGGCGCAGCGCGCCGTCCTTGCCGAGGCAGGCGACCTGGTAGGTCTCGTGCAGGTCCTTCCCGAAGACCGAGAAGTCGGCGCCGCGCTCGAGCCGGATCTCCTCGTTCGCCCCGGCGGTGGTGACGTAGTAGTTGTTGTCCAGGTAGTTTTTGCCCCAGACGCCGACGCCGGCGATGGCGGCGATCAGCACGGCCAAGACGACCGTGGTGGCGATCCAGGTGCCGCGGGAGCTCTTGCGGCGGCGATCGGGCTCCTCGTCCGCGGCTTCTTCCTCGGTGACCAGGCGGGCCGGCGCGGAGGTCTCGCGCGGCTGGCCCGCGGCTTTGTTCGTGTGCGGCTCGATGACCTGGGGGCGACGCTCCAGGGCCGCCGCGCGGCTAGCCGCCGAATCCGGGTGGGTCGGCTCCGGGGTATCCCCGGCCAAAGCACCCACCGCCACCGGCTCGGCCGGCGCCTCGTCGCTTTCGACGACCTCGGCGATGACCATGGTGACGTTGTCCGGCCCGCCGGAGCGCAGCGCGAGTTCGATCAGCCGCTGGGCGGCTTCTTCCACGGTGCCCTGCTTGAGGGCGTCCTCGATGGTGGAGGCCGTGACGGGATCCGAGAGCCCGTCGGAGCACAGCAGCAGCCGGTCGCCGGGCTGCGCGTCCAGCATGAACAGCGTCGGTTCCACCGCGCGGCCGGTATATGCCTTGAGGATGAGCGACTTCTGCGGGTGGGAGGACACGTCGCTCGGATCGAGCTTGCCCTCGTCCACCAGGGACTGCACGAAGGTGTCGTCCTTGGTGATCTGGGTCAGCTTCCCGTCGCGCAGGCGGTAGCCGCGCGAGTCGCCCACGTGGCAGACGCCGAACTGGGTGCCGTTGAACATCATGGCCGTCAGGGTGGTGCCCATGCCCTCGGTCTCGGGGTGGTCCTTGATGTGGTTGGCGATCGACGCGTTGGCGTCGTTAGCGGCGCCGCCCAAAAGCGCCAGCATGTCGTTGTCTTCTGGGTCGCGGTTGAGGTGCTCCAGGTGCTCGACCATGAGCTGGGAGGCGACCTCGCCGGCGGCGTGACCGCCCATCCCGTCCGCCAGGACTAAAAGATAAGGCCCGGCGTAGGCCGAGTCTTCGTTGTTCTTGCGGACCAAGCCGCGGTCCGAAGCGGCGGTGAAATGTAGTTTCAGCATTAGGCAACCAGCCTTACGATAGTGCGACCCATCTTAATATCCGTTCCCACTTCGATGCGTTCTGCCTGGTCGATGCGCGTTCCCGCGACGAAGGTGCCGTTGCGGGACTCGAGGTCTTCCACGAACCACTGGGAACCGCGACGGAATAGGCGCGCGTGGTGGGAGGAGGCGAAGTCGTCGCCTAGGACGAAGTCGCAGTCCTGCGCGCGCCCCAGCGTGATGTCCTCCAGGGTGCCCAGCGCCATGTGGGAGCCCTGCAGCGGGCCTTCGGCCACGGTGATGTGGCGCGGCTTTTCTTTGCGGTCCTTCCGGCGCACCGCGGCGACGGGGCCGACGCTACTTCCGCCGGTGCGGGCCGCCTTGTTGGCATCCAGCCGCATGGCATTCAAGGCCACCAGGATAAACAGCCACAGTAAGACCAACAGGCCGATTCGCAGCGCGAGTAGCACGAATGAATCCATCGGTGACCTCCTAAAAATTATTGGGGTTTAATTGTCCAGCCCGGTGATTCGCACCTCGATGTGCGAATGCCCCAGGGTGATGACGTCGCCGTCGGCCAGCAGCCAGTTCTCGATGGGCGTGTCATTGACCGTGGTGCCGTTGGTGGACTGGAGGTCCACCAAGACTGCGTCCTGGCCGTTCCAGGTGATCTCGGCGTGCTGGCGGGAGACCCCGGTGTCCGGCAGGCGCAAGTCGGCATCGTTGGAACGTCCAATGATATTGGATCCCTCGTGGATGTGGTAGGTCCGCGAAGAGCCGTCCTGGAGGAGAAGATTCACGCTCGGACCGCTGGCAGCGGGTTCCGCGTCCTCGGGCTCGGGGCGGATAAAGGTCGTCGTGGCGGCCTCGTCAGCAGAATTACTGTTCATCTGGTTCTCCTGGGTTTCGGTTTCGTGGAAAATGGCGTCGAACCCGGTTTCTTCCTCGGGCTCATGGTCAATGAACGAAGAAACCCGCAACTGGCCGGTGCGGAGTCCGGATTCTTCGGCGATGCGAACGATGACGGGTCCCGCCAGACCCCAGCCGCTGTTGCGGATGAACCGCGACAGCTGGTCGGCCAGGTTCTGCGGGATGTGCGGATCCTGCGAGAGGTTTTCCAGGTCCTTGGAACTGACCCCCACGAGCACCACATTGGGGCTGTAGAGGTTGTCGTCCTCGCCGCGCGTGAGGTTGTCTTGGGCCTCCTGCTTGAGCAGCTCTTCAATCTCGGCGGGCACAACGCGGCCGCCGAAGACGAAGGCCATCCCGTTGTCCAGTCCGCGCTGCAGGGCAGAGTCAAACTTGGCAAGCTTTTCCATGAGTGCCATGCTGCGGTCCTCCTTCAAACGTGGA
Source organism: Mycobacteriaceae bacterium (assembly GCA_028726465.1). Taxonomy (GTDB): domain Bacteria; phylum Actinomycetota; class Actinomycetes; order Mycobacteriales; family Mycobacteriaceae; genus Corynebacterium. The sequence goes on along the minus strand of JAQYQB010000012.1, from coordinate 236,172 downwards.
TGTATTCGGCTCTGGTAATAAACCTCAACCATTATAGGCCGCGTATAGCACTAAAACGTAGCCGGAGCCCGAAAAGTTCCCACAATTGATGCGTAGATCTCACTCATTTTCCCGTGCACTAGCTGCGGATTTGTAAGTATGTGGGTATGCCGTGCTATCTTTATCTAGTCGCCAAGACAGACAATACCCAGCCCGGGTGGCGGAATTGGCAGACGCGCTGGCTTCAGGTGCCAGTGTCCTTATAGGACGTGCGGGTTCAAGTCCCGCCCCGGGCACAGCGAGCAGTTGAACAAACTGCACCACCGGAAGTAACAAACTCGAAAGGGTATGTTACCTCCGGTTTCTTTCGTTTTCCGGTTTTTAAGGGCCGAGGATTGCACGTGTGAGGATTTAGGGTGTGAATCCCACTGTCGTGGGTTTGATGGAGTAGTCGATGTTGCGGAAGCCATAGCATGAGTTGTTTTCCGCGGAGCATGGGATTAACGGCTCTTCCGGTTTTAGAGTGCATTGATTTTGTGTCGGATGTTGGCGGCGTGGATCAGGCACCGCAATATGTAGTGGTCGAGGTTGCGGAATCCCAGGGCGATGCCGCGTAGGAATTCCAACCGACCGTTAATCGCTTCCACAGGTCCGTTGGATACTCCGTGGTCGAAGTAGGCGAGGATGTCCTTGCGGCGCTTGTTCATGGTCCTGCCTAGCGGCGCGATCTCAGCGATCCCGGCGTCTTTGATGTCAACAAGCGTGTCAATGAGCGTGCTCATGGCTTTCTTGGCTGCTTGCTTGTTGGGATTGTTGTAGCAGCTTATGACTTGTTGGTAGTAGGTCCAGGTCTCTTGTAGCGGCGCGTAGTCGTCGTCGAAGTCAAACAGTTCCTCAAGCCTCCCGCGCTGCTTGTCGGTGAGTAGGCGCTCGGTGGTCAACAGTGTTTTCCGGTTGCGGTAGAGCGGGTCTTTGCTGCGGCCACGTCGGCCTGTTGTTTCTAACTGGAGCCTGGTGCGGCACTTGGTGAGCTTGTCACCGGCCAGGCGTACAACGTGGAACGGGTCCATGACTTGGGTGGCGTTGGGAATGACTTCGCCAGCGGCGGTGGCATAGCCTTGGAAGCCGTCCATGCTGATGATTTTGACCTGATCGCGGAACTGCTCGCTGTGATTATTCAGCCATGTTCGTAACGCGTCAGCGCTTCTGCCTGGGACAACGTCAAGAAGCCGAGCGGGGCGGATGACGTTTCCATCCTTGTCGTGGTGGTCGGTCATATCAACGATGACGGTGACGTATCCGTCGCGCCATGTGCGTCGGTTGTGCGACCAGCGATGCTCATCAACACCGATGACCTTGACCCCGTCGAGGTAGTGCTCGTCGTTGTAGATCAAGTCCTGGACAGCGGCTAAGGCCAAGGCGTTGGTGGTATCCCACCCCAGGCCTAATGACTTGGCTGCAGCGGCAACGCTCATCCGATCTAGGCAGAGTCGTTGCAGGATCCAGCGGGTCACCCTGTCCGTGGTCTTTGAATTGTCGGGCGCGCAGGTAAGGCCCGCGCGGAAGATCTTCTGCAAGCAGCGCTTGTTGGTGCACCGGTAGCGTGGAAGGCGCACATGAAGGCGTGTTGGGTGGCCGACGATAGGCAGATCGACCAGGCTGCGGATGACATGGTCGCGGAATACTCCAGGCTGCCCGCACGTGGGGCATTCATTGATGGGCTCGACGGGGGACCTGACCCCCAGATGGTGGACACCTTGAAACCAGCATCTCGCTGGGGAAGTGAGGTACCTTTCCACCATGCCACGCAAGACCTACACCGAGCAGTTCAAGCGCGACGCAGTCTCGTTGTACGAGTCGACCCCCGGAGCAACGCTCAACGCGATCGCCTCCGATCTCGGGGTCAACCGCAACTCCCTGCGCACCTGGCTCGACGCCTTCGGCACCGGCACCAAGACCAACGCCAACGGTGAAAAAGTCGCCAGCCCCATTGCCGCAGCCAACAGCGCACGCACGCCTGCTGAAGGACTCTCCGACGCCGAACGCATCCGCGTGCTGGAACGCGAAAACGCCAAGCTCCGGGAGGAACGAGAGATCCTCCGCAAGGCGGCCAAATATTTCGCGGAAGAGACGAACTGGTGAACCGCTTCCGGTTCGTTGATGACAACCGAGGCCTCTACGAGGTCAAGCGGTTATGTGAGGTTTTGAAGATCAACCGGTCCTCGTATTACAAATGGAAATCAGCTGCTTCTGCCCGTCGGCGACGCGTCCTTGACGACGCGGTGCTGGGAGCGAGGATCAAGGCCGTGTTCACGGCCGAGAACGGTTGTTACGGGGCGAAACGCGTGACGGCGGCCATCAATTCCGATCCAGCCAACGACGACCTTTTCAATCACAAGCGCACCGCCAGGTTGATGCGCCAGATGGGCCTGTTCGGCTACACCAAAAAACGCCGGGTGAAGACCACCGTGTCTGCGAAACGGGCTCCGAAGGTGCCCGACCTGCTGAAACGCCGGTTCATCGCGGAGAAACCGAACACCATCTACGTCGGCGATATCACGTACCTGCCGATCGCGGACGGGTCGAATATGTACCTGGCCACCGTCATCGACTGCTATTCGCGGCAGTTGACCGGTTTCGCGATCGCTGACCACATGCGCACGGAGTTGGTCGAAGAAGCTCTCACGATGGCCCACGGGGTCCGAGGCAACCTTGACGGGGCGATTTTCCACTCCGATCATGGCAGCGTCTATACCTCTGGGCGATACCGGAAGCTGTGTGAACGATTCGGTGTCACCCAGTCGATGGGAGCAATCGAAACGAGCGCGGACAACTCGTTGGCGGAGTCGTTCAACGCCACGCTGAAACGGGAAGTCCTCCAGGACGAGTCCGTTTTCCCAAGTCAGCTCGCATGTCGTCGGGACGTGTTCCGGTGGTGCACGCACTACAACACCACGCGCTTGCACTCGTGGTGCGGCTACCGCTCGCCGAACGCCTTCGAAGCCACCGGATCAGCTACACTTACTATCGCATCTTAATTAAATCCCCGTGTCCACTTTCCGGGGTTCGGGCCCTTCATTTCTTCATCGATGTTCATCATTTGGCAAAGAACTGTAGGCGGAAGAATCAAATCGGATTATCGTTTCTCCAGCACCCTGACGTGGAATACATTCCCTGTCCCAGAACTCGATGAAGCTACTTAGAAGCGCATCATCAAGGCTGGGCAGAAAGTCCTCGATGCGCGGGCATTACATCCAGAGCGCTCGCTAGCTGAGCACTATAACCCGCTGGCCATGGCACCACAACTGGTGAAGGCGCATGACGTGCTCGACCGGGAAGTGGATAAAGCAATGGGAGCGCCTCGCAAGCTCACTTCGGAGCGCCAACGCCTAGAGATTCTGTTCGCCAACTATGCGCGGCTTATAAGAGGTTAATTATCTAGTTTGACGGGGATTTAAATGAGACGCTTGGGGGTTTATACATAGATAGCGATAGGCAATACGGTGATTGAAGGTCCTTCTACACTTGTCTTGAAATCGAGATCCAGCAGTTGGTGAGTGTCTGCCTCTTCGGCTAAAGGGCGGAGGATTTCATCTAGAGCTTCCACCTGCAGTCGGCTAAGCAGTTTGTTTCTCTCCAGGATTGGGACATTCTCTCGAATAGGGGAAATGACTTTGCCCAGAACGGTAAATCTTCCATCTAGTAGCCGATCGAAATCTTTGGATTTGAAATACTCCTTTTCGCAGACGGTAACAGCGGTCAGCGAGTGTTGGCCTGCCCCAATTGAGGCATAGAATTCTTTAGTTTCGGAACCGCGGAAATCCATTCTTATAGCAGAGGTAATGTCTGCTGCAAGTGCCGCCTGGTTCTCCGCCCTAGCGTCATAGATTTCTCTAATACCGCTGATTTTCTCTACTGGGATCTGGGTATCTGCATTAGAAGCTTGCTCTCTAAGGGTGTCTATCTCTTCAAGCCCTTTGGAGCGGTGGATATATCGAGTTATAGCCGCAGTTAACTCAGGGGTAAGGATATCGAGGATGGCGTTAGCCTCGTTAGCTTCAAAGCTAGCCTCAAATTCAATAAAATCTCCCACTTGGAGTTCCGAGGCGCTTTCTGAGTTTTCTACCCGAGTTATTAGCTCCTGCCGTCGAAGTTCGGATCGGGCTTGGTCTAGAAAAAATTCTTGGGAATAAACGAATTTTTGGTGGCGGGTTGTAGCGACTTCCTCACTATTTGATTGAGAGTGTGTATAGCTCCCTTGTGCACCGAGGTTGATTAGCCAGGGAAACACGTTAGCTTTTGCGGCAATTGCGGCCTGTTTCTCGGACCCGTCGCCTTTCCCTGTGGTCGAATTGTTTTCGAACTCGGTAGCTTCCAGTAGTCCTGCTTTGTAAATCTCTTGGATGATGCCAGAGACGAAATCTGCGTTTTGGTAAATGACCACAGTTGGGAGGGAGGGGGTGAGATGTGGGGGATGACTATCCATGTACTAGGCCTATCACATGGGGAAGGCCTGCTTTTTTAGAAACGCAGTGAGGGCAGAAACCGTTCCCCAATTCACTCGCCCTCTGGGGTCTGACAATGAAGATCATCAGATGTCTTATGAAGCGTCCTGGGTTTAGTTCCGCTTCTTCTACTACCCCCAAGGCCCGTGGACGTCAGTGGGGGAAGTTGAGTTGGCGACCTTGCGGTGGGTGCATTGGTAAAACACCAAGCGTCTTCACGAAGCGTTGGACTACGCCACCCCGCAGGAAGTAGAAATCGAGTACCATCGCACCCAGCCCGTCAATACGGGGTAGTAGAAGAAGCGGAACTAAACCCAGGACGCTTCAGCGCCGTGAAAACCGCGAACTAAAACGAGCAAACGGGATTCTTAAGACAGCTTCGGCTTTTTTCGCAGCGGAACTCGACCGACCCACGACCAAATGATCTCCTACATCGACGCGTACAAAGATCAGTTTGGGGTCGAGGCCATCTGCAGAGTTCTAAAACAGGCAGATCGTGGATTCATCACCTCTCGTGGCTACCGCAAGGCGACCACTCGTGTTCCCAGCGCAAGGACCTTAAGCGATAGCCTGCTTATCCCAGAGATACAGCGTGTGCATGCGGAGAATTTCTCGGTCTACGGCATCCGCAAAATGTGGCACGCGATGAACCGTGAAGGCTTTCATATCGGCCGCGATAAGACTGCACGACTGATGAAGCTAGCAGGTGTTTCCGGCCGCAGACGCGGGCGAACCCCTGTGACAACGATTAGCCCGAAGACACCGGATCATCGCCCGGACCTTGTGTGCCGAAACTTCCGTGCACAAGCACCAGGCAGGTTGTGGGTTGCCGACATTACCTACGTTCGCACCCTGTCAGGATTCGCCTACACCGCGTTTGTCGTGGATGTATTCAGCCGAAAAATTGTTGGTGTTGCGACACGCTCGACGATGCGTACCGATGCGCTGCCCATGGAGGCATTGGAACATGCGTTAACGACTGCAGGACGAATCCATGGAAACCAGTTAATTCACCATAGTGATCGGGGCAGCCAGTATGTGTCACTGAAGTATTCCACTGCGCTAGCGGAATCCGGAATCCGTCCGAGTGTGGGAACAGTCGGCGATTCTTATGACAATGCTCTAGCCGAAACAGTCAATGGTCTCTACAAGGCTGAACTGATTCATGCCCGGGGCCCGTGGACGTCGGTCGGAGAAGTCGAATTGGCCACCTTGCGGTGGGTGCATTGGTGGAACACCAAGCGGCTTCATGAAGCTTTGGACTACGCTACCCCACAGGAAGTAGAAACCGAGTACTATCTCACCCAGCCCATCAACACAGGGCCGTAAAAGAAGCGGAACTAAACCCAGGACGCTTCAGTGCGCACCCCTACCCCACGCTCCTGAAGGTCATGGATCAGGTTGAGAGTGTCACGGACGGTGCGGCCCAGCCGGTCGAGGGTGTGGACGACAATGACATCTCCCGCGCGGGCTTGCTGGAGTCCGGGCCGATTCGTGGTGGATCCGGATTTCTTGTCGACGTAGATGTATTTATCCGCAACATCTTCTTTACGGAGCGCGTCGATCTGACGGTCGAGGTCTTGTTTTGCGGTGGAAACCCGGGCGTTACCAATATCCATGACCCACAGCGTGCCGGAAGTCTATTCTGCAGCAGGTTTTGCGAGTCAATTCGTTGGAATAGCTTGTGGAACAGTCCTCTCCTGGGGCTGTGTATTTTCAATTGGTTTCATTAAGGGTGTCTCACTTCCTTGGAAGTGGGACACCCTGATCGGTACGTGGGCCGCCACTGGCCTGGGCCGGAAGCTGCCGGCAATAGCCCTCACCTTTAAATCACGTCGGGAACACCGCCAACTAGGCGGCCGCTTCCTTCCTGCGCAGTGAAGGCCTCAGCCTGAAAGTGCAGACGACCTCTAGCAACAACGCCATCCCATGTTGAAGTTAGTTCAGCAACAACTGTATAGTTCAGCACATGCTGACTATTGCTTCTCGACTAGACGTGATGAACCGGTTGGGTCGGGCCATGGCGGATCCGACTCGTTCCCGCATTCTCCTGGCGCTGCTGGAGGGACCGGCCTACCCGGCCGCTCTCGCCCAGGATCTGGAACTGACGCGCTCGAACGTGTCGAACCATCTCGCTTGCCTGAGGGACTGCGGAATTGTTGTCGCCGAACCGCAGGGGCGACAGACCCGCTACGAGATCGTTGATGCTCATCTGGCGCAGGCGTTGAACGCGTTGCTGGATACCACCCTGGCCGTCGATGACAACGTCGAATGCATCGACGCCGGATGCGCCGTACCTGGGTGTGTCACTGGACAGGAGAGTGCGTAGTGGTAACCGGTCTACTGTCGGCGATTGGTCTGTTTATCGCCACCAATATCGACGACATCATTGTGCTCTCGCTGTTTTTTGCCCGCGGGGCGGGGCAAAAAGGGACCACGCTTCGGATTCTGGCTGGGCAGTACCTCGGCTTCATGGGCATCCTCGCGGCCGCAGTCCTGGTCATGCTGGGGGCAGGAGCATTCCTACCTGCTGAGGCGATCCCGTACTTCGGACTAATTCCCCTGGCCCTGGGACTATGGGCGGCCTGGCAGGCTTGGCGAAGCGATGATGACGACGATGATGATGCGAAGATCGCCGGGAAAAAGGTGGGTGTGATGACCGTCGCCGGTGTGACGTTTGCCAACGGTGGCGACAATATCGGCGTCTACGTTCCGGTCTTCCTCAACGTGGACACTGCCGACGTCATCATCTACTGCATCGTTTTCCTCGTCCTGGTGGCAGGCCTGGTCCTGCTGGCAAAGTTCGTGGCCACCCGCCCGCCCATCGCAGAAGTCCTTGAGCGCTGGGAGCACGTGCTGTTCCCGATCGTCCTGATCGGCCTGGGCATCTTCATCCTCATCAGCGGCGGCGCCTTCGGCCTCTAATAAGCCCATCCCGAGTGAACTGACCCCCATTTTCTGGACTGGGTTAATTCTAAATGGTTAGGGTCTTTGCGGGGGCCTGGTTCCGATACTGCATCGGGGCCAGGCCCTTGAATCGTTCTTGGAGGGTGCTGTTGCAAAGTTGGGCGGAGAGCAGCGAAGACTCAGTTTCTCATCCCCTGATGACCGCTGCGTGTGGGCGTTGTTAGGCCGTCTCGAAGACTCGATTGACGATCACCGCGTCTGGGTTCGGTTGCCCGTGAGGGCAAACATCGTGCCTTGCCCTTTCCGCAAGGAGTGCATCGCCTCCATCCCTTTCAACGTCCGATATGCAGATGTCCGGTTCTTAAACGCGCCTTTCGGCCCGAGGATCCGCTTCAGCCGACCATGGTCGCCTTCCAGGATGTTGTTGAGGTATTTCACCTGCCGGTGTTCCGCTGTTGGCGGGCAGATTCCCTCGGACTTCCACTCGGCGATTGCCCTGGCTAGGGAGGGTGCTTTATCTGTGTTGATCACTCTGGGATACCCGGCTGACGCATTGGATCTGACGGCCTTGGCCAGGAAACGCTTCGCTGCGGCCACGTTCCGCTTCGGAGAGAGGTAAAAAGTCCAGGGTCTGGCCACCGGCGGCGATCCCCCGATAGAGGTAGCACCACCTGCCGCCGACCCGGATATAGGTTTCATCCACCCGCCAGGAACTGGCCTGTGGGCAGAGACAAAGCCCTGGAATGAACTCCTGTCACCAGGGTCATTCCAGGGCATATTTCCCCTGACTAAGAGAAGCAGTGACACAGAAGGCCTACCTCAGCGTGGGCCCTGTGGGCGTGCAGGTTCCGTGTGTGGCTGGTGTGCTGTGGCATGGTCGGCAGCGATTGATGACCGACCTTGGAGCGGGTGCCTTGTCTGGTCTCGCGGTTCAGGGTGGGTGGACTATTCGGCGGGTTGGATCTCGCTCTCGGTGACCCACTTGTGGTTGGTCATCGTCATCCCGTCGACGGTGATATCAACCATGTAGACCGTCTCCTCGGTGGAGTAATCGATGGTGGCCTCAGCACCCTTCATGCCGGACATGTGCTCGGCATCTAGGACAACGCTCGCCCCGTCGGGCAGGGGGGCCTGACCCGGATCGACGAGCTCCTCATGGACGACCCAGCGGTGGTCGGTAACCGGGGCCCCACCCTCGGTGGGGGTGTAGCTGACCGAATAGGTCGTGGTATCAAACGCCCCGGAAATGGTGGCGGTGGCCCCATCCATGCCGGGCATGTGGTCAGCGGTGAGGATGACCTCGGTGCCCACCGGGTACGTGGGATCCTCGGCCTCTTCAATGCCTGCCGGCGGTGCCCCGCCGTCGGCAGGGTGGTCGTGCCCGCCGTGCTCTTCGTCGGCAGTGGTGGAGTCTTCCTGGTGGGTCTCGTGGGTCTCTGCGGTTGCCGTCGTGGTGCTGGTGGTGTCGGCATCGTCGGAGTTGTCGGCGGCGTCGCTGCAGGCGGTCAGCGCCAGGGTGGAGGTCAGTACCAAGGCGGCGAGGGTAATGCTGCGTTTCATGAGTGTTCCTTTCAAAGGTGGTGTGAGTTAGGAGTCGAGGGACAAGGTCAGTCAGTAACGGTTACGGGGGATATCGACTCACTGTGTTCTTCCTTCCCGTCGGTCGGAGCCAGGTGAGCCGGCTCCAGATCAATGCGGCGCAACAGCTGGGCGTTCAGGGCCACCACGATGGTCGAGGCAGACATCAAGATCGCGCCCACGGCCGGGGACAGCACGAACCCGATCGAGGCGAGCACTCCGGCGGCCAGCGGCACGGCGAGGATGTTGTAGCCAGAGGCCCAGATCAGGTTCTGGATCATCTTGCGGTAGCTGGCCTGGGACAGCTCAATCATCGACAGCACTGCCCGCGGGTCATCACTGGCTAAAACCACCCCGGCAGATTCCATGGCCACATCCGTGCCGGCACCGATGGCGATACCGACCTCCGCGCGGGTCAGAGCGGGGGCGTCATTGACACCATCACCGACCATGGCCACGCTCAGGCCACGCTCCTGTAACTGGGTGACCTTGGTGTCCTTGTCCTGGGGCAGGACCTCGGCGAAGACTTCATCGATCCCCAGGTCCTTGCTCACTGCCTGGGCCACCTGCTGCGCGTCACCGGTGATCATCGCGACCTTCACCCCGCGGTCCTGCAGGGCTTTGACGGCGGCGCGGGATTCGGGGCGGATCTTGTCCTCGACGGCCACGGCACCGATGATCTGACCGTCGCGGACAATATGGAGCACGCCGGCCCCACGCCCGGTCCAGGCGCTGGTGGTGTCGGTGAGCTCGGCCGGGGTGGTGAGGTTGAACTCGCGCAGCATGTTCGGCCCACCCACGAGGATCTCAGCGCCATCGACAGTGGCCCGGACCCCGCGGCCGGAGGCGGCGGTGAAACCGGTTGCGCGCAGTGGGCGGCGTGAGGCCTCCGGGTGTGCGGCCGCGGCAGCCACGATGGCGCGGGCCACGGGGTGTTCACTATCGGCCTCGGCGGCGGCGGCCAGGGCCAGCAGGTGCCCTTCCGAAGTACCGGGCACCGGGGCGACACCGGTGACCGCGTGCGCACCCTCGGTCAGGGTGCCGGTTTTGTCGAAGAGCACCACGTCGATGGTGCGCATCCGCTCGAGCGCCATCCGGTCCTTGATGAGCACCCCGGATTTCGCGGCCCGCTCGCTGGAGATCGCAATGACCAGAGGAATCGCCAGGCCCAGGGCGTGCGGACAGGCGATGACTAGCACCGTAACCGTGCGCACCACGGCATCGTCTGGGCTGCCGATGGTGGTCCACACCACCGCGGTGATCAGAGCGGAGATCAGCGCGAACCAGAACAACAACGCTGCCGCCCGATCCGCCAGGGCCTGGGCCCGGGAGGAGGACTCCTGGGCGTCGGCAACCATGCGTTGGATCCCGGCCAGGGCGGTGTCCCCGCCGGTAGCCTCCACCCGGATGCGGACGGTGTTGTCGGTGGCCACGGTACCGGCGACCACCTTGTCACCGGTGTCGCGGAAGACGGGACGGGATTCGCCAGTGATCATCGCCTCATCGAATTCGGCGGCTCCGTCGAGGATGGTTCCGTCGGCCGGCACTCGGGCACCGGCCCTCACCAGCACGACGTCGTCGACGACCAGCTCGGAGATGGCCACGGTGCGGGTAGTCCCGTCGATGACTTTCTCGGCCTCATCCGGCAGCAGGGCAGCCAGCGCGTCAAGCGCGGAGGACGCGGCCCCGAGAGCGCGCATCTCCAGCCAGTGCCCCAGCAGCATGATGGTCACCAGCAGGGCCAGCTCCCACCAGAAGTCCAGCTCAAAACCGCCCAGCCCCAGAGTGGTGACCCAGGAGGCCACAAACGCCACGGTGATGGCCATGGCGATCAGGAGCATCATCCCGGGTTGGCGGGATTTCAGTTCTTTCCATCCGCCCTTGAGGAAAGGCATTCCGCCGTAGACGAAGATGATCGTGCCCAGCACCGGGGGGATCCAGGTGGAACCAGGGAATGCCGGGAGGTGGTAGCCGAGCAGGTGGGCGACCATGGGACTGAAAATAACGACGGGAATGGACAGAATCAGCGACCACCAGAAGCGGCCCCGAAACATTGCGGTGCTGTGTCCGGCGTGTTCGCCGTGACCATGAACGTGGTGGTCTTCGTCCAGGGCGGAGTGAGGGTGATCGTGGGGCATCGCCTGGCCGTGGGAGTCGGCATCTGCGTGGTGTTCATGGCTGGCATGATCCGGGTGGTGGGTGTGGTCTGTTTCCGGAGCGGGGTGATCACCATGGTGATCACCGGAATGGTGGGGAGTGCTCATGACGTTCCTTTCGCTCAACCCGGTCGGGGTCGAGATGATGGGTAAAACCGATCAGGATAAGACGGTGTAGCCGGCCTCCTCGATGGCCCGGCGAACCATCTCCGGAGGTACGACACCGGTGACCGTGACGGTGGAAACACCACCAGCAGCGAGATCAATCTGGACGTCGTCGACCTGGGGGAGGGTCTGAAGGGCCTGGGTCACGCTTTTCGCGCAGTGCCCGCAGGTCAGGCCGGTGACCTGGTAGCTAGGGGAGGACCCTCCTGCTGACGAGTCGCTGGCGGCAGGGATGGAGGCGGTGTCGGCACGTGAGGCAGGTCCGCAACAGCTGCAGCCGTGGGAGGCCATCGGCAAGAGGCGGGGCGGGGAGGTGATCATGGGAAAGCTCCTACGAGTCGGTGGGATGCGGTGATGTCACTCTAGCGTATACCCCCCGGGGGTATATTTTCAATGGGTGGGGGCGCGGCTCTCACGCGGCGCAGGGTGTGGTCATCGAGCAGCCTCCTCACTGTCGGGAGGGGACAGCGGGAGGCGGAGGGCAAACACCGCTCCGCGACCGGGTCCGGGGGAGGTGGCGGTGAGAGTGCCACCGTGGGCCTCGATCAATGCCTTGGAGATGGTCAGACCGATACCGGACCCGCCGTCGTCCCGGCTGCGGGCGGCATCCCCCCGGTAGAAGCGTTCGAAGATGTGTCTGAGCTGGTCAGGTGGGATGCCCTCGCCGTCATCGGCGACGTGGATGAGCGCGGTGGACGCCCCCTGTCGGTGGACGCTGATCCGGACCTGCCCGCCAGCCGGGGTGTGCCGTAGCGCGTTCGACAGCAGATTGCTTATCACCTGGCCGAAGCGTTGCCGGTCCACGAACACCCGGGCGGTGTCTGTAATGGTCTCGACCTGTAAATCGACGCCTTTGTCAGCATAAGCTTCCCCCGCGGCAGCAGCGGCGGTATGGAGCAGATCCCCGAGCCCTTCCTCCGCCAGGTCCAAATCGATCCGGCGTTCCTGGGCCCGGGAGACATCGTCGATGTCTTCCATCAACCGGGTCAGGCGGGTGAGTTGGTCAGCCATGATCGTGTGGGTGGCATTATTCCAGTCCACGACCCCGTCCTGGAGACCATCGAGGTAGACCGTGAGCACCGATAAGGGGGTGCCCATTTCGTGGGCCAGATCAGAGAGCATCTGGCGGCGGACCTGTTCGGTGTGTTCCAGCCGGTCGGCCATGGTGTTGAAGGCATGCGCCAGGGTGGTGACCTCGGGGCCTGCTTTTCCGGTGGGCACGCGGATACGGGAGTTGCCGGCCGTCAGGCTGGTAGCGGCGCGGGTGAGATTCTGCAGGGGGGTGCGCAGACGACGCGATAGCCACAGGCTGGCCAGCAGGGCGCTGATCAAGGCGGTGGGCAGGGCGACGACCAGGGTGATCAGGTTGGCGCCCCGGTAGGCCTGCTCGGCATGGAACAGCTCCAGCGAGGGGTCCTCCCGGCCGGTCATCAACATATGATCATGGAATAGGGTCGGGCCCACCATCGTGGCCACGGCCGCGGCCACCAGCAGGCTAATCACCACGACCAACACCTGGGCGGCCAGGAAGCGGAAGGTCAGGCCGGGTCCGTGATTCATGGCAGCCCCACCCGGTAGCCCACGCCACGCACGGTGTCGATAAACCCCCGGCCCTGGGTGTCGGTGCCGAGCTTGCGACGCAAGTTGCCGATGTGGACATCGACGATGCGTTCATCACCGACCCAGGTGGTGTCCCAGACCTCGGTGACCAGGTCGTGGCGGGTCAGCACCTGGCCGGGGCGCAGGGCCAGGGCAACCAGCAGCTCGAACTCCGTGCGGGTGAGCTCCACGGTCGTCTCCCCCACCCGCACCTGATGGGCGACGGGGTCAAGGATGAGGTCACCGACGATCAAGGGGGTGGTCACCTGCGGTGGGGTGGTGCTGGTGCGTGGGCGGCGCAGCACCGCATGCACCCGGGTCACCAGTTCCCGGATGCTAAAAGGTTTGGTGATGTAGTCATCCGCCCCCAAGGTCAATCCGCTGATCTTATCGTCCTCGCTGCCACGCGCGGTGAGCATGAGGATGTAGCAGTCCGAGAAGGTGCGGATCCGTCGGCACACCTCCAGGCCGTCGAGTTCGGGCAGCCCTAGATCCAGCACCACAACATCGGGGGAAAAGCGACGGGCCTCGTCCACGGCCTGGGTGCCGGTGTGCGCCTGGCGGGTATCGAAGCCGGCCCGGATGAGGTAGGAGGCCACCATCTGAGCCAGGGGTTGTTCATCATCGACGACCAGCACCCGCCCCGGGGGTGTGGCGGTGGTCGGTGTGCGGTTAGCCATGGACCCCAGTATCGCTCCGGCCAGAGGGGAATACCACCCTCGCTCAGTGCCCGGCGGGGAAATCTTCATCAAATCTTCAAACATCACCCTTCGACCGCCGTCACCCCTGTGCCCCACCCCGGGCCGGCGGCATCGCCTCCCCTGGTCGGTTCAGCAGGCGCCACCAGGGATTTCACTGCCTGCACCGCATACTCGGGGCGGGTAGAAGGACATCGCCCACGGTTGTGGGGTGGTGTCCTGGTGGTGACCCAGCCCACCGAATTCACCCCTTTTTCGCCCTGTTATAAGGCCGTGAGCAGGGTTTTTGATTTCTAGTCCGTCAGGCACCCGTGCTAAATAAAGGTATGGCATCGACCTTGAGGCGGTGTCTTCTCACGGTCTTACCATGATTCAAGGAGATTGACGTGAAACGAGCAGCGTTCGCAGCCGCCGCCCTTGCCCTCGCCCTCACGGGGTGTTCGGCCGCCGACCCGGAACCCACCGCCGACGGGACGGTGTCCCAGGATACATTCCTGGCTACCCATGGCCTGGCCGCCATGGACGCGGTGGAGATCATTGATCACCTCGACCGGCAGAAGGTCACTGAGCGTCCCACGGATCTGATCGCTTCAGTGCGTGCCGATGAACTGCTGCTCTCGAGCGATGACCAGGAAGTCGTGGTCGATCTTCCCGACAATCAGACGTATGTCTCGATCGCACCCTATCTCACCTCCACCCACGACTGCTTCTACCACAGCCTCACGACCTGCCTGGGGGAACTCGACAATGAGGATATCCAGGTCACGATCACCGATGAGGTGAACGGTGAGGTGCTGGTGGACGAGGCGACAACCACCTTCGACAACGGGTTTATTGGCTTCTGGCTTCCCGATGATGCCACCGGCCTGATTGAGGTCAGCTACCAGGGGCGTACCGGCACCGTGGAGTTTTCCACCGCCGACGACGGTGCCACCTGTGTCACAGACCTGCACCTGACGTGATGGCTCAGCAGGGTCCTCACCTGCGCCTGTCTCCCGTGTCACTGAAATCTAACACCAAGGAAGGTTAAATCATGATGAACGGATTTTCCCGACGACAGTTTCTGCTCGGCGGGCTCGTCCTCGCCGGCACCGGGGCCGTGGCCGCCTGCACCAGCGACCCTGGACCCGCTGCCTCGGCACCAGGTTCCTCTCTTCGCCCCACTCCCACCCCCACTGCGCTCGGTGAGCCAACGGTGCGCCGGACACTGACCGCCCGGCCCCTCTCTCTAGATATCGGCGGTATCGAAGCCAAGACGTGGGGATACGTCTCTGACACCGGGGATGCGGCCATTGAGGCCACCGCCGGCGACGTCCTCCAGGTCGATATCATCAATGAACTGCCTGAGAGCACCTCCATCCACTGGCATGGCATCGCACTCCACAATGCAGCCGACGGTGTGCCCGGCATGACCCAGGACCCCATTGAACCTGGCGAGTCTTTCTCCTATGTTTTTGAAGTCCCCCACGGTGGCACCTACTTCTACCATTCCCACTCCGGCCTGCAGCTTGATCGCGGCCTCCACGCCCCACTGATCGTCCGTGATCCGCAAGACGCTGAGGACCAGGACGTCGAGTGGACCATCGTGCTCGACGACTGGGTCGATGGCATTCAGGGCACTCCCGACGATGAGCTCGACAAGCTCACCGGAATGGGTTCGGGCGACCATAACGGGAAGGAGGGGATGGGAGGTCACGGCCATATGATGCACGGCACCCCGGACCGGGTACTGGGCGGGGATGCCGGCGATGTGATGTATCCGCACTACCTCATCAACGGACGTATCCCCCGTGCTCACCGGACCTTCGAGGCTCGCCCGGGCGACAAGGCCCGCCTGCGGTTTATCAACTCCGGCGGTGACACCATCTTCAAGGTGGCCCTCGGTGGTCACCGCATGACCGTCACCCACACCGACGGCTTCCCTGTCCAGCCCCGGGAGACCGAATCGATCTACCTGTCGATGGGCGAGCGTGTCGACGTCGAGGTCATCCTCGGCGACGGCATCTTCCCGCTCACGGCTTTGACGGTGGGTAAGGACGACCGCGCCTTCGCCGTCATCCGCACCGCCGGCGGCCAGGTCCCCCACCCCGATGTCGACTTCCCCGAGTTGTCGTCCACCGGACTGCTTCTGTCCTCCCTGAAGCCAGCAGACCGTGCACTCCTGCCCGAGGACACACCAGACCGAGAAGTCAGCATCGACCTGGGCGGGCAGATGATGCCGTATGAATGGAGCATTCTCACCGACGGCCAATCCTCCTCCGCGACCGTGCAGGGGGGCCAGCGCCTGCGGATGGTCATGCGCAACAGGACCATGATGCCCCATCCCATGCACATCCACGGCCACACGTGGGCGCTGCCCGGCAGCGGCGGGCTACGCAAGGACACCGTCCTTCTCCGCCACGGTGAAACCATGATCGCCGACCTGATCGCTGACAACCCCGGTGAGTGGGCATTTCACTGCCATAACGCCTATCACATGGAAACCGGGATGCTCAGCTCGCTTCGCTACGAGTAACCCCCACAGCAGGGTTGAGTGCCGAGGTGGGCGGGGTGTCCCCCCGAGTAGTGGACACGGCTTTGGTGTCAGGGTTGAGCAATGTGTGCCAGGAGTCGACGGGATTGAAGTATGCGTCAGCGCGCACGGCAGCAAGTTCAATGATGCGGTCGTAGCGCTTGTTAAAGCCGGTGGTTTCGGTATCAATGACCGCAAAGACCGACATGCCCGCCTAAACGCTATCGAACACTGCAAACAACGTGGATTTCTTTGGATAGCCACACTGTGGGGTTACCCGCAAATCGTGGATAGCCACAAATCAAATCAACATGAGAGCCATTGCTTGCTGTGCCGTTGCCGAAGATGCTTTCAACAACGATCTCCAAGGTGTCCCCATCAGGCAAGGAAATATCTGTAAGGAAAGACTTTTCTAGGTTGAGGATGCCGCCTCCAGTTTCTGAAAGCAGCATATTCTAATCACCAGGTAGCTTTTTGCCAAGCTTGTCTTCGATCTCAAGGATGTGCTGATCGCTTGCCGGCTGTGCAGTGTACTCAAAAAAGCTGGCGTAGTTTTTCATGATTACCCTTTAACAATTCGTAACGGACCTGACCCCTTTTAGGTGGACACCTGCTATCCAGCCTAGTCGGGCTAGGAAGAAAGGTAATCTACCATCATGTCCAGGTACTCCGAACAGTTCAAACGCGATGCTGTGGCTCTCTATGAGAACAATGAGGACCTCTCGCTGAACGCAGCATCAGCAGAGCTTTGAAGCACTCACATACGCTACACTGACCAAAGGAGCATAGCTAACCCCCGACGTGTCCACTTTCCGGGGTTCAGGCCCGTACACCAAGGGCCAGGCGAGCCGGACGCCACGATCAGCTCGTCGTGATCCGCAGGTAGTCGACGCAGCGCTCCAAGCCTGATCTGTCAGCGCGGGAGCGGGCAGAGAGCTTTCGAGAAACTCCTTATCTACGGTGCCGATCATCTCGCGCTGGCGGGCCAGGTTCTGGTCGGCACTGAAGACACGGATATAGGAAAATCTCTGACCCACAGCGTATACCTCGGGGTTACCGGCCAGGCGGAGATTACTTGACGGTCATGCCAAATGAGTCCGCGATGGTCCGGGCGGTCTGCTTGGCGTAGGGGCCTACCCCGGTGAGCGTGGCGGATCCGGGGCCGGTCCAGTCGCCGTAACCGACCAGGTGCAGGCCCGGGTATTTTGGGGTCGTGCCGTCCAGGAGCCGGCGCACCGGCCCGAGGGACGGCCGAAACCCGGTACACCAGATCAGATGATCGGCCCGTACTTCGTTGAGGGAGTTAAACATCGGCGTCGCCGCCAACCATCCGGCGTCGCGGGCAGCGCGCACCTCAGGCAGCACGACAATGTCGCCGAGCTCCGAGTCGGCCCCCGGATCGGTCTCGCCGCGCTGGACGGCCAGGGCGCGTTGCCGGTTCCGGCGAAACAGCACCCGCCCGTCGACCTCATCGGGCATCCACCGTGGTGGATGGCGGGTATACCAGGTGACTTCGGCAACACCGGTGAGTTCGGCGGCGATCTGCGCGGCGGAGTTCGCCGCCCCCACCACAGCCACGGTCGACCCCCGGAAGGGGCCCACCCCGGGATAGTTTGCCGAATGCCACTGCGTGCCGGTAAACAATCCCGGGTATGCCGGGACGAAGGGAGTAGACCAGGTACCGGTGGCGGCTACGACATGGGGAGCCGTCCACGATCGATCACCGGCGTAGAGGCGGTAGCCTCCATCCTCCCGGTCGACGCGGTCCACGTGCACGGGGCGCTCGACGGGGATCCGGTAGCGCTGCTCATAGTCAGCAAGGTAGTCGATGACATGGTCCGACGGTGGGAACCCCTCGTAGGCTGGCATGGGCTTGCCCGGCAGGCTGGAAAACTCTGCGGTGGAAAACAACGTCATCGACGGCCACACATGCCGCCACGCCCCACCGGCACCCTCTTGATCGTCGAGGACCAAGGCGTCCACGCCTGCTCGCAGCAGGTAGTAGGCGGTGGACAGGCCCGCCTGGCCACCGCCAATAATGATCGCCTCGAAGTGTTTGCTGGTCACGTGTGTGATCGTCTCCTTCTCGTCGGTGGTGGGTCAGTCCATCTGCAACACGGTGCGCAGCTCCGCGAACAGCTCCGGGCGCACCTGATGGGTCACCGTCCGACCGACCCGGACCTTGTCCAATAACCCGGCCTCGGTCAACCGCTTCAGGTGGTGCGACACGGTCGGCTGACTCAACCCCGACGTCTCTGTCAGCTCCCCGACGCTGGCCGGGCCGCAGCCTTCGGCCGCTAACTGCGATAGCAAACGCAGGCGGGCAGGATCGGCCAACACCTTGAACAACGTGGCGTAGCGCTCGGCCTCACCACTGGTCAAGGGGCCAGCACCCAGTGAGCAACAGGCGGACAAGTCCGCCAGCGGGAGAGTCTGCGAGAATGTCATACCAACCATCCTATATTGACAACCTTCAATATAAAGGCTACTTTTTGTATTGATGCTTGTCAATATTGTGAAAGGCTCGTATGAATATGAATGTTGATAACCGCCCACGCATGACGATTTTGGACCGCTTCCTGCCGGTCTGGATCATTCTCGCCATGGCCGCTGGCCTACTCATCGGACGGGTGGTCCCCGGTATTGGTGACGCCTTGGGCGCTCTGGAGGTCGGTGGGATTTCCCTGCCGATAGCGCTTGGCCTCCTGGTGATGATGTATCCGCCGCTGGCGAAGGTTCGCTACGACAAGGCCGTCGAGATCGCCGCCGATAAACGCCTGATGACGGTGTCCATCGTCCTCAACTGGCTGGTCGGTCCGGCTTTCATGTTTGCCTTGGCCTGGATCTTCCTGCCAGATCAGCCGGAACTGCGCACCGGGTTGATCATCGTCGGCCTGGCTCGGTGTATTGCGATGGTGCTCGTCTGGAGTGATCTGTCATGTGGTGACCGGGAGGCCACGGCCGTCCTGGTGGCGATCAACTCGGTGTTCCAAGTCATCATGCTCAGCGTACTCGGCTGGTTCTACCTCCAGGTCCTGCCGGCCTGGCTGGGCCTGGAGACTACCTCGGCCGAATTTTCCTTCTGGTCGATCGTGGTTTCCGTGCTCGTATTCCTTGGCATCCCGCTGGCCACCGGAATGGCCTCCCGGATCATCGGTGAAAAAACCAAGGGCCGTGCCTGGTACGAAAACACCTACCTGCCGAAGATCTCCCCGCTGGCACTGAGCGGCCTGCTCTATACCATCGTGCTGCTGTTTTCCCTGCAGGGCGAGCAGATTACCTCCCAGCCGTGGACCGTGGCCCGCGTGGCTGTGCCGCTGTTGGCTTACTTCGTCGGCATGTTCGCCATCGCACTGATTGCGACGAAGGCGTCGGGAATGAATTACGCTCAGTCGGCGTCTGTGTCGTTTACGGCCGCGGGCAATAACTTCGAGCTGGCTATCGCCGTGGCTATCGGCACCTTCGGGGCGACCTCCGCACAGGCGCTAGCCGGCACGATCGGCCCGTTAATCGAAATCCCGGTGCTTGTCGGCCTAGTCTACACCATGCGGTGGCTGGGACCGAAACTCTTCCCCCAGGATCCGACCCTACCCGTATCCTCGACACCGTCCTCGCAGGCTGCTGTATCCGAGAAGGAGACCTTCACCTCATGAGCACCCACCCAACAGTTCTGTTCGTCTGCGTCGGCAACGGCGGAAAGTCCCAGATGGCCGCAGCCCTGGCCGCTAAGCACGCCGGTGACCGGATCGAGATCCACTCCGCCGGCACGACACCCGGCACGAAGCTCAACACCCAATCCGTCGAGGTCATCGCAGAGGCCGGCGCCGACATGTCCGCAGGCCACCCTAAGGGTGTAGATCCACAGCTGTTGCGCGAGGTCGACCGCGTGATCATCCTGGGAGGTGATGCCCAGCTGGAGCTACCCGACGGTGCCCGCGGTACGTGCGAGCGGTGGGTGACTGACGAGCCGTCCACGCGCGGTATCGAGGGGATCGAGCGCATGCGCCTGGTCCGTGACGACATCGACACCCGGGTACGCAGGCTCATCGCCGAGCTGCTTGAGAACTAATCACCCCACCCCACATCAACGACCCCGCGCGATTGTCACGCGGGGTCGTTGGTGTCTGCACCGGCTGTCAGCTCCTCGTCCGAGAGCCAGACACGCTGGTAGAGACCGGATGTGTCGGGTTAGGACGTAGCCTGCGGGTGCTGCTCCTCCTGGTCACTGGTGGTCTCAGTGGTGTCGGTGTCGTCGTCGGCGACGATCTCGACCCCGCAGCAGTCGGAGGTGGAGTTTTTCTTGGTAAACAGGTCCTTGAAACCCATGAGAGTGTGTCCTTTCGGTAGGGGTACGTGGTTTAGAGGATGATCGTCATCGCGTAGCCGGCCAGCATGGCCGCCAGCAGAATGGTGATCACGAAGGTGGCCAACAGTTTCGGCTTGAACACTGCCGCCAACATCGAGATTTCCGGTGGCGAGGCCCCCGCCCCGCCGATCATCATCGCGAAGATCGGGCCGATGGCCACCCCGGCACCCGATAAAGCCAGGGCGACCGGCAGCATCGTCTCCAGTCGGACATACAGCGGGATACCGATCACCGCAGCCAGTGGAATCAGCCACCAGACGTTTCCACCGGCCATAAATCTCAGGCCGTCTTCGGGCACGACCCCGTAGATGAATGCACCGATGGTCACGCCGATGATCATCGGAAGTCGCATGGGGCGAAGGTCGTCCCATGCCTGACGGATCGCTGCCGGGGTTTCTTGTTTGATTCCACGCCACGGGGTCCCGTCCAGCTGGTGCCCGCCCTTGACCTTGACCTTGCGCAGCTGGTCTTCCATGCCCAGCGCGGTCCAGGCCCAGGGTGCTCCCAGCGCCAGCAGCACCATGATCACCGCGTAGCTGATCGCGACCTGCCAGGAAAGGGTCAGCCAGATCCCGCCGACGATAACCGGGTTGAGCAGCGGCGAAGCGATCAGGTAGGTCACGGTGGTACGAAAGGCCACCCCGGCTTTGAGCATGCTGACAAACATCGGGATCGTCGAACAGGAACAAAACGGAGTGATCGCCCCCAATGCCAGTCCCTTGACCTGACCGGGAACCGCTCCACCAGCCATCCAGCTCTGCAACCGCTCCGGGCCGAAGCGCCGGTTGATCAACGCGACCGCATAGGATATCACCAGAAACAGCAGGAGCAGTTCGACCAGGAGGGTAGCGAACGTGCCGAGCGCGCTAATCAGCATCAACGACCTCGTTTCTCAGGGAGGTGTCCGTGCAGCAGGCGCGTTGTCCCTCCGGCGTCAACGTCGCCAGGTGCGCCAGCCAGCGCACCGGATCAGCCAGCTGAGCACAACACACCGAATTCAGCGTGGCACGACCCGTCGGCTCCGAGTCCACCAGTCCGGCCTTGCGTAGAGCAGCCAGATGATGGCTAACCAATGCCTGACTCATCCCGGTGGCCTCATGGAGCTGGCGGTTGGTCATCGACTTCTCCGCCAAGGTGAGCAGGATCGTCAACCGGTTTTCATCCGACAGCGCGGACAGTGTGGGTACGAGTAACTGGGCCCGCTCGGCGGGACTGAGATCCGACGCGGGGATGGATAAGGAAATCTCTGTAAGCACACTCCGATGTTAACAAGCGAGTACTTGTATTTCAAGCGATGGTTTAAACGTCGGAAAGGGGCCCCTTCCGGCCTTTCCCGAACGCCTCACTTTCAAGGAAGTGGGACACCATCAATGACAATGGATTGAAAATACACAGTCCCAGGAGGAGTATTTCCCACAAGTCATGCCACAACCATGTCCCATAATGTCCGCTACAGAATAGACTTCCGGCACTATTCTGGTTATGGATACTGGCTACGCTCGGGTGTCGACCGCGAAACAGGATCTTGACCGACAGATCGACGCTCTGCGCCAGGAAGGTATTGCCAGCAAATACATTTACGTTGATAAGAAATCCGGATCCACCACCAACTGAAGCGTCCTGGGTTTAGTTCCGCTTCTTTTACGGCCCTGTGCTGATCGGCTGGGTGAGACAATACTCGGTTTCTATTTCTTGTGGGGTGGTGTAGTCCAATGCTTCGTGAAGTCTCTTGGTGTTCCACCAATGCACTCACCGCAAGGTGGCTAGTTCGACTTCCCCCACCGATGTCCACGGGCCTTGGGCGTGAATGAGTTCAGCTTTGTAGAGTCCGTTGACTGTCTCCGTCAATGCGTTGTCGTAGGAGTCGCCGACTATTCCGACACTCGGGCGGATTCCGGATTCCGCTAGCGCGGTGGAACACTTCAGTGACACGTACTGGCTGCCCCGATCGCTATGGTGTGCCAGCTGGTTTCCATGGATTCGTCCTGCAGTCGTTAACGCATGTTCCAATGCCTCCATGGGCAGCGCATCGGTACGCATCGTCGAGCGTGTCGCAACACCAACAATTTTTCTATTGAAGACATCCACAACAAACGCGGTGTAGGCGAATCCTGACAGGGTGCGAACGTAAGTAATATCAGCAACCCAAAGCCTGCCTGGTGCTTGTGCACGGAAGTCTCGTTGTACAAGATCCGGGCGATGATCCGGTGTCTTCGGGCTGATCGTGGTGACCGGAGTTCGCCCGCGTCTGCGGCCGGAAACACCTGCTAGCTTCATCAGACGTGTGGTCTTGTCACGACCGATATGAAAGCCTTCACGGTTCATCGCGTGCCACATTGTGCGGATACCGTAGACCGAAAAATTCTTAGCATGCACGCGTTGAATCTCTGGGATAAGCAGGCTATCGCTTAACGCTCTCGCACTGGGAACACGTGTGGTGGCTTTTCGGTAGCCGCGTGAGGTGATGAATCCACGATCTGATTGTCGAAGCGCTCTGCAGATGGCCCCAGGCCCCAAACTGATCTTTATACGCGTCGATGTAAGAGATCATGTGGTCGTGGGTCGGTCGAGTTCCGCTGCGAAAAGCTGAAGTAGTCTTGAGAATCCCGTTTGCTCGTTTCAGTTCGCGGTTTTCTCGACGCAGGCGCCCCAAGTTCTTCTTCCATTGTTTCGCTATCCGGCGCTTTGCGGCCGTCTCGTGTAGAGGCGCTGTCGCGGTACCACGCCCGCAATGTGTGGCGTGATGCATCGAGGAGCTCACCGACTTCCTCGTAGGCGCGTTGTAGTGAGCAGGACTCCAAGCGGACCATTTCGATGACCTGATGGACCGCCTACTCCTTGAGCTCGACGGAATATTTTCTAGGCCTAGTGTCTTGTCCTTGCTTAGCTGAGAAAGGACCTAAACTCAGAACGCTTCAGTATGTTAATTAATCTAGCTGACCAAAAGCTCGGGCAAGAGTGAGAGCGAGGACGGTTCTATCGGAAGCCTTCATCTTGCGCAGTAGGACGGACACATGGTTCTTTACGGTGCCTTCGGCCAAGTAGAGAATTTCAGCGATTTCCTTGTTGTTCTTTCCTTCCGCAACAAGGGTCGCGACTTTGCGCTCTGCACGCGTCAAGGTGGTGACTCCCTCCACGGACGCAGGCTTTTTAGATGATGGACTGCAGCACGCGTTTGTTGGTCGGTGCAGCATGCGGGCAATACGGGGATCGAGGACGATGCCGCCGCTGGCGGCGGCATCGATCGCTTCCGCGAGATGATTGGCATCAATGTCTTTGAGTAGATAGCCTGCAGCACCAGCATCGATGAGTGAGCGGACCAGTGTGGCGTCGTCGAAGGTGGTGAGAACCAGTACGGGAACATGAGGGTAATGGGTCGCACACTCGCGTACGACAGCGAGCCCATCGAAGTCAGGCATGACCGCATCAGTGACAACAATGTCGGGTGCAAAAGCATCGATAAGCGAGCTCACCTCTTTTCCATTAGTAGTAGTTGCGACGACCTCGCACTCGTCGATGGTGTCGAAAATTAAGGCGAGACCGCGGAGAAGCAGCTCATGGTCATCGATGAGAATTACTCGGTTAGTCATACGTTGATCTGTCCTTCTGTTAGCAGCTAGTCACAGGCAGTTCGATACTGAGAAGAAACCCATCAGCAATTCCCCCGTGCCCCGAAACGAGGACTCGTCCGCCAAGCGCTCCGGCGCGTTCTTGTAGCGAGCGAATACCAAAGCCAGCCTGCGAGTCATCAGAACCTGGGCCGTTGTCGGAAACCGACATAGTGATGACGTTGAAATCGCTGTCAAAACTCACGGACATGCGTGCCGTGGTGGTGCTTGCACTGTGTCGGACCACGTTGGTTAAGGCCTCCTGTGCCGCAGCGAGAAGAATATTCTCCACGGGAGGTGTGAGTTCTGGGGCGTTTGATGCTACTTCTACCTCAACGGTCAGTGCGGTAGAAGAAAAGGAGTTTCCCAACGCAGTCAGTGCGTCATAAAACCCTTCGGATTCTAAACGAATAGGGTGGAGAGCCCGCACGACAGTGCGCATATCGTCGAGAGCGGCAATTGTTGTATTGCGCGCATGAGCTATCTCTTCGGCGGCACGTTCTGGGTTCTTCGCTATCATGCGTTGGGAAAAATCCAAGCTCATGCTGATGGCCGTGAGCCGATGTCCTAAACCATCATGCAAAGCTGCTGCAATGCGTCCGCGTTCTTCAGAGAGCGTGAGCTCCCGGGCGGTCTCGATAGAGCGCCGTAGCTGTTCATTTGCGACGGCGAGTTCTGCAGCCCGATGGGTCTTCTCTACAGCATCGGTGGCTGCCGTACGGGCAAGGCGTGCAAGAAAGACACCGATTGCTATCAGCGAGAACGACGCTAGAGCTTCGGTAATGATTCTGCCAAGGCTAGAACCGGAGACGACATGGATTCCGACTACGGCTAAAACAGGGAACAGACCGTAGATGATTCCAGCACGCAACGACTGGACAATGACTACGGCCACGACCCCAAGCCAGATTACTACCAGCGAGGACGAGTTATTTGCGGTGAGGAATACAACTAGGGCTGACGCAGCGAAGCACCACGTAGCCGCAGTGAGAGGCAGGCGCTTTTTTACCGCGTGCGACCACCAGATTTCAGTGCCAAGGAAAAGCGTCAGGGCTACGAGTTGAGGGATCATCGCCTGGGGAGTATCCCAGCGAACAATAGCCAGAATCATAAACACCGCTACTGGGCTGAGGAAAGCTAGAAAAGGCTGCGCAAGTATGGCGACGTCGTAGGTCGACGCAACATACGTGGATGGAGCAATGTAGCGAGCTCGGGAAGGCATAGGGCTAATCCTAGATCACCCGACCCATGACGTGGGTCATGTTTTCAGCGACCTGAAGTAATGACTGGAGACACTTAAAAACAGCTCATAGTAGCTGTAATTTTCCTGACATGAACAAACCTCAATTACCTCTTTCCCCACGTCTTCCATTGAACTGGTGGGGACTCTTGGTTCGCATCGTTGCCGCATTCGTCATACTTATGGCCTCTAATATGGTGCGTGTTCCGTTGCACCAGCTTCCCATCGCGAGGCGAGACGACGCTGTGGGTATCGGAGCTAATGCTGCTATCTTTCTGCTGACCCCCCTCGCTGTCGTGATCATGCTGTGGGGATGGTTGCGGTTTGTCGAGCGGAGAAAACTGCGAGCTATCGGGCTTCTCGATATCTCGAAAATCCTCCCTGGGATTCTCGGTGGCACGGCTGTCGTCGCAGTACCGATGGTAGTTGGCTGGGTTTTCTTATCTGCTTTCTCGGAGCCTGTGGCACAGCACGATGCAGACCCCAGCACTGCTCCAGTGGGAGTGATAGTGGCAGGTGTCGTCTTTGTTCTAGTACGTTCTTATTTCCTGCAAGGGATTCCAGAGGAATTGATTTATCGTGGATGGCTGTTTTCTACTACAGATGAGCGACCCGTATTCACGGTAGTGTGGACGACCTTGGCTTTCACTGTTCCGCACCTCTCCTCCTCGGGTGGGCAGCAAAGCACAACAGATTTTCTCTTATACCTCGTTCTTCCCTTAGGCATGGCGGTTCTCGCCGGCGCGGTGGTTGTGTGGAAGAAAAGCGTGTGGTGGGCGGCCGGTACACATGGTGGCATGCACGCGGTGATGACCGTGTTGGGAGGCCTCGTTCCCGTCGTCCTAGATTCGACGGCGTGGATCATACTCGGCGTGACGCAGCTTGTTACGGGGTTTGCCCTACTGGCGTGGTGGCATTCGAGAAAGAAGAGGCCTTAGATTTCCCTTTGAGAATGCTGCATGGTTTGTGTCTGGTTAATTCACAAAACAGTGAACCCAGCAAGTCTGCTGATTCCCTCTGAGTATCGTTGAGTGTGCATAAACCCGAAAGGGTATGAGGTGCAAAGAGTATCTCTTTTCGTGGGAAAGAATGGCTGAGTATGTCGGGGAAAGAAATCCATGGCGTCGACGTGGACGCCCAGGGGCGTTGCGCGCACTGGCATAGCGCGGTGGATGTGGTGGCCAACAAGTGTGCGACGTGCGGGCAGTTTTACGCGTGCTCTATCTGCCATGCGGAGCTTGCCGATCACCCGTTCGGCGCGATGGATAAGCAGGCGGACGCGGTTTTGTGCGGCGTTTGTGGGGAGACGATGAATTACGGGCGTTACCGGCTAGCCACCGCCTGCCCGGCGTGCGGGCACCCGTTTAATCCCGGGTGTCACGCGCACGAGGAGATCTACTTCCAGCTGGGTCCGGTCGACTAGAAGGACGACAGAGAGCCGAACTGCTGCTGCACCTGGGTTAGCGCGGTGCGAGCCAGGGCGGCGAGATCCGGGATGCGGAAGGTCTGACCGGCGAAAGGCACGTCGACGGTCGGCTGGCCGGGCGCGACCGCCAGCTCAATCACGTTCTGGGCGCGGTGGGTGTTCTGCGGAGCGCGGTTCTGATGGGTGTTTTGTGGGGCAGGCTGCTGCTGGTTGCCCGACTGTCCCAGGTTGCAGCGGTTGACCGCGTCGTCCATGCGGGCGATGGCGGAGCGGATCTCCCCGCCGCGCGGGTGGAAGGTGGCCACGGACAGCGCCTGGCTGCGCTTGGACTGGTAGTCGCCGGGGTTGGTCCAGTAGCTGCGGGCCTTTTCGCAAGAGATCTGGCCGGCGGGCACCTTGGCCAGCAGGTCGTCGACGGGATCGGCGGAAGCCACGGCGGGGGTTGCAAGGGTAGCGGTCAACACGAGGGCAGCGAGGCGTTTCTTCATGGGATACATCTTGGCACGAGTTCGCGGTTCGGGAAAGTGTACGCAGGAAACTTTCTAGACGCCCAGGAAGCGCCGCACCAGGCTGCGGTAGGCCCGGACCGTGAGATCGAGATCCTCCAAGTGGAGCGCCTCGTCGTGGCTGTGGAGCTGCGAATTGGCCTCGGCCATGTCCCGGGCCCGTGCGTGGAGGGCAAAGCCGTAGCCGTTGCCGCCGGCGCGCCGGGCGATGCGCAGGTCCGAGCCGCCCGTCGCCAGCACCGGGGTGACGTCCAGGTCGGGGAAGAACTCGTGGGCGGTGGACTCGATGGCCTGCCAGAGCGCGGTGTCGGTGCCCGACTGCGTGGCGTCTTCGGTAATGAGGTGCTCGATGGTGACCTCGTCGGCCAGATCGCCCAGCGCCTGGCGCAGGAACTCGTCCAGGTCCTCCTGGGTCTGGCCGGGGAAGGGACGGATGTCCATCTCCAGGTATGCGTGGGAGGGCAGAACGTTGATAGCGCCGCCGGCTCGCAGGACGGTCTGGGACAAGGTGGTGTGCGAAAAGGCGTGCGCGTAGGCGTCCAGGTTGCCGAAGGCACGGTAATCTTCCGCGGTGCCCTGGCCGCCGATGAGCGCTTGCTCCGTGGCGGGATCGAAGCGGAACGCCTTGACGAAGCCGGTCCAGGTCTCGCTGGTGGCCACGGGCGTGGATGCCTCTGCGATCCGCCGGGCGACCTCGCCGATCTTCACGATGGCGAAGTCCTTGCCGAAGGGCGTCGAGCCGTGCCCGGCGTCGCCGTGCACGTGCAGGCGGCGCTGGCCCGCGCCCTTTTCGCCCACGTTGAAGGCCAGCGAGTTCGGCAGGTGGCTGCCGCCGGTCTCCGACAGGCAGTTGTCCCAGCTCATCGCCTCCGGGTGGTGGGCATACAGCCAGCGCGAGCCCCAGCCGCCGCGGGCCTCCTCGTCCGCCAGGGCGGCGAAGGTGAGATCGCCCGCTGGCTTCCCATGGCGGGCCACCTCGCGGGTCACGGCGGCCATGGTGGCAGTAATGAAGAGCATGTCGACGGCGCCGCGGCCGTAGAGCACGCCGTCCTCGATGACGGCATCGAAAGGCGGCTTGGTCCACTTGTCTTGGTCGACGGGCACGACGTCCGTGTGGCCCATCAGGGTCAGCGGCTCGCCGTCGCCGCCCGGGACCGTAAACAACACCGAGACCCGCCCGGGGTGGGGCTCAAAGCGCTGGACCTGCACGTTAGTGCCGGCAAAGAAGCGCTCCAGCGTGTCTGTGTTGCGGACCTCGTGGCCCGAATCATCGGTCAGATCGTTGACGCAGGCGTTGCGGATAAGCTCCTGGAGTAGCTCCAGGGTGTCGTCGTACAGGCTGGTGTTTTCGCTCATGCACCCCAGCCTAGTGCCGCGGTCCACCCGCGAAAGAAATAAACTTAAAGTTGCAAAATTAAACGCCGTTCAACTTTGTTCGCTACGCTACCCGTATGAGTATTGTTGATATCGCCTGCGAGAAGGCCTTAGAGCAGGGCATCGGCCTGAATGAAGAAGAGCTCCTGCAGGTCCTTTCCGTCCCCGACGAGCAGCTGGAAGAAATCGCCGACATCGCGCATAAAACTCGCCTGCGTTGGTGCGGCCCGGACGTTTCGGTGGAAGGCATCATCTCCATCAAGACGGGCGGCTGCCCGGAAGACTGCCACTTCTGCTCCCAGTCGGGCCTGTTCGCCTCACCGGTGCGCGCTGCCCGCCTGGATATCGCCGAGCTGGTGGAGGCCGCGAAGAACACCGCCAAGACCGGCGCGACCGAGTTTTGCATCGTCGCCGCGGTCAAGGGCCCGGACGATAACCTCCTGGACCAGGTGGGGGAGGCCATCGCCGCCATCAACGCGGAGGTCGACATTGAGATTTCCTGCTCCCTGGGCACCCTGACCCGCGAGCAGGCGCAGCGCCTGAAGGACATGGGCGCGCAGCGCTACAACCACAACCTGGAGACCGCGCGCAGCTTCTTCCCGCAGGTGGTCACCACCCACACCTGGGAAGAGCGCCGGCAGACCCTCGACTTCGTCCGCGAGGTCGGAATGGAGGTCTGCTGCGGCGGCATCATCGGCATGGGCGAGTCCCTCGAGCAGCGCGCCGAGTTCGCCGCCCAGCTGGCCGAGATCGAGCCCTGCGAGGTGCCCATGAACTTCCTCGACCCGCGGCCGGGCACCCCGTTCGCGGATCGCCCGCTGGTTCCCCTGGGCGAGGGCCTGCGCGCCGTCGCCGCCTTCCGGCTGGCGATGCCCGCTGTCACCCTCCGCTTCGCCGGCGGCCGCGAGCTGTCCCTGGGCGACGACGGCACGGAGAAGGGCCTGCTCGGCGGCATCAACGCCATCATCGCGGGCAACTACCTGACGACCCTGGGCCGCCAGATCGAAAAGGATGTGGACATGCTCGGGCGCATCGACCTGCCCATCAAGGCGCTGTAGATGTCGGGGAAATCTGCGGAAACTAATCACTCCGCGCTCGCCGCGTCCGTCCTCGCCGGCGATCCGCCCGTCTACCACCCGAATACCGGACAGCTCCTGGAAGCGGTCTCCGCCCTGCACCCGGCGGCCGCGGCCGGCCTGGACGTGCCGCGCTACTGCCGCCTGTGTGGGCGGCGGATGGTGGTCCAGGTCCGCCCCGACGGCTGGCACGCGCGGTGCTCGCGCCACGGGGAGCTGGACTCGAGCTGGCTTTTCGTCGAGACCATCCGGGAGTCGGACTAGAGCTGCCGGACGATGGTGCGCACGATGGCGCGCACCCGCCGGTCCACCGGCAGGTCGTGGTGGAGCACCACCGCGCGAGAATCAAAGTCCTGGACGTAGATGTTGCGCACCGTGCCGTCCTTGACCTTGCTGGGGGACAAAAAGCAGGTCTCGGGCGGGACCACCACGGCATCGTGGCGCGTAGCGATGCACGTGTAGGTCACGCCCTCATCCAAGTCGCCGCCGTCGTTAACGGCGCTCAAGATCTCGCTGCCGACGATCTGCTGCTGGCCGGCGTCGCCGAAGAACGACTGGATGATGGATTTCATGATGGAGTCGTTGCGTTTGCTGGCCATCAGCGGGCTGATGATGCCGCCTTCGGTGGTGCCGTGGTTGGGCGCGCCGATCGAGATGAGGTGGCAAACCTTGCTGGCCCCGCCGAGCACGCGCATCCAGTAGCGGGCCAGCAGCCCGCCCTGCGAGTGGCCCGCGATGATGACCTTCTCCGCGCCCGTCATGGTCAGCACCGCGTCGATATAGGCGCCGACCTGCGCGGCGGACTCGGGCAGCAGGCCCGTCGCCCGCGTGCCGTAATCTGGGGCGAAGACGGCCCAGCCGTCCTCGCGGAGCTCGCCGCCCAGGATCTGCCAGATGCCCTTGGAATCGGCCGTGCCGTGCAACAAGATGATGGGCCAGGGGCGGTCCGGGCTGGGGCGGGCGGTCCAGTCGTCCTCGAAGATGCCGCGGGGTTTCAGCCGCGCGCCCAGCGGGAGCGAGTCCACCGTGGAGCTCGAGCCGGCCGAGTCGACCTCCTCGTTGGACACGGCCATCCGGGTGCGTGAATCCTCGCTCAGCGAGCCGAAATAGCCCTCCTTGGTGGGGTCTTTGCGCAGCATCTCGGCGATCTCCTCGGCGACCTCCTCGCGCAGCGCGTTGGGCGGGGCGGTGTTCTTGACGCCGAAACGGGGGTTGGCCGGGGCATCGTTCGACCAAAAGCGGCGCAGCTGCTTTTCGATTGTGGAGCGCAGTTCCTGTAGTGCATCAGCGGCCACGTACAACCATCTCCTTATACAATCCGGGGCCTTCCAGCCTAGCGAACTAGCAGGTGAGGCGGATTAGGAAAAACTTTTTTAAAAAAATGTCATCCGAAGGGTTGACGCTCTTTCCAAAGTATCTTAAAGTAAGCCTTGCCTAATCACGGGCGGTTGTTTTGCAGAAGTTGCGCTCCACTCCTTCTGTTTAGCACCGATTAGATTAGTCATGGGGAGAAGGCCCCGCCAGCGTGCAGCCGGCGGGGCCTTCGTTTACGCGGTAGTGTGGCGGCATGCGCAATCAGGTAGAGACAGTGCAGGTGCAGACGGTGGACGAGGCGGTCACGCGCCTCATCGAACTCTACGAGCAGTCCTGTCGGCGCTCCCACGACTTCGCGGACTACGACCAGGTCCGCTACCCCAAAATCACCGTCGCCGTGCGCGAGTGGCACCCCATCGATCGCTCGCAACCCTTCGGCTACGTCAACGAGGCCGGCAACTATTCCGCGGTGATCTCCAAGCCCTACCTGCTGCGCGACTACCTGACCGCCCAGCTGCAGCGTCTAGTGGACAACTACCCGTGCGATATCTACGTCGGCTACTCGGACGTGCGCATCCCGCCCGAGTACATCCGCGGCGCCCCGCCGGCCCCGCAGGACCGCGGGACCACCGTCCCGCGCCCCACGCTCGACGACGTCAACGACGCCATCATCGACGGCGACTGGGACGCCTTCCACGGCGCGGAGAAGCCGCTGTTCCACTTCGGGCCGCAGCGCTTCGACATCGCCTGCGAGCGGATCGAGCACTACACCGGCATCGAGGTCGACACGGTGCAGAAGTACATCCTGTTCACCAACTACGCCATGCACACCACCGAGTTCGTGCAGTTCGGGCTACGCGAGCTCGCCAGCGAGGACTCGCGCTACACCGCGCTGGTGCTGCCCACGGGCGAGACCATCCACCCCAACGACGCGGTGGACCTGGACGTCGACGAGCTGACGCTGACCTCGCGCTACCAAATGCCCCGCTTCGACCTCATCACCGCCGCCGGCGACGGCATCACGATGATCAACATCGGGGTCGGCCCGTCTAACGCGAAGACCATCACGGACTGCCTGGCCGTACTGCGCCCCGAGGCCTGGATCATGATCGGCCACTGCGCGGGCCTGGACGGGCGCATGCGCATTGGCGATCTCATCCTGGGCAACGCCTACCAGCGCGACGACGGGCTCCTGGACGAGCCGGTCACCCCGGCGAACCCGATCCCCGCCATCCCGGAAATCCAGCGCATGCTGGAGGCGAGCGTGGACGAGATCTACGGCGCGGACAACCCCATCATGCGCACCGGCACGGTCTTGTCCACCAACGACCGGAACTGGGAGTGGCGCACCACCCGGCAGCTGTGGGAGTGGCTGCGGGCATCGGCAGCCGTGGCCGTGGACATGGAGTCCTGCACGCTGGCCGCCAACGGTTACCGCTACCGCGTGCCCTACGGCACCCTGCTGGCCGTCAGCGACCTGCCGCTGCACGCGGTGCCCAAGCTGCCGGCCCAGGCGCAGGCCTTCTACTCGAATTCCAAGCAGGCCCACGTCATGTGCGCGGTGCGCGCGGTCGAGCAGCTGGCGGAAAACCCGTCCCGCCTCCACACGCGCAAGCTCCGGCGGGCGCTGGGGGAAGTGCCTTTCCGTTAACGCTAATCCGGCGATAGACTAGACGGAAAGTTTCCCCATACGAGAGTCTGCAACCGTGATAGGAGCACCACGTGACTAATCCCCATAACCCCGACTGGGCGGTACCGGAAAGGGAGAACCTCACTTGGGAGACGTTTGGTGAGGCCAGCCGCAACCTATCGCAGCAGATCATCGACTCGGGCTGGATGCCGGATCTCATCATCGGCGTCGCCCGCGGCGGCCTGATCCCGGCCGGGGCCATCGGCTACGCCATCGGGGTCAAGGCCATGGGGTCCATCAACGTGGAGTTCTACACCGATATCGGCAAGACCCTGCCCGAGCCGGAACTGCTCCCGCCGTACCTGGACGCCTCCGACATGGACGGCAAGAAGGTCCTGGTGGTCGACGACGTCGCGGATTCCGGCAAGACCCTCGACCTGGTCTGCCGCATCCTCGAGCACGAGGATCTGGATCCGGAAAAGCCGAAGCTGAACGTGGACGTGCGCTCGGCGGTCATCTACACCAAGCCGGTGACCATCTTCCACCCGGACTTCGTGTGGCGCGAGACCGACAAGTGGATCAACTTCTGCTGGTCGGTCCTGCCGGTCATCACCGCGGATGGTTCTTTCCAGGAAGGGTCCTAAGACTCCGGTGAATGACACAGGTTCCCTGGGCGTAGCGGATAGCTTCCGCTACGCCTTTTCCTCTGCCCGCCGGCTGCGCATCGAGGTGCTCGGCGGCCTCGCGGTTTCCCTCGCCCTTATCCCGGAGGTGCTGAGCTTTTCCATCCTGGCGGGCCTGGACCCACGGGTGGGCCTTTTCGCCTCCGTGGTGATGGCTATCTCCATCGCCTTTACCGGCGGGCGCCCCGCGATGGTCTCCGCCGCGGCCGGCGCGGTCGCGCTGGTCATCGCCCCGCTCTCGGCCAGCCACGGCCTCGACTACGTGGTCGCGACCATCCTGCTGGCCGGGGTGCTGCAGCTGGTGCTGGCGGCGGTGGGCATCGCCAAGCTCATGCGGTTCATCCCGCGCAGCGTGATGACCGGGTTCGTCAACTCCCTGGGCATCATGATGTTCACCGCGCAGTTGCCGCACCTGCAGGACGTGCCCTGGCTGGTCTACCCGTTGGTCGGGCTAGGCCTGGTGCTCATGCTCGCCGCCCCGCGCCTGCTGCCGGCCATCCCGGCGCCGCTGATTACCATCGTGGTGCTCACCGCCCTGGTCATGATCTCCGGCTGGGAGGTCCCTGACGTGGCTGACCAGGGCGAGCTGCCGGACTCGCTGCCGGGCTTGTTCCTCCCCGATGTGCCGCTGAGCTGGGAGACCCTGCAGATCATCGCGCCCTACGCCCTGGGCGTTGCCCTGGTGGGCCTGATGGAGTCGTTGCTGACGGCCAAGCTGGTCGACGGCATCACCGATACCCACTCGGACAAGACCCGCGAATCCTACGGCCAGGGGATAGGCAATATCCTCTCCGCCCTCATCGGCGGCATGGGCGTGTGCGCGATGATCGGGCAGACGATGATCAACGTCCGCGGCGCCCGCGCACGGACCCGGCTGTCCACGCTCATGGCCGGCGTCTTCCTGCTCATCCTCATCCTGGTGCTGGGCCGGACCGTCGGGCGCATCCCCATGGCGGGCCTGGTGGCGGTAATGATCATCGTGGCGGCGACCACCGTCGACTGGCATTCCCTGCGGCCGCGCACGCTGCGGGCGATGCCCTGGTCCGAGACCCTCGTCATGGGCATTACAATGGCCGGGACCCTGATTACCTCCAACCTGGCAGTCGGCGTGGTGCTGGGCGTGCTGGCGGCGACGGTCAGTTTCGCCCAGCGGGTCTCGCACGTGGTGACCGTCGACCAGACCGGGCCGGGGGAGTACGCGGTGTCCGGCCAGCTCTTCTTCGCTTCCTCGAATGACTTGGTCTATTCCTTCGATTACGCGCCGGGCACGGACAAGGTCTCCATCGACTTTTCGGCCGCGACCCTGTGGGATACCTCCACCATCGCGGCCGTCGATGCCGTGCGCAGCAAGTACGCCTCCCGCGGAATCGAGGTAGAATTTAGGGGACTGGACGACGAAAGCCAGCGGCGGATCGAGAAATTCAACGAAGCATAACGCAGGTTACGTTAACATAACCTTAAATTGGTAAGGATTTCCTGCCTGGAAATAGTTTTTTAAACGCGTATACTTATCAGTAGTTAACCACCGATCCGAGAGAAAGGTCCAGGTCATGGACGAGAAACTGCAAACCGCAATGAACAACCAGGTCAATTCCGAGCACCAGGCGGCGCTCATCTACACCCAGCTGGCTTACGAGATGGATAACCTGTCCTTCCCGGGCATGCGCGACTGGTTCCTGGGTCACGCCGACGAGGAGCGCACCCACGCTCAGAAGTTCGCCGACCACCTGCTGGCCCGCGGCTACCGCGTCGAGCTGACCGACATCGCTATCCCGTCCCTGAAGGCTGCCACCCCGCTGGACGCCTTCGAGGCCGCCTTCAAGCACGAGCAGAAGGTCTCCGCCGAGATCCGCGAGATCGCCCGCATCGCGGACGAGGTCAAGGATCTGGATTCCCGTAGTCTGGTCAACTGGTTCCTGGACGAGCAGATCGAGGAAGAGGACACCGTCTCCGAGATCATCGACCAGGTCAAGCTGGTTGGCAACGACGGCTCCGGCCTGCTGCGCATCGACGCAAACCTGGGCTCTGCCGAATAAAGAATTAGACCAAATAACGGTCCGGTTAAAATAATCACTTTTGTCCCACTGGAGGCTTCTCCGGTGGGACAATTGTATTTTATGACCGCAAAGCAGAAAACGACCGCCGCCATCGCCCTCGGGCTGATGGTTCTCGCTTTGGTCGGGGGACTGGCACTGACGGCGGTAGACATCGCGTGGGGGATCTTCTTCTCCTCGGCCGCCCTCATGCTGAGCCCGTTCGCCGGCATGGCCATGCTCGCCGGCGTGCGCTTCCTGCGCGCCAGCGGCCTCGTCAAGGCCTTCTTCGGGGTCGGCGGCGTCCTGCTCCTGGCGGCCATCGCCCTGTTCTTCGTGAACCCCGCGGGCACGGGCCTGCCGGAGCTCATCGGCGGCGCCACCTGCGGCATCGTCGGCCTGTGCCTGCTCCAGCCCCGGGTGGTCACGCATGGCTAAGGCCAAGCTGCTCTTCGATCTGTACGGCGTGCTCATGCGGCTGCCCTCGGCCGCGGACCGCCGCCTCCTCGAGGAGACGCTCGGGGTGCAGGACAGCGCGCGTTTCTGGGAGACCTACGAGGAGTTGCGCCCGCCCTACGACGCCGGGCTGGTCTCCGACGAGCGCTGGTGGACCGCGCTCGCCCGCCGCAGCGGCCTGGGCGACATCGACACCAGCCAGGCCGTGGCCGCGGACATCGCGGGCTGCCTCGAGGCGGACATGGAGATGGTTGGCTTCGTGCAGTCGCTTATCGATGCCGGCCACCCCGTCGGCGTCCTTTCCAACATCCCGACTGGGCTCGCCGCCGTCGTGCGGCGCGAGCACCCCTGGCTAGAGGATTTCGCGGCCGTCACCCTGTCCTGCGATATCGGGGTGGCCAAGCCGGAGGAGCAGGCCTACCTCGTCGCCGTCGATGCCCTCGGCGGCACCCTCAAGGACACCATCTTCTTCGACGACCGCGACGACTTCGTGCGCGAGGCCCGCGAGGCGGGGTTGCGGGCCGAGCGCTTCGAAGGCATCGATAGCGTGCGGAAGGTGCTTTCTACACCCTGACCTTGCGCAGCTCGAGCGGCACGCGCAGCAGCGGGTCCAGGGCGACGGCGCGCGCGACCGCGCGGACGATCTCGCGGTGGGTGGGGATCATGCGCAGCTGGACCTCGGCATCGGGGGCCTCTTCCCGCACGGCGCTGGCGAAGCGGCGCGGGGCCTGCGGGTCATCCACGAAGGCGGAACCGGCCACCACCACGGTATTCGGGTGGTGCTCGCGCACCAGCCGGGCGGCGACCACGCCGAGATCGTGCGCGCGCTCATCGAGGATGGAGCGTGGGGCATCGGCAATGCTGTCGACCGTCACGCCCTGCTCCGCCGCCTTCTTGAGCACCGCCGCCGTCGACAGGGAATCCTGCGCGGGGCGGCCCTGCGGATCGGTCAGCGGGGTGAGCTGCTGGACCCCGTCGTCGTTGGACAGGGCCGCGCCGATGGAGTCGTCCGCGAAGAGCACTAGGACCTTGTCCTCGGAGGCGATGTCCGCGGCCTGGGTCTCGGAGCCCAGGATGGCCGGGATGGCTGCGGTGACCACGACCGGCACGCTGAACTGGAAGCGTAGGCGCTCGGCGATGTCGACGCCATTCCACCCCAGGTTCGGGGCGTAGACGAGGCCTTCGTCGTCGACCTGGCCGGAGGTGGTCACGCCGACGGAGACCAGCGCCTGGTCCAGGCCCGCGGTCAAGCGGTTGATGCCGGCCATGATGTGCTCGATGAAATCCGCCTCGCTCAGCGATGCCACCGGGGTGGTGATGTCATCCTCCCGAATGGTGCGGCCCTTGGTGTCGTAGAGGCCGATATAGGTCGAGGAGGTGCCGATGGCGATGCCAGCCAGCAGCCAGTTGTTCTCTGCTACCTCCAGCGGCACCGTCGGGCGTCCGCGGCCCTTCGTGCGGGTCAGGTCGGTGCGCTCTTGGATGAGCCCGGCCTGCAGCAGCGCCGTGGTCGCGCGCGTGATGGTGGGCTGGGACAGGCCGGTCGCTTCCACTAGCTCGCTCCGAGTGATGATCGGCTTGAGGCGCACCAGGTGGAGGCACTTGGCGGCGGGTGTGCGTGGGCGAGTGAAGGCCGGTCCTGGCTTGATCATGCAACTTAGTATAAAGAGAACAGACTGCATTGTCTAATTCTATACGTTGACCGGTGGCCGAAATTAGACTGCATGGTCTAGCAATTGTGGTGTTTTGGTGCGGAAATGTCAGATTTTTCGACATCACCCCCTCCGCCCGGCCATTACCTGTTCGACCGTCCGCAACCAATTGCAGGAGCGCCGGGACATCGGACCCTCGGGGCTGGTGGCCTGCCAGGTGCCGTCGTTGAACAGCCAGATGACGTCCGAGGTGTGCGGGTCGATGACGTAGGTCGCGCGCCCGTCGGTCTTGATGTTGTGGTGGTGCTGACACAGGTTGACGAGGTTGTACGCGGCCGTCGGGCCGCCGTCGCCGAAGTCGACGCAATGGTCCTTCTGGCAGCGCTCCGCCTTGACCGTGCAGCCGGGGTAGCGGCACGTGCCGTCGCGGCCGTTGATGAAGGCCTTGATGTCGTTCGGCGTCGCGTAGTTGCGGCTGCGCTTTTCCGCGATATCCGACATGTGGCGGACGGTGGTTGCTGCGTCCGCCAGCTTCTGGCCGCTTTTGTGGCTAATCCAGCCGAAACCGGCGACGAAGATGGGGGCATGGGGGACGTCGCTGGCCTGGTAGAGGTTGAGGACCACTTGCGGGGAGGAGTATTCCCCGAGGATGAGGCCGGCGAGCGCGGCGGCCGGGCTGATGCCGTGTTCTTTGGCGGTGCGGGAAATGGCGTCGTCTAGTTGGGCGGTGGTTGCGGGGTCGTAGTCGGCGTAGATGCCGGCGCGGGATCCTGACTGGGACTCGCAGGAATAGTTGCCGCCGTCTGGGCCGGAGGTATCGGTCGAATCTTTCG
Source organism: Mycobacteriaceae bacterium (assembly GCA_028726465.1). Classification (GTDB taxonomy): domain Bacteria; phylum Actinomycetota; class Actinomycetes; order Mycobacteriales; family Mycobacteriaceae; genus Corynebacterium. The sequence goes on along the minus strand of JAQYQB010000012.1, from coordinate 197,876 downwards.
ACGTGTCTTCGGGCTGTTCCGTGGCCACCAGGCTGTTGAGCTTGCGGCGCAGGTTGGCGTAGGAGGGCAGGCGCTGGCCCGGGCGGGTAGGGCTGAGGTATTTGTTTAATTCAGTATCTATGCGTTCTAGAACGTCCTGGGTGGGCTCGCCCAGGTTATTTAAGACTTGGTCGATCAGGATGAGGTAATTGAAACCGATGTGCTGGAGTCTTTCCACGGTTTCTTCGAGCTGGGGCAGGGTGTCGAGGCGTTCGAGGGCTAAGCAGCGGTTGAGGCAGGCGGTATAAGAAAGGCCGGTGCGGGCGGCGAGGTTGCCGACGGTGGTCTCGCAATCCTCGTTAATGGGCGGGCGGAGGCGTTGCCACAGGTGGTAGTCAACGCGGCGGATCTGGGTGGCCTCGTGGGCGATAGGGCAGTTCGGTGTATTGACGGTGTAATAAGGGTCCATGACATTCTCCCCGAATGAATGTGTCGTAACTATGTTCTAACCCAACCCCCATAATAGCAATCCAAACCAGCACCGCAACCCCTGCGCCAAACTTTTTCGAAACTATGTTGCAATTTTCGAAGGGGACTAGTTCGGGAACTGATGCCTAAGTGTTATCTTCCTGCCGGCAGCGGGAAAAGACCTGGTAAGGGCGACTTTGGCGGGGCAGGAGGCATTCAGCGTTCTCACCGCGCCGCGCCAGGTAGCGGTGAAGCGGGGAAAGTGGCTAGACTTCCCAATCATGAGTTCCGAGCATAACGCCGAGCGTCAGCCTTCCCTTCTGGACGCTTCGTGCGATAATTTCGCAGCTGATTTGGCAGCCCTGACCCCTACCGATGCGACGGCGTGGGGCGTTGCGGGCTACGAGGGTGAGTTGCAGGACTTCTCGCCCGAATACTACGAAGCCGTGGCGGACCGTACCCGCGAGATGATTGCGGATCTCGACGCCCTGGATGACTCGACGGACGAGTCGGACGACGAGGACGACTTCGACGACGTCGACTACGTGACCGCAGCCGTGTTGCGCGATCGCCTCTGCCTGGACCTAGACATGCACCACCGCATGGAGGACCTGCGGCTGCTCAACAACATCGCCTCGCCGGTCCAGACCATCCGGGACACCCTCCTGCTCATGCCGCAGGAGACCGAGGAGGACCTGGACGCCATCCGCTCCCGCCTGTCCAAGGTGGGCAGCGCGCTGGCGGGTTATCGGGACTCGCTGACGGAGGCGGCATCGCACGGCTTGGTGGCGGCCAACCGCCAGATCAATGAGGTCATCGGCCAGTGCAACGCGCTGACGGATAGCGACTCGATGCTCGACGAGCTCGGCCTGGCCGAGGACTCCGCCGAGGTGGAGCACGCCAAGCAGGCTTTCGAAGAATTCTCCGCCTGGCTGTCGACGGACCTGCAGCCGCAGGCGCCGACCTCGGACGCTTTCGGCCGCGAGCGCTACGAGCTGTTCTCCCACCTGTTCGTGGGCGACGTCGTGGACGTGGACGAGGCTTATCGCTGGGGCCTGGAGCAGCTGCGCGAGATCAACGCCGAGCAGGAAAAGATCGCCCATAGCCTCTACGGCAACGAATGCACCGTGCGCACGGCGATGCGCAAGTTCAACCAGGAAGAGCGCTACCTCCTGCGTGGCAAGGACGCGCTGGTGGAGTGGATGCAGTCCACGGCCGACCGCGCCATCGAGGAGCTGGACGGCAAGTACTTCGACGTGCCGGAGCAGGTGCGCGAGATTGAGTGCTGCATCGATCCGGCGGGCACCGGCGGGATCTTCTACACCCAGCCGGCGGATGACTTCTCCCGCCCGGGCCGGATGTGGTGGTCGGTGCCGGCCGGCCAGGACGTATTCCACACCTGGCAGGAGTTGACCACGGTCCACCACGAGGGCGTGCCGGGCCACCACCTGCAGATCGGCCAGGCCCTGGTCGAGCCGGATCTGAACCTGTGGCGCCGCAGCGTGTGCTGGAACTCCGGCCACGGCGAGGGCTGGGCCCTCTACGCCGAGGAGCTCATGGCGGAGCTCGGATACATGGACGATCCCGGCTACCGGATGGGCCTTTTGGACGCTAAGCGCCTGCGGGCGGCCCGCGTGGTCGCGGACATCGGCCTGCACCTGGGCAAGAAGATGCCGGACGGCTCCGGCGTCTGGGACAAGTCCCACGTGCACACCTTCATGCGGGAGAACACCGCGATGGACTCGGCGAACCTCTCCTTCGAGGTCAACCGCTACCTGGGCTGGGCCGGCCAGGCGCCATCGTACGCGCTGGGGGCGCGCCTGTGGCGCCAGACCCGCGACGAGGCAGTCGCGCAGGGCATGAGCGAGCGCGAGTTCCACGCCGAGGCGCTGGCGCTGGGCTCGGTGCCGATGTCCATCCTGCGCGAGACCATCCTCGACTAGGTGCTAGCGTTTCCTCCGCGTGAAGAGGCGGATGAGCTGGGGCAGGTAGCCGGCAATCACCAGCACGATGATGAGCCGGATGAGCTGGATGGCCACCACTGCTGGCCCGGCCCCGCCTTCGGAGGACAGCGCCAGGACGGTCTCGAGCGCGCCGGGGCTGGTGGCCAGGTAGGCCTCGAAATAGGTGATGTCCAGCGCCCAGGTCAGCGGCCAAGCAGTTGCCGCGCAGAGGGCGATGACCACGACGATATAGGCCACGGTGGCGGGCAGCTGCGCCGCGAACCGCTGCAGTGCGGGCCACGACAGGCCGCCGCCGCAGACCCAACCGATGCACATGAACGCCAAGATTCGGAAGGGTTCGATGGGCTGGAGGGTGAGCTCACCGGGCAGGAACAACGAGGCCAGCACCGTCAGCAGGAGCGGGCCGATCACGCCCGGGGCGGGCAGGCGGAGAAGCTTGCCGAGGGGCTCGCCGGCGAAGGCGATGGCCAACACGAGCAGGATCATCCACCAGTGCTGATCCGGCTGCGGGGCGTCGACCGGATGGGAGTCGGCCGGGGTGGATAGGAAGCCGACGACGACCGGCAGGGTCATGGACACGGTCAGCAGGCGCAGGTACTGGGTCAGCGCCACGTAGCGGTAGTCCGCGCCGAGGTCGTCGGCGAGCACCGGCATCATGGACGCCCCGCCGGGCAGCATGGACAGGATGCCGGTGTCCCGGCTGACGGCCTTCGGCTGGGCGCGGTGCAGGAGGAGCCCGCCGCCAATGCCGACTAGCACCGTCACCAGGGAGACCACGACGCCCGCGGGCAGGAAGCCGACGATGCGCGACAGCGGCACCGTGGTCAGGGGGATCGCGGCCAGGATGCCGATGAACCCGCGGCTGAGCGCGTAGACGTGGCGGTTGACGGGCAGCTCTTTGCGGGTCGCCAGCGCCATGCCGGCGGAGACCACGATGGCGGCCACGATCCAGGCCGCCGGCACGTTCCAGTGGTCAAAGAGCCAGCCGAGGCCCACGGAGGCGGGCGCGACAATCATCCAGCGCACTGCCAACGGCATGCGGGCACCTCCTTGTAAATTCGATCCCCTTTATACTATTGGCCTTATACTGTTGCCATGGAAATAGGCGCGGGAACCTGGGCACTGCTCGTGGCGGGGGCCGGGGTGGCCGGCTGGATCGACGCGGTCATCGGCGGCGGCGGGCTGGTGCTCATCCCCCTGATCTTGGCGCTGGTTCCCGGCGTGGCCCCGGCCACGGCGCTGGCGACGAATAAGGTGGCGGCGGTCTCGGGCACGGCATCGGCGGCGGTAACGCTGGTGCGCAAGGTGCGGCCGCCCGCGCGGGAGCTGGTGCCGATGGCGGTGTTGGCGGCGGTGGCCTCGGGCGTGGGTGCGCTGATGGCCTCGCTGCTCAACGAGGACGTGATGCGGCCGCTGATCATTGTTCTGCTGCTCGCCGTGGGCACGTTCATCGCCTTCAAGCCGAGCTTCGGCGGCGGCGACAGCGAGGGGATCCACTCTGGCTGGCGGTCCTGGGCGGCGCTGGCAGCGACGGCTGCGGTGGCGTTCTACGACGGCATCTTCGGGCCGGGCACCGGCATGTTTTTGATCATGGCTTTTACCGCCATCTTCTCCCAGAACTTTCTGCGCTCGGCGGCGATGGCGAAGGTGGTCAACACCGCGACGAACCTGGGCGCGCTGGTGGTCTTCATCGTCGGCGGACACGTGTGGTGGACGCTCGGCATCGTCCTGGCGGTGGCCAATATCGTCGGCGCGCAGCTGGGCGCGCGCACGGTGCTGGGCGGGGACACGAAGCTTATCCGCTACGCCCTGCTGACCCTCGTGGTGGTCATGAGCTGCTACCTCGCGTGGCAGCAGTGGGGCTAGGCCGGGTCTTCCGGCCAGGCGTGCTTGGGGTAGCGCCCGCGCATTTCGGCGCGCACCTGCTGGTAGGGGCCGGACCAGAAGCTGGCCAGGTCGTCGGTGACCGCGAGCGGGCGGCCGGCGGGGGACAGCAGGTGGAACTGGACCGGCAGGCCGGCTATCGCGGGGGAGGAATGCAGCCCGAAGCACTCCTGGAGCTTGACGCGCACGACGGGACGGCCGGTCGCGTAGTCGATGCGCGGGTGCTTGCCCGAGGGGACCGTGAGGCGTTCGGGCGCGGCGGCATCGATGTCGTTGGGCCACGGCAGCAGGCGCTGGAGCGCCGGGTACATGTCGACCTCGCGCGGGGGCTTGCCGCGGACGATGTCGCCGAGCTCTGGGCCCAGCCAGTACTGCGGATCGGCCTTTTGTGGATCCGGCCAGGGATCGCCGAGGCGCGCGTGGAGGAAGGCCAGGCGGTCGAAGAGGCGCTGCGCCTTGTCGGAGAAGTGGAAGATTTCTAAGCCAGTCCGTTCGAGCAGGCGGGCGAGGGCCTCTGCCGCGGCCTCCGGGCTCGGCTGGGTCGGGGTGGAGCTGAGCTCGATCTGCCCGGCCCGGCGGATCTGGCGGGCGCGCAGCTTGCCCTTGACGAAGTCGGTTTCCAGCTCTTCGGTCACGCCGATGATGTCCAGCGCGTCTTCTTCGGAAATGCGGGCGGCGGCGCGGATGGTGCCGCCCTCGGCGGAGCGGGTCACGACCGCGGTGGCCAGCCACTCGGAGCCGTCGAGGCCGAGGTCGTGGGGCAGGCGGGCCCGCGTTCCGGAGGCCAGCAGGTAGGTGTCGTCGTTCACGCGGCGGGCGATCCAGCGGGGGAAGGCCAGCCCGGTGATGGCGCCGGGATCGCTGACGCCGCTGCCGGTGCTCACCAGCTCGGCCAGGCGCTGGGATTCGGACTTCGGCGCGCGCTGGCGGGCGATGTCGCCACGGGGATCGTCGGCCAGCACGGCGACGGTGGCCGCGGCGGACGGCCCGCATTCGATAAGGGCGCGGCCCAGGTGCGGGTCCAGCGGCAGGCGGACCAGGCGTTTGCCTAGCTGGGTCAGGTGGCCGCCCCGCAGGGCGTCGAGGGATTCCAGGTGTTCTCGGGCGCGGGTCAGGTGCTGCGGCTGGGGGCTATCGAGCAGCGGGCAGTCGCCCCAGGCGGCCAGCTGCAGGGCGGCCTGGGTGAGATCCGTGGTGAGGATCTCCGGGGTGATGGCCTCGGCCGCGTGCTCGTAGTCGGCGGCGGAATAGGCGCGCACCACGGTGCCCGGGCCCTCGCGGCCGGCGCGGCCGGCGCGCTGGTCCGCGGTGGACTTGGCCGAGCTGATGGTGACCAGCCCCGTCATGCCGCGGCTGGCATCCAGCCGGGGCACGCGGGACAGGCCGGAGTCGATGACGGTGCACACTCCGGGCACGGTCAGGGAGGACTCGGCCAGGGAGGTCGAGACCACGATCCGCGGGGTGGACGAGGGTTGCAGGGCCGCGTCCTGCTGCCGGGAATCTAGGCGTCCGTGCAGGGGGAAGCTGCCGGGCAGGCGGCCGACGACGTGTTCGACCTCGCGCACGCCCGGCACGAAGACCAGGGCGGAGTGCCCGGTGGCGGAGACCTGCTCCTGCGCCAGCTGGGCCAGGTGGTCCAGGAATTCCCGGGAGCAGCTGCTGCGGTCGGGGTGTGGGCGGTAGGAGATATCCAGCGGGTAGGTCACCGCCGGGGTGCTGAGCGTTTCGGCTCCTAAGAATTCGGTGAGCTTGTCGCGCTCGAGGGTGGCGGACATGGCTACCAGCCGGAAGTCGTCGCGCAGCTCGGCGAGCTCCAGGCACATGCCTAGGATGAGATCGGTATCCAGCTGGCGCTCGTGGACCTCGTCGATGGCGACGGCGGAGATACCCTCCAGATCCGGATCCCGCAGCAGGCGCTGGAGGAGTACGCCCGGGGTCACGAACTCGACGTGGGTGCCGGGCTGGTGCTCGCCCTTGACGCTGAAACCGACGGCCTTCGGGGCTCCGGAGAGGTGGCGCAGCCGGCGGGCGGCGGCGCGCACGACCACGCGGCGGGGCGCGGTGACGATGACCTTGCCCCCGCAGTGGTTGGCCAGGGCGGGCGGGACCAGGGTGGTCTTACCGGTGCCGGGCGGGGCTTGGATGACTAGGCGCCCGGTGGCATCGACAAGCGTGGGCAGGCGGTCAATGACCCCGGCCACGGGCAGGTCGCGGCCGATCCGTGCGATGTCGAACATGTCATCCAAGCTTACGCACGACCCGCCCGGGGAGCCAAGCACCAGGGAATTGTCCGGCACGTCCTTGGTGACCAGGGTGCCGGCGCCGATGACGCAGTTGTCGCCGATGGTGACCCCGGGCAGGACGGTGACGTGAGCGCCGAACCAGCAGTTGGTGCCTACCGTGATGGGGTGGGCGATCTCCCAGCCGGCGGCGCGCATCGTCGCGTCGTCGATCGGGTGGCCGACGGTGATAAAGGAGCAGTGGGGGCCGACCAGGGTGCCCGCGCCTAGCCGGATCTTGGATTGAGCCAGGAAAGTCGCGCCGAAGTTGATGAAGACGTTGTCGCCGCAGATGAGGTTGTAGCCGTATTCCACGTTGGCCGGGGCAAACCACCCGGGGACTGCGGATTCTTCCGGTAAAAGCTCTCGCAGGATGGCTTCGGCGGCGTGCGGTTCGGTGTTGCCCAGGTCGTTGAACTGCTTGATGAGCCGGAAGCCGCGGAGTTGTTCCGTGCGGAGCTCGTCGCTGCCGGGCAGGTGCCACCGCCCGGATTCCATGCGCTCGCGGGTGCCGTAGACCGCGTGATTGTCCTCGCTGTCCTTGATCGTCATGCTGTCTATTGTGCCGACAATCGCGCCGCTGGTTGTGCCAGACTGGGTGTCATGCTTTTCGAGGTGGAGCGCCCCACGGCCAAGGTCGCGCCCGGGGTGGCGCACGTGCCGGGCTACTGGTCGGCGCCGGAGCAGCACGCGTGGGTCGCGCGGTTTAGGGACCTGGCGCGCCGGGCCAACGGCACGCCCTTTGCCATGCAGCGGCCCCAGCTGGCCTCCGGCGGGCGCATGAGCGTGCACATGCTGAACCTGGGGCATTACTTCGACTATGACAGTTACCGCTACGTGGACCGGAAATTCGGACACACCGTCCCGGCCCTGCCCGGGGATCTTCGGCAGGCGGCTATCGATGCCGTCTCCCGCGCCGCCGCCCTCGCCGAGGAGCTGGTCCCGTGGGCGGAAAGCTACTTGCCGGACATGGCCCTGGTGAATTATTACCCGCCGGGCGCGCAGATGGGCATGCACCAGGATCGCTACGAGTCCACGCGGGCGCCCATCGTCTCCTTTTCCATTGGGGAGGAGGCGCTGTTTCGCATCGGCGGCACGGAAAACCGCAACCGGCCCTGGGAGGAGGTGACGCTGGCCTCCGGGGATCTCATCGTCTTCGGCGGCCCGAAGCGTTTTGCTTTCCACGGGGTGCCCGAGGTTCGCCCCGGCACCGCGCCGGAAGGCTGCGGGCTGGCGCAGGGCCGAATCAATGTCACGGTGCGGCAGGTCTTTTCCGGGTAGGCTGTGCCAGAAACACTTAACCGTTAAACTGAAAGGAAGTCCGACATGGCAAAGATCGGCATCATCATTGGCTCTATCCGCGAAGGTCGCCTGGGCGAAGCCGTCGGCCGCTGGGTCGAGGGTATCGCCCGCGACCGCGCTGAGCAGGGCGTGGACTACGAGCTCATCGACCTGGCTGCCTTCAATGTTCCGCTGCTGACCGCCGCCACCGTCCCGGGCGCGGCCAACAAGCAGTACGACGACGCCAACGTGCAGGCGTGGTCCAAGGCTATCGATGCCTGCGATGCCTTCGTCTTCGTCACCCCGGAGTACAACCACTCCGTGCCGGGCGCCTTCAAGAACGCCTACGACTCCTTGGGCGCGGAGTGGGCCGGCAAGCCGGTCGCCTTCGTCGGCTACGGCGCCTCCGGCGCCATCCGCGCGGTCGAGGCCTGGCGCCTGGTGGTCAGCAACTTCCAGATGGCCCAGCTGCGCAACCAGCTGGAGGTCTCCATCTTCTCCGACTTCACCGACGGCGAGTTCACCCCGGACGAGGACAAGACCAAGCGCATGGACAACATCCTGGCCGAGCTCGAGGATGCGCTGGGCAAATAACCCCCCGGCGGAGTATTGCTTCGATTTTATAAAGCCTCAATATAGGCTTCGTTGATACATCAAGGTGTGTGGAATTACCCCCGGTGGGAGAAAGTCGCTGGCGGTCGCGCTGCGGGGTGCCTGGCTGCTTGTTACGGTGTCTGCGGCCGGCGGTGCCCACGGCATTCGCTGGCCCAGGACACCGTTATTTTTGAGTAGAAAGGACTTTCCGTGACCTTCCCGTTCATCCCGAAGAAGGGCATCGCCAGCGCGCTGGCTGCCGCACTGGTGACGACCGGCGCTGCCGCCCCGGCAGCGCCGGCCAACGAGCTGGATTCCAACATCCAGGGCCCGTTGGTGCTGGCCGAAGCGATGTACTACGACGCCGGGGAGGACGAGATCCGGCTCGACGAAGGCAAGATTGACCACGATCGCGTCACCGCCGAAGAGATTGATCAGGTAGAGGCTGGCCTGGCGGATTTGACCGATGAGCAGGTGGACCAGGTGCTGATCGACAACGGCTACGAGCCGGACGAGATGCGCGACTCGGATAACGACAACTCCGGGGTCTCCTTCCGGATCGCGCCCGCCATCATCTGGGGAGGCGTGGCCATCTTGGGTATTCTCACCGGTGGCGGATTGATCTTCTACTCGATGTACACTTCCCATGCAGAAAAGCAGAACCTGATTAACCAGTGCTACCAGAACGGTGGCAGCCCGGTGGTTGACAGCCGCGATTCCGCCGGCGTGGAGGGTACCACCGATTCCGGAGCAGCTAAGAATGAAGGAGGCTACCGCTTCGAATGCCAGAAGTAGAAACGACTCGAAACGCCCCCATGGTGGTTGCCGCGATCGTTGTGGTGGGGCTGTTCCTGCTGCTGCTGTTGTACCTGGGCCTAAGCCGCTACTACAACGCGCAGGAGCTGGACTCCCTCGTGGAGGGCGCCGAGGCTAACGGGCAGAGCTACTCCGTGGAGATCCACAACGGTCTGACGGGTAGCTATTCCTTCCGCGCCCACTAGCCGGCGATGTCCTTGAGTGCCGCCAGGTGCTCACGGAAGGCAGCGCGACCACGCGCGGTGAGGCTTACCCACACGGTGTCCTTGCCGCGCGTGGAGCCGTATTCGCGGAAGCGGCTGACGTATTCTACCTCCTGTAGGGCGCTGAGCTGCTTGGAGAGCGCGGACGGGCTTAAGCCCACCTCCCGGGCCAGCGAGGAAAACTCCATCTCTTGGTTGACTGCTCCCTCGGTCGCGCCGTAGGCGTTGAGTACGGCGCAGATTTTAAACCGGTTGAGAGGGTGGATGACTGGATCGAGCTGGCCGTTCATGAATGATTCCGCTCCCGGGAGCTGAGATCTAGGGCGCCACTGCCTAGGGCCCACCACACGCTGGCAAAGGCCAGGAGGCCAAGAGGTAGCACGACCCAGGCCGGCAGGTCGTGGGCGAAGATGAAGGCGGACATCGGCCAATAGAGGCAGAAAAGCCCCAGCCCGTAGCGCTTGTCCGCGGAGGGTGCGGCGAAGGGATCTTGGCGGTAAGACTGGCGCACCCGCGGGTAGCGCCGGGGCAGGAGGAAGGCGGCGACGAGTATAACGGCAACGACGATGAGGAGCGCCCACCAATGGCGGGGCCGAAACGCCATGAGCACGAAGGCCGCCAGGTAGGTCAACGCCAGGCAAAAGCGACCCAGGGTGGGAACAGGGCGTTCTTTTTCTTTGCGAGGGATTCGTTAAAGGACAGAGCCTCGGTGGCCTGCTTCTTCTCATTGTTTTCCACAGTGGAAAGTATGACACTTTCCGTACTAGAAAACAAGGGTTTTGTTACACTGCGGGGCATGACTAATCATGACGCGGGTAACAAGAAAGTAGCAATCGTGACGGGTGCCTCCTCCGGGATTGGCGCCGCGAGCGCGCGGGCGCTGGCAGCCGACGGCTGGCACGTGATCGTGGCGGCGCGGCGCAAGGACCGGCTGGACGCCCTCGCGGAAGAAATCGACGGCACCGCCATCGAGCTGGACGTCGCCAGCCAGGAGTCCGTGGACGCGCTCGCCGCGCAGGTGGACCGGGTGGACCTGTTGGTCAACAACGCCGGCGGCGCCAAGGGCCTGGAGCCACTAGTCGACACCAAGATCGGGGACTGGCAGTGGATGTATGACGTGAACGTGCTGGGCACGGTACGCATGCTGCAGGCGCTGGTGCCGAAACTAGAACAAGCCCCGGATAACTCGGGGCTTGTCATCAACATGGGTTCGGTGGCCGGCTGGGGCGTCTACGAAGGCGGCTCCGGCTACAACAGCGCCAAGCACGGCGTGCGGGTGATCTCCCGGGCGCTGCGGCTGGAAAACCACAACATCCGCACCACGGAGATCGACCCGGGCCGCGTGGCCACCGATTTCTCGCTCGTCCGCTTCAGCGGCGACGAAGAGCGCGCCGCTAAGGTCTACGACGGCCAGCTCAACCTCGCCGCCGAGGACATCGCGGAGGCGGTGCGCTGGGTGGCGTCCCTGCCCGCCCACGTCAACATCGACGTGATGACGGTCAAGCCGCGCACCCAGAGCTAGGAGCTAAGAGCCTACTTCTGCAGACCGAACTGGCCGGAAACGGCCGGGGTCAGGTTCTGGTAGACGTGCTTGTGCTCCTGGTACTCTTCCAGACCCGTCGGGCCCAGCTCGCGGCCGTTGCCGGACTGCTTGTAGCCGCCCCACTCGGCCTGCGGCAGGTACGGGTGGAAGTCGTTGATCCAGATGGTGCCGTGGCGCAGGCCGCGGGCGACCTGCTCGGCCTTGCCCGCATCCGTGGTCCACACCGCGCCGGCCAAGCCGTACTCGGTGTCGTTGGCGATCTCGATGGCCTCCTCCTGCGTGGTGAAGGTCTCCACCGTCACGGTCGGGCCGAAGGCCTCGTCGTGGACGCAGTCCATCTCCCGGGTGGTGTCATCGATGATGGTCGGCAGGTAGTAGATGCCGGCGCCCAGGTCCGTGTTGCCGGTGCCGTGCTGGCCGTTGGTGTCCTCGCTGGTGGCCGCGCGGCCGCCGGTGAGGATGGAGGCGCCCTGCTCGCGGGCGCGGTCCACGTACTCGGCGATCTTCTCGCGGTGCTCGGCGGAGATCAGCGGGCCGGTCTCGGCCTTGTCGTCCGTCGGGCCGCCGATCTTGATGTTGTTGGTGCGCTCGACCAGGGCCTCGATGAACTTGTCGTGGATGGATTCCTCCACGATCAGGCGGGAGCCTGCGGAGCAGACCTGGCCGGAGTGGAAGAACGCGGCGTTGAGGGCGTTGTCCACGGCGGCGTCGAAGTCCGCGTCGGCGAAGACGACGTTCGGGTTCTTGCCACCTAGCTCCAGCGCGGTGCGCTTGACGGTCTCCGCGGCGTTCTTGGCGATCAGCTTGCCGGTGACCAGGCCGCCGGTGAAGGAGACCATGTCCACGTCCGGGTGCTGGGACAGCGGGTTACCGCAGTTGGCGCCGGCGCCGGTGATCAGGTTGGCCACACCGTCCGGCAGGCCGGCATCGCGCAGCACGGCCATGAGCAGCATGGCGGTGTGCGGGGTCAGCTCCGCCTGCTTGAGGACGAAGGTGTTACCAGCAGCGATGGCCGGGGCAACCTTCCAGGACACCTGCAGCAGCGGGTAGTTCCACGGGGTGATCAGGCCGCAGACGCCGACCGGCTCGGCGTCGATACGGGAGCGCACGTTCGGGTCCGCCGGGTCGACCACGCGGCCGGCCTGGTGGGAAGCCAGGGTGCCGAAGTAATCGAAAGCGCCGGCGATGTCTTCCATGTCGCCCATGGACTCTTCCAGGCGCTTGCCGGTGTCGGCGGATTCCGCCTTGGCGAAAAGCTCCTGGTTGTCGCGGATGGCCTGGGCCACGCGCAGCAGCAGCTTGCCGCGCTCGATGGCCGGGACGGAGGACCAGGTGCCGGCATCGAAGGTGCGGCGGGCGACTTTGATAGCGCGGATCGTGTCCTCGTCGGTGGCTTCGGAGACCTCGGCGACGACGGTGCCGTCGGCCGGGCAGGTGATGGTGCGGGTGCCGCCCTCAGCAGCGGCCTCCCACTGGCCATCGATGAATAGGGACTTCGGACCGTCGCCCGTGTGGACGCCGGAGAGGAGCTCCGTCGTAGAAGGATCAAACAGTGCGTTCTGGGTGCTCAACAAAGCATCCTTTCTTGTCGGCGCTTTAATAGGGGCCGGCATTCGTATTCAAACAGGGAAGTTGTTCGGTTCCGCTTTCCGGTCTACCAGAACTAATTATCCTCGCGCCAGATCTGCTCGGGCTCTGCGCCATCGGAAACATCGGACTCACCTGGGCGTTCGGACTGCATGTGCAGGAAGGCCAGGTGGCGTTCGTAGAGATCCAGCACGTTGTTGATGAGCTGGTTCTCGCTGTAGCCGTAGACGTCGTAGCCCAAAGAACCGGTGAGATCGTAGACCTCGAGGCGGAAGTATTCCTTCTGATCACCGGCCAGGAACTCCGGGCATTCGGAGGCCACGGGGAAGAGCTGGTAGCGGAACTTGCGCTCGTTGTGCAGCGTGACCTGCAGGTCCAGCTGGGGCAGTTCCAGGTCAGGCAGCTCGCTGGTCAGCAGGATGGCGTCGTAGCCGCGCTGGCGCATCTGGACCGCGACCTTTTCCAGGGCGAACTCGGCGGTGTTCCGCATATAGGTGTCCATGTCCTGCTTGGTCGGGTAGGTATTGGCGCGATCCAGGCGCTGCTTCCAGCTGTCGCCGTCGGCGGCGATCCGGTCGGTGCGGCCGGAGATAACGCCGTGGAGCGCGGTGGTGCGCGCCTCCTTCTGCAGGTTTTCCAGGCGCAGCGACTTCCACAGGGAGAACATCACCAGGTAGATGACCACGGCGAAGGGCAGGCCCATGACCACGGTGGCGGACTGCACCGTGGCGATGCCGTCGATCTGCAGCAGGGCCAGGGTCAACAGACCCACGGCGATGGACCAGAAGATGCGCAGCCAGCGGGTTCCGTCTTGGCGACTGTCGGTGATCTTCGAGGTGAAGTTCGACATCACCAGCGCGCCGGAGTCGGCCGAGGTGATATAAAGCAGCAGGCCGATGCCCGTGGTCAGCAGGATGATGAAGCCCGAGGCCGGGAACTCCTGCAGCATGTCGTAGAAGCCCTGCTCCGGGATGTTGACCGCGTTCTCGGCGAACTCGGGGTAATCACCCGAGCGCACCATGTCCAGGGCGGTGTTGCCGAAGAAGGACATCCACATCAGGATGAACAGGAACGGGAAGGTCAGGGTGCCGAAGATGAACTGGCGCAGGGTGCGCCCGCGGGAGATACGCGCCAGGAACAGGCCCACGAAGGTAGCCCAGGCGATCCACCAGGCCCAGAAGAACAGGGTCCAGGACTGCATCCACTCGGAGGTGGCGGCCGGATCATCCGTGAAGGCCATGGTGTCCATGGTCCAGGACGGGAACTTGGAGACGTAGTCGCCCACGTTCATCACGATGGCGTCGAAGAGGTAGGCGGTCTTGCCGAAGACCACGATGTAGATCATCAGTGCGATGGCCAGGAAGACGTTGAGCTCCGACAAGAAGCGGATGCCCTTGTCCACGCCCGAGACGGCGGACAGGGTAGCGATGGCAATCGCGATGATGATGAGGGCGGACTGCAGGCCGAGGCCCTGGTCGATATCGAAGATGAGGTGGATACCGTAGGACAGCTGCACCACGCCGATGCCCAGGGAGGCGGTCACGCCGAAGACGGTGCCCAGCATGGCGGCGACATCTACGGCGTCGCCGACTGGGCCGTGCACGCGCTTGCCAATGAGCGGGTACAGCGCGGAGCGGATGGCCAGCGGCATGTTCAGGCGGTAGGCGAAGTAGCCGAAGGCCATGCCCATCAGGGCGTAGAGCGCCCAGCCGGTCAGGCCGTAGTGGAACATGGCGTAGACGACGGCCTCCTTGGCCGCCTCCATGGTCTCCGGCTCGCCGGTGGGCGGGGCCAGGTACATGGTCACCGGCTCGGCCACGGCGAAGAACATCAGGTCGACGCCGATACCGGCGGCAAAAAGCATGGAAGCCCACGCGAAGGTGTTGAACTTCGGGCGCGAGTGATCCGGGCCCATCCGGATATTGCCGGAACTGGAAATCGCGATGTAGAGGACGAAAACGACCGCGATGGTCGCGGTCAGGATGTAGAACCAGCCGAGGTTGGTGCTGATCCAGCCGGTGACGCTGGCCAGCGTGTTGGCGGCGTGTTCGCGGCCCAAGCCGGCGTAGAGCGCCATCGCGATGATCAGCACGCTGGAGACGGTGAAGACGGGCCAGTTCGTCTTGGGCGGCTCGACCTCGTCGGCGCCGACATCGGAGCCGGTTTCCGCCTTGTAGCTGCCTACCAGGGCGCGGACCTGGTAGCGCGATCGGTGTTTGGTGCGCGCCTTGCCTTCTGAAGAAGGTTCGGCTTTAGCGGGTTGGGGCGATTCAGGATCATGTGGATCGAAATTCGCCATGGATCACTCCTCTGAAGTTGTTAGCGCCCTGGCCCGCACCGACGCCCAAACGGACATAGACGGGCTTAAGGCTAAACGCTCAAACATATTTGATTCATATATTCGAAACGGCGCAAAAAACCCGAGCGCATTTAGGGTGGGAAGGGACAAAGGCACTATCGAAAATACCAGTATGGAACACGTCAAACTTATCCTATTCTGGGCAAATTGCAAGCTTCTCAGGTAGGCTCGTTATGTAAGTAGGAGCGGAATAATGCGTATTTGTCCATGCACTGATTGCATAATATGCATTTCTGAACACCGCGAAGAAAGGAAGTGCTTTCCGTATGGGTCTATTAGACAAGGTGACTAAGAATAACTCGAAGAAGGTAACTGACGAAGTAAGCGACGTGGTTGTTGTCGGCGGCGGCTCCGCCGGCTCCGTGGTCGCTGCTCGACTGACTGAAGATCCCGAAACCCGCGTGCTGGTCCTGGAAGCCGGCCGCAACGACTCCCTGTGGGACCTGTTCGTCCACATGCCGTCGGCGTTCTCTTTCCCGATCGGCGCCAAGCACTACGACTGGATGTACGAGTCCGAGCCGGAGCCGGAGATGAACGGCCGCCGCGTCTACCATGCCCGCGGCAAGCTGCTGGGCGGTTCCTCGTCCATCAACGGCATGATTTTCCAGCGCGGTAACCCCATGGACTACGAGAAGTGGGCCGACAACCCGGGCATGGAGCACTGGGACTTCGCCCACTGCCTGCCGTACTTCAAGAAGATGGAGACCGCCACCGGCGCCGACCCGAACGATCCGCGCCGCGGCCACAGCGGCCCGCTCTACCTATCCCGCGGTCCGGCCACCAACCCGCTGTTCCAGGCCCTGTTCAAGTCCGTCCAGCAGGCGGGCTACAACCTGACCAACGACGTCAACGGCTACCGCCAGGAGGGCTTCGCGCCGTTCGACCGCAACATCCGCCACGGCAAGCGCTGGTCCGCGGCCCGGGCTTACCTGCACCCGAACAAGCAGCGTAAGAACCTGGAGATCCGCACCCACGCCTTCACCACTAAGGTCCTCTTCGACGGCCAGAAGGCCATCGGCGTGGAATATGAGTGGGAAGGCGGCGTCCACCGCGTCTACGCGGACAAGATCGTGCTGTCTGCCGGCGCCATCAATACCCCGCAGCTGCTGCAGGTCTCCGGCATCGGCGACCGCGAGCTGCTGGAGTCCCACGGCATCGAGGTCGTCAAGCACCTGCCGGGCGTGGGCGAGAACCTGCAGGACCACCTCGAGGTCTACATCCAGTACGAGCTGACCAACAACACGGATTCCTCCCAGCCGTACCTGGATAAGTGGCGCTGGCCGTTCATGGGCCTGGAGTGGCTGCTGACCAAGAAGGGCCCGGTGGGCACCTCCCACTTCGAGGCCGGCGGCTTCGTGCGCTCCAACGACAAGGAAGCGTACCCGAACCTGATGTTCCACTTCCTGCCGATGGCAGTGCGCTACGACGGGCAGAAGGCCGACGTCAAGCACGGCTTCCAGTGGCACGTTGGCCCGATGTTCTCCGACACCAAGGGTTACGTGCGCATCAAGAGCGCCGACATCCACGAGAAGCCGGAGATCCTGTTCAACTACCTGCGCACCGACCAGGACCGCCGCGAGTGGGTCGAGGCCGTGCGCGTGGCCCGCTCCCTGCTGGACACCGAGGCCATGGAGGAAGTCGGCGCCCGTGAGTTCAGCCCGGGCTCCGACGTCCAGACCGACGAGGACATCCTGGAGTGGGTCCGCAACGACGGCGAGACCGCGCTGCACCCGTCCTGCACCACCAAGATGGGCTCCAAGGACGACGAGATGGCTGTCGTCGACCCGGAGACCATGCAGGTCTGGGGCATCGAAGGCCTCTACATCGCCGACGCCGGTGTCTTCCCGAACGTCACCAACGGCAACATCTACGCCCCGACCATGATGGTGGGCGAGAAGGCCGCCGATCTGATTGCCGGCCGCACCCCGTTGGAGCCGGAGTACACCTCCTGGTACAAGGCCGGCGAGGACATGCCGCTCTACGCCGAGGGCGAGAAGGTCCGTGACCACAAGGACGCCATCGAGGGCGCCTGGTAAACCCACGGAAAACGCTCCGTTACACTAAAACCGTCACCTGCCACCCCGGCAGCGTGGCGGTTTTTCAATGACTGCCCCTTTAAATTACGGAAGGTAGAAACCCCCATGAGCATGGCCTCCCTGCTGACGCTCATCGGCGTGTGGATAGTCCTGCTGGTAACCCCGGGCCCGGACGTGGTGCAGGTGATCCGCACCGCGCCGCGCTCGCGCCGGGCGGGCCTTTTGTGCGCGGCCGGGATCGCCACCGGCACGGGTGTATGGCTGGCGGCCTCCCTGGCGGGCCTGTCCGCGCTGATTGCCGCCCGCCCGGAGCTGCTCAGCGGCTTGCAGGTCATCGGCGGCGGGGTGCTTATCTACATGGGGCTTAGCTCCCTGCGCGGCGGGCTGCGCACGAGCCAGCCCGAGGCCGCGCAGCCCGAGCGCGTCCAGGGGGTGCTCACCGCCGGCAAGTCCTATCGCCTGGGGCTGATGACCAACCTGTCCAACCCGAAGGCCCTGGTGTTTTTCGGCGCCGTCTTCGCCCAGTTCCTTTCCCCGGGTATGTCCGCGCTGTGGACCGTGGCGGTCGGCCTCATCCTCTTGGCCATCTCTTTCGCCTGGTTCGGCGGCTTTTCCCTCGTCGTGCGCACCGCCGCGCGCTGGTTGGCCCGGCACGGCAACTGGCTGGACATCGTCGCCGGCATCATCTTCACCATCTTCGGGCTTGTCATGGTGGTGGAAGGAGTCATGGGCCTGGTTAATTAGCCCAGTACACAAACCTGTTTCCCACTAGGTGGGATGGAGCGTACCTTCGATGGCGGTATCAACTCCGCCGTTTGCGGAGCCAAAGAGAGCTCATCCAAGGTCCCGATGTGCGGTCGGGGCCTTGCAGTCGTTTCTACAGGAGGTGCGCGTGTCTTTAGTCTCTTTGCTCACGCTGATGGGGGTGTGGCTGGTGGCCATGGCCTCACCGGGGCCCGACGTCATCCAGATCATCCGGCTGGGGTCCCGCTCCACCCGGGCGGGGCTGTGGGCGGCCCTGGGCAGCTCCACCGGCCTGCTGCTCTGGGTGGTGGCCTCGCTGGCGGGCCTGTCCGCCCTGATCGACTCGCACCCGGGGATTCTCATCACGCTTCAGCTGCTGGGCGGTACCTACCTGCTGTGGATGGCCTACAGCGCTATCAAGTCCGGGCTGGCGCAGCGCCGCGTGCCCGCCCGCGTGGTGCAGACGGAGACCTTCCAAGAGGACAACCCGGATTCGGCGCCGCGGGTGTGGATCACTGCCGGCAAGGCTTACCGGATGGGTTTCATCTGCGATCTGTCGAACCCGAAGGTCGTCATCTTCTTCGGCGCGGTCTTCTCCAATTTCTTAGAGCCGGGCATGAGCCTGGGCTGGTCGGTGCTGCTGGTGGTGTTGCTGGTGGGCGAGTCCCTGGCGCTTTTCGGCGCCGTCGCGCTGACCGTGCGGGCGTTTTCGCGCTGGATGTCGCGCCACTCCTCGTGGGTGGATCTCTTCTCGGGCGTGGTCTTCCTGCTCCTGGCCGCGTTCATCCTCTACGAAGGTGTGCGCGGGGCAATCGGGGTAGCCTAAAGGCATGATTTTCACGACGACGAACACAGTAGAAGGCCGCGAGATCGACACGTACCTGCGGGTCATCGCCGGCGAGACGGTTTCCGGCATCAATTTCTTGAAGGACTTCGGCGCGGGCATCCGCAACATCACTGGCGGGCGCTCCGCCGGCTACGAGGAAGAGGCCGTGCGGGCCCGCGAGTCCGCCCTGAACGAGCTGTGGAACCGCGGCCAGGAGCTGGGCGCGGACGCGATGATCGGCATCGCCTTCGACTACACGGTGCTGGGCACGTCCAACAACATGCTGATGGTCACGGCCTCGGGCACCGCGGTGACGCTGAAACCCCAGCGGTAGACTGGTCCGCATGGCGGAAATTCTAGTGCCCATTGCGGGCGAGTCCATCAAGATTGGCCAGTTCCTCAAGCTCGCCAGCGCGGTGGCTACCGGCGGCGAGGCCAAGGAGCTCATCGCCGCCGGCGAGGTCACCGTTAACGGTTCGGTGTGCCAGACGCGCGGCGAGAAGATCGTGCCCGGCGACCGGGTGCAGGTAGCCGACGCCGTCTTCGTGGTGGGCCAAGCCGACGACGCGGACGACGACTTTTTCGACGAGGCCACGGCCGATGATGATTTTGACCCCGAGAAGTGGAGGAACCTGTAGATGCCAGCATTCGAGGCCGAGGTAGGCCTGCCCTTCTGGATCGACTTGACCACCGCAGACCATCCGGCCTCGGCGGAGTTTTACCGCTCCGTGCTGGGCTGGGACATCGAGGGCGAGCCGGGCGGTTACCAGACCGTGACGGTCAAGGGGCTGCCGATCGGCGGGTTTATCCCGCAGCCGGAAGGCGCCCAGACCCCGGATACCTGGGTCACGCATTTCCTGTCGGCGGATATCGCGGCCGACTGCGAGCGCGCGGAGCGCCTCGGCGGCAAGGTGATGGCGGATCCGCGCTCCATCGAGCGCGGGCAGATGGCGCTGCTGGTGGATCCCACCGGTGGCCTCTTCGGGCTGATCCAGCCCGCGGCACCCACCAGCTTTACCGCCGGCGGCGAGCCCGGCTGCGCGGTCTGGCACGAGCTGAGCGTCACGCGGGATTTCTCCGCGGCGCTCGACTTCTACGGCGAGCTCTTCGACTGGGAGCTGCGCACCAGCCCGGGCAGCGCAGGGGAGATCGAATACGCCACCGCGGAGGCCGAGGGCGCGGCCTTTGCCGGCTTCTGGAACGCGCAGGGACAGTTCCCGGACCAGGTCAATAGCTTCTGGCAGACCTTCCTGGGAGTCGCGGACCTCGACGCCGCGGTGGAGCAGGCGCAGGCCCACGGCGGGGAGGTCATCCGGCCGGCCGAAGAGTCCCCGTTCGGCCGCATGTGCCTGCTGGCCGATGCCACCGGCGCGACGGTTACCCTGGTCGAGACCCCGCCGGCGCCGGAGGAAGAGCCGCGCGAGTCCGACGACGTGCTCAACCTCGGCGGCTAAGTGAAAGAGACGGTCCGCAGCGTCTGCGCGGCCATCCCGGCCGGCAACGTCACCTCCTATGGCGAGGTGGGCAAGGTCGCCGGCGTAGGCGCCCGCTACGTCGGCTGGTTCTTGAGCCGGCATGGCGCGCAGTTGCCGTGGTGGCGCGTGGTGCGCGCCGACGGCACCTGCCACGATCCGGACCGCGCGCGGGCCCACTGGCAGGCGGAAGGAATCGCGTTTTCCGCAGGTAGAGTGGATATGCGGCAGTGCGGTATCGCCGCTGAAGAATTACAGTCCATCTGGCAAAGGGGTTGAGTGTTTGCGCGCTGGGTTTTTCCTCCTGCTGGCGATTGCCAGCGAGGTGGTCGCCACCTTAGGACTGAAAATAGCCCTGGATCATCCGTGGGTCTACGCGGTGGTGGTGGCCGGCTACGCGGCGGCCTTCGCGCTGCTGCATAGGGTCCTCAAGCTGGGCATGGCCATCGGGGTGGCCTACGGCATGTGGGCCGCCGGCGGGGTAGTGGCCACCGCCGCGCTGTCGGCGGTGTTGTTCGGGGAGACGCTGACCTGGTTGAAGATTACCGGAATGGCGCTCATCGTGGCCGGCGTCGCCTGCGTGGAGATGGGCGCCAGGCCGCGCCCGCAACCGGCCCCCGTGGAGGTGGGTACCGTATGAGCTGGGCGTATATCATCCTCGCGGTGCTCTGCGAGGTCGCCGGCACGATGAGCCTGCGGATGTCCGCGGTGCGCGGCGGGCGCTGGTGGCTGTTGGCCGTCATCGCGGGCTACCTCGCGGCCTATGTCTTTTTGTCCCTGGCCCTGCTGGAGGGAATGGCCCTAGGCGTGGCCTACGGGATCTGGTCCGCGGTAGGCGTGGCGTTGACGGCGGTGCTGTCCTTCCTCTTTTTCAAAGAGCCTTTCACCTGGCTGAAATCCCTGGGCGTGGCGCTGATTATCGGCGGGGTGCTGCTCGTGGAGATGGGTTCTTAAGCAACCCTGTATTTCCCGCCGGCCGCGTATTAATATCAGGGCATGCGCTATTCCGTCCCCTGCGCTGCGGTGATTATCGCAGCGATCGCCAGCCCCGCCGTCGCCCACGCCGCGCCGTCTTTGACAGGTGTGCCGGAGCGCACCCAGGTCACGGTCCGGCACGCCAGCGGCTGGAGCATCGCCACGCCGAACGCCAACGAGTCCCGGCCGGCGCTGTCGCTGGCCAAGCTGTACCTGGGCTACTGGGTGCTCAAGCACGGCGCCGCGGCGGACAAGGCGCAGGTGGAAGAGATGATCCGGGTCAGCCACGACGGCATCGCCACGGACCTAGACGCCCGCTACCCGCAGGCCATCGACGGCGTGGCCCGCCAGTTCCGCCTGCATGCCACGCACCGCAACGGCTACTGGGGCAACTCCGTGACGTCGACGGAAAACATGGCCAGGTTCATCGACGCCATCCACGGCGACCCGGCGGCGGCGCCGCTGTTTCGGGGCATGAACACTGCTGCGCCGGTGGCGGCCGACGGCTACCGCCAGGACTTCGGCACCGCCACGTTGCCGGGCATGGAAGGCACGAAATTCGGCTGGTCCGACAGCCGACACATCCACGCTAGCGTTTCCCACGGGCACGGTTTCACCGTCGCAGCGCACACCTTCGGCACGGCCGGCGAGCACACCGCCGACGTGCGCCGCGTGGAACCGGCCGCGCAGGCGTGCGGGGCCGTCAACCGGGCGGTAGCGCAGATGGGGTCGTCGCGAGTCTGCTAACTCGCCTAAGCTGGGTGGGTATGAAAGACCTTTACCAGTTTGTCAATGGACCTTGGCTCGACGCACACGTCATCCCGGACGATCGCGGCGTGGACGGTACGTTCCACGGCCTGCGCGATGAGGCCGAGGAGATGGTGCACGAGATCGTGCAAAGCGATGACTCCCGCCCGGGCGCGCTTTACGCCTCCTTCATGGACGTCGACGGCGTCAACGGCGCCGGCCTCGCCCCGTTGGATAAGGACCTAGACCGCCTGGCCGTCGAGGACATGGACGCCCTGGCGGAAGTCCTGGGCCAGCTCGAGCGCGAGGGCGTGGGCGCCCCGGTGACCTTCTGGGTGGAAAAGGATTCCGGCTCCGAGGACGCCGTCCCTTACCTCATCCAGTCGGGCCTGGGCCTGCCGGACGAGGCCTACTACCGCGAGGAGGCGCACGCGGACACCCTGCGCGCCTACACCGAGCACGTGGCGCAGATGCTGGGCTTTTTGGATCCGGCCCGCCTCTTCGGTCTGGGCGCGGAGGTCGCCGCGCAGCGCGTGGTGCAGTTGGAGACCGACATCGCCGCCGGCCACTGGGACGTGGTCGCCACCCGCAACGCGGTGGAGACCTACAACCCGGTTGAGCTAAAGGACGTGCCCCGCGTGGCGCAGACCATCGTGCGCGCCGGGGGAATCAAGGACGGCCGCGTGGTCTCCATGATGCCGTCCTACTTCGACCACCTGGCCGGCCTGTTTACCGAGGACCGGATCGCCGACTGGCAGCTGTGGGCCACCTGGCACATCCTGCTCTCCCGCGCCGCCCTGCTGCCGGAGAAGGTGGGGGCGAAGAACTTCGAGTTCTACGGCACCCGCCTGTCCGGGGCCACCCAGCAGCGCGACCGCTGGAAGCGCGCGGTGGGCCTGGCGGAGAGCTTCGTGGGGCAGGAGATCGGCCGCGCCTTCGTGGACAAGCACTTCCCGGCCTCCTCCAAGCGGGAGATGGACGAGCTGGTGGACTACCTGATTGCCGCCTACCGCGAGCGGATTAGCACCCTGGAGTGGATGACCCCGGCCACCCGCGAGCGGGCGCTGGAGAAGCTGGGCCAGTTCAAGGCGAAGATCGGCTACCCGGATACCTGGCGCGACTACGGGGACTTAAGCTTTAGCCCCGCGGGCGCCGACCTGGTGGACAACGCGCGGCGCGGCGCGGCCTTCTCCCACGACTACGAGCTGTCCAAGGTGGGCAAGCCGGCCGACCGCGACGAGTGGGTCACCACCCCGCAGACCGTGAACGCTTTCTACAACCCGGTGGTCAACGACATCACCTTCCCGGCGGCCATCCTGCGCCCGCCGTTCTACAACCCGGAGGCGGACGCCGCGGAGAACTTCGGCGCTATCGGCGCGGTCATCGGCCACGAGATCGGCCACGGCTTCGACGACCAGGGCTCGCAGTACGACGGCCTGGGCAACCTGAACTCCTGGTGGACGGATGAGGACCGCGCCGCGTTTGAGAAGCTCACCGCCCAGCTGGTGGAGCAGTTCGACGGCCAGGTGCCCACGGTGCTCAAGGACAACGGGATCGAGTCCTCCGGCGTCAACGGCAAGTTCACCCTGGGGGAGAACATCGGCGACCTGGGCGGCCTGGGCATCGCCGTGGTGGCCTACCAAAACTACTGCCGCGACAAGGGCATCGATCCGCACGAGAAACTCGCCCCCTTCGAGGTCGATGGCGCCGAGCCGGAGCTCTACGAGCAGAACTACTCCGGCCTGCAGCGCCTGTTCCTGGCCTGGGCGCGAGTCTGGCGTACCGCCATCCGCCCGGAGATGGCCACCCAGTACCTGGCCATTGATCCGCACTCCCCGGCGGAGTTCCGCTGTAACCTGATCGCCGCCAACGTCGCGGAGCTCTACGAAGCCTTCGACGTGCCGGCCGATTCCCTGATGTACGTCGCCCCCGAGCAGCGCGTGACCATCTGGTAGTTATGAGCACTCCGGATAACGCGCGCCCCCTGGACGAGGGCCAAGAATGGTTCATCGGCGGCCAGGACCGGCAGCTGGACGACGACGCCCAGCTCGAACAGCTGGCCTCCTATATCGACGCCCACTACGAGCTGCCGGACTTCACCCCGCCGTGGAAGGGCGGGGCGGGGGATCCGGCCCCGGCGGACAACTACTGCGCTCAGCTGCCCGACCGCGTCACCCACGCGGCCATGATGGTCCTGGGCACCGGGGTGGACCACAGCCTGCCGGGCGTGGCTTTTACCCGCGACGTGGAGCAGACCGACCTGCCCGAGCTCCCCGCCTGCCAGTTCTCCTCCACCCAGGAGACCGCGCATTCGGGCACCTGGGTGGTCAGCCTGCACTCGGGCGGCTGGTGGCGCGGTTCCGGTAGCGCCCTGGACATGCAGTGGCGCCCGGAGGTCGCCGCCGCGGTCGGGCTGAGCGGGGCTCACGCGGTGGACCTGGACTACCCGCTGGTGCCGCAACACTCGGTCGGGCAGATGCTCGAGGCGGTAGCCAAGGCGGTCGAGTACTGCCGCGACCAGGGCGCGGACAAGGTCGTGGTCTGGGGTTATTCCTCCGGCGCCGCACTGGCCGCACTCGCCGCCCCGCTTGCCGATGCCCTCGTGCTCACCTTCCCGGACTTCGGCGCCCTGGCGGCCCTGCCGGACGAGCTGCGCGCAGGGCACGAGCTCCCCGACCCGGAGAGCTGGCCGTCAACCTTCCTCCAGCTCGCCCGCCAGGACGAGGTCGCCGCCCACCCGGACGTTAAAGGCAGCCACATCACCACCCGGGACTACGCCGGGCGGCACCGCTTCCAGACCCCGACTGTCATGCGTCAGCGCATCCGTGACGTTGCGGAGTTTCTCCGCGGGGTGAGCTAACGCAATTAGCTTTCCTGGGTAGCAGGTGCGACATCCATGGTCCGACCATAGAGTTTCACCTGCTTCGCGTTGTTCGGGATGACGAAGGCCCCGTAGATGCGGGACTTCTCGCCCCCGTGCCGGATGACGAACCAATCTTCCGCGCCGTCCGTGGCCATCTGGCAGTCGACGGCGAAGTCGGCTTCCTGGGTGAAGCCCTCGTCGTCGATGATTTCCGGCCCCTTGAGCATCGCGCCATTAGCGCTCATGGGGTTGTCCAGCTTCTGGACGTCGAATTCTCCCCACACCTGCAGGTATTGCTTGCCCGAGGCGAGATCGTCCTGCTCGGGAACCCCGTAGGTGCCGTAGTGGCACTCCTCGCCCACGGTGGCGTCGGTGATGGTGAGATAGGCCTCGTTGTCGGGCAGCGAGGAGGTCTCGAAGGGAGTGCCAAACTCGATTGTCTGGGACTCGTTGGCCGGGGCATTTGTGGTACTGGGCGCTGCGGCGGAGATCGTCTCCCCAGCGTTGTCTGTTTGCTCCTCGCTCGAGCAGGCAGCAGCGCTAAGGGCCGTGGCGGACAGTAGAACAAGGGTGAAGACTCTCTTCATGGGTCCTCCCTAGATGAGACAGTAAAGATGAAAAGAGTGTAGAAAAAGCGCTGGACACCCGGGCGTTTTACTTCGAAATAGTTTTCGATAGCAAATTCATGCCTCTGCTACGCTGGCCCTTGTTCATTGACTAAGCCACAGCAGGAGGACAGCACATGACCCCATATTTCAACGCCTTACTCGCCTTCATGCTGGTCTTTTCCATCGGTGGGGTTACCTTCGATGGGTTTGCTTCCGTGGAGCGCTCGGTGGTGCTCGTGGCGGTATCCTACGCTGCGGCCATGGGGGTTTATGTCCTGACTAAGCGTTTCCAGAAATAACCCGCCTCAGCCGGTTTTTAGCTGAGGCGGGTGCGGAGGTCTATTCTTCGCCCTCGGGGCGGACGTTCATCTCGGAGTTCTTCCACCAGCCGGAGCGGGTGATGTCTTCCAGATTGATATCGGCCTTGTCCGGGGCGATGCCCTCGGAGTTGGTGCGCAACTCGTATTTGTAGATGGAGCCCCAGTCGCGGTCCCAATCATTGTTGAGGTAGCTGGGGATTTCGTAGGAGTAGTTCACGGCCTCCGAGGTGGACATGGCGCCGCCGCCGCTGAAGGACTGGAAGTCGGTCAGGGAGGTCTGCGCCGGAGCGTCCGGCAGGATGCGGAATTCCGGAATCTCGGTCACGCCGGCGTAGTGGTCGAAGGTGCGCTGGCAGGGGAACTGCAAGGCGGTGGACCAGTCCAGCAGGGCCGGGCGGGAGCTGTCGAAGCGCGAGGTCATGCTGGTCAGCTCCGGCACGCGGGGCGGGGTCACGGCGACCCAGTCGTCCTCGTTAGTGGAGTCGTCCACGGCGACGATGCGCACGACGTTGGCCTCGTCCGGGATGTCGGCCAGCGGGTAGCGCAGGTTGCGCCACTTCGGGGTGGCGCCGACGTCCATCATCTCAACCTCGCCGGTGTTGGAGACGCGCCCGGTCTCGTCCGCGGTGCCGTATTCGAGGGTGACGTCCATGCCCTCCTGCTCCACGCCGTTGACGTCGTGGTGGTGGATCTTGCCGGCCACGCCGACGGTGATCAGCGGGGAGTTTTCCTTCTCCTCGGGCAGGTTAAACCACTTGGTGGTCAGTTTCGCGGTCGAGTTCTGGCCTTCGTTGTAGGAGCCTAAGACCGGTACCTGGTGGTAGTCGAAGTTGAACGGCAGGTGCTTGACCGAGCCGTTGACGCCCGTGGTGTCGCGGGAACCGCCCTCGGAGGCGCCGGATTCCTCGGCCGCCTTGCTGGCGGAGTCCTTGTGGCTGGAGTCCTCGGAGTCGTCGGAACCGGTAGCGTCCGAGTCGGAGACGTCCCCGCCGGCGGAACGGTTGCCGCCGGAGGCGGCGGAACCGGCCGAGCCGGAGTCACCGATAGCGCCGACCGACGCGGAGTTCTGCGCCTCCGGCTCGATATCCTCCGGGATGCCGTTGGGGTCGAAACCGTAGTTGTCCTTGTCCGGATCGGTTAAGGAGTCACCCAAGTCGCCGTCTATCGGGGCCAGGAAGGCGTCGTTGGTATTGGTCTCGATCATGGCTTCATCCGACAGCGAGCAGGTCTTGCCCGCCAGGGCCTGGGTGTTGCCCTTGCCCACGCTGTAGGCCGGGTACTGGTCGACATAGGCCTTGGCGAAGGAGGCCACGGAGATACCCACGATGAACGCGCAGGCCAGCGCGATAGGCGCCGACATGACCCCGGCCCAGCGGGACACCCGGGCGGCCTCTTGGCGTGCGAATTCGTCGGTGGCGCCGGCGGCCTCGGCCTTCGCCTTGCGCGAGTTGTGGCGGAAGGACTGCCAGATGCCTATGCCTACGAGGATCAGCCCGATGGCCAGCAGCACGGTGTTGGCCTCGATGGCCCGGAACTGGATGGTGCGGTCCCACCACGGCACGCCGAAGGAGGAGACATACCACCAGGCATTCCAGCCGGCGGTGGAGAAGGCCAGCAGGATAACCACAGCGGCCAGGGAGAAGGTCCTCGCCCGCGGCGACTTCAGCGCGATCTGAGACAAGACCACCGCACCGAGCGCGGCGATGACGCCGGCCACCCCGGCGTAGATGCCGAAGTGGTGGGTCCACTTGGTCGGGGTGAACAGCAGGAAGAACATGGACATGGCCACGATGAGCAACAGGCGCCGGGTGATGTCCTGCGGCGCGCCCGCCACGCGGTGGTCCTTGATGTAGGCGTAGATGATGAGCACCAGGCAGAACAGCATGGTGAACATGGCGAAGCGGCGGGTCATGGAGCCGTCCACGGACTGCTGGAACAGCGTGGAGTAGCGCACGTACTCGGAGTACCACGGCAGCGCCGGGCCGACCTCGGAGCGCACGCGGATGGACTCCATCACCGCGGCCAGGGTCTGGTCGCCGAAGACGGCCACGAAGATTGCCGTGCCGGAGGCCAGGAAGGGAGCGATCATGCTCAGCCAGCCGGTGGCCCCGCCGCCCAGCAGCGGCAGGCGCTCGCGCATGATCTTGAACAGCTGCGGCAGGCAGACCAGGAAAACGCCGACGGCGAACAGGCCGGTCGGGCCCGCGCCCAGGGTCAGCGTGGCGGCGATGGTGCCCACGGCCGCGGGCAGCAGACGGCGCGTGGCGATGGCGCGCTCAAAGGAGGCCCAGGTGAAAATCACGCCGAGCGCGATGACCGGTTCCGGGCGGACACCGTTGTTGTACGGCAGCCAGAAAGCCAGGAACATCAACGCCGCGGTCCAGTGGGCCACGCGGCGCGAGTCAATCAGCTCGCCGAAGCGGGGGAGCAGTTCGCGCGAGAGGATGAACCAGATGAGAAACGCGGAGACCAGCGCGGGCAGGCGCATGAAGACCGAGGTCGCGGAAATCTGGGACAGGAAGGCCACCAGGTCGTAGTACGGGGAACCGAACGGTGACTCCGGCACGCCGTACCAGCGGTAGTAGTTGGCCATGTAGTCCGCGTTCTCCGAGACCCGCCCCATGGTCAGGATGAAGCCGTCGTCGGAGGTGTTGGCGCCGAAGATATGCCAGAAGACCAGCACCGCGGCGACCACGCCGTCCAGCGGGCGGATCTTCTTCCAGGACTCCGGCACGAAGCCCGGGCGCTTGCCGTCCAAGCGGTCGATGCGCCACAGCGTGAACAGGCTGACCAGCACCATCGCGAGGCCGCCCCACATGGCCAGCGACTTGATCAGGGTGGGCGAAGAGGTAAACCGCGAGTTGATCTCGACCTGGACGTCGAGCCCGTCCGCGCGCAGCTGGGCGAGGTTTTCCGGGGTGTCTTCGATCTCCGAGTAGGCGCCGGTGACCTGCGGGCGCAGGTCGTCGTCATCGATCGACTGGGAGAACGGGCCCACCTTGACGGTGGTCTCGTCCTCGGTCGAGGAGATGTGGATGACGTCCTTGTCGTCCAGGCGCTCCATCTGATCCGGGGTCAGGGAGAGCACGACCTCGTTCAGGGAGCTGACCGACAGGCCGAAGTCGCCCGCGTTGACGAAGAGGCCGCGGTCGGTGGCCTCCTTGGAGGAGGCCGGCAGCGTGCCGAAGAGCTGGGTCTGCCCCTCGCGCAGTTGGTCGATAGCGGAGACCGGGATATCGGCCTCCAGCTGTTCCGGCGCCAAGGAAATGAGCGGCGCGTTGACCGAGTTCAGCGAGTCGTCGCTGGGCCAGCTGAACGAGGACTGGACCTGGTTGACCGGCAGCAGCGGCGTGGCGATAAACAGCACGAAGCCCACCAGGCCCGCCACGATGGCGCTAAGACGGAGCCACCCGGGGGCGGGGGAGCCGTGGCTGGTGGGTTCGGCTGGCGTATACGGAGTTGCGAGGCTATCTGACACGGCGAATAGTTTACGGCACCGCGGCTAAAACTCCATGTCGCGGCATACCTTCCGCCGGCTAATCCGTGCGGACGGCGACCACGAAGGGGCCGACCTGTTCCATCGCCCAGTGCGCCTCGTCGAAGACCTCGGAGTCGAAGAAGACGGCCCGGTAGCGCACGTTCGGCTGGTTCGGGTAGATGTCCTCGGCCAGGTGGGTCTTGAAGCCGTCGGCGGAGTCTTCCAGGCTGCCGCGGAAGAGCATGGCGTCCGGCCCGCGCCAGGGGGCCGAGTCCAGGGCGTCGAGGAACTCCTCCGGGGTCTGGTCCCAGGAGTCGTTGGCCCAGGTCTCGATCTGCTCGTTGCGGGCGTCGAACTGGCCCAGCGGGTTGGCGTAGTGCGAGGTGAAGGCGTTAAAGCCCCAGTAGGGGTGGTAGGCCATGAACAGCTTTTCGTCGGTGAGCATCACGGATTCGTTGGGCACTACCCCGTGGTCTTCCAGGAAGCGCTGGATCTCCTGGTAGTGGCCGGAGGAGTCGCTGGTGTAGCGGTCGGCGCGCTCGCCGTAGCCGTCGGTGTCCGTGTAGGCGTGATCGATGGCGGACTCGTTTTCCTCGGGAATGCGCTGGGCGTAAAAGACCCCGCCCAGCACTAACACGGCCATGAACGCGGCGGTGATGCGGCGGTTGGTGGCGGGGCTAAAGCCCTGCGGCCAGAGCTTGTCGATGCCGTGCATGCGCACCTCGGCCAGCGCCAGGACGCCGGCGGTGGCCATGATGAGGACCACGAGGATTTCCAGGCGGAAGCCGAGCAGCGTGCTGCCCAGCAGGGTCAGCACCATCGATGCCGCGATCCACAGGTAGGCGCCGCCGAGCGCCCAGCCCAGGGTCCGGATGTCGCGGTTGTTCTGGCGCAGGAACAGGTACACCAGGCCGATGAGGCAGAGCAGCCCGATGATGGTCGGGGCCAGGAAGGGCACCGGGATCTGCGTGCCCTCTTCCGGCAGGTAGTGCTGCGCGGTGGAGTTGATGGGGACATCGGAGCGCAGCACGCCGAGGACGTACGGGCCCCAGCAGATGGCGGCCAGGGCCAGCGAGCCGACTCCGATGCAGATCAGGCGCACGATGGGCTCCCAGCGCCGCTCCAGCACCGCGGTAATGATGGCCACGAAGCTGACGACGGTCAGGGAGATCGCGCCGGTGAACAGGGTGTAGAAGGAGGCCGAAGCGCCCAGGAAGAGCGCCAGGCCTAGCGTGGACAGCCAGGAGCCGTGGAAGGCCCGGGAGCACAGGAAGGCCGCCGCCGGCACGCCCATCGCGATGACGGCGGAATAGGGCTCTTCGGCGGCAATGGTCAGCGTCACGGCCGTGGTGGTCAGCGCGATAGCGGTGGCTACGGGCAGGGAGCCGACCAGGCGCTGCCACAGAGGCACCAGGAGGCACCCGCACATGGCCAGGGAGATTAGCGCCCAGGGCTGGAAGACCTCCCAGCCGGGAATGCCCAGCACGTTGGCCAGGCGCCCGCCCAACCAGAACCAGCCCATCGGGTAGAAGGTGGGCAGATCCAGGTAGTTCATGTCCGCGTGCGTGGCGGTATCCGCCATCCGCGTCAGGAACTGCGTGCGGAAGACCTGGTCGACCTGGATGCCGGCCAGCCACAGGCGGCTGGCCGACAGCGGCAAGCCGATGGAGGACAGCACCAGCAGCGCCGGGGAAAGGTAGGACACGACGGTGGTCAGCCAGGCGCGCCAGCGCGGGCGCGGGCCGGCCGAGTGCTCGTCCCGGATCCAGAAAAACAGCAGGACGCCTACCACCACCAGCGTGGCGACAATACCTACCGTGGCCAACGCGCGCGTGACCATCGAGGTCGAAAACGCCGGCAGGGACACCGAGCGGAAGACTGCCCAGCCGGCCAGGGTGACCAGCCCGCCGCCCAGCGCGGCGAGCAGGATGGCCAGCAGCGCCGGCCCACGGCCGAGCTCATCGCGGTGATCGCCGAACTGGGACAGCGGCCGGGCGGAGGCAGGTGCGGAAGGAGTTGTCACGGTGGACTCAGTGGACATGCTCTCTAGTTTCTCATATAGCGCGGCTCGTTCCTCATAGCGCACGCTGCGAACGGGGATACTGGACGAGGCTGCGTACGTCGCTATACAGCACCAGGGATCTTAGGTACGGTGATACGCGGTTACCGTGATCAGAACTAGAGAGAAACTATGAAGCGAGGATACGCAGTCGCAGCGGCGGGCGCGGTCGCGGCGGTGGCTATCGCCGTCCCCGTGGTCGGCCAGTCCTTTGGCGAAGATGAGTCGGAGTCGGTGCCCGCCCAGAAGGTGGGAGTGACCGTCGAATGCGCGGTGGAAGGCCCGGGAGCGGCCGGTGACACGCGCGTTGTGGGCACGGTGATTGGCAACGGCCAGACAGAAAAAGAGGCCCAGCGCGATGCGGGCCTCTACGTCAGCCGTTTCGGCGATGCCGAGGAACAGGAATGTCGCCAGCTGCCCCGGAACGAAAGCTCCGGGGCCTATGACTCAACCGGCGAACCGATTTAGAACGGCAGCTTCCGGAAAACCGGCTGCGGGATGAACTTGAAGGCCAAGCTCACGTACTTGAACAGCGGGTGGACGAAGATGGACTGCTTGCCGTCGAGGACCGCCTGCACGGTGTCCTTCGCGACGTCGGAGACGTTGACGGTCAGCGGGGCATCGCCAGCTTCGGCGGACATGCGGGTGCGGACCTGGCCGGGGCGGACCACCAGCACGTTGACGCCGTCGCCGCGCAGGGCCTCGCCCAGGTTGACGTAGAAGCCGTCCAGGCCGGCCTTGGAGGCGCCGTAGACGAAGTTGGAGCGGCGCACGCGCATGCCGGCCACCGAGGACAGCGCCACGATGGTGCCGTGGCCCTGCGCCTTGAACCGCTCGCCCAGCAGCACGCCGACGGAGACCGGCGCGGTGTAGTTGACCTGGGCAGAAGCCACGGCCTTGGCCTGGTCCTGCCACAGCTGTTCCTGATCGCCCAGGGTGCCGAAGGAAACGATGGCGACGTCGACGTCGCCGCGGGCGAAGGCGGCATCGATAACCGCCGGGTGGGAGTCGAAGTCGGTGGCGTCGAATTCGATGACCTCCACGTCCGCGCCCTTGTGGGCCAGCTCCGCGCGGGCGGCCTCCAAGTGCTGGGAGCCCGGGCGGGCCGCCAGGGTGACCTTGGCCGGGCCGCGGTCCAGGAATTCTTCGACGATGCCCAGGCCGATTTCGCTGGTGCCGCCGAGCAGGAGAATGTGTTGTGCTTGGCCTACTGCGTTAAGCATGAGTGTCCTTTCTTAGTGCAGCTCGAGGCGCCGCGACATATCGGAGGCAAAGACGCCGGTCGGGTCGATTTCGTTGCGGGTTTTCAGCCAGCCCTCCAGGCCGGGGTACATGCGGTGGAAGTTCTCCGCCGAGGTACGCGACTCCTTGGCCAGGTAGAGGCGGCCGCCGAATTCCATAACGCGGCGGTCCAGGTCGTCCAGGAAGGAGCCCAGGCCCTCGCGGATGGGGAAGTCCACGCAGACGTTCCAGCCCGGCATCGGGTAGGACAGCGGCGCGCGGTTGCCTTCGCCGAAGAGCTTGAAGACGTTCAGCGCGGAGTAGTGGCCGGAACGCTGCATGTCCCGGATGATCTCCTTGAACGGCTCGACCGCGTCCATGGGGACCACGAACTGGTACTGCAAAAAGCCCTTGGAGCCGTAGCCGCGGTTCCATTCGCCGATGAGATCCAGCGGCTGGTAGAACTGCGTGAGGTTCTTGACCTGGTTCCGGGCGGGAGCGCCCATCAGGTAGTAGGCCTCACCGATGGCGGACAGCGTCAGCTTGTTCATGGTCCAGGACGGGAAGATGTCCGGCACGGTCATCAGCTGCGGCGCGTTGAACTTCAGCGGATCCTGCGCCAGCTTCGGCGCGAATTCCTTGAGCTGGTCCAGCGTGGCCAGGCTGCCGCGGGAGATGGTGGAGCGGCCCAGCTTCGGCTCCGGGGAGATGACGTCGAACCAGGCGGAGGAGTAGGTGTAGTTCTTCTCCGAGCCGTCCGAGTGGAAGGCGATGGTCTCTTCCAGGTTCTCGGTGCGGTCCGTGTCCGCGATGAAGTAGGCGGTCTCCGTCTTGGTCATGCGGATCTGCGCGCGCAGGATGATGCCGGTCAGGCCCATGCCGCCGACGGTGGCCCAGAACAGGGTGCCGTCCGGGTCATCGGAGCTGCCCTCCGGCTCCAGGTGGAGCACGCGGCCGTCGGCCACCAGCAGTTCCATGGAGACCACGTGGTCACCGAAGGAGCCGGCGGAGTGGTGGTTCTTGCCGTGGATGTCCGGGCCGATGGCGCCGCCGATGGTCACCTGGCGGGTGCCCGGCAGGACCGGGACCCACAGGC
The DNA here is from genome assembly GCA_028726465.1 of Mycobacteriaceae bacterium. Classification (GTDB taxonomy): domain Bacteria; phylum Actinomycetota; class Actinomycetes; order Mycobacteriales; family Mycobacteriaceae; genus Corynebacterium. The sequence continues at coordinate 164,474 of JAQYQB010000012.1, read as the reverse complement.
CGAACGGCAGGGCGGCCTTCATCAGCTGGTCCAGGGTGACGCCGCCGTCGACGTCCACGATGGCGCTGTCAGGATCGATGGAATGGATCTGGTTCAGTGCCTGCATGTCGATGACGAGGCCGCCACCGTTTTGGGCCGGGTCGCCGTAGGAGCGGCCCATGCCGCGGGCGATGACGCCGCGGCGCAGGTGCTGCGGGGCGTCGGCGTTGGCGTCCGCAACCTGTGCGACCGCGTTCTTGATGACATCTACATCCGGGGTGGACAGCACGTGCGCGGTGGTCGGCGAGGTGCGGCCCCAGCCGTGGAGAGACTTCTCAGTGGTGTGTAATTCCATCTTTCAACTCTTTGCTTGACGGATAGTTCAATGCCCTAGCCTACCTAGTGCCGATCGGTATAGGTGTGAAAGCCAGCGCGGCGAGTTCGTGATATTCGGAACAAAACGGGCAGTACAACCGTATTATTTGTGCCCGGTTTCTATCTTTTCGGGAAGGAAGCCTAGAGATCCATGAGCTCGCGGATCTCGGCGGGAAGCTCCTCCTGGGCGCAGATGACCGGGCCGTCGTAGGCCTTGATGATCTCCATGACCCGGGTGCGGGAGGCCGAGTCCAACATCGGCAGCTCCTGGGCCATCAGCCGCGTCATGAACCCGTCGAAGGGAAGGTTGGTGTGCTCGGTGGCCAGAAAGTGGCCGTGGCGGTGGTCGTCTTCGTGGGTCTGGTCTTTCGCCGCCTGCTGCGCCGGGGTGAGGTGTTGCGGATCCGAAGAATACATGCGCCCAATTCTAGCCCTGCCTACAGTGGTGTCATGACTTCTACCGACCGCGAACGGACCGAAACCACGGTCAGCGCAGACAATACTGACAACTACGCCCTGGATGACACGCTCGCCGGAAGGATCGCCCAATCGGCGATCATCGGCGTGGTGACTTCCTACCCGGACTGGATCAAAAACCGCACCGTGCTCATCGGCGCCTACGCCCTGTCCGCCGCCGGCTTTTTGGGCCTGGTGGGCTACCTGAACGCCCAGGACGAAGACGACGAGGAGTTCGGCCAGGTCCCGGACGACGCCCCGACCCTGCCCGCGTGGTCCATCGTGGCCGGCGTGGCGGTCTTCGCCCTCGGCGCGGCGCTGGACATCGCGGTCACCCGCCGGGTGGTCGGCTGGCTGCGCAAGCGCGGGGTCAGCAAGCCGTGGACGCTGCTGGGGGCCATCGGGGCGGGGTTGACCTTCGTGGTCAGCGAGGCAGAGGCCCGGGAGATCGCCCGCCGCGCGGATTAAGGTCCGTCTCAACTGGGGCAACGGTTAGCTAGCGGCGAAAGCGCTACGCTGGGGCCTATGTCAGAGATGGCCAGCGTCACCGATATCCGCGCCGCCCGCGGCCGCGGGGATCAGCTGGTGCGCCTTGCGCGCGAGCCGCTGACCGTCATCTGCCAGGTCTCCAACGTGCGCGCCGACGCGGAGGTCCACCGCCAGATCGGGCTGAACGACGCCCTGTCCTTCCACGACCTCCACGACGTCCTCACCGTCTGCTTCGACCTGCCGGACGAGGACTCGCCCTGGCACTTCTTCGAGCACCACGACGCCCGCGGCAAGCGCATCGATCCCACCCACCAGGTCTCGGAGTTCCTGTGGCGCGTGGGCTCGCAGGTGGACTACACCTGGGGGCTGTGGGACTTTTCCCTGGTGGTCGCCGATATTTACCCGCGCGACGCGGGATCGCCCCGGGCGCTGTGCGTGGGCGGATCGGGTTCCTTCCCGGGCTCGAGCTTCAACCTAACCGCGGTCAATGCGGCGCTGACCGGGCAGGACACCATCGACGAGGTCCTGGAGCTGGTCACCGACGAGGTGCGCCAGATAGTCGAGCGCACCCGGCTTTATGATTTCGTGCCGCTGCTGCAGGCGCTCGACTTGGAGCGCGAGGGGGATATCAGCCCCCAGGCGCAGCGGGTGCTGGCGAGCCTGCCGCGGGAGGTGACCTCCCAGGGCAAGGACGCCTTCTGGTCGACGGTGCTGGGGCTGGCCTGCCTGTCCGGGCCCGAGGTCACCGACAGCGTCATCGAGACCACCATGAACGCCCTGGGCTGGGTCGATGACGACGGCTCCGAGCTCGCCGCCGACCAGGCCCGCCACGAGTGCGAGGCCTCGCTGAGCGCCCTGGCGGAGATTGGCGGGCTGGGGGAGAAGAAGGCCTCCCCGGTCGAGCGCCTGGATATCTACCGCGCGCTGCTGCGGCGCTGATCATCAAGGCCGCGGGGCGCAGGCGGTAGGCTAGTGACCCGTGAATGACATGCCGGAGAATACCGAAGTCCAACGCGGATCCCTGAAACAGCAGCTGGGGCGCTTCATCGCGGTGGGCGTTTTCACCGCTGCCTTGGACTACGGGCTGACCATGCTGCTAATCGCGCTCGGCCTGCACCGCTCCGCGGCCAAGGCCATCGGCTGGGTCTTCGGCACCATCGCCGCCTACATGGCGAACGCGCGCTGGACGTTCGGCGCGCAGGTGACCGGTCGCACCGCCGCGACGGTGGCGGTGCTCTATGGCTGCACCTTCGCGGTGCAAAACCTGTTGTTCTGGCTGCTCAACTCGCCGCTGATGGCGCTGGGCCTGGACGGCGCGGTCAAAAACACCGTGGCCTTCGTCATCGCCCAGGGCGTGGCGACGGTGACCAACTTCGTCGTCCAGCGAGTATTCGTGTTCAAGTAGGCAAGTAGCGGAGAAACTAGTGGCGGAGCAAGCAGACCTATCGAAGATGGCGGGGCGGTTGTCCCAGTCGAACTCGCTGCGCGCCCAATCCACCAAGTTTATTATCACCGGCGCCATCTCCGCGGTCGTGGACTTGGGTCTGACCTGGCTGCTGCAGATCGCCCTCGGCGTGCTGGGGGAGACCGGGGCGCGCTCCGTCGGCTTCGTCGTGGGCACGCTCACGGCCTACCTGCTCAACCGCAAGTGGACGTTCAACGCGCGCCCCAGCCTGCGGCGCCTGCTGGCGGTGGCCGCCACCTACGCGCTGACCTTCCTGGTCAACATCACGCTCTACCGCTGGGGCTTTGGCTTCCTCGACCACGACCTCGACTGGCCGTCCACCCCGGCGCTGGTGGTGGCCTACGCCGTCTCCCAGGGCCTGGCCACCTTCGTGAACTTCTGGGTCCAGCGCTGGATCATCTTCCGCTCCACGCGCAAGAGCTTTGAGGTGGACTAGGCGCTAGCTACTAGGGCTTTAACGCTAATTCTTAGGCCGGCGGAAGTCCTCGGTGCGGCCGCGGTTGTGCAGCTTTAACCACTCGATGAAGCCGGCCGGGTCGCGGCGCTGGATGAGGAAGAACCAGCCGAAGCGGGCGAATTCCTGCGGCAGCAGCTTGCGCATGCCGCGCTGCCACAGCAGGTAGCCGCGGTTGCGGTAGGTGAAAAAGCGCTTGAACTCGCCTTCCGGGTACTGGGTGTGCATCCGCCCGCCCAAAATCGGCTTGAACTCGTCCGAGCCGTCCGGGTGCAGGTAGGCGCAGTTCAGTGCGGTGCCGAAGGGCAGGCCCGAGCCGACCAGCCGGCGGTGGTACTCGACCTCGTCGCCGCGGATGAACAGGCGGTAGTCCGGCACGCCGATGACCTCCATCGCCTTGGCGGAGATCAGCGCGCCGTTGAACAGGCTGGCGATGCCGGGCAAAAAGTCGCCCTCCAGCTCGTCCAGGCGGCGGCGCCAGACCAGGCCCTGGCGCAGCGGGAAGGCCAGGCGCTGCGGGTCGTCGATGTTGCAGACCGCCGGGGAGACCTCCGCCAGGTGGTGGGCCTCGGCCACGCGGTAGAGGGTTTCCAGCACGGAGTGGTCGGCCGGCCGGCCGTCGTCGTCGGCGCACCAGATGGCGTCCGCGCCCAGGGATAGCGCGGTCAAAAAGCCCAGCGCGAAGCCGCCGGCCCCGCCCAGGTTGGTCTCCGAGGGCACGTAGACCGCGCGCTCGCCCGCCAGTTCCTCGAGGGAGTCGCGCACGGCGTCCTCCGCGCCGTTGTCCACCACGATCACCCAGTCGACCGGGTGGGTCTGGTTGACCACCTGATCCAGCGAAAGGCGCAGCAGTTTGGCGCGCTGGTGGGTGACGATGACGGCGGCGGTGGTGCCGGAGGAATGCAAGGTGGCAGTCATGCGCTCTATTGTGCCACCGGCGGGGCGCCGGCCCGGCTACTGACACCCAGCGGAACTAGGATTGCGCGTCCTCGTTTTCGAAGCGCTTGCGCAGGTCGCGGACGTATTCGCCCACTTCGGGGCCTTCGTAGTCGGCCACCACGTCGGCGACCTCGCCGGCCGAGCGGATCTCGCCGTGGTCGATCCACAGGGCGGTGTTGCACAGCTGCGCCAAGAAGTCGTTGGAGTGGGACGCGAAGACCAGGATGCCGGAGCGCTTGACCAGCTCCTCCAAGCGGACGCGGGCCTTGGCCATGAAGGCGGCATCGACGGCGCCGATGCCCTCGTCCAGCAGGAGGATCTCCGGCTCGATGGAGGTGACCACGCCCAGGGCCAGGCGCACGCGCATGCCGGTGGAGTAGGTGCGCAGCGGCATGGACAGGTAGTCGCCCAGCTCGGAGAACTCCGCGATCTCGTCCATCTTCTTTTTCATCTGCTTGATGGTCTGGCCCAGGAACAGGCCGCGGATGATGATGTTGTCGTAGCCGGAGACCTCCGGGTCCATGCCCACGCCCAGATCGAAGACGGGCGCGACGAGGCCGCGCACGTCGGAAGAGCCGCGGGTGGGCTCGTAGATGCCGGACAGGAGGCGCAGCAGCGTGGACTTGCCGGCGCCGTTGTGGCCGACCAGGCCGACGCGGTCGCCCTCCCGCAGGTGCAGGTTGATGTCCTTGAGGGCCTCGACCACCACGGTGTTGTCCGAGTTCTTGCCGATGGCGCCGCCGGCGGAGGAGAGCACTGCCTTCTTTAGGGAGCGGGACTTCGCGTCGAAGATGGGGAAGTCCACGCAGGCGTTGTAAGTATCGATAGAAACCATAGTTGGTGCTCCTTCTAGACCCAGTAGCTCACGCGGAAGCGCCACTTGCGCATGGCCAGACCGGCGATGAACAGGCCGGCGATAGTGCAGCCGATGACGATCCACCAGTGGTAGGCGGCCACCGGCTCACCGATCATCGGGGCGCGCACGACCTCCAGGTAGTGGTACAGCGGGTTGATCTCCGCGATGCGGGCGCGGTCCGCCACGGCGCCGCCCTGGTCCTTCAGGGTGTTGGTCATCCAGACGATCGGCGTGACGTAGAACAGCAGCTGGGTCAGCGCCTCCAGCAGCGGGGCCACGTCGCGGAAGCGGGTGGCAATAATGCCGAAGAACATCGCTACCCACACGCCGTTGACCAGCAGCAAGAACAGGCCCGGGATGAACAGGAAGAACTCCCAGCCCAGGTGGCGGGGGAAGATGAGGATGAGCAGCAGCCAGATGATCATGTTGTGGCCCAGAAACAGCGTCTGCCGCCAGACCAGGCGGTAGACGTGCACCGACAGCGGGGCGGGCAGCTGCTTGATGAGCCCCTCGTTGTCGATGAAGATGGTGGAGCCTTCCTTGATGGCCCCGGAGATGAAGTTCCACATAATCAGGCCCACGGTGACGTGGGGGAGGAACTCCGCGACCGGGATCTGGAACAGCATGGAGTACAAAAGGCCGAGCGCCGCGGCCATCACGCCCGTGGCGATGGTGATCCACAGCGGGCCCAGCACCGAGCGGCGGTAGCGCTGCTTGATGTCCTGCAGGCCCAACATGAACCACAGTTCGCGCTGCTTGGCGCCTTGGATGAGATCGCCGAAAGCGGCGCTGAACGTCATGGACTTCGACTCCGGGGCGCCGCCGTCCGGAGTAGCCGTCATGCGCGCTACGTCTTCCTGCAGTTTATTTTCGTCTTGCACGTGAAATACCCTATCGCGCTGAAGGGCAAAAGTGGGTCTTGCCGCCCGAGAGTTAACGCACAACTGGCCAAATTACCGGCCGGCTCCGCACGCCTCCAGCGCAGCTAATGGCGGCATAAAGATGGTGAATATATACCTAATAACAGAGCGGAATAGCCGATCCTGGGCATTTCAGTATTGTGGTGAAGTGGCGTATAAAGTGGGGTGGCATAAGGCGCGAAGCCGCGCCCGCAACAACCACCCAAGGAGGGTTCGAACCGCATGGTCACACGGTACGATGTCGCCAGTGTGCGCGGCCTATATACCGGCTTGTCGGGCGGTTGGACGTATCTGAATGCACACGACGTGCCGCAAATCCCGGAAAAGGTGATCGCGGGCGTATCCCGTGCTTTCCGCACCTCCGCCTCGGTGGCGGATCAGGACATCCCCTCCGGCACGCACTCCGCAGCGCCGCAGCCCGGCCGCCTGGAGGGGCAGTACTATATCGACTCCGCGCGCACCGCCGTGGCCGACCTGGTGGGCGCTACCGCCGACCGCGTGGTGCTCGGCGCCAACCTGCCGGTGCTCTACCAGGCGCTGGCGCGGGCGATCGCGCCGCTGCTGCGCGCTAATTCCTCCGTGGTGCTGTCCAAGCTGGACCCGCCGGAGCTCTACTCCGCCTTCACGGAGGTCGACGCGCAGGTGCGCTGGGCGCAGCCGGACCTGGGGACCGGGGAGATGCCGGCCTTCCAGTTTGCCGATCTCGTCGACGGCTCGACCCGCCTGGTCTCCCTGGCCGCCGGCCACGAGCTGCTGGGCACGGTGGCGCCGGTGGCAGAAATCATCGAGAAGGTCAACACCCGCTCCCGGGCCTGGACCCTGGTGGACATCTCCGCCACGGCGGGCTACCGGCCGGTGGATATCGACGCGCTCGGCGCCGACATCCTGGGCGTCGACCTGGGCAAGCTCGGCGGTCCGCAGGTCGCCGCCCTGGTCTTCCGGGACACCCGCATGTTCAAGCGGATCGACGCGCTCAGCCCCGGCCGCCACGGCGCGGCGAAGCTGGAGACCCCCGTGTCCACGGGCCTGGCTGGCGGGGTCAGCCCGCTCATCGATCACTTCGCCGCCCTGGGCGGCGAAGCCGTCGGCCGCGGATCCCGGCGGCGCCGCCTGACGGCCTCGATGGAGCTACTCGAGCCCTACCTGAACGGGCTGCGCGACGATCTCTACCAGTTCCTCGGCACCCTGCCCGCCGTCCACATCCTGGGCGTGACCGGGGAAGCCGCCGCGGGCGCGAAGGAGGATCGCCTGCCGCGCCTGAGCTTCGCCGTCAACGGCGTGCCCGCGGAGACCGTCCACCAGCGGCTCTTTGATAACCGCCTGGTGACCACGCTGGCCCCGGCGACCCCGCTGCTGAGCGAGATGGGCGCCGACGAAATTGGCGGCGCCGTCACCGTCGCCCTGGGGCCGTTCAACACGGCCTGCGACGTGGAGCACCTCACGCGCGTGGTGGCCTCGCTGGCTTAATTAGTCCGCGACCTGCAGCACCAGCGTGCCGGTGACCTCGCCGGAATCCAGGGCCGCGTGGGCCTCGGCGGCCTCGGCCAGCGGGTAGGTGGCGTGCCAGTGGTGGCGCACCGTGCCGTCTGCCAGCCACGGCCAGACGTTGTCCACGGTATCCCGCACGATGGCCGCCTTGTCCTCCAGGGAACGCGCGCGCAGCGTCGTGCCCTGCAGGGTCAGGCGCTTGGCTACCAGGATGCCCATGTTCAGCTCTTCCTTGGTCCCGCCCTGCAAGCCGATGGTGACCATGTGGCCGTCCTTGGCCAGGGCCTTCATGTTCTGCTTCAGGTACTTCGCGCCGATGATGTCCAGGATGACGTCGCAGGAATTCTTGAGCTCTTCGGCGAAGTCCTGCTCGTGGTAGTTGATGAGGATATCCGCGCCGAGCTTCCGGCAGGCCTCCAGCTTCTCCGCCGAACCGGCGGTGACCGCCACCTGGGCGCCGAGCGCCTTGGCGACCTGGATGGCGAAGGTGCCGATGCCGCCCCCGCCGCCGTGGATCAGGATGGTCTGGCCCTCGTGCAGGCCGGCCTCCATGGCGATGTTCGACCACACCGTGCAGGCGACCTCGACGACCGAGGCCGCGTGCTCCAGGCTGTAGCCCTCCGGGATGGGCAGCAGCTGACCGGCCGGCACCGCGACGTATTCCGCGTAGGCGCCGCCGGCGAGCAGCGCGGCGAACTCCTGGCCGACCTCGAGATCGGTGTCGCCCGCGTCCGCGATGGTGCCGGCGCACTCCAAGCCGAGCAGCTCCGAGGCACCCGGCGGCGGCGGGTAGTTGCCCTGCGTCTGCAGGATATCGGCGCGGTTCACGCCGGCGTAGTGGACCTTGAGCAGCACCTCGCCGGGCTGCAGCTCGGGCCGGTCCACCTCGGCGAGCTCGAGCGAGCGTGGGGTATCAGGATCTTTTTGAATGATTGCCTTCATGCCCTTCCACGGTACCGAAACTTCCCCAGCTTCCGCAGGTAGAGAATCCGCAGCAAAGGCCCCGCTTTACCGGAGCGGAGACCCGCTCGGGTAAGGTGAGCATGTCGCCTGCGGGCGGCAGATGGAGACGTGGCAGAGCGGCCGAATGCACTGGTCTTGAAAACCAGCGTGGGGAAACTCACCGCGGGTTCAAATCCCGCCGTCTCCGCCGAAGGCTTCGGAAAATATCGCCTTCTGTCCTTTTCGCCGAACCCCGACCTGGGGAAACGTGCGCGCGGGGCGGCAAAGGTCGATATTTTCCTTAGCCCTTCGAATCCAACCAGGCATCAATCCCGCCGCGCAGCGAGTAGAGCGGGCCGGTAAGCCCGCGCTCGTGGAAAAGGTGCACGGCCTCGGCCGAGCGGACGCCGCCGGCGCAGTGGACCACCACGGTCCGATCATTATCCAAGGCGGCGGTCACCTCGGGCGGGGTATAGCCCTCGCGCAGGCGGGGCAGGGGACAATTCACCGAACCGTCGAGGGCGAAGGTGGCGACCTCGTCCGGGTTGCGCACGTCGAGCACGAGCGCGCCGGCGGGGATGGTCTCGGTTTCTTCTACGTCCGGGTAGGCCGCCGGCGAGGAGGCGGTGGGCTCCTCCGTGGCTGGGGCGTCGGTGACCGGCCCGTGCGCGCAGACCCGCTCGGCGACGGAAGGATCGCCGTTTACCGGGATGTATTCCCAGATCCCGTCGAGGGCGGAGAAGTATCCGAGCCGGCCGATGAGCGGGGCCCCGACGCCGGTCAGCAGCTTGAGGGCCTCGAGCGCCATGGCGGAGCCGACGGTGCCGACCACCGGGCCCAGCACGCCGGCCTGCGAACAGCTGGGCACCGAACCGGCCGGCGGAGGGGTGGGGAAGAGATCCTCGTAGATGGGCCCGCGGCCGGCCCAGAAGACGGTCATCTGCGCGTCGAAGCCGAGGATGGAGGCCCACACGTGCGGGATGCCGCGCCGCGCGCAGGCGTAGGAGGCCAGGTAGCGGGTGGCGAAGTTGTCGGATCCGTCCAGGACCACGTCGGCATCCGCCAGCAGCTTCTCGGCGTTGTCCGCTGTCAGGCGCGCGGAGACGGCGTTGACCTCGACAGTCGGGTTGAGGGCGAGCATGGCCCGCCGGGCCGACTCCGCCTTGGGCTCGTTCGCGCGGGCCGCGGCGTCGGTGTGGATGACCTGGCGGTGCAGGTTGGATACCCCGACGGTGTCGTCGTCGAAGACGGTAATATGCCCGACCCCGGCCCCGGCCAGGTACAACAAGGCGGGCGAGCCCAACCCGCCGGCGCCGATGACGGCCACGTGCCCCGCGCGCAGCCGCGCCTGGGCCTCACGGCCGAAGCCGGCCAGGCTGAGCTGGCGGCGGTAGCGCGCGACTTCCGCAGGGCTGAACTGCGGATCCGCGCCGGGCTGCCCTGTGCTCATTCGATTCCCACCCACTGCACCGAGTCGTCGTCCAGCAGCTGTTCCTTCCAGATCGGAACCTCGGCCTTCACGCGGTCGGCGAGCTCCGCGGCCGCGACGAAGGAGTCCTTGCGGTGGGCCGAGGCCGCGATGACCACGAAGGCCAGCTCGCCGATCGTGAGGGGCCCGGTGCGGTGGGCGGTCCACAGGCGCACCGCCGGGTGCGCGGCGGCGACCTCGCCTGCGATGCGGGCGATCTCCGCATCGGCGCTGGGGTGGGAGGAATAGGTCAGCAGTTTTACCCGCTGGCCGCCGTCGTGATCGCGGACGATGCCATCGAAGGTCACCGCCGCGCCCATCGCTGAAGTCAGGACCTCCTCGCGGGCGGGGCCGACCAGTTCTTCGAGGGGCTGTTGCGTCAGGAAAGCGCCCAGGACCTTGCCGGTCTGGGCGTGGACGTAATCCGGATCCCCGTTAGTGCTCATGTGTCCCTTCTAGCATGTCAACCAGGGGAACCACTAATTCTTCCAGGACTGAACAACCGTCCTTCACTCCTCCCGTGGAGCCGGGCAGGGTCATGGCGAAGGTCGTGCCGGTCACCCCGGCCACCGCGCGGGAGGCCAGGGCCGTGGGCACGGATTCCAGGCCCTTCTGCCAGAAGGCCATGGGGATGCCGGGCAGCTCGCGCTCCAGGTGCTTGGCGACGGCCTCGACGGTGCGGTCGTCCGCGCTCAGGCCGGTACCGCCGGAGGTCAGGATGACGGAGTGCCCGGCGGCGAACGCGGTCTCGACGGCCTGCTCGATATCGGCGTCAGGGACGACCACGGGGTCGGGAGTATCAAAGCCCTTGCGGCGCAGGAACTCCACGGCGATGGGGCCGGAGCGGTCCTCGTAAATCCCGGCGGCCGCGCGGGTCGAGGCGACGATGACGAGTCCAGTGCGGGTCATGGCAGCTCCTTCAATTCCTTCACATTCGGGGAAAATTACAAAGAATTACAGCGGGTAGATGGTCACTTGGGCGCCGGCGTCCAGCTCCGCGGCGATGGGGATGCGGATGAGGCAGTCGGCGCCGATGGCCTGCGCGACCAGGTGGGAACCCGGCCCGCCGACCTGGCTGGCGGTGATGGCGTCGGCCCCGATGGTCATGTGGCCGCGCAGGAAGCGCTCGCGGTCGTCCAGCCCGGTCACCGGGTGCGCGAGCTGGGCGGGCAGGGCCGGCAGGGTGGTCCCCAGCAGGTCGGCTACGTAGAGGTGGAAGCTGACCAGCGAGGAGATCGGGTTGCCCGGCAGGCAGATGACCGGCGTCCCGGAAAGCTTGGCCAGCCCCTGCGGGCCGCCCGGCTGCTGGTCGACGTGGCCAAACCAGCCGTGCGGTTCCAGCACCTGGCGCACGACCTCGAACTTGCCGGCGCTGATGCCGCCGGAGGTCACGATGGCGTCCGGCTGCAGCTCCGCGATGGCGGTGTCCAGGTCGCGGCGCAGCTTGTCCGGATCGTCGTCGGTGCGCACGTGGCCGGCCACGACGATGCCGGCTTCCGCGGCCAGGGCCGTGAGCATGGGCCCGTTCGAGTCCGGGATGGCGGCCGAGCGATCCGCCAGGTCCGCGCTGCTGCTACCGATCTCCGCCCCGCCGGTGCAGATCACGATCCGCGCCGGGGCGACCACGTTGAGGGTCGGGATGTCCTGGCCCGCCAGGGTGGCGATGACCGCCGCGTTGATGCGCGTGCCGCCGGTGACCAGCGTGGAGCCGCGGGAGATATCGCTGCCGGCGGCGCGCACGAACTGGCCCTCCGGCACGGCCGGGGCCGTGACGGTCTCACCTTTAGCCAGAAAGTCCGCCGGCTCGGTGCGCTCTACTGGCACGATGGCGGCGGTGCCGCGCGGGACCTTCGCGCCGGTCATGATGGGCGCGGCCTGGCCGTCCAGGCCGTCCGCGTAGAAGCGATCCGGATCCGTGCCGGCCGGGATGGTCTCACCGACCGTAAAGGTCCCTCCCGCCGCGGTGGGCAGGGCATAGCCATCCATCTGCGAATTATCGAAGCGGGGGGAGTCATAGGCGGCGACCACGTCCGTCGCCAGCGTGGCGCCCAAGGATTCGCTCAGTGCTACCTCGTGGTGCCGGCTGCGGTGGAGCGCGCCGCAGTCATCCAGCAATTGCTTGACTTCCGCATGGTGCTGTTCCGGAGTACGCATGGGCCCCATCTTAGCCGCCCCGGCGCGGCGGCCGCGGAAAAGAGTTGGCCGCGGACTGAACGAGCGTTCTAGTCGCGCTGGGGTGGCGGGTTCGACAAGGAACGCCCTAGCCCGGCATAGTAGAGGCCATGTTGGAGGTGCACTATTTCGCGGCCGCCCGCGCCGCCGCCGGGACGGCCCAGGAGCAGATCCCGGACGCGCAGGTGCCCGCCCGCCTAGGCGAGCTGCTGGACCAGCTGGCCGCCGCGCACCCGGGGACCACGGAGGCGGGGATGGGCCTGGAGGAAATCCTTCCTCGCTGCACCTTCCTCGTCGACGGTTCGGCCGCCGGGGACAGCTACCGCGAGGTAGCCCTGGCAGGGGTCGCCCGCGTGGACGTCCTGCCGCCTTTCGCGGGCGGCTAGGAGCGGCCGCCGCTGGCCAGGCGCCGGACCGGGCTGGTGAAGAAGTTGACCACGCCGGAGACCAGTGAGAGCACCACCGCGCCCAGGATGGCCGGCCACCAACCGTCGATGGCCAGGTTGCCCACGCCCAGATCCAGCTGGTTGAGCAGCCATTCGACCAGCAGCAGGACGGCGCCGTTGATGACCAGGATGAACAGCCCCAGCGTCAGGCAGGTAATCGGCGCGCCGAGGATCCGCAGCACCGGGGTAACCACCGCGTTGACCACGATGAAGGCGATGGCCACGGCGATGAACGTGCCAGACGAGCCGGGCTCGTTGGTCGATCCGATTTCGTTGAAGCCGTTGGCCGCCGGCGGGACGATGTCCACGCCCGGCACGAAGGTGACCACGACCCACAGGGCGATCGCGATGGCCACCACGTTCAGGGCCAGGTTGACGAGGGTACGCATGGCGGGGCACTCCTAGCGGTTGACGTTTCGCCCCATTCTAGCGGTCAGTCCGCCTGTGCCGTGGCGGCGCGGAAGGCGGCCACCAGCGCGTCGGTTTCCTCCGCGGTGGTCACGGTGATGCGGATGCCCTCGTCGAAGGCGCGCACCAGCACGCCCTCGGCCGCGATCTGGGCGGCCAGCTCCTGCGGGGTGCCAAAAGCGGCGATGGCCGGCGCCGGCAGCCACACGAAGTTGGCCTCAGAGTGCGGGCTGCCGAAATCGGCCAGCTCGGCGGCGACGCGCTCGCGCTGCTCGACCGCCTCGTCGGTGCGGGACTGGAGCGTGGCAGCATCCGCCAGCGACGCCAGGGCGCCGGCCTGGCCCACGGCGTTGACGGAAAACGGCACGGCCACCTTATTGAGCGCGGCGATGATATTCGCGGCGCCGAAGGCGTAGCCCACGCGCACCCCGGCCAGGCCGTAGGCCTTGGAAAAGGTGCGCATGCCCACCAGGTTCGGGTACTGGCGCAGGTACTGGGTGGCGTCCGGGGTATCCGCGGCGCGGTTGTACTCGAAGTAGGCCTCGTCGAGGGCGACGATGACGTCGCCGGGCACTTGGTCCATGAAGTCGGTGAACTCCTGGTTGGTGATGGTGGTGCCCGTCGGGTTATTCGGGTTGCACAGGAAGATCAGGCTGGTGCGCTCCGTGATGGCGCCGGCCATAGCGGCCAGATCCATGCCGTGGTCCGCGCCCAGCGGGATGGCCACCGGCTGCGCGCCGACCACCTGGACGAAGATCGGGTAGGCCTCGAAGGAGCGCCACGGGAAGATGACCTCGCTCTCGGCGGTGGAGGTCACCTGCACCAGCTGCTGGCAGATGGCCGAGGAGCCGGTACCTACCGCCACCTCGTCGAAGTCCACGCCCAGGTGCTGGGCCAGGGCCTCGCGCAGGGTCACGGCGCCCATGTCCGGGTAGCGGTTGGCCCCGGCGGCGGCACGGTTCATCGCCTCCTGCGCGGCCGGCAACGGTGGGTGGCTGGCCTCGTTGGAGGACAGCTTCACGGTGTCATCGTTGCGCGCGCCGGGCCGGTAGGCGGGTAGGGAGGAAAGGTCAGGGCGAATCATGGAATTAACCTTAGGGGTTGCGGGGCCCGCGTGGGCCGAAATCGAAATCAGCGGTGGTCGGGCCGAAGGCCTTGAGGTCTTGCGGCGCGTCGAAGGGATCGAGGCGGACCTCGAGGAAGGCGCCGGTCCCGCTGGCGGCAATCTGCTCCAGCGCGGCGTCGAGCTCGCCCTCGGTGGCGGCGCTGTAGGAGGCCATCGTGGTATCGGCCTTGAAGACCTTGGGCAGGGCGCCATAATCCCAGTTCTGGATGTCGTTGTACTCCTGCTCCATGCCCAGAATGTAACGCTCGATGGTGTAGCCGCGGTTGTTGACCAGCACGATGATGGGGTCCAATTCCTGGCGCAGGATGGTCGATAGCTCCTGGGCGGTCAGCTGGAAGGAGCCGTCGCCGATGAAGAGCACGTGCCGGCGGCCCGGCGCGGCCAGCTGGGAGCCGAGCAGGGCGGGTAGGGTGAAGCCGATCGAGCCCCAGATGGGGGAGTTGATGTACTTGGTCGCCGTGGGCATCGGCAGCGGCCCGAGCCCGATGTTGGAGGTGCCGGCCTCCGTGATGACCACGTCGCCCTCCCGCAGGAACCGCGCCATCCGCGGCCAGATGCGCGCCTGGGTGAGCGGGGTGGAAGGATCCGCGCCGAAATCGTCGGTGGCGGAACTGTCGGCGGCGAGGGCGGGGGAGGCGGGCGTGCGGGCCGGGACCTTCTCGACGAGGGCGTCTAGGAGCTCGCGGGTGTTGATGCCCACGAAGTATTCGCCGCCGACGTTGACGTGCTGGTCGCCGAAGTTGATGATGGCGCTCTCGTCCAGCTGGTGGGTGTAAGAGCCGGAGTTGACCTCGATGAAGCGCGGGTTGGTGGTGACCAGGAAGTCGGCGGACTCGACGCGGTCCTGCACGCCCGGCGCGGAGGAGGCGCCGTTGTAGGTGCCGAGGAAGAGCGGATCGTTCTCGTCCAGGATGGCCTTGCCGGAAGACAGCTGGGAGTACGGGATCTGGGCCCGGTGCACCAGCGCGTCCAGGGCCGCGGTGAAACCGTGGCGATCGGTGTCCTGGTCGATGAGCACGAGCGGCTGGTCTGCTTTCTCCAGCCGCGCGAGGACGGCCTCGGTGGCGGCCTTCAGCCGCTCCGGGTCGGAGGGGGCCAGGGCGGTGCTGAACGGGGCATCGTCGACCTCGATCTCCAGGTGCGTGATGTCCGAGGGGATCTGGATGTGCACCGGGCGCTTTTCCCGCAGGCACGTATGCAGCGCGCGGTCGAATTCCTCCACGACGTTCATCGGGGAAACCCGGGTGGAGACCTCCGTGAAGGGGGCGAGGGCCTCCAGCATGTTCGCGTAGTCGCCGTCGGCCAGGGAGTGGTGCATATTCCACCGGAACTCCGTGGCGTACTGCGGCGGGGCACCGGCCAGGGAGACGACGGGCACGTGCTCGGCGCGGGAACCGGCAATCCCGTTGAGGGCGGACAGTTCCCCCACCCCGTAGGTGGTCAGCAAGGCCCCGACGCCGCGCTGCCGGGCGTAGCCGTCGGCCGCGTACGCGGCGTTGAGCTCGTTGCAGGCGCCGACGAAGCGGATGCCGCTGGCGGCGTCGATCTGCTCCAGGAAGCTTAAGTTGAAATCGCCGGGCACGCCGATGATCTCCGTGATGCCTATGGCCTTGAGCCGGTCCAGCAGGAACTCGCCGATGGTGGTGCGCATGAAAAATCCTTTCCGGTTAAGGTGCGCCAGCACGGCGCGGGGTGGTGGCTCGTGCTGTGGACGTCCTGCCTTCCGATTATGCCGCGAAAAGTGCGCTGGGTCACTATTTCTAGCGGAATTGTCCTGGCTTGTGGGTCTGGCGGGCGCTGCCGGGATGGTAGGGAGGGGCGAGTTTGTTTCTGTTTTGGTTAACAGGTACCCTAAATCTTCGTAACTCATGGTGCGATGGCTGGTTCGCGCTAGCTAGTAGCACCACGTTTTACGTTGGAGACGTGCCAGAGCGGCCGAATGGGGCTCACTGCTAATGAGTTGCCCTCTTAACGGAGGGCCGGAGGTTCAAATCCTCTCGTCTCCGCCGCATTTATAGCCCGCGCTCCGAGGTAGTTTATTCCTCGGAACGCGGGCGTTTTTGGCTTTGTGCAGGCCTTGTCCCGGCGGATTGCGAATCTGCGCGAGCAGAGTATAAGTAGTGTAATGACAAAATCCGGGCGCTTAGACAACGACGCATCTACAGTATCGGAGGCGAATGCCTCGGAGTACCCGGCCGGGCAGGATCCCGCCCGGTGGCGCGTGCTCATCGTCCTGCTTGTCGCGATCTTCATGTCGCTGATTAGCGTGTCCATCGTCAACGTGGCCCTGCCGTCCATCCAGGCCGGCCTGGACGCCAGCGACTCCGACGTGCAGTGGGTGCTGTCCGGTTACGCGCTCACCTTCGGCGTGGTGCTGGTGGCCGCCGGGCGCGCCGGGGACCTGGTGGGCCGCGGCGGCATCTTCCTCGGCGGCATTGCGATCTACACCCTGGCCAGCGCCTCGGCGGGGTTTGCGCCGAACGCCGAGTCGCTCAACCTCTCCCGCTTCATCCAGGGGGTGGGCGCGGGCCTGCTCAACCCGCAGGGCGTGGGCATGATCCAGCAGTACTTCCGCGGCGCGGAGCGCGGCAGGGCCTTCGGCTACTTCGGCTCCACCGTGGGTGTGGCGGTGGCCATCGGGCCGGTGCTGGGCGGCTTCCTCATCCGCATCGGCGGCGCGGACCTGGGCTGGCGCCTGACCATGCTGGTCAATTTCCCCATCGGGCTTCTGGCCATCGTCTTAGGGCTCATGTGGTTCCCGCGGCCGCTGTTTTCTAGGGTGCGCGACAGCGCCGGGGAGAAGGTCGGCGCGTGGCAGGCGTTTAAGTCCCTTGACCCGGTCGGCGCGCTGCTGCTGGGGCTGGCGGTGCTGTGCGTGCTCTTCCCGTTCGTGGAATCCTCCGGCTCGCGGTGGGTCTGGGCCCTCCTGCCGGCCGGGGCGGTCTGCGTGGCCATCTGGGTGGCCTGGGAGCGCCACCACAAGTCCACCGGCCACGAGCCGATGGTGGACCTGGGTATCTTCCAGACCTTTACCTTCCGCAACGGCACCATCATCGCGACGCTGTGGTTCATGGGCATTACCAGCATCTGGGTGCTGGTCGCGCTGTACTTCCAGAACGGGCTGGGCTACTCCGCGCTGGTGGCCGGCTGCGTGGGCCTACCCTCGGCGCTGCTGAACTCCGTGACCGCCACCCTGGCCGGCAAGAGCGTCTCGGTCTACGGGCGGCGCGTGGTGATTATCGGCATGCTGACCACGCTCTTCGGTCTGGTGACGACCATCGCGGTGATTTGGGGGACCACGCACTGGTCCGTCAGCGAGTGGTGGCTGGTGCTCACCCTGTGCTTCGTTGGCGCCGGCCAGGGCGCGGTGGTTTCCCCGAACCAGACGCTGACGCTGGCCGAAGTGCCCGCCAACTACGCCGGCTCCTCCGGCGCGGTCATGCAGACCGGGCAGCGAATCGGCACCGCGGTTGGCCTGGCGGTGACCACCGCCATCGTCTTCGCCACCCTGGGCAACACCGACGCCGATTGGCCCGGGGCCATCATCATGGGCTTCGCCATGATTACCGCGGTCTGCCTGGCGGCCCTGGGCTTCGGCGTGGCCGACCGGGTGGGGCGCCGGCGCTAGGCGCGGGCGGCTGATTAGGACCACTTGGGCCGGGGCGCGACCCAGCGGTCCAGCTGGGCGAAGAGCTCCTCGGCGGTGTCCGCCACGATGAGGCTGTCTCGGTCGGCAGCGCGCACCAGGCCCTGCTCCACCAGGTGGTCCAGCAGGTCCACCAGTGGGGCCCAGAAGGCCGCGCCGAACAGGGCCAGGGGCGTGGCGTGCAGGCCCAGCTGCTGGCGGGTCCAGACGTCGAAGAACTCGTCCAAGGTCCCGGCGCCGCCCGGCAGAGCCACGCAGGCCTCGGCCAGATCGCTCATGCGCTGCTTGCGCTCGTGCATGGTCTCTACTACCTCCAGCCGGTCGAGGCCCGGGTGGGCGATTTCGCCGTCGACCAGGTGCTGGGGGATGACCCCGGTGATGGGCGCGCCGGCGGCGTGGGCGGCGTCCGCCACCGCGCCCATCAGCCCGACCTTGCCGCCGCCGTAGATAAGGCGCACCCCGTGGGTGCCCAGCGCGGTGCCCAGCTCCCGCGCCAGCTCCAGGTTGTGCGGGTCCGTGCCGGTGCTCGCGCCGGTGTACACCGCGACTGAGTGCGGCGCGGATCTTGCCGCCAGCGCCGGGAAAACCTCCTCGGCCAGCAGCGGGGCGAGCGGCTTGTCCGGCGCGTGCGGGTTGACCCAGGCCAGCTCGGCGATCTCGTGGCTGGCCTGGGCGGAAACCTCGTAGGGGTAGCTAAAGACCGCGGCGGACACGGCGTACCCGGCCTCGTGGGCCGCCGGGGCGTTAAACGTGCCGAGCTCCTTCAACGCCGCGCCGGCAAGTTCCACGCCCAGCTCCTCGGCCACCTCGCGCACCGCGGCCTGACGGGCGTTTTCGCCCGGCTCCGGCTTCCCACCGGGGAACTGGAAGAGCTCGGTGCCGGCCTTGCGGACGGTGAGCACCTGGCCGGTGCGGTTGCGGAAAATGACGGCGCTGACGTTAATGGTCGGAGTGGGCATGGGCCATAGACTACACCGGGACCGCCGGCGCTTTGGCCGGTTGATGCGGTGCATCGAAAGGCGCAAAAGGCTGGCAGTCGCGTCCGTTGCCCAAATTCCGCACTTTGGGTTTATTCTTAGCAAGGCACGCCGGGAATCCCGGCACCAAACCAACGCCAATCAGTGTGGATATCAAGGGAGGTGGCGGGTATGAGCAACTCGGTAGACGAGGCCATCGATCGGCTAGAGGAATTGCTGCGGACCGAAGGGGAAATCGATCCGAAAGCGGCGCCGGACATGCAAAGGCTCCTAGACACGCCTCCCATCCAGGACATCGTGGCGCTGGTCGAGCGCCAGAACAACGTCCGCGCGGCCGTGGTGCTGCGCCTGTTGCCGCGGGAGAAGTCCATCGAGGTCTTTGACGCGCTGGACTCCGCGCACCAGGCCGATATCATCGACGAGCTGGGCAACGCCGACGTCTACGCCTTCTTCGACGAGCTCGACCCGGACGACCGAGTCTCCCTGCTGGACGAGCTGCCCGCAGAGATCGCAGATCGCCTGCTGCGCTCGCTGGACAAGACCGAGCGGGACGTTACCGGCGTCGTGCTGGGCTACCCGAAGGGCTCGGTCGGCCGCCGCATGTCCCCGGAGGTCCCGGAGATCTACCGGGAGATGACCGTGGACGAGGCCCTGGCCAAGCTGCGCGCTACTGCCGATGCCGTCGAGACCATCTACACCCTGCCGGTCACCCGCAAGGACCGCCGCTTGGTCGGCGTGGTCAGCTTCCGCGAGCTCTTCATGGCCCGCGGCAACCGCATGGTCGAGGACCTGATGCGCGAGCCGGTCTTCGCCTATGCCTACGACGACGCGGAGGAAACCGCCCGTTGGTTTTTGCCCCTGGACTTGCTGGCGATGCCGATCGTCGACGAATCCAAGCGCCTGGTCGGCCTGCTGACGTGGGACGACGCCACGGACATCGTGGAGGAAGAGGACTCCGAGGATAGCGCCCGCGCCGGTGGTACTGAGGCCCTGCAGCAGCCGTATATGTCCACCCCGCTGCTGAAGCTGGTGCGCTCGCGCATCGTCTGGCTGTTGGTGCTGGCGGTCTCCGCCCTGTTGACCGTCCAGGTGCTCGACGCCTTCGAGGAGACCCTCGCGGCCGCCGTGGTGCTCAGCCTGTTCATCCCGCTGCTGACCGGTACCGGCGGCAATACCGGCAACCAGGCCGCCACCACCGTCACCCGCGCGCTGGCGCTGGGCGACGTGCGAAAACAGGACATCCTGGCGGTAATGTGGCGCGAGCTGCGCGTGGGCATGCTGCTGGGCGCGGTGCTCGGTCTGCTCGGCGTCGGCCTGGCCACGCTGGCCTACGACTTCGACATCGGCCTGGTCATCGGGATCACGCTGTTCTTGGTCTGTTCCATGTCCGCCACGGTGGGCGGCATGATGCCTATCCTGGCCAAGGCCGTGGGCGCGGACCCGGCGGTCTTTTCCAACCCGTTCATCTCCACCTTCTGCGACGCCACCGGCCTCATCATCTACTTCTTCATCGCCAAGGCTGTCCTGGGCATTTAGGGGCCGGGGGAGTTACCGGGCTTAAGCGGATGTCGAGGCGGCCCCGCGCGGGCCGTTTTCGGGGGTGGCTAGGCGGCCAGGTTGTGGCATATGTGACACAAGTTTTGTAAAGTTCCCCACATTAGGCAACAAAGTGTCGTTTGTTTCCTTACCCCATATGCGCACACCTAGGCGCTATATCACCTAGTCGCGATATCTCAGTCTTACAGATTGGTGTTTCCCCATGACAACTCCACAGACTCACGAGTCCACCGCCCACCCAGAAGGCGAAGAGGACAAAGGCGTCAAGAAGGGTGAACTGCGCCGCCAGCTCATCGGGATCGTCGGCGGCCTCGCGCTCGCCATCATCGTCTTCTTCATCTTTCCGGCCAGCTCGGTGGAGACCGTGATGAACTCCAGCGGCGCGGATCCGGACGCGGACTACAGCCACATGGCCCTGCGCACCGTCGCGGCGGTGACCATCCTGATGGGTGCCTGGTGGATGACCGAGGCCCTGCCGCTGGCGGCGACCGCGCTCATCCCGCTGGCTATCTTCCCGCTGGCCGGGGTCGGTGAGATTTCCGACGTGTCCTCGCCGTACGCCTCGTCCACCATCTTCCTGTTCTTGGGCGGCTTCCTCGTCGCGCTGTCGCTGCAGCGCTGGAACGTCCACCGGCGCATGGCGCTGATGGTGGTCAAGCTGGTGGGCACCTCGCCCAAGCGCCTCATCCTGGGCTTCATGATCTCCACCGGCTTTTTGTCCATGTGGGTCTCCAACACCGCGACCGCGGTGGTCATGCTGCCCATCGGCATGTCCGTGCTGCAGCTGACCGCCGACACGGTGGGCGGCATGAAGAACCAGAAGCGGTTCGCCACCGTCCTGATGTTGGCGATTGCCTACTCGGCCTCCATCGGCTCCCTGGGTACCCTCATCGGTACCCCGCCGAACCTGCTGCTGGCCGGCTACATGAAGGAAACCCACGGCATTGAGATCGGCTTCGCCCAGTGGATGCTGGTCGGCATGCCGGTGGCCATCATCTTCACCTTCCTGGCCTGGGTCGTGCTGATTACCGTCTTCCCGCCGGAGATGAAACAGATCCCGGGCGGTAAGGAGCTCATCGACCAGGAGATCAAGGACATGGGCCCGTGGACCGCCCCGCAGATCCGCGTCGCCATCATCTTCGCGCTGGCCGCCATCTCGTGGGTCTTCGTCCCGCTGCTCATCGACTGGCAGGGCTGGGAGGTCGGCTACGACGACGCGATCGTCGGAATCATCGCCGGCCTGCTGCTCTTCCTGCTGCCCGCCGATAGCAAGAACGGTGTGCGCCTGCTGGACTGGAAGACCGCCAACGAGCTGCCCTGGGACGTGCTCCTGCTCTTCGGTGGCGGCCTGTCGCTGTCCGCCATGTTCACCAAGTCCGGGCTGTCCCTGTGGGTCGGTGAGATGGCCAAGGGCCTGCAGGTCCTGCCGCTCTTCCTCCTCGTGGCCGCTGTCGCCGCGCTGGTGCTGGTGCTCACCGAGTTCACCTCGAACACCGCCACCGCCGCGACCTTCCTGCCGATTATGGGCGGCGTGGCCGTCGGTATCGGCCTGACCGACGCGGCCGCCATCAACGTGATGATCCTGACCGTCCCGGTCGCGCTCGTGGCCACCTGTGCCTTCATGATGCCGGTGGCTACCCCGCCGAACGCCATCGCCTACGGCTCCGGCTACGTCACCATCGGCGAGATGCTCAAGGGCGGCCTCTGGCTCAACGTCATCGCCCTGGTCCTGGTGACCCTGGCGACCTATTTCATTGCCGTCCCCGTCTTCGGGATGGTCTTGTAAAAACCCGCCTCCGAAACGCCGGTTTATGTGCAATAAGCTGGCGTTTTGGTACTCGCCACAAGGACGGGTATAGTAATTCTTCGTTGCCGAGAGAACAGCAGTTCTTCGAGTTAGGCAACATGCGCCCGTGGCTCAACGGATAGAGCATCTGACTACGGATCAGAAGGTTGGGGGTTCGAATCCCTCCGGGCGCACCAATTGTCATGAGTCGCGACATGGTTGACAAACCGGCATCTCAGTTTCTTTTTGTTCTGGGGCTAAGTGTGGGTCTGTTTGTTTCCAGTAGGGCTTTTGATAGTTGCGGCTGGTATCGATGTAGTGCTCGGTGATGACTTCGCCAGTTTCGGCTAGTGATGTGATGACGTGGTTGTCGGCGATGACCATGAGGATTTTCTGTCTTTTCCATTGGCGGCCGATGCCTAGGTGGAAGAGTTTGCCGGCGTAGCGCACGGTGGTTTTGCCGTTGTCCCAGACGACGTCGTTTCTGGTGCGCCATTCTTGTGTTGGGTTGTGGGCTGGGCTGGCTTTGGCGCCGGTGGTGTAGGCTTGGTGTGGGGTGCGTCGGCCTAGGGCTTTGTGGGGGCGTGTGGTGTTGTAGTAATCGCGGAATTCGTCAAGGCGTTTCTGCAGTTCAGCAACGGTTTTAGCGAGTGGGCGGGCAGTGATCCATTTTTTGAGTGTTTGGTGGAAGCGCTCGATTTTTCCTTGGGTTTGGGGATGTCCTGGCCGGCCGTTTTTCTGTTGGATTTTGTTGGTGGTGAGGACTTTTTCAAAGGCGTTTCGTCCACCTTTGCGCCCTGCTAGGCGGGCGGTAAAGACGAGGCCGTTGTCGGTGAGGGTGGATGCTGGCGGTCCGTATTCAGTTATCAGGCGTGATAGTTCCTCGGCGACTTGTGTGCCGCTAAAGGCTGGGGCTGCGGTGATTGATAGGAGGTAACGGGAGTGGTCGTCGAGGAAGTCAAGGACTTCGATGCGGGTGGTGTCTGCTAGGTACAGGTGGGTGATGTCAGCCTGCCAGCATTCGTTGGGCATGGCCGCTTCAAAGCGGATGAAAGAGCTTTTGGGCGTCTTCTTGGGTGCTGGGGTGAATAAGTCCTGCTGTGGTGAGGATGCGGCGGATTGTCGAGGTTGAAGGGACTCGTTTGCCGTCTTGTTGCAGGTGGTAGGCAATGGTTTCTGGGCCTGCGTCGAGTCCGTGGCGTGTGAGTTGTTTTCGGATGGCGATGATGTCTTTGCGCACGGTGTCTGGCACGGCTTGGGGTGAGTGCGTGGGGCGCGGGATTTTGGCGCGATGGCGTCGGTGCCGCCGGTGTCGAAGGCGTTGAGGATTTGGTAGACGCGTTGGCGAGAGATGCCGAATTGCTTGGTTACTTGTGATGGGCTTCGCTTTTGCTCACGGACTGCTTTGACGATGGCGAGGTTACGGTTGGGACTGTTCATGGTGTCAAACATGTCCCGACTCACCTGTCAAGTATCAGGACTGCCGTCGCAGGAACAGGGTGTCAAATATGTCGTGAACTCAGACACTCTCGTCTCCGCAAATTGTAGAACCCGAATCATCGATTTACCGGTGGCTCGGGTTTTTCTGTTTTCTTCGTCGGGAATGAGTGCTTAATTCAGTACTAACGTTAGGGCGAGCACTGCGGTCGAGAATGCGAGCATTCCCACACAGTTGAGCCAGAACGCGCTGCCGAGAAAGTGGGCGCGGATATGGGCTGCTGCGGCCGCGCAGAAATAAGCGATGACGCCAACCATGGCTGCAATTCCTACGCCGGGGAACCAGAGGCCGGCGATGAGGCCTGTGGCTGCAAGGCACTTGATGACAATGAGCGCCCACCACCAGTCTTGAGGAAGTTTGACGCCGCTAAGGCAGGCCTCGATGAAGGGGACTGGTTTGAGGGAGAGTGCGGCGTCGCCAAGCAGAATCGTCGCTAGCAGCAGGGATGGCCAGGCGGGGGAGGATTCTAGAATCATTGGTTGACTCCAAATGCGGTGTTGAGACGTTCGATCGATGAAGCGGCTTGGGATGTGAGGTGTTCGGTGTCGTAGAGACCGGCGGCCCAGCCGATGAGTAAGCCGAGGTAGACGTTGTACAGCAGGTTGGAGTATTCGGTTGCATCTTCGTTGCTGAACCCGGAGCCGAGGCGCAAGGTGATTTCATCTGTCAGGAGCGTTTTGAGCGCAGTGAGCGCTTCGCCTTGGTTGCCTTGTTGGATGAGCGCCGCGCCAAAGGCGCGGGAGAGCTCTTCGTGGCCAGTAAACATCTGGAGGAAAGGTCTCAGGACATCGAGGAGACTATCGGATTGCCCCCGAATTTCGTCGTGCAGATCTGAAATATGCTGGCCAATAGTGCGGATGAGCAGCGTCTGTTTGTCGCCGACTCCCATGACGGTGCCCACGCTAACGCCTGCCTCGGATGCGATGGTCCGGATGCTGGTGGTGGCGTAGCCCTGAGTGAGGAAGAGGTCGTAGGCGGTGGCTAGGACCTTGCTGACGGTGTCGGCTTTGGCGGCTGCACGTGGTGAGTGAACGTGTTCAGTGAACATGTTCAAAAGGGTAGTTCCTGGCGCCTTGAGGGTCAATGGGGTCGCAGTATGGGCAGCTTCTGCTAGTTCAGCGCGGGGAAGACGCGGTCGCGCAACAGGTGTGCGAGGTCGCGGTCGGGTGCTGCTGGGTTGACCCAGGCAATATCGCCGATTTCGGCGGCGGCGTGGGGTTCGTCGTTTGTGACGGTGTGGGTGCAGGTGAAGATGGTGCCGACGACTGTCTCGCCCGGCTCGTTGGCGGCGGGGGCGTCGAAGGTTCCTAGTTTGTCGAGGTTTTCCGCATCGAGGTGGAGGCCTACTTCTTCGGAGACTTCGCGGAGGGCGGCGTCGACAAGCGCCTCGCCCTCCTCGAGCTTGCCGCCGGGCAGCTGGTATTTCGTGGAGGACTTCTTGCGCACGGTGAGCACGTGGCCTTGCGGGTTGCGGATGACGATGGCGGCGACTTCAATCATGGCCGTCGATTTTAGCGCCTATGTATGCCGGTTTTCTGCCTAGCGGAAATGTTGACGGCGTTTAGTTGTTAAGACAAGTTCATGTTTCATAACCAAGGGGTTTGATTCGGTAAACTATATTAATCTTTAATTGTTAATCATCGAAATTACTTTATGTGTTTTGGCAGGTTAGAGACTCGAACCAGCAACGAGTACACTGTCTTCAGTGCGCCAAAGTTGGAAGATTTTTATCAGAGATGTAGCCAGGCTTGGCCGCGTCCCCAGGGCGTGGATCATCCTCATCGGGCTTATCATCACCCCCGCGTTGTATTCATGGGTGAACATCGCGGCCTTTCGAGACCCCTATGGCCATACCAACAACATCAAGGTGGCCGTGGTCAACGAGGACAAGGGTGCAAACAACGAGCTCACGGGGGACATTGATGTCGGCAGCGAAGTTATAGAGAAGCTGAAAAAGAATGATCAGCTCGGCTGGCAATTCCTCGACGGTGAGAAGGCAGAGAAGGCCCTGTTAGAGGGAGACGTGTATGCCTCGGTGACGATCCCGGAGGACTTCAGCAAGAACCTCGTGAGCATGCTCGACGGGAAGTTCACGCAGCCACAGCTGATCTACCGCGTTAATGAGAAGAACAACGCCATTGCCGTGAAGATTACGGACACCGGTGCTAAAGGTCTGGACAAACAGATCACCTCGGCGTTCAAGGAGCAGGTGGCCACCGTCGCTGCGGAGAACGTCAAGGACACCGGTACGGATTTTGAGCGAAAAGTTACGCGCGCGATGAACAACACCAGTTCCGCGTTCGGGGAGACCGCGCAGGAGATCGACAGCAACCGCGAGAATCTTGCACGCATTCAGGACAAGCTTGACGCCGCTGCCGACTCCACGTCTGGAGCCAAGTCCACCGTGGCGGATGTGAGTACTGCGCTGGGCGACGCCCAAGCGGCCCTCGCTGAGATCTCTTCCTTGGTTGAGCAGGCCCAAGGGGGCATCGGTGACTTCACCGACCAGACCACGGCGGCCTTCGTCAACGGCGCTACTGCGGTGGCTGACGGCACCGCCCAGGCCCAGGATTCCATTGCGGATGTCACTGCGGGCTTGAACCAGGCCGGTGACCGTTTCGACTACGCCACGCAGCGAGCAAACACCGCTATCGATGCTAGTGCTGACTCGATTGCCCAGCTTAAGGCATTGCGCGATTCCGCGACGCTATCACCCCAGGCGGCCAAGGAAATTGATGATGCGATCCAGCGCCTCGATGAGGGAAATGAATCCAACCGCCAGCTTGTTGGGAACCTTAATGCGCTGAGCAAGGATACCCAGGCCGCGGCGACAAACGTGCAGGCTAGTGCAGACGCCATCAACCAGGCGGCGGCGGATACCAAGGCCACCTCGCAGACGCTGCGCGATACCGTGACGTCCGCCGTCCCAGAGATCAACCGAGCGATGAGCAGCCTGAGTACCACCGCGAGTGCTTTGAGCTCCACGCTGGAGGCGCAGAAGGGTACCATGCAGGAGGCCGATGGTCTTTTGGATGGCGTGGCCAAACAGCTTCGGGCTACGAAGGACACTCTCTCGGACTTCGACACCAACCTCGTTGCGCTCCAGGGCAGCCTGCGCGCCATGCAGGGTGATGTGCGCTCGCTGCAAGCCGCGATGAACTCCAAGGTGGCCCAAGATGTCACCGGGCTACAGGCTGAAGAGATCGGAAAGTTCTTCGCAGAACCCATCGAGTTGAAGTCCGAGACCGTGTACCCGGTGAATAGCTACGGCTCCGCGATGGCGGCGCTGTTTACAAACCTTTCGCTGTGGATCGGCGCCTTCGTCCTCATGGTGATCTTCCGTGTCGAGGTGGATAAGGAAGGGTTCCACCGCATCACGGTGGGGCAGGCCTACCTGGGTCGCTTCCTTCTCATGGCCTTGATGGTCATTGTCCAGGCCGTCACGGTGACCGTGGGTGACCTGCTCATCGGTGTGCAGACCGTGAATGCGCCGGCCTTCGTCTTTACGGGCGTGCTCGTGGGATTAGCCTACTTGAGCATCATCTACGCGCTGTCGACCTCGCTGGGTCACCTCGGCCGCGGTCTGTGTGTGGTCTTTGCCATCATCCAGATTCCGGGTGCTTCGGGCCTGTATCCAATCGAGTTGCTGCCCAACTTCTTCCACGCCATCTACCCGTTGCTGCCGTTTACGTATGGCATCGACGCGATGCGCGAAACTATTGGTGGGTTCTATGGCGACCATTACTTCAAGTTTATGGGCGTGCTGGCCTTCATGTTCATCCTGTTTTTCGTCTTCGGCCTGCTGCTGCGTAAGGCCTTGGCGCACTTCAACGTCATCTTTAACCGCGAGCTGCGGGATACCGAGCTCTTTGACTATGAAAACGTGCAGGTGGTGGGCTCTGGCTACCGCATCGCAGACGTTATCCAGGCGCTCGATAGCCGCAGTGGTCTCAAGAAAGACTTGGACCGCCGCGCACACGACTGGGGCTATTGGCTCAAGCTGGTGGCCATTGCCGGCGTCATCGGAGTGGTGATCCTCATCGTGGTCTCAGGGCTGCTGCCTGCCCAGAAGCCACTGATCCTGGGCATTTGGACCGCATGGTGCTTCCTCATCATCGTCGCCGCGGTGACCCTGGAATACCTGCGCATCAGCCTCAAGCAGTCGGCAAAGCTCGTGACGATGGATGAGGACGAAATTAAGCATCCGGCCCGCATCGGCGCAGATTCCACGGAGGGGGAGAGCTAATGCGTGGAACACTCGATCTTTTCCTCAATGACATGCGCACCGCATGCCGCAACGTGATGAGCGCGGTGATGCTGGTGGGCCTCGTCGTGATTCCAATGCTGTTCACGTGGTTCAACGTGCTCGCTAGTTGGGATCCCTTCGACAACACGAGCCAGCTCAAGGTGGCGGTGGCTAGCAAGGACACCGGCTATGAAAGTGATCTACTACCGGTGCCCATCAACGTCGGCAACCAGGTGCTCAATGAATTGCGTGCAAATGAGCAGCTAGATTGGGTTGTGACCACATCCGACGAGGCGATTGAAGGTACGAAGTCCGGTGAGTATTACGCAGCCATCGTGCTTCCGGAAAACTTCAGTACCGACATGATGAACTTCTACACGGATGGTTCCAAACCCGCGGAATTGTCTTTCTACATGAACGAGAAGAAGAACGCACTGGCGCCGAAGATTACCGGCCAAGGTGCAGAAGGCGTGTCGGCCCAGGTTGCTGAGGCATTCACCACGACGGTCGGTGACGTATCCTTCGACCTGGTGACCTCGCTGTCGGATTTCTTGAACAAGGGCGATACCAGGGCTGTCCTGGACCGGATGCAGGCGCGCGCGGATGGCGTGCGGACACAGCTGGATATGGCGGCGCGTACCGCGCGCTCCTTTGCCGGCCTGGTCGATACTGCGGTTCCACTCATGGAGAGCGCTCAGCGCATTGCGGACTCGGCGGATCTGGATCTGCCGGAAGTCCAGTCCTCCTCACTCAACATTTCCACGGACGCCCTGCAACAATCTCTTGATGCCACCAGTGCTAGTTATGACGTGGTGCGTCAACGCGTTGATGCGCTTTTCGACGACGCCTCCACCTCCCGCGCCGACCGCGTAGCTGCGCTGAACACCTGGGCCGGCCAGGTAGAGGGCACCATTGCCCAGTACCAGAACCTGCACGGCCGCATTGAAGCCCTGCCACTTCCTGCCGGAGATAAGGAGAAGGTGCTGGGCCGTATCGAGGAGGCGATTGAGGCTCAACGCACTCTCCACGCGCGCCTCACCGCAGCGGCCAACGCGCCTGAACCCACGAAGCCCGACCTGTCTAGCTTCGACGATGCGAAGAAGGCAGTGGAAGGAATTTCTACCTCTGGCCTGCGTGAATCCCTGCGTGCGCTGCAGGATTCCTTGGGGCAGGTGAGTGCGGACCTGGATATCGCGAAGACCCCCGTCACTATCGATTCCTCCTCGCTGACGGACGCGCAGGACGCAGTGCAGAAGCTTGCCTCTGGCCTGCAGGATAAGGCCAACAAATTCGCCGATCTGAAGAAGGATATTGATTCCGCTGCGGCGTCCGGTGACCTCAAGAAGCTGGCGGACCTCATTGGTTCTGATCCCGATGCTTTGGCGCGTGCGATTGCTGCGCCAGTGGACGTCGACAGGCAAGCGGTCTACCCAGTCAAGAGCTTCGGCGCTGGTATGACGCCCATGTATACGGCGCTCGCGCTGTGGGTCGGTGCACTGCTGACTGCAGTGAGCGTGCGCACGGATGTGGTTGACAAGGATAAGTACTCGCCGATGCAGCGTTTCTTCGGCCGCTTCGGAATGTTTGCCACGGTTGGCCTCGTGCAGTCGACGATGCTCATTCTGGGCCTCATCTTCTTCGTGGGCATCGAGCCCGCGCACCCGATCCTCATGCTGTTGGCCGGCTGGGTTAGCTCGCTTATCTTTATGCTGATTTGCTACACCTTCGTGGTTTCCTTTGCCAACGCGGGCAAGGCGCTGGCGGTGCTCATGTTGGTGATTCAGGTGTCTTCGTCGGGAGGCGCCTACCCCTTGCAGGTGCTTCCTGAGTGGTTCCAAAACATTAGTCCCTGGCTGCCAGCCACCTACACCATCCGTGCCTTCCGCGCGGCCATCGCTGGTACCTATCACGGTGATTTCTGGCTGTCTTTGCTGTGCTTGCTGCTCTTTGCGGTGCCGATGCTGGTGTTGGGCGTTGTCTTCCATAAGCCGTTGGAGAAATTCACCAACGGCTGGGTAGAGACCTTGGAGAAGACCAAGTTGATGTAGCGCATAAGATTGTCGGAATATTCACAGGCCAATGGGTTTCCTCAGATTGGTGCTAAGCGTTAGTGTGAATCGCTGTGAAACGCGGTCATTTCTTGGGCCCAGCTCGGCTCACTGCCGCGGGCTTTATCCTGCTCATTCTTGCGGGAACGGTGCTTTTGATGCTGCCGATTTCCGCCAACGTTCGGCAGTGGACTCCGTTTCTTCCTGCGCTTTTTACGGCGACCTTAGCAGTTTCTCTGACGGGGCTTGTGTTGGAGGACACCGGTACGTATTGGACGCCCTTTGGCCAAGCAGTCATCATTGTGCTCATCCAGCTGGGTGGTCTCGGCATCATGAGTTTGGTGTCGTTATCGGGCATGCTTCTGACCGGCCGGATCAGCTTAACAACGTGTCCACGATTTGCGGGTAACCCCAGACACGGTAAGGGTGGGCTAAGTGTCAAGTTTGTCGCGACTCACCTGTCAAGTATCAGGACTGCCTTCGCAGGAACAGGGGGTCAAATATGTGGTGAACTCAGACACCTCCGGGCGCACAACACAAAGCCCCTAGCTGTGAAAACAGCTAGGGGCTTTAGCTATGCACGGGTTGGTTTAGCGGTAGACCATGCCACCGTCGGTCAGGATGGCCTGGCCGGTGATGTAGTCCGCGCCGGGGCTAGCCAGGAAGGAGACCAAGTCGGCGACGTCCTCCGGGGTCTGGGCGCGGCCCAGGGCGATTCCCTCGACGTTCTTCTGGTAGGTCTCGCCCAGCGGGGCGCCGGTGAGCTCGTGGAAACGCTCGTCGATTTCGACCCACATGTCGGTGCCAACAATGCCCGGGCAGTAGGCGTTGACGGTGATGCCGTCTGCGGCGTATTCCTGCGCCGCAGTCTGGGTTAGGCCACGTACGGCGAACTTGGTGGCGGAGTAGGCGCCTAAGACTGGGAAGCCGTCGTGGCCGGCGATGGAGGAGGCGTTAATGATCTTGCCGCCGTGGCCCAGCTCCTTGAACTTAGCGGCGGCCGCCTGGATGCCCCACAGAACGCCCTTGACGTTGATGTCGAAGATGGAGTCGACCTCCCCGTCGGCGATTTCCGCGATGGGCTGGACTTGGGCGATACCGGCGTTGTTGACCATGATGTCGAAGCCGCCGAGCTCCTCAGTGGCCTTGTCGATGGCGGCGTAGATCTGGTCGCGGGAGGAGACGTCGGCGCCAATGGCGATCGCCTTGCGGCCGGTGCCTTCGATCTTCGCGACGGTGTCCGCGCACTTATCGGCGTCCAAGTCCAAGACTGCCACGTTGGCGCCGTCCTCGGCCAGTCGCAGGGCGATGGCCTGACCGATGCCGCGAGCGGCGCCGGTAACGAGTGCGACCTTGTCATCAATGCGTTGGTTTGTCATGAAACTCCCTCCGGTAGGCGGGCGGGAACCCGCGTTTATTGGTTCACCATTCGAGTATCCGGGAGAATATAACTTCAGTCAATGATGTGGATCACGTGTCGGGTTTGGTGTGGCGTGGGGAATTTTTTGGGCGTGCGGAGAATATCGACTTGTGCCCGTATCCGACCATTCCACTTGGGAAAACGGCGAAGAAATCTGTCAGAGGTCGATAATTTTCCGATGGGAAACCCTAACCCAGCGCCCGCAGGTACCGCCGCGAGGTGAGGGCCCGCCGGGCGAGGTCGATGACGGGTCGGGTAAGCCGCAGCCACCGGGTGGCGGGTTCGGAGCGGGCGAGGATGTCCAGGCGGGCGCGGTTTCCGGGCAGGCGGGTTAGGGTGAAGGTTTCGGCGCCGCGCTCGAGGTGGCCGGAAAGCGTTCCGTAGGTGAAACCGCAGCGGTCGGGCTCGTCGATGACGTCGGTGACGCGGCAATAGAACTTCTTCACCAGTGGGCCCAGGCCGAAGCCCAGCTCAACTACTGCGCCGTGCAGGGCCGGGCCGGTGGCGCGGATGCGGAAGACGCTGGCCTGGACCCGCCAGCCGCGCAGGCCGGCCGCGGCGGTGTCGAAGTCGGCGTCCAGGACGCGGCTGGCGCGCAGCTGCGGGAGGCGGTAAAGCTCCGCGGGCTGGTAGGTCAGCGGCTGGGCGCGCCGGCGGGCGGCGAGGTGTTGGGGGAGCGGGCTAAAAGATTTCAATCCGTCCGCCCAGGGACTGGGACTGGCGCAGCAGCGCGACCCAGCCGTGGCCGCCGGGGTGCAGGCGCAGGACCGGGCGGGAGGAGATCTTGATGGGGGAGACCGACTCCTTGCGCGCGCCGGAGCGGGCCTCAATGCGGGTGCGGGCGCGGTAGCCGGCATCGGCGAGGTCCGCGATGGACGGCTCCGCGGAGGACAGCGAGTCGCGGGCGGCCTGGAGGAGCTCGAGGGACTCGTCCAGGGCGTCGACCAGGGCCGGGGCGTTGGTCTCACACATCTGCTGGACGAGCTCGGGGCGGGTGCCCGCCACGCGGGTGCCGTCCTTGAAGGAGCCCGAGGCCAGCGACTGGGCGAGGATGCCGCCGTTGTCGCCCACCACGGCGAGCAGCTCGGCCAGAATGTGGGGCAGGTGGGAAATCCGGGCCACGGCCGCGTCGTGGTTGTCCACGGTCACCGGGACGGCTTCCGCGCCGACCATCTGGGTCATCCGGGTCACGTCGGCGAAGAGATCGATCCAGAATTGGCCGATCCGCTCGCCGCGGGCCTCGCATTCCTGGGCGTGGTCGAAGGTGATAGCCCAGGCGGCGCGCTTGAACATGCCGGTCTGGGAGTTGTTCCAGCCCGAGTTGGAGGTGCCGGCCATCGGGTGGCCGCCCACGTAGCGGGTCTCCATCTGGCGCTGCTTAATCAGGTCGTAGACGGCGGTCTTGACGGAGACGACGTCGGTGACGCCGCAGGTCGGGGCGTGTTCAGCGATGGCGTCGAGGACCTCTCCTACGGCCTCCATGGGCACGGCCACGACGATGAGGGCCCCCTCGGCCTCGGCGCGGCGGAGGATGCCCGGCAGATCGTCCGTGACGTCGTAGCCCTGCTTGATTGCGGTGCGGGCGCCGGACGTGGAGTGGTTGTAACCGAAAACGGAGTGTTTACATTCGGTCAAATCGCGCAGCAGAGAGCCGCCGATAAGGCCGAGACCGATAATGCAAATGGGACGTTGGACATCTGAAGAACTCACAGTGACAATCTTCCCACATTGCGACTACTCTCACGAGGTATGAGCGACGCAAATTTTTCCGGGTACTCCTTCGCGGTCACGGTTCACCAAGATAACGGCCGCTGGGTGGTGCGCGAATTCGACGACGACTTCGACGACGCCGAGCGCACCGTGCGGGCCGTGCGGAGCCTGCGAGCCGAGGGTGCCGCTTTCGGTTTGGTCTGCGTCGACGACGACTATTTCGTCATCATCCGCCCCGTGCCCGGCGGGGTCTACATGCTGCTCTCGGACGCCACGATGGCGGTCGATGATGATTACGCGGCGGACTTTCTGGACATGCGGGGCCTGGACGTGCCGGATATCGACCCGGATGATTTGGACGACGTGGACGGCTTTGCCGACGGCGACTTCGATATCCTGGCGGATCTCGGCTTGGGCGAGGACCAGCTCGGCTTCATCGTGGACAACGACGAGGACTGGCCCTCGGACATGCTGCTGCGCATCGCGGGCGATATCGGCTTCGGCGACGAGCTGGAGGAGGCCATCGACAACCTCGACAGCGACACCGACGACGAGCTCGACTGATGCCCGCGCCCACCCACGGCCTGCCGGCCAGCGAGGGGTCGCGCCGGGCAGTACGCCGCATGCGCCGCGCGCTCGAGGTGGCGGCCGGCACCCCGGCCGGGGACGTGCCGGTCGGTGCCGTGCTTTTCGATGCCGCCGGGCGCGAGCTGTCCACCGGAGTCAACCGCCGCGAGCAGCGCCAGGACCCGACCGCCCACGCGGAGGTGGAGGCCATCCGGGCCGCGGTCAAAGAACACGGGGACGGGTGGCGGCTATCCGGCTGCGAGCTGGTGGTCACCCTGGAGCCGTGCGCCATGTGCGCCGGGGCGCTGCTGGGGGCGCGAATCGCCTCGGTGGTCTTCGGCGCCTTCGAACCGAAGACGGGGGCCTGCGGATCGTGGGTCGATCTGCTGCGCGCGCCGGGCGGGCTGCACGTCCCGCAGGTGCGGGCGGGGATCCTCGAGGAAGAATGCGCCCAGCTTATGGCAGGATTTTTTGAATCACTACGCTAAAGTGTGAGCCACGACACCTTCGTGGCGGCGCGGTCGAGTAATCACGGGTATGCTGGTTCCTGCGAAACAATTCCGCGTGAAACAAGGAGGAAAATCATGGCTGATTTCGAGAACGCCAAGGACAAGGTCGTCGGTCAGGCTAAGGAAGCTTACGGCGAGGCCACCGACAACGATCAGGTTGCCAACGAGGGCAAGGGCGAGCAGACCGCTGCTGACGCCAAGGACAAGCTGTCCGACGCTGCTAACAACATCAAGGACAAGGCCTCCGAGGCCCTGGGCAAGCTGACCGGCGACGACAAGTAAGTCTAAGACCCGGTGCGGCGGGCGCTACCCGGCGATTTTGTTAACGCGGGGCGCCTGCCGTAACCTGTTACGCGGTGGCGTGTCCGAGCGGCCGAAGGTGATCGCCTCGAAAGCGATTGTTGGGTAACCCCCAACCGCGGGTTCAAATCCCGCCGCCACCGCCAACTCAATTCCCTATCTGACCGGCGCATTCCGGTGGGATAGGGAATTTTTTGATCCATAACTTAGACTAGGGCAATACGGCTATGCAGTCCTTAACCTAGAATTTTTTTAAACTTCCTTCCCGTTTCTTTCCCGCGCAGCGGTGGGAATATTGATGCAGAAAAGGTGTTCACCTCGTGGCTAAACTCCT
This sequence comes from Mycobacteriaceae bacterium, assembly GCA_028726465.1. Taxonomy (GTDB): domain Bacteria; phylum Actinomycetota; class Actinomycetes; order Mycobacteriales; family Mycobacteriaceae; genus Corynebacterium. The sequence goes on along the minus strand of JAQYQB010000012.1, from coordinate 129,893 downwards.
GTACCGGCTGGGGCATTGGTCCTACCTGAACAAGTGGAAAGTCATCGTCACCTGGCTTGTGCTCCTGGCCGCGACCGCGGGCGCGGCCGTGGCGCTGATGAAGCCAATGACGAGCGAATTCTCCATCGCGGGCACGCCGTCCATCGACGCGACCTACCGGACCATGGAGCTCTTCCCCGAGGGTGGCAACCCGGCGAACGCGCCCACGGTGAACCTGGTCTTCCACGCCCCGGAGGGCGAGAAGCTCAGCGACCCAGACAACGCGCAGGCCATCGACCAGGTGGTGGACTACCTCCGGGACAACCTGGAGATGGGCGACACCATGCGCTTTGGCAACCCGCTGGAGGTCTCGCCCCAGCTGCAGGACCAGGTCGTTGATCAGTTCACCTCGATGGGACTGCCGGAGGAGTCTGCCCGCCAGGACGCGGACAACCTGGCGATGGTCAGCGAGGACGAGACCATCGCCTACACGACCTTTGACTTCGACGCCGAGAGCCCCTATTCGGTGGACTCGGAAGACAAGGAGATTGTCAACGACGCGATGGACTTAGGCCGCGCGGCGGGCCTGCAGGTCGAGGCCGGCGGCGCCGGCTTCGGCGACGATATCCGGGTCAACTCGACCTCCGAGGTCATCGGCCTGGGCGTGGCCTTCCTGGTGTTGATCTTCACCTTCGGCTCGCTGGTCTCGGCGGGCATGCCGCTCATCTCCGCGGTGGTTGGCGTGGGGCTCGGCTCGCTGGGCCTGATGATCGCCACCCACTGGGTGGAGCTGAACAACATGACCCCGGTGCTGGCCGTGATGATCGGCCTGGCCGTGGGCATCGACTACGCCCTGTTCATCCTGTCGCGCTACCGCGCCGAGCGTGAGCGCATGTCCGGGCCGGAGGCCGCGGGCATGGCCGCCGGCACCGCCGGCTCCTCGGTGGTCTTCGCCGGCACCACGGTCTTCGTGGCCCTGTTCGCGCTGGTGATCGCCCGCATCGGCTTCCTGTCCGCCATGGGCCTGGCCGCCGCCGGCACCGTGGCCATCTCAGTGCTGGTCGCCCTGACCCTGATTCCGGCCCTGCTGGGGCTGCTGGGCGACAAGGCCTTCGCCGGCCGCATCCCGGGCGTGGCCGGCAACCCGAACCGCAAGGGCAAGCGCTCCCGCCGCCGCACGATGGGCAACCGCTGGGTCCGCGCGGTCCAGAAGGTGCCGGGCCTGACCATGGCCGGCGTGGTCCTTTCCCTCGGCCTGCTCTCGGCGCCGGTGCTGAACATGGAACTGGCGCTGCCGGCGGATACCACCTCGAACCCGGACACCACCCAGCGCAAGGCCGCGGACCTGCTCGCGGAGGGTTTCGGCCCCGGCGTGAACGGGCCGTTTTTGGTCATCGTGGACGCGGCCGACGTCAACGAGGACTCCGCCGCGCTCCAGCCGCTGATGTCCGCGCAGGAGGGCGACGACGAACATTCCAAGGCCGCGTTCTCCTCCTTCATGTACGCCACGGATCAGCTCAAGGGCGTGGGCGGGGTCAAGCACGCCCAGCTGGTGGGGCTCAGCCAAGACCAGAACGCCGCGCAGATCATGGTCACCCCGGAGACCTCGCCCACGGAGGAGGCCACCGTGGGCGTGGCCAACGCCCTGCGGGATACCAACTCCCGGATCGAGGACGCGACCGGCACCGAGGTCGGCATGACGGGCTTGACCGCCGTGCAGCTGGACATCACGGAACGCCTCGAGCAGGCCATGCCGCTCTACCTGGGCATCGTGGTGGGCCTGGCCATCCTGCTGCTGCTCGTGGTCTTCCGCTCGGTCTTGGTCCCGCTGGTGGCCGGCCTCGGCTTCCTGCTCTCGGTGGGCGCGGCGTTCGGTGTGACCGTGCTGTTCTGGCAGGAGGGCCTGTGGGGCCTGGTGCCGGCGCCGGGCCCGCTGATTTCCTTTATGCCGATCTTCCTCATCGGCGTGACCTTCGGCCTGGCCATGGACTACCAGGTCTTCCTGGTCACTCGCATGCGCGAGCACTACACGCGGACGGGCGGCACCTCCCGGCCGGGCTCGCCCTACAACGGGGTCGAAGAGGCCACCATCGTCGGCTTCACCCAGGGCGCGCGCGTGGTCACCGCGGCGGCCATCATCATGATTTCGGTCTTCGTGGCCTTCATCAACCAGCCGCTGCCGTTCATCCAGATCTTCGGCTTCGCCCTGGGCGCGGGCGTGCTTTTCGATGCCTTCTTCGTGCGCATGGCACTCGTGCCCGCCACGATGTTCCTGATGGGCCGCGGCACCTGGTGGATGCCGCGCTGGCTGGACAAGATCCTGCCCACCATCGACATCGAGGGCAACGAGCTGGAAAAGGAATGGGAAGCCCAGGCCACTAAGCAGAGGGAATATACTGACCAGCATGACGCACGCAGGTGACTTGAGCTTTAAGGTCCGTACCCGCCTGGAACAGGAAGGGGCGGGAAAGCACGGCCGCACCGGGGTGATTAGCACCCCGCACGGGGACATCCAGACCCCGGCTTTCATCCCGGTGGCCACCAAGGCCACTGTCAAGACCCTGACCCCGGAGCAGATCCGGGCCACCGGCGCGCAGGCAATCCTGTCGAACGCGTACCACCTCTACCTGCAGCCCGGCCACGACATCGTGGACGCCGCCGGCGGGGTCGCCGCCTTCGAGAACTGGCACGGCCCGACGTACACCGACTCCGGCGGGTTCCAGGTGATGAGCCTCGGCGTGGGCTTCAAGAAGGTGCTGGCCATGGACCTGGCCGACCTGACGGAGCAGGACATCCGCGCGGCCAAGAAGGAGCGCATGGCGCAGGTGGATGAAGACGGGGTGGACTTCAAGTCCGTCATCGACGGGTCCAAGCACCGTTTTACCCCGGAAAAATCCATGCAGATCCAGCACGGGCTGGGCGCGGATATCATGTTCGCCTTCGACGAGCTGACCACGCTCATCGACACCCGCGCCTACCAGGAGGAGTCGGTGGCGCGCACGCACCGCTGGGCGCAGCGCTGCATCGATGAGCACACGCGGCTGACCCAGGAGCGCACCCACCGGCCCAAGCAGTCCCTGTGGGGCGTGGTGCAGGGCGCCCAGTACGAGGACCTGCGGCGCCAGGCCGCCCGCGGCCTGGTGGAGATCTCCGATAAGGCCTGGGAGTCCGGCAGCCGCGGCTTCGGCGGCTTCGGCATCGGCGGCGCGCTGGAGAAGGAAAACCTGGGCACCATCGTCGGCTGGGTCTGCGACGAGCTGCCGGAGGACAAGCCGCGCCACCTGCTGGGCATTTCTGAGCCGGACGACCTGTTTACCGCGGTGGAGGCCGGCGCGGATACCTTCGACTGCGTCGCGCCGACGCGCCTGGCCCGCCGCGGCGGGGTCTACACCCTGGAGGGGCGGCTGAACCTGTCGAACGCGCGCTTCAAGCGCGACTTCGCGGGCGTGGACGAGGAATTCGGCGGCTACGTCTCCGAGAACTACTCGCGGGCCTACCTCCACCACCTGCTCAAGGCGAAGGAGTACCTGGCCGGGACGCTGTGCACCATCCACAACCTGGAGTTCATGGTCCGCCTGGTGGACAATATCCGCGCCGCCATCGACGGCGGCTACTACGCGGCCTACCGCGACGAATTCCTGGGCCGCTACTACGCCGGCCGCTAACGCGAAGGGCCCGCGCTGTGCCGCCTAGGCGGGTGTTACGGTGGCGGGTATGTCTGGAAAGAATTTTCGCGGTGACCGCCGCTCAGGCGGTACTTTAGAGGACCTCGCTAAGGCCTGCCACGGTATCGACGGCGCCGGTTACGGCGCGTACAAGAAGCTGGCCGGCACCTATACCGAGCCCGGCGCGGACGGGCTGACGGTGGCGATCGACAAGGTGCAAAGCGATCCCTTCGCCGCCCCGTCCAAGGTGCGGGTGCGCGTGCCCCGCGCGGTGGCCGACCTGCCGGCCGAGGTGGTCACCGATGAGCTCGACAAGGTCGCGGTGGCCGACTTTCTCGCCCGCCGGATTGCGCGCACCGTCGCCGCCATCGGCGGCGGCAAGGCAGGCAAAGGCCGCAAGGGCAGCGGCAAGTCCAACAGCGTGAGCGTCGGCTTCATCGGCCAAGAGGTACTCGAGCGCAGCGCCGTCGTGGTCACCGACGAGGTGATCGAGGTGCGCCTGCTGGTCGGCCTGCCGGCCCAGGGCCGCCGCGTCTTAGGCCACCGCGCCGCCGGCCTGCTGGCCGAGGACCTGCCGGACGCGGTGGAAGAGGCCGTTGTGGCCGAGGAATTCAACCCGGATGACCTGGCTGGTCACGTGTGGCTCCTGCGCGACCAGGAGGCCCTGCGCGCGCAGCTGGCTACCCGCGACCTGGTCGGCTTCGTGGGCAACGGCGCGATCCTGCCGCGCCGGGCCGGTGATAGCGACAAGCCGATGGACGCGGATACCGCCGCGGCCTTCATCGCCCCGGAGGAGCTCACGCACAGCTTCGAGCTGCCCAGCGGCCGCACCGTGACCGGCATGGGGGTGCCCGCCGGCCTGACCGTCATCGTGGGCGGCGGCTACCACGGCAAGTCCACGCTGCTGCGCGCCCTGGAGCGCGGCGTCTACCCGCACGTGGCCGGCGACGGCCGCGAATGGGTCATCACCCGCGCGGATGCCGTCAGCGTGCGCGCCGAGGACGGCCGCCCAGTCACGGACCTGGATATCTCCCCGTTCATTACCAACCTGCCGACCGGGGCGGATACCCGCCGCTTTTCCACCACCAACGCCAGCGGCTCGACCTCCCAGGCCGCCAACGTCGTCGAGGCCGCTGAGGCCGGCGCCACCGCCCTGCTGATCGACGAGGACACCTCGGCGACGAATTTCATGATCCGGGACCGCCTCATGCAGGAGCTCGTCCCCGGCGACCAGGAGCCCATCACCCCGTACGTGGCGCGGGTGAAGGCGCTCTACCAGGACAAGGGCATTTCCACCGTCCTGATTGCGGGCGGCTCCGGCGCCTACCTCAGCCTGGCCGACACGGTCATCGCCATGGACCGCTACCAGCCGCACGACATCACCTCCCGCGCCCATGAGATTGCCGCCGGCTCCCGCCCGCACGAGCTGGCGCTGGGGCCCGGCATGTTCGATCCCAGCTTCCGCGCCCTGGCCCCGGGCTGCCTCAAACCCACCGCCGGGCACAAGGGCAAGCCCCAGGGCGCGAAGCCGCGCGGGCTAGACACCATCAGCTTTGCCAAGAGCGACATCGACCTAAGCGCGGTCTCGCAGCTGGCCGATGCCCCGCAGACCGCCGCCATCGCGCTGTGCCTGGAGTGGCTGGGCAAGCACAACGACTCCCGCCCCGTCACCGAACTGGTCGACGAGCTGCTGGCGACCATCACCGCCGAGTCCCTGACCGCGCTGACCCCGGGGCGCTCCCACCCCGGGCACCTGTCCCGCCCCCGCAAGCACGAGATCCTGGCCGCGGTGAACCGTTACCGGAGGTTAGATATTAAGCGCTAAGGGGAAAGCCCGCGAATTTAGGCCGCCGCCCCGCCGGCGACGTAGTTCTCCTTCTTCTTGACCCACTTGATGACCTGGGTGGTCACCGGCAGGAGGACGACCTCGATGAGGGTCTTCCACAGGAAGCCGACGATGACGTAGTTGATGAAGTCGCCGGCGGTGGAGATGCCGATGACGGGCGCCGCGATGGCGCAGAACAGGAGGGTGTCGCCGAACTCGCCCACGACGGTCGAGGCGATGAGGCGGACCGGCAGCTTCTTCTCACCGTTGCGGCGCTTGAGCACCGACATGACCCAGGCGTTGAGCAGCTGGCCGACGAGGTAGCCGCAGAGGGAGGCCAGAACGATCTGGGGGACCAGGCCCAGGGTGGCGGCGAAGGCCTCCTGGCCCTCGTAGAACTCGGCTTCCGGCAGCCAGATGCCGATGTAGAAGGACAGCACGGCCAGCAGGGCCATGGCGAAGCCGATGTAGATGGCGCGCCGGGTGGACTTGAAGCCGTAGCACTCGGCCAGCACGTCGCCGGTGATATAGGCCAGGGGGAAGAGGAAGAAGGCGCCGTCGGTGACTAGGGGGCCAAGCTCGACGCCCTTCGTGGCGTTGATATTCGAGATCAGGAAGGTGACGACGAACAGCGTGACCAGCCACGGGTACAGGCTGGCCTGCACCGGGATGAATCGGATGCTCTCGCCACCGGGGTTGGTGGTTGCGGTTGCCGATTGTTTTGTCATGCACCTTATCGTGCCAGAACGCGGGCGGTACGCTGTAATTTATGAGTTCTGAGACCCTTCCTGCGGCCGGGCGTTACGCGCCCAGCCCGAGCGGCGACCTGCACTTTGGAAACCTGCGTACTGCGCTGCTGGCCTGGCTGTTTGCGCGCTGGTCCGGCCGGAAATTCTACCTGCGGGACGAGGACGTGGACACCCAGCGTTCCTCGCTGGAATCCGCCGCGCGGCAGCAAGAGGACTTGCAGGCCATCGGCCTGGACTGGGACGGTGAGGTGCTGCGCCAGCAGGATCGGTTTGCGGCGTACGAGGCGGCGCTGGCGCGCCTGCCGCACTACGAGTGCTATTGCTCCCGCAAGGACATCCAGGAAGCCGCCCGCGCCCCGCACGCCATTCCGGGCCAGTACCCGGGCACGTGCCGGGACTTGAGTGATAAAGAGCGGGAGGCCAAGCGGGCGGAGCTGGCCGCGGCCGGCCGCGTGCCGGCGTTGCGCCTGCGCGCCGACCGCGACGAGTACACCGTGCACGACTACCACCGCGGTGACTACACCGGCGAGGTTGATGACTTCATTCTGCGCCGCGGCGGGAACGCGAACCAGCACCAGGACTTCGCCTACAACCTGGCCGTGGTGGTTGATGACGCCTACCAGGGCGTGGACCAGGTGGTGCGCGGCGACGACCTGCTTACCTCCGCCCCGCGCCAGGCGTACCTGGCGCACCTGTTGGGGAAGGCGGCCCCGGAGTACGTCCACGTGCCGTTGGTGATCAACAGCGACGGCCGGCGCCTGTCCAAGCGCGACGGGGCGGTGACCCTGCGCCAGCTGCTGGAGACCGCCAGTGTCCAGCAGGTGGTGGGGCAACTGGCGGCATCGTTGGGGCTGGCCGGGGCCCGCACTGCGGAGGAGATCTTAGAGCGCTTCGACCCGGCCCGGATGGGCTGGGATCCGGTTTTCTGGGAGCCGGCAGGAAACTGACTGGTGGCTGCCAGCCCCGCGTCCTACACTTAAAACGTAAAGAGAAAAGGCGCGGGGAGAAGGCGTTGTGGAAATAGTTCTAGGGGTAGTGGCGTTGCTGCTGCTCAGCATCATTTCAGTCGCAGTGGGGGAAAAGATCGGGCTGCCGTGGCCTGCTCTGCTATCGGTCGTGGCGATGGTCATCGTCTTCATCCCGGGCATCCCGGCGCTTAACGTGCCGGCCGATCTCATCCTGCCCATCTTCCTGCCGCCGCTGTGGGCGCTGGCGCGCCGGACCTCCTGGGGAGTTATCCGGCAGCAGTGGCTGACCATCGTGAGCTTGTCCGTGCTGCTGGTGGTGGTGACCACGGCCGCGGTGGGCGCGGCCGCGTACGTCTTCCTGCCCGGCGTCGGGGTGGCCGCGGCCCTGCTGATTGGTGCGGCCATCGCCCCGCCGGATCCGGTCGCGGTGGACGCGGTGGCCGAGCCTGCCGGCATCCCGCGCCGTATCATTTCGGCCCTGCAGACCGAGGGCTTGTTTAACGACGCCGCCTCCATCGTCGTCTTCCACATGGCCCTGTTGGCCGTGACCCGCGGTGCGGAACTCTCCGTGGGAGAGGGGATCTTGAAGTTCGCGTACTCCGCCGCGGTGGCCAGCGTCATCGGCCTGCTGGTCGGCCGGGTGGCCAGCTGGTTTATCAAGCACGTGCACGATGTCACCGCGCGCAACGCACTGACCTGGGTGATCCCTTTCGCCACCTATATCCTTTCCGAGGAGCTGGGCGCCTCCGGCGTTATCGCCGTGGTCATCGCCGCGGTGGAGCTCAACTCCCGCGCGCCCATTGAGGCCGAGGACCGCGTCAGTGGTCAGGCCTTCTGGTCCACGGTGGACCTGTTGTTTACCGGCCTGGCCTTCGGGCTCATCGGGCTGTCCGTTAACGACGCCATTACGCAGGTCGGCTCGGATCTGTGGCACTCGGTCCTGGTGGGCGTCATCCTGTCCCTGGTGGCCTTCGCCGTGCGCCTGGCGTGGATGTACATCTTCTACCGCATCAACCTGCGGCGCGGGAAGCCCGGCGTCGCCCCGCTGCGCCTGCAGGAGGTCCTGCTGATGACCTGGTCCGGCATGCGCGGACTCGTCACGCTGGCCCTGGTGCTGTCGGTGCCGAGCGGGGCCATCCCGTTCTACAACGAGCTCGCCGTCATCGCCCTGACCGTGCTGCTGGTGACCATGGTGCTGCCTGGCATGCTCCTGCCGTGGCTGATGAGCAAGCTGGATCTGGCGGCGGATTCGCAAGCCGCCTCGGACAAGATGCACGCCGAAGTCACGGAGCGCGCCCGCAAGGCCGCCATCGATAGCCTGCGCAAACAGCACGATGACTTGGATCCGGAGGTCGCCGCCAACATCGACGACTGGTTCGACAAGGTCTTCGGCACCGACGACCTCGACGCGGAGGATCAGAAGGCCCGCCTGGAAAAGGCCCACCGCGCCCGCGCCTTCGCGGCCCAGGCCCGCGCCACCGCCTTCCAGGCCTCCCAGTCCGTCCTGCTGGAGATGCGCAACGATCCCCGCTACAACCCAGCCCTAGTCGACGAGGTCCTCCACGAGGTCGACCGCATGGTGCTCGCCGCCCGGAAATAAGCCGCCGGTGATTAGGATTCGCGGCCGGTCAGCTTGTCGATTTCACGGCGGATGGGGCTTAAATCAAAGCCGTCTTCGCGCAGCCACTCCACCTGCGGCGGGGTGTTCATTCCCCACTCCGCCCGGCAGAAAACGTAGGCCTGCTCCACCTCTGCGGTGTCGAAACCGCCGTCGGCAAGGTACTGGCGGAAGCCGTTGGCGCCGGAGTCTTTAAACCACAGCCACACGAAGTCCTCGAGCGAGTCATCCAGCAGGAAGTCCTCCATCCCGGCCGGGATGTACTGCAGCTCGTCTTTAATCCGTGCCAGCAGGTCAGAGTCCAAGAACGCGTAGAGATAGTCCAGCGAGTCTTCTAAACCGGCGTAGGTGAGGGCGTCCATGGGGCCCAGCTTAGCGCCTGCCGTACACCGGCCGCGCACGACTGTGAGACAACCAGTCACCCGCCCGGCGTTTGGTGCCCTGAGGCATCCGGCAACCCATGCCGCCTTCAGCCAACAAAGGAGCCGCCCTGGCCACCATCCGCCCTGAGAACCCCGCCGATAGCACGGGTATCCACCAGCTCGTGGAGGCCGCCTTTGCCCCCGTGGAGCTGTCCGATCACACCGAGCAGCACATCGCCGATGCCCTCCGCGCTGCAGGCGCACTGACTGTCTCCCTGGTTGCTGAGGACAACAACACTCTGGTTGGTCACGTGGCCGCCTCCCCAGTCCCCCTGGGCACCAGTGGCGAAGGCGCGCACGGCTGGTACGGAATCGGCCCCGTCGCTGTCGCACCGCAGCGCCAAGGCGAAGGAATCGGCAGCGCCCTCCTAGAAGCCGCACTAGACCACCTGCGCGCAGCAGGCGCAGCCGGCGCAGTAGTCCTCGGTGAGCCCGCCTACTACAACCGCTTCGGCTTTCACTCCGTACCCGGCCTGGAATACCCCGGCGTACCCGCACGGTACTTCACCGCCTGCTCCTTCGGACCCGAGATTCCACTCGGTGAGGCGCGTTACCACCCGGCGTTCGGCTAGCCTGGGGCTAGTACCTGGACATCACCTGCCAGTAAGTGCCCGGTCAACGGTGTCACCGTGCAGGAAAAGAAAATGAAGTTCTTCCTCTTGTTTGTTGAGCTTGTTTCCCAGGGTATGCGCCCGCCGCACTTAGTGCGGAGGGCTGAGGCGCGCGCTAGCTGCGGCCTTGGACGTCGATGAGGATTTTCACCTCGGTTGGGTCTTCCTTTAGGGCCTTGTACCCCTTCTCCACGAGATCGTCCATGGGGATCCGGGAGGTGATGTACGGCGCGAGGTCTAGGCGGCCGTCTTGGATCATCTTGATTACCTGTGGGTGGTCGTTGTTGTATCCTACGGAACTGCCGATGGAGCGTTCGGGCATCGTCAGATCTCCCACGATGTCGAGCTCGAAGTTCCGGTTGTGCAGGGCGATGATTTCGATGTGCGCGCCGGGTCGGGTGACGTCGATCAGCTGCTGGAGCACCGTGGGAACGCTGGTGCACTCGAAAGCGACGTCGGCCATGGCGCCGTCGGTGAACTCGCGGACTTTCTCGGCTAGATCCTCGTTCATCGGGTCCACGCTCAGGTCTGCGACCCCGGTCTCCAGGGCTTTCTCGCGCCGGGCCTGTGACGGTTCGGAGATGATGACCTTCACCCCGTAGGCCTTCAGCACTGCGGCGGCGAGCAACCCAATGGGGCCGGCGCCGCCGATGACTGCGACTTCGCCGGTGTGGTCGCCGTTGGCGAATCCGGCGTGTGCGATGGAGTGGTGGGACACGGACAGCGGCTCGATCAGGGCCGCCTGGTCTAGCGGGATATCGCCGATGGGGTGGACCCAGCGCTTTTCGACCACGATATGCTCGGCGATACCGCCGCCCCGGCCGGAGATGCCGATAAAGCCCATGTTGTCGCACAGATGGTAGTCGCCACGCTGGCACGCGTGGCAGGTGCCATCGACCATGAACGGCTCGACCACGACGGACTGACCTGGCTTGAACCCCTCGACATCGTCAGCGACCTCCTCCACAACGCCGGAGAACTCGTGGCCTAAAACGACGGGCAGCGTCTCCCCGGAGACCGGGTGCGGTGCGGTCTCACTGGGTGCTGGCCGGAACGGGCCGTCGAAGTAAAGGTGCACGTCAGAACCGCAGATGCCGCTGTAGGCGGGCGCGATCTTTACCGTACCGGGCTGCAGTTGGGGCTCTTCAATGTCATCGATCCGGACGTCTTCCTTGCCGTAAAGACGGGCGGCTTTCATGGGCGTTCCTTCCTGTTGTGTGCGCTCGCTTAATTCCCAGGATACGTCGTATTTTCAAGTCCTTCCTGGTAACTGAAACTGGGGAGTTGGGAAGCGCTCTACAGGCGGCTAGAACTGGTAGAAAGGGATAGGTGAGTAATAAAGACACCTTCAATCGTTGGACTTTGAAGGATCCGAGGCGTATTTCCGCGTTGTTCGCGGGCAAAGGCCGCCGTGGCATCTACGTGCTCGAGTACGCGGACGGTTCGATGTACGTGGGCCAGGCAACGGACGTGGTGGGGCGGTACAACAGTCATTACCACGGGAGTGGCCACCACGAGGCCTGGGAGGACGTTGTAGCGCTGCGGTTTGCCGAAGTCCCAGCGGGGCAGGACCTCAACGAGCCGGAGCGCGCGGAGATTCACCGGCTGTCGGCCAAAGGTATTCCGCTTCGTAACCGGCAGTTCGTGCTCGACAGCGTCTCGCCCTCGCCGATGGACCAGGTGGTGACTGTCGTAGAGCAGGAGCATTGGATCCAGGGCCACGAAAGTGTATGCCGGAGCGATTTCGAATCGCACCCGCTGCGACAGCGAATTAGGCCCGGGAAATTCAAATCGTGGTCGAAAAAGAAACGGGGACGTCCGGCGCTTTACGATGCCGTCCTGAACGATCTGGCCATCGCCATCGGTTGCCTCATCCCGGCGCCACTAGAGACCGACGGGCACTATTGGACGCTCAGCGATTTTCCGTCGACTTCCGGTGGCCGGTTCGCCACGTTGAATACCGGGCGCTTGGAATTTCTGTATTTCCCGCGGTGGACTTTTGGCGACTGGTATGGCGCTCCGAAGCGCTTTACGGCAGAGCAACTCGAATGCTTCCCGGGCAATCTCAATATTGAGTATTACCGTTCAGGTGGGCCCCACCCGAGTTTGAAGATTGAGAAACGGTTGAAGAATTCCTACTTGTGGTCGAAGGGGATAGCCAACTACATTGGCCGCGGCAGGCCCACCCAGCGTGTGAGCTTTCCCATTGGTCACCTAGGCGACCTCTTGCTGGAGCGGCCCGACGTGACCGTCCGAGCACGCGAGTTTGCTCTTACCGAAATGCGCTACACGGGCTCTAATCTTTTCCGCCGCTGGCACAGCAGGGATTTCACTGACGATGTGTACCGGCGCGTGAAGCAATCCTCTGAGATCATTAACGCTGTAAATGCTGCGGTTTCTGAAGAATAAAGATGTGACAGACCAAATCGGTGTTTAGGCTGAAGCTACGTAGTGGTTGTGGATCATCGTCCCCTTCGAGCAAGGCGCGCTCACTGGGGCTTCGAGGGGATCGTCGTCCGGCTGCTGAACCTAGAGCTCTTATCCCAAGTTGGCGCAAAGAAAAACGCGCCTCACCGAAGTGAAGCGCGTTGTGGCGGAGGATGTGGGATTTGAACCCACGAGGGGCGTGAGCCCCGCACGCGTTCCAGGCGTGTGACATAGGCCGCTAGTCGAATCCTCCGAGAAGAAACTGTAGCAGCCCCGGCAAGTAGCGACAAAATCGGCAGGTCAGCTTGGGAAATGGGTGGGTGTTCTAAGGCCATAAAGGTGTCTGTCGGGTGGGTGGTTGCTGGGGCCGGTGGTGGTGGCGCGCGTGGGCGCCTGGGCGGGGAGTGGACTGTTTGGACTATCGCCGGAATCCCGGCTAGAGTATGGAGCAGGATCTCGCGTGGCGTCCATCCTGTGAACTCCCCCAGGGCAGGAATGCAGCAAGGGTCAGCAGGCTCTGACGGGTGCGCGAGGTCCCCTTAATTTTTGTGGCCATCCGGTTAGTGCCGGGTGGCCTTTTTCTATGTCTGGTCCGCTTGTGGGTCTTGACGGGGTGGGCAGTCTGGGTTAGGTTTACTACCTACGTAGTAAACCATGTTGGTAGGTCGGTTTGCTGCGGGAACGACAAGGAAGGTGACGGGATGGCTATAACGGCTAAGGATCCCCGCCCTATCTATCAGCAGATAGCGGAGGAGCTGCGCGGCATGATCTTGTCCGGGCAGCTGCCCGAAGGCGACAGGACACCGTCGACGCACGAACTAGCAAATTTTCATGAGGTCACGCCCACGACAGCATCGAAGGCGCTCACGGCGCTGGCGCAAGCCGGGCTCGTGGAGAGCCAGAGAGGACGAGGGATGTTTGTCATGCCCGGGGCGCGGGAGCGCATTAGGGACCAACGGAAGAAGGCGTTCGCCCAAGACTTTGTCCGCCCACTGGTGGCGGAGGCCAGTGCCCTGGGCTTGGGGGAAGACGATATCGCCCAGATGATCGCTAAGGAGTTAAGGCCATGACTAGCACGCAAGATACGGGGAGCCCGCGGCCCATCGTGGGGCTGATCGGGCCGAACGGCTCCGGCAAGACCACGTTTTTCCGCCGGCGCAGCACGGAGCCCGATGTGGCCTTCGGCCAAGCCAGCGCCGATATTCACTTCTTCGGCACCACGCCCCGAGACCATTTTCGCGCTGTGCAGCGCGGTTGGCAGGGGCTGGACGTGAGCGAAGCGGAGAAAACGCTGGGCTTCGACCCGACCACGCCGCTGGCAAAGCTGAGCGTGGGCCAGCGCCAGCTGGTCATCGTCGGCAGCGTAGTGGCCGCCGGCAAACCGGTGTTGCTACTGGACGAACCCTTCAACGGCTTGGACGCCCCACACCGCAACCAGGTGCGGGAGCGGCTGCGGCAGGCCGCAGAAACTGCCGAAGTATGGGTCAGTTCCCAGCACTCGCAGGATCTAGCGGGCCTGGTTGATGCGGTGGTGGTCATGTGCGATTTCCGCGCCCAGGAGCCTGTGGCCATGGATGAACTGCGCGAGACCCACCCCGTGCTGAACGGGCCGGCGGAGGCGGTGGCGGAGGTCATCGGCAACGCGCCGGTGCTATCCGACAAGGCGCTGGGTGGGCACCGTCGGGTGGTGCTGGGTACCGGTCTTTCGGCCTCAGCCCGGGATTTTGCCCAGTCCCGCGGCGTAGACGTGACGTATCTCGAAGCCAGTGAGCTGCTGGACGTAGCGGTAGCGGGTGCGCTGGTGCAGAAACAAGGGGAGGAATAACAATGAAAATGCCAGTATTTATCGCCAGCCAACCGTGGCTGATCATCGGGTGCATGGCGGTGGCCCTGGGGCTGGCCGCCGGCGGCCGCTTCCTTTTTATGGACGGCGGGTCGTGGACCATCCTGACCGTCGTGGCCACGACCGTGATTTTCACCCTCGCCGCGGCGGACTCGGCCCACCTGCTCGACTACCAGGTCGCACCCGGCCGCTGGTTGGGTTCCGCGGTTGTGTGCGCGGTAGTCGCAGCCGCGGTGGCCGCGGGCGTGCTTGGTGTGGCGATGTTTGTCATGCAGGATGACTCGCCGTATTACTCCGGCTACGACAGCTTCATCGTCACCTCCGGCCCGGTGGAATGGCTCGATACCAATGGGCAGCCCTATATCGTCCCCGACGCCGGGGTAGGCGGGCGCGAGGTGGTCCTGACTCTCCTGGTGGTCTTCACCATCTTCTTAGCCGCCGCGCTCGTCGGGGTGGGGCTGGGCGCGGTGCGCGCCCGCCGCTCGGCCCGCGCGCAGTGGGTGGTGGTCTTCGCCGGTATCGCGGTTGCCATCGCCGTCGCGTGGTTCATCGACCAGGTGCTGGGCATTTCCGTGCCCGCGCCGCTGCCGGGGGTATTCCTCTTTTGTATCCCGGTAGCCGTGGTGGGGGTAGTGGCGGCCGGCGTGAGTATCCAGCGGTCCCGCACACGCTGGGCGGGTAGTGCGGATAGGGTTAAACTCGCCCGCAGCTGAGTGCTAAATCACGTAGGCGGCGCTATGCTAGGGGGCCAATAAGCAATCACTGATCTCTCCTCGGATACCGGAAGGTAGGCAGACTAGCTCCTATGTCTCTTCTAGATTTGGGCGCGGCAGAGCGCGCCGAACTAGCAACTCAGATTCGTGCCGATTACGAAGATTTGAAGGCCAAGGGCCTGAAACTGGATCTGACTAGGGGCAAGCCCTCCAAGGAGCAGCTGGCGCTGTCCGAGGACCTGCTGGAGCTGCCGGGCCGCAACAACTACACCGACGCCACCGGCGCGGATGTGCGCAACTACGGCAACCTGCAGGGCATCGTTGATATCCGCCAGCTGTGGGGCAAGCTGCTGGGCATCAACCCGGACCTGTTAATGGCCGGGGACTCTTCCTCCCTGAACTTCGAGTTCGACGTCATCTCCTGGGCCTACACCTTCGGCACCAACGACTCGGAGCGCCCGTGGAGTCAGGAAGACACGATCAAGTGGATTTGCCCGGTGCCGGGCTACGACCGCCACCACGGCATCACGGAGCGCTTCGGCTTTGAGATGGTCACCGTGCCCATGCTGGAAGATGGCCCGGACGTGGAGGCCATCCGCGAGCTGGTCAAGGACCCGCAGGTCAAGGGCATGTGGGCCGTGCCGATGTTCTCCAATCCTTCGGGCGTTACCTTCACCGAGGAGGTCGTGCGCGAGCTGGCCTCCATGGACACGGCCGCCCCAGACTTCCGCATCATGTGGGACAGCGCCTACGCGGTCCACACGCTGACCGACGAATTCCCGGAGATCATCGACGTGCTGGGTCTGTCCCGCGAGGTGGGCAACCCCAACCGCTTCTTCGTTTTCTCTTCGACCTCCAAGATCACCTTCGCCGGCTCCGGCGTGGGCTTCGTGGCTTCCTCCGAGGCGAATCTCGACTGGTTCAAGTCGATCGCCGGCAAGCGCGGCATCGGCCCGAACAAGGTCAACCAGCTCGCCCACGCGGAGTTCTTCGGCTCCGCCGAGGGCGTGCGCGCGGTCATGCGCCGCCACGCCGCGCTGCTGGCCCCGAAGTTCGAGGCCGTGCTCCGCATCCTGGACGAGCGCCTGGGCAAGTACGAGGTCGCGCAGTGGACCAAGCCCACCGGCGGCTACTTCGTCTCCCTGGACGTCATCGACGGCACCGCCACCCGCGTGTGGGAGCTGGCCAAGGAGGCCGGCATTGTGCTGACCCCGGCCGGTTCCTCCTTCCCGCTGGGCCAGGACCCGAACGACCGCAACATCCGCCTGGCGCCGTCGATGCCGCCGCTGGAAGAGGTCGAGGCCGCCATGGACGGCGTGGCCGTCTGCGTGCTTCTGGCCGCCCTCGAGAAGCTGGGGGCGTAGCGCAATTAACAACACGGAAATTGCGTATTGGCTCGATCAAGTAATCCCGGCCTCCCTGGAGTTCCGCGACGTCTCCTCCGCTGACGGTGGCACCCGCTGGCGGATCGGAACCGCCGAGCTCGGCGACGGCCAGGCGCTGGCGGTGACCGTGGGCTTTAGCCAGGTTGATACCGGCCTGCAGCGCGCCGACGATGGCGTCGACGTGCGCTGTGAGCTGCTGGCCGTGGGCCGGACGAACCCCGCCACGGTGGCGGCGGCGGTGCAGGCTGCCGCGGATCAGATTGCGGCGGCGGCCGGGGTCATCCCGGCCCAGCCCGGCGTCCTACTGCCGAACATGGCCGCGGGCAGCGCCCTGGAGCGCGACGAATCCGTCACGGCCCGGCACGGGCTGCTCATCGCCCCCTACCTCTGGGGCGGGCAGACCCCGCAGGTGGCAGAGGACAAACGCCTGACGCTGATCTGCCAGCTGCTGGTGCTCACCGACGCCGAATACTCCTACGCCGCCGACGAAGGCGTGGGGCCTTTCCAGCAGGCAGTCGCCGACGGCGGGATTGACCTGCTCGACTTCTCCCGGGCCGATGGCTAAGCGGTAGGATTTACGGCGTGGCTCTTTACCGGAAATATCGTCCCGCAAGTTTCTCCGAGGTGGTAGGCCAAGAACAGGTCACCACCCCGTTGTCGGCTGCCCTGGACTCGGGGCGCATCAACCACGCCTACCTGTTTTCCGGGCCGCGGGGCTGCGGCAAGACCTCCTCGGCGCGCATCATGGCGCGCTCGCTCAACTGCGTGGAAGGGCCCACCTCCACCCCGTGCGGGGTCTGCGAGTCCTGCGTCTCCCTGGCCCCGGGTGGGCCGGGCAACCTGGACGTCACTGAGCTGGATGCCGCCTCCCACAACGGCGTGGAGGACATGCGTGAGCTGCGCGACCGCGCCTACTACGCCCCGGCGGAGTCCCGCTACCGTATCTTCATCATCGACGAGGCGCATATGATCTCCGCCTCGGGTGCGAACGCCCTGCTCAAGGTGGTTGAGGAGCCGCCGGAGCACGTCATCTTCATCTTCGCGACCACGGAGCCGGAAAAGATCATCGGCACCATCCGCTCGCGTACCCACCACTATCCCTTCCGGCTGCTGACCCCGCCGGCGATGAAGGGGCTGCTGCAGCGCACCGTCGCCGCCGAGGGCGTGCAGGTCGAAGACTCCGTCTACCCCATGGTCATCCAGGCCGGCGGCGGCTCCCCGCGTGACACCCTCTCCATTCTGGACCAGCTGCTGGCCGGCGCCGGCCCGGACGGCCTGACCTACGAGCTCGCCCGCCCGCTGCTGGGCGTCACGGACATCACCCTCATCGACGACGCCGTCGCCGCCCTGGCCAGCGGCGACAAGACCGCCCTGTTCCAGCTGGTCGACCACGTCATTGAGGCCGGCCACGAGCCGCGCCGTTTCGCCGTCGATCTGCTGGACCGCCTGCGCGATCTCATGGTGCTCCAAGCCGTCCCGGACGCCATCTCCGCCGGCCTGGTCGACGCCCCCGCCGACCGCGCCGAGGTGCTAACCGATCAGGCGCAGCGCTTCAGCGGCGACCACCTGGTCTTTCTGGCCGAGACCGTCAGCGAGCAGATCGCCGGCCTGCGCGGGGCGACCTCGCCGCGCCTGCTGCTGGAGATCCTCTGCGCTCACCTGGTCTCCGCCGCCCGCCCGGCAGTCGGCCCCGCGGCGCCGACCACCAGCGGCCAGCCCCACCCGGCGGCCCAGTCCGGCCAGCCGCAGCAGCAACCACAGCAGGCCCAGTCCCGGCCCGCCGGCTCCGCCCAGGAGGGCGCGGCAGCCGCCGCGGCCACCGCCGCTCGAATCGCAGCCGCCCGCCGGGAGCGCCAGCAGCAGGGCAACGCTCAAAACCGCGACGCCCAAGCCCACGGCACCCAGGCCCAAAACTCTCCGGCCCCAAGCTCTCAGGCCCAGGGCAACCAGGACCACGGATCCGAACCAACACCCGCACAGGAACCGGCACCGGTCCACGTCGAAAAGCCGGTGCCTGCCGAGCACCCGGGTGAGCAACCGGCGGAAGCCGCAGCGGCTGACGCGCAGCAGGAGCAGCCCCACCAGGAACAGGCCCCGGCCGCGCAGGCGACGAACGGCGCGGACGCGGAGCCGGAGCAAGCGCCGCAGCCGACCGAGCAGCCGGAGCGCCCGGAAGCGGAGCCCGCTGAGCAGGAGGATAACGCCGAGCAGTCTGGGCAGGCCGCGGAATCGGCACCGGAGCAGGCGCAGGCTTCCGACCCGGAGGAGCTGACCGCGGCTATCCGGAACCAGTGGGCCACGTTGCGCGAGCGCGTGGGCGCGACCAACAAGGTCGCCGAGATCATGCTGACCGAGGCGCGCGTGCTGGGCATCCGGGACAACACCTTGGTCTTAGGACACACCACCGGGGCGCTGGCGCAGCGCTTGAACGCCCCGGAAAACGCCGGGGACCTGCAGCGGGTCCTGCGCGAGGAATACCAGGTCGAGCTCGGCATCGAGTGCGTGGTCGGAACCGACCCCGTCCAGCAGGGCTTCAACGCCCAGCCGGGCGCCAAGCCGGCCTGGGACCCGCAGAAAAACCAGCGCGAATCCAGCGACGATCAGGAGTCCGAGAGGCCTAGCTCTGCTGCCCCCACGCCCGAACCGCAACCCGCGGATAATTCTGGCTGGGGCAGCCCACGGCCTTTAGGCGGGCCGGAAGAGTCGGGGACAGCACCGTCCCCGCAGCCCCAACAGGCCCCGCCCGCCGCGCCCACCGCGCAGGGTCCCAGTGCGGGTGCAGGTGCGGGCGCCGGCGGAGGGAATGCCGCTAACGCGCGCCCGAGCTGGCAGGACCGCATTCAGCAGGCAGCGGCGCAGGCGAAAAAGCGCGATGCCAACACCTTCAGCAACGGGGTGCCGCTGCCGCCGGACCCGGGCCCGGAGGAAGGCTACGGCGTCCCGCCGGAAGACGATTACGTGCCGCAACAACCGGCCGGTCAGCCAGCGGCCCCGCAGCAGGGCCAGGCGCAAGGCCAGCCCGGCCCACAGGACGCGGCGGCGCTGCGGGACGAGGAAGAGCAGATGATGGCGGCCGCGGCCCAGGAGACCGGGGAGCGCGACCACCGCAGTGCTTTGGAGGTGGCGATGGAGCTGCTCAGCGATCAGCTGGGGGCGCGTCGCTTGTAGCGATCAGGGGCACGCAGCCTCTTCAACGCCCGAGTTTTGGCGGTAGACTCGGGCACTGGCGAATTTATCCCTAAATTTCTTGAGAGAAAGGCATAGCCATGACCCAGCCGGATCAACCCGCAGACATGAATGAACTGATCGCCCAGGCCGCCCGCGTGCAGGCCGAACTGCAGAAGGCCCAGGAAGAAATCCTGGCTTCTGAGGTCGAGGGCACCGCCGGCAACGGCCTGGTGACCTGCACCATGACCGGTGGCGCGGAGCTCAAGGACCTGAAGATCGACAAGTCCGTCGTGGACCCGGAGGACGTGGAGACCCTGCAGGACCTGGTCATCGGTGCCTTCAAGGACGCCCACCAGAAGGCCGGCGAGCTGGCCCAGGAAAAGATCGGCCCGCTGTCCCAGGGCATGGGCGGCGGCGCGGGCGACATGGGCAACCTGATGGGTTAGTCTTGCCCCCGGCTGCGTGACGTAGCCGTCTTACCGGGCCGCGGTTTGCTTTTGGGAAAAAGCAGGCTGCGGCCTTATTCTTGTTCTCGTTGCCTTTCCCGGAGTAAAGAAAGTAGGTCGGTGCCCGGTGTTTGAAGGACCTTTGCAGGATCTCATCGACGAGCTCTCCCGGCTGCCGGGCGTGGGCCCGAAGAGCGCGCAGCGGATCGCGTTTCACATTCTGCACATGGAACCCGAGGACATCGAGCGACTGCGCAACGCGCTGGCCGCCGTGCGCGACGGGGTGACCTTCTGCCGGATTTGCTGCAATATCTCCCGGGAATCGGTCTGCCGCATCTGCGTGAACTCGCAGCGCGACCGCAGCACCATCTGCGTGGTGGAGGAGCCGAAGGACATCCAGGTCATCGAGCGCACCGGCGAATACGAGGGGCGCTACCACGTGCTGGGCGGGGCGCTGGATCCGTTGGCCAATATCGGCCCGAAAGACCTGAACATCTCCCAGCTGCTGCAGCGCATCGGCGGCGTGCTGCCCGACCGGGAGCTCGCGGACTCCACGGAGGAGAACCCGCAGTACGACTCCACGCCGGAGATCAAGGAAGTCATCCTGGCCACCGACCCGAACACGGAGGGCGAGGCCACCGCCTCCTACCTGGTGCGCCTGCTCAAGGACTTCCCGGACCTGCGGATAACCCGCCTGGCCTCCGGCATGCCGCTGGGCGGCGACCTGGAATTCGTGGACGAGCTGACGCTCTCGCGCGCCCTGTCGGGCCGTCTGACGGTCTAGGCCAGGCGCTCCGCCCGCAGCTGCTGGACCGCCGGCAGGTCCAGCGGAGCCAGGTCCTGGAGCCGCTGGCCGGTGGCGCGGGCCAGCAGCAGATCGGCCAGCTGCGGGTTGCGGGCCAGGGCCGGGCCGTGCATATAGGTGGCGATGACGCTGTCCTGGACCGCGCCCTCGCCGACGCGCTGCTGCTTGGCGTCGGGCAGATCGGCGGTGGCGGCGGCATCGCTGTTGCCGGTGCCGCGCTTGACGATACCCAGGGGCTGGGCCGACGGGCCCAGGATGGTCGCGCCCAGGTGGTTTTCGAAGCCGGTCAGCGGCTCGGTCAGCTCGCTGGTGTAGCCGGCCGCCCAGGGGGTGGACTGGACCTCACCGATGGCGCGTTCCTGCAGGGGAGAGGTGGTCGCGTCCAGCAGGCCGACGCCGTCGACCACGCGCCCGGAGGCGCGGAAGGACTCGCCTAAGACCTGCAGGCCCGCGCAGATGGCGAAGATGGGGCGCCCGGCGTGGGCGGCGCGGATCAGGCCGCCGTCGGAGATGAGGTGCTCCGCGGCCAGGATCTGGGCCGAGTCCTCGCCGCCGCCGAGGGTGTAGATGTCCAGCTGTTCCGGGACCGCCTCGCCCAGCTTGATGGGCACGATCTCGGCGTCGAAGCCGCGCAGCCGGGCGCGCTGGCGCAGCACCAGGGCGTTGCCGTCGTCGCCGTAGGTGCCCAAGACATCGGGAAGAATCAGGCCGATGGACAGGGTATTAGGCATGGCGGTTCTCCTTATTCTCCGAGTTGTCGTGCTGCGCAGCGGCGTCGCGCTCTAAGGCCTTTTTCAGATCGCGGAAGGCGGTGTAGTTGGCCAGGACCTCCACGCGGCCCGGCGGGCAGGCGTCGATGGCCTGGACCGGATCCGGGATGAGCTCGTGGGTAATGTCCGCGTAGACCAAGCGCACCGCCAGGTCGGTGCCGCGCTCGCCGGCGGCCTTGACGGAAATGCCTTCGAAGTCCTCGAAGCGCACGTCCCACAGCCAGGACATGTCCACGCCGTCGGCCACCTGGCCGTTGGTGGCAATCACCAGCCCCTCGGCGCTGCGGTCCACCATGGACAGCGCTTCCTGCCAGCCGGCCGGGTTCTTGGCCAGCAGCAGGCGGATCTCGTGCTCGCCGCGGGTGATGGTGGAATAGCGCCCGGCCACGTCGTCGATGCTTTCCACGGCGGTGACGGCGGCGTCGGTAGCAATGCCGAAGGCCTCCGCGGCGGCGGCGACGGCCTGGGCCGCGTTACCGCGATTGGCGCGCCCGGGAAGCGCCAGGTTCAGCGGGAAGGTGCCCGCGGGGCTTATGATGCCCTCTTCGCTGACCGTCCACTCCGGCTGCGGGCGGCGGAATTCACGCCCGTCGGGCAGCTTCTTGACCGCGTACCAGTCCTCCGGTTCGCGGACCACGTGGCCGCCGGTGCGCGGGCAGGTCACGGAGTCGCCCAGCCAGCCGGCGCCGGCCGCCACCCAGATGACATTCGGGGCGTCGTAGGCCACCGAGGTCATCAGCACGTCGTCGCAGTTGGCGATGACCAGCATGTCCGGGTGGGCCTCCACGCAGGAGCGCAGGGCGCGCTCGATCTTGTTGATCTCGCCCACGCGGTCGAGCTGATCGCGCGAGAGGTTCAGCAGCACCAGCGCCTGCGGGTTCAGGTTGTCGGCCACGTGCGGCACGTGCAGCTCATCGACCTCGAGGACCAGGTGGGAGGCCTCCTTGCCCGCCAGCAGGGCGGAGATGATGCCGGCGTCCATGTTGTCGCCGCCGTCGTTGGTGGCCACGGTGTGGCGCGTACGCAGGGCCGCGGCCAGCATCCGGGTGGTGGTGGACTTGCCGTTGGTGCCGGTGACCAGGACGGCCGGGCGGCCGCCGCCCAGGGAGGACATGATGCTCGGGTCGATGGCGTTGGCCACCAGGCCGCCGATCATCCCGCCGGCGCCGCGCCCGGTGGCGCGGGAAGCCGTGGTGGCCAGGTTCGCGGCCGAGGTGGCGACGGACGTCCGCACCTTCCTGAGCGTTCTGCGTAGGTTAAAACTCATAGGCTACAGGTTAGTCCGCCGGTGGGCCCGGGCGCGATTGTGCACGCGGGTGGGGTTTTAAGAATTTGCCTGCGGTTTGCTGTTGCGCTGCCCGCCGCGGTTGCCGCGCCCACCGCGCCGCCGCCCGCCGCGCTTGCGCCGGGAGCCGCGGGAGCCGCCCTGCCCTGCGCCTTCGCCATTACCCGGCGACGGCGAGTCGGTTTTCGCCCCCGCCGCATGCTCCGGCGCGGAACCCGACTGGGCGCTGGAGTTGTTGGACCCGGAGCGGTTCGCCCCGCCGCGGCTGCTGCGCCGGCGCCGCCGCTGGCTGCGGCGCGAGCGACGCGAGCCGTTGTCCTCGGCCCGGCCGCCGCGGGAGCTGCGCGCGCCCCGGTTGGCGCCGGTGGTGTTGTTTCCCTCGGCCTCTTGTGCCGCGGCGTTATCCGCGCCGGCCTGCTCGCTGGCGGGAGTGATGCGCTCGACGGCCTCGAGGAAGGCCCGGTCCGACATCAGCGGGATGCCCTTGCGGTGGGCGTGCATGGGCTTGCCCACCAGGTCGGTGGTGACGTTGCAGACCACCAGGGAGGTCTCCCGGCTGAGCTTTTCCGAGTAGTTGAGCTCGTGCCGGGTAATGGCGGCGATGATCTCGTCCGGGTCCGCCGTGATCTCCGGGGCCACGACGATCTCCATACCCGGCTCCAGCTCGTGCCCGGGCCGGTAGGGGCCGGGGTTCTGGTGGATGCGCGGGGCCTCCTCCGCGTCCACACGCAGGTGGGAGCGCTGCAGGCCGAATTTATCGCCGCGCACCTCGTCCGGGGTGGTGGCAGCCAGCGGCCCGCGCTCGGCCTGGGCGAGGTAGAGGGCCACGAGGAGCTCGGTGGCCTCGCGAGAGGTCTGCGATTCCGGGACGTTGGCCCGCTCCGTGGTGGCGACCGCGCTCGGGGTCAGCACCCCGCAGTGGCGGGCGGTGGTGGCCAGCCGGATGTCCTCGAGCTGGGCGCCCTGGCGCCGCGCGGAGGCCAGTGTGTCGATGATCAGCTCCGGGGCCGGCACGTGGCCGACCTTCTGCCGGCGGCGGCGGTTGTTGCCGCGGTTGCGGTTGCGACTCCGGTTCTGCCGGGCCGCGGCCGTCATGGCGCGCCGGGCCTCGGAGACCACGAATCCCCACGCGAAGGGGGTGTCGTGCACGACCAGGGTGCGCCCGTCCAGGAGACGGTCCAGGGGTTTGAGGATCCGGGAGAAGTTCTGGCCGGCGGAGACCTCCTCGTGGCTGAGCCCGTGCAGGTGCCTAGGGCCGGGATCGCTGCCGGGGTTGAGGACGGCGTGGAAATCCTGGCCAACTTCCCCGGCGGCGTTGAAGGTCACCGCGTCCAGGGCCACGAGCCGGGCCGTGGACGGGTGGATGCCGGTGGTCTGCACGGTCAGGGCGACGAAGGGGAAGTCCGCCGCGGCGGGGGCGGCCTGTTCCGCCGCGGCGTCCTCCGGAAGCTGGGCGCGCGGGTCGTGCGGCTTGGGCGGAGTCGACCCAGCCGAGGTCGCGGACTCAGACCCGGAACCGTTGTTCGGGCGCGCAGGTGAAGTACTCATTGAGGCTAGTCTAGTTCACCGTTTTCCGCTGGGACGATTAGCAGGGCCCCTAGTGCCAAGACCGGCGCCCCGCCGTTTAAGGGGTGGGCTCCGCAGTCTCCGCAGCCGTGGGCTCTGCCGGTTCGGTGGAGCGTTCCGCGCTAAACGTCACGTGGATAGTCGCGGTAGCCTCCGCGGTCCACTCCGACCTATCCGGCGTCGGCTCCCCGGTCGGCGTGGTGGGCGCCGTAGTCGGCGCAGCAGTCGTCGGCGTCGTTGGCGTCGTTGTTGCTGCCGGGGTCGGGGTGGTGCCGGAAGAACTGGAAGTCGACGTGGGATCTGTCGGCCCCAGCGGGACCGTCGGCCCCGTCGAGTCATCCGTGGGCTCTACCGAGCGCGAGCGCCCCGTAAAACCCGGGGTAGTGGCCGCGGTCCCCGTGGTGAGCGTGGTTCGCGCGGCGCTCCTGTCGCGGGTGCCGGTGCTACGGGTGCTCCGGGGCGCGGTACCGCTGGTGGGGGTAGTGCCGGTAGCGGGGGTGGAGCCGTACGCGGGATCCGGGGTGGGGGACGTCCCCTGGCCGCTTCCCGCGGTGACGGGGATTATCACCTGGGGATCGAGGAAGTCCGCCGGGGCCGCGGCCGGGGCCGCCAGCGCGGGGAGCAGCGGAGCGGCTAGGGCCAGGCCCGGATCGGGCAGGAGCGGCTCAGACAGGCCCAGTTGCACAAGAACCGGCTGTAGGACGCTGGTGTGGTCAGGCTCCGGCTCAGCCGGCGCCGCGGACTGGGCGGGGCGGCTGCCATCCGCGCCGGCGGGGGCTGCGCTGGGAGCGGGGGAGCCGGGACGGTGTGCGCGCGTCGGGGCAGCAGGCTGGCGCGGGGAGGAGGCGGCGATGGTGCGCCCACCGGAATAGTCCGGGTCTTCCGCCTTGTTCCAGTTCGCGGAGGTGACGGCGAATCCGCCCACGGCTACTAGCACGCTCGAGGCGACGGCCAGGGCAGAGGTACTCAACCCGGTGGCGCTGCCCGCCCCGATTGCGGTGGCGGTGGATGCGGTAGATGCGGTGGTGGCAGCGGTGCCCGAGGCGGCGGTAGCGCCGGCCGTCCCGAGGCCCGCCGCGCCGGAGGACCCGTAAGCGCCGGTGAAGAAAGAGGCCTGCGCGGTGGAGGCCTTCGCCCGGGCGGCGGCGAGGGCGGTCAGTGCCGCGGCGGAGGTCGAGGCCAGCACCACGGTGGCCCCATGGCTGGAGCGGGCGTCGGTGCGGCCGGAGTGGTTCAGGTGCACCACGGTGCGGGCCAGGTGCTGCGCCTGCGATCCGGAGAATTCCCCCACGACGTGGTCGTTGATGATGGCGTGGACGCGGTAGCGGGTCAGGTGCCGCTCGGCCGTGAGCGTGACGAGGACATGCTGGTCGCCTTCCGGCAGGTGCGGCAGCCCGGATTCGAAATCGCGCAGGACGAGCCCCTCGCCGCAGTCGCTGCCCGGGAGCATGGCCCACGGGGTCGCCGGCGGGTTGTTGACGGGCACGCATAGGCCCGGCCGCGGCAACAGCAGGGAGAACTCCGGCCAGTCGTCGGTCAGGCGAACCTCGGCGGTCACCAGGGGTGACAGGCCTGCCTCCAGAACCCAGGCGAGCTCGGAATAGGCGTTGGCGAACTCGGGCGCCAACTGGCCGATGACTAGGTCATCCACCAGCACGTCGAAGCCCGTGCCGGCCGCGCGGGCGCTTAAGGTACAGTCCACTAAGCGATCGCTGCGGGAAGACAATAGGTCGGTAAAGACCTCCGGGGATACTCCCTGTACGGGCAGCTTGCGGGTTGTCCCGAAGCCCCGGAAAGGGACCGCGTAGGTAGAGTCCATTCCACCTCCTGACTTAGAAACCTGAGGACAATGACCACGCGTGCGACCGTGTGCGCTTGGGCACGCGGGCACGAAGTATGCAGTACCTAAGTATTATCTAAGTAGCTTTAAGTCGGCAACTGCTAATGCCAACCCGCGGGCCGCCGGGCGCGTTACGGGGATACGCAGGGAAATGGTGGGCTAGGGGCCCAGACTCGGGAGCTAGTTTAGGGGGTGGACCAAATCGCGCGGGCCCGCCCCGGGCTGGGGGAGAACCCAGCCGGGGCGGGCGCGGGAAAGCGCTAGGCCAGCGCGCGGTTGACCGCGGAGTCGATGGCGCGCAGGGATGCGGTGGTCGTGGAACCGGCGATCCCCACGCCCCAGACCTTGGTGCCGTTGACGTCGGCGGCGATGTAGCAGGCGGCCTCCGCGTCGTCGCCGGCGCTGCGGGAGCGCTGCGAGTACTCGATGACCTCGAACTCCAGTCCCAGGTTTTCCAGGGCGTTGGCATAAGCCGCGATGGGGCCGTTACCGGAGCCATTAACGGTGGAGGTCTCGCCGTTGTAGACGACCTCGGCGCTCAACTGCGTGGCGCCGCCGGCGGCCTCCGCGTTGTCGATGGAGACGTGGACCTGCTCCAGCGGGGCGGTGCGATCCAGGTATTCCCGGGCGAAGATATCCCACATGTTCTTGGAGTTAATCTCGCCGCCCTCGGCGTCCGTGACCGCCTGGACCACGGCGGAGAACTCACTCTGCATGGCCCGCGGCATGTTGATGCCGTGGTCGGTCTTCATGATGTAGGCAACCCCGCCCTTGCCGGACTGGGAGTTGACGCGGATGACCGCCTGGTAGTCGCGGCCCACGTCCTTCGGGTCGATGGGCAGGTAGGGCACCTCCCAGGTGGTCTCCCGCAGCTGATCCCAGGAGACTTCCGTGTTGTTGGCGCCCGGCACGACCTGGTCCGCCATGGCGTCCAGGCCCTTGTTGATGGCGTCCTGGTGGGAGCCGGAAAACGCGGTGAAGACCAACTCGCCGCCGTAGGGGTGGCGCTCCGGGACGCGCAGCTGGTTGCAGTACTCCACGGTCTCGCGGATGGCCGGCAGATCCGTGAAATCAATCTGGGGATCGACGCCCTGGGTCAGCATGTTCAGGCCCAGCGTGATCAGGTCCACGTTGCCGGTGCGCTCGCCGTTGCCGAACAGGCAGCCCTCGATGCGGTCGGCGCCGGCCAGGTAGCCCAGCTCCGCGGCGGCGATGCCCTCGCCGCGGTCGTTGTGCGGGTGCAGGGACATGATGATGTCGGCGCGCCGGGCGAAGTTGCGGTGCATCCACTCGATGGAATCCGCGTACACGTTGGGCGAAATCATCTCCACCGTCGACGGCAGGTTGATGATCATCGGGTCCCCGGGGCTCGGATCCATGATGTCCACGACCGCGTCGCAGACCTCGACCGCAAACTCCAGCTCGGTGCCGGTGAAGGACTCCGGCGAGTACTCCCAGCGCCAGTTGGTGTCCGGGTAGTCCTGCGCGATGTCGCGGATCAGCTGCGCGGCGTCGGTGGCCAGCTTCTTGATAGCCGGCTTGTCCTTGCGGAAGACCACGCGGCGCTGCAGCTTCGAGGTCGAGTTGTAGAAGTGCACGATGACGTTCTTGGCGCCGGCGCAGGCCTCGAAGGTGCGGCGGATCAGGTGCTCACGCGCCTGGACCAGCACCTGGATGGTGACGTCCTCCGGGATCTTGTTCTGCTCGATGATTTCGCGGACGAAGTCGAAGTCCGTCTGGGAGGCTGAGGGGAAGCCGACCTCGATCTCCTTGTAGCCCATCTTGACCAACAGGTCGAACATGCGGTGCTTGCGCTCGGGGCTCATCGGGTCGATGAGCGCCTGGTTGCCGTCGCGCAAATCCACCGCGCACCACTGCGGCGCGTGCGTGATGGTCTTGTCCGGCCAGGTGCGGTCCGGCAAGCGGATGTCTTCTACCTCGGTGGCAAACGGCTGGTAGCGGCTTACCGGCATGGAGGAATTGCGCTGCTTATTCCAGGCCGGCTGGCCTTCCCGGCGGGGGCCGGCCGGGGTGGTGATTTCGCGCGGGGCGGAGATGAATGCGTCGTTCGGGCTCATGGTGTCGTTCCTTTTCTGCGTGGTCTTCGTGGTCGTTGCTATTAGCTGGTCTGCCTTAACGGGCGGCGGAGACTGTGCGATAGTTGGCGCGGAATGCGCGCGTGGCGTCAAAACCAAGTGGTGGTGATTGGGTGAGCCCTCCGGCGAAATGCGGGGCGGTCAGCGTAGGGGATAAGCCGGCACGGGCGCGGCGAGGTCACCGCGGCGGGGCGCTGACCGCAATCTGCCGGTCGGGGGATGCAGTGCCTGCATCCAAACCGTCGGGCAAACCGGGCTGGGGCTAAATCCCACCGCGGCTGATAAGTAGTAGCATTTGCCGCGAAGTCATGTGGCACAGACTACATGCCATTCCACGGGGTGGCAACTAAATATTCTTTTATTTCATTAGATGGGAAATTCTGCGCTGTGGCGACGCCGCGGGGAGGAAAACCCCAGCCGTGCGCGAGGTGTGCTGCGGCTTCCCGTGCGCGCGGCGGGCCGCTACCATTTTCAGACGTGGAAGAAACCAAGAGTACCGACGCGCCCCGGCTGCACCGCCGCGACTGGGCGGGGGCCGCGGCCGTCGGCCTGGGCGGTTCGGCCCTGCGCCTGGGGGTACTCGCGGGCATGGGGGCGGCTAACGGCCAGCGCCTCGGGGACCTGCTCAACAAGTGGGATGCCGAGTACTACACGCAGATCGCCGCTCACGGCTACTTCGAGGCCCAGATAGCCGACGACGGCCCGGCCTATGAGAAGACCCTGGCGTTTTTCCCCGGCTTCCCCTTCCTGTTGCGCGCCGGGCACGCGCTGACCGGGGTGCACTATTCCACCCTGGCGGTGGTGCTCAACATCGCGCTGACCGTCGTGCTGGCCGCCGGGTCCATGGCCTTGGCCAACCGGGTGGCCTTGTACTGCGGGGCCGCGCCGGGGCGGGGCTACCGCCTGGCCGCGGCGGCGGTGGTGACCGGCGCGCCGATGGCCATCGTCCTTGCCATGCCCTATACCGAGGCGCTCTTCGGGGCGCTGGCCATCTGGGCCCTGGTGGCGCTGTGGGACAGGCGCTGGTGGTCCGCGGCGGCGCTGGTTTTCTGCCTGGGCCTGGTGCGCCTGACCGCGGTGGATATGCTCGCCGCATTCGCCCTGGCCGTGCTGGTCTACGGCCTCCGGCAGTGGTCCGCGTGGGCGGGGCTGGTGGTCTCCACGGTCCCGCTGGTGGCCTACCTGGCCTGGGCGAATTCCCACCTCACCGCGGTGGGCGGGTACTTCGGGACCCAGCAAAAGCACTGGAACTCCGGCTTCGACGGCGGGCTCGCTAGCCTGCGTTGGGTGGGCACGAGCCTGACCAGCGCGGACAACGCCGGCTTCCTGCTGACTACCGCCGTGATGCTGGCCGCCCCGCTGTGCCTGGTCCTGGCGTGGCGCCGGATGGGGCTGGCGCCGTGGTGGTTTAGCGCGGCGCTGATGGTCAACGTCTTGGCCTCCGACGGCATCATGCACTCGCGCCCGCGGCTGCTGCTGCCGGCGGTCATCGTGATGCTGCCGCTGCTGGTTGCCGGCTTCCGCCGCCTGCCCGGCTGGGCCATGGGGCTGCTGGTGGCCCTATGGGTGCTATTCGGCGCCTGGTTCTCGGCCTATATGCTGGCCGTGTTCGAGTGGGCCATCTAGGCGGCTAGCGCGGTTCGGCGGCTAGCGCGGTTCGCTGCGTGATTTCTCGCCGCTGCCGACGGACTGCTGGGAGAGCACGATGGTGGCTGCGATCATGAGGGCCAGCGCCACGCCCATCACCGCCCAGCCGGCGGCGGAGGTGATCTGGAATTTCTCGCCGAGGATGGCATAGCCCAGCAGGAAGGCGACCATGGGCTCGACGATGGTCATCGCGGGCAGCGACTGCTTGAGCGGGCCGGCGTGGAAGGAATACTGCTGGACCACCGTGCCGGTGGCGGCGGTGGCGATAAGCGCGTAGAACTCCCAGCTGGTCAGGAGCTCGCCTACGCCGGAGTGGGCGAAGATATCGACGACCGCCTTGGACAGCACCGCCACGTACCCGTAGATGCCGCCGCAGATCGTGCCGAGCATCAGGGCGCGCTGGCTGCGGTGGCGCCAGCCGATAAAGGCCAGCACCGCCATGACGGTGATGCCCACTAGCAGCGCCGGCGCCCAGTCGGAGACGGCCGGCTGTGGTTTGCCGGCGCTGGGGCGTCCCAGGATGATGAGCGTGCCCACCGCGACGGTCAGCACCAGGGACCAGCCGATCTCCTGCCCGCTCATGCGGCGGCGGGAATACCAGGCCGCCAAGGGCAGTGTGAACATCAGGGACATGACCAGGATGGGCTGGACGATGAGCAGGGTGCCGAAGCCCAAGGCGACGACCTGCAGCCCGTAGGCCGCCAGCGCGGCGAAGGTGCCCACCCACCACAACGGCTGGGTCATGGCGGTGCGCATGACCGAGGAGGGGGCATCGAGGGCAATCCGGTGCCGTACCACTGTCCCCCAGGCCACGGTGAGGGCCGAGGCCAAGGCGAAGAAGATGGCGACGAGACTGCTTAACACCTACCCAACCGTAGTGAATGCTACGGAATTCTGTGCCCATTGGGGCACCGATGTCGCGCAAAAAGCTCTACCATGAAAGGGGTGCATGTAAATGCTGGCTCCGTGAATCGCGCGGGGTAACATGAGCACTTGACTACTGATTGACAGGTATTCAAGCAGACTAGTATTCGCGAAAGGTGGCAACAGCAGGTGGCCTTAGTCGTTCAAAAATACGGTGGCTCTTCCCTGGAATCGGCCGAGCGCATCCGCGCGGTTGCCGAGCGGATCGTCGCCACCAAGAAGGCCGGCAACGACGTGGTGGTCGTGTGCTCCGCCATGGGTGATACCACGGACGAGCTGTTGGACTTGGCAGCCCAGGTCAACCCCGTTCCCCCGCGCCGCGAGATGGATATGCTGCTGACCGCCGGTGAGCGCATCTCCAATTCGCTGGTCGCGATGGCCGTGGAATCCCTGGGCGCGCACGCGCAGTCCTTCACCGGCTCCCAGGCCGGCGTCCTGACCACGGAGCGGCACGGCAACGCCCGGATCGTGGACGTGACCCCGGGGCGCATCACGGAGGCCCTCGACAAGGGCAAGATTTGCATCGTGGCGGGTTTCCAGGGCGTGAACAAGGAGTCGCGCGACGTGACCACCCTGGGCCGGGGCGGTTCGGATACGACCGCCGTGGCGCTGGCCGCGGCCCTGAACGCCGACGTGTGCGAGATTTACTCCGACGTCGACGGCATCTACACCGCCGATCCGCGCATCGTGCCGAACGCCCAGAAGCTGGAGAAGCTGTCTTTCGAAGAGATGCTGGAGCTGGCCGCGGTCGGTTCCAAGATCTTGGTGCTGCGCAGCGTTGAATACGCCCGCGCCTTTAATGTTCCGTTAAGAGTTCGCTCGTCTTATAGCAATGACCCCGGCACCCTGATCGTCGGGTCGATGGAGGATATTCCCATGGAAGAAGCAGTACTGACCGGTGTCGCCACTGACAAGTCCGAGGCCAAGGTGACCGTCCTGGGCATCCCTGACCGCCCGGGCGAGGCGGCCAAGGTCTTCCGCGCCATCGCGGATGCCGAGATCAACATCGACATGGTCCTGCAGAACGTCTCCTCCCTGGACGACGGCCGCACGGACATCACCTTCACCTGCCCGCGCGCCGACGGCCCGCGCGCCATGGAGCTGCTGTCCAAGCTGCGCGGCGAGGGCGACTGGTCCAACGTGCTCTACGACGACCAGGTCGGCAAGGTCTCCCTGGTGGGCGCCGGCATGAAGTCGCACCCGGGCGTGACCGCTGATTTCACCGAGGCCCTGCGCGACGTCGGCGTCAACATGGAGCTCATCTCCACCTCGGAGATCCGCATCTCCGTGCTGACCCGCGAGGCCGACCTGGACAAGGCGGCCCGGGCGCTGCACGAGAAGTTCCAGCTGGGTGGCGAGGAAACCGCCACGGTCTACGCTGGAACCGGACGCTAAAGCGCGCAGTCACAGCACCAACCACACAAGTACGGCACGTACGAGACAAGGAGTTTTACAATCATGACCACCGTGGCGGTAGTAGGGGCAACCGGACAAGTCGGCCGCGTGATGCGGCAGATCCTGGAGGAGCGCAAGTTCCCGCTGGACAAGATCCGCTTCTTTGCTTCCTCCCGGTCCGCCGGCACGGAGCTGGAATTCGCCGGCCAGCAGGTGACGGTCGAGGACCTGGCCGAGGTCACCGAGGAGTCCGTCGCGGACGTGGACATCGCGCTGTTTTCCGCCGGCGGGGACACCTCCCGCCAGTGGGCGCCCGTCTTCGCTGCCGCCGGCGCCACGGTCGTGGACAACTCCTCGGCCTTCCGTAAGGACCCGGACGTGCCGCTCATCGTGGCGGAGGTCAATCCGGGCGAGGCCAAGGATCTGCCCAAGGGCATCATCGCGAACCCGAACTGCACCACCATGGCAGCCATGCCGGTGCTCAAGCCGCTCAGCGATGCCGCCGGCCTGCGCCAGCTGCACGTGTCCTCCTACCAGGCCGTCTCCGGCTCCGGCCTGGCCGGCGTGGAGACCCTCGCCGCGCAGGTCTACCAGGTCGGCGAGCACAACGTGGACCTGGTCCACGACGGCTCCCGCCTGGACGGCGAGGACACCGGCCCCTACGTCGCCCCGATCGCGTTCAACGCGCTGCCGATGGCCGGCAACCTGGTCGATGACGGCTCCCTGGAGACCGACGAGGAGCAGAAGCTGCGCAACGAGTCCCGCAAGATCCTGGGCCTGCCGGATCTGAAGGTCGCCGGCACCTGCGTGCGCATCCCGGTCTTTACCGGCCACACCATGACCATCCACGCCGAGTTCGACAAGTCCATCACCCCGGATAGGGCCCTGGAACTGCTGGGGAACGCCCCGGGCGTGAAGGTCGTGGACGTGCCGACCTCGCTGGCCGCCACCGGCATCGACGACTGCCTGGTCGGCCGCGTGCGCCAGGACCAGACCGTGGACGACAACCGCGGCCTCGTTCTGGTCGTTGCCGGCGACAACCTGCGCAAGGGCGCAGCGCTCAACACCATCCAGATCGCCGAGCTGCTGGTCTAAACCAGGCATCTGCCCATGGCAAAAGGCCCACCCGCGAGGGTGGGCCTTTAATTGTTCCCGACGGGCGGGGGCTTAGCGCTAGTCCTGAGAGGCAGGGGAGGCGCCGGACTGCGGCGTGGAACCGGGGCCCTTGGAATTGTCCTTATGCCCGTCGAAGTCGAGGTCGTTGTCAGCAGACGGAACCTCCGGCTTGGTGTGCTGGACGTAGGTCACGGAAGGATCCAGGTCCTCGCGGTCGAAGTCCTCGAGCTCCTCGTCCGCCTCGAGCTCTTCGTAGATCTCCTCGGCGACGAGGTCCTCGAATTCGCCGGTGGCCATGTTGGAGGCCGCGGCCAGGCGGGCGAGCTCGCGCTCGTTCTTCTTGGTGAAGCGCTCGCGCGGGTCCAGCTTGCGCTGCACCAGGGTGCGGGCGCGCATGCGGCGGTCGGACTCGTCCATGAGCTTGCCGCGGCTGCGGATCCAGGTAAAGGACATCACGACGATCATCAGCAGGCCGAGGTAGCCCAGGATCGGGTAGACATTGCTGACCAGCTGCTGGAAGCCCACGAAGGACAGCACGAAGCCGATGAGGCAGGCCACGCAGTAGACTGGGTAGAACAGCTGTGGCTTGGAGCGGGTCAGGCGCTTGCCCAGCGCGTAGAACATGCCCACCGCGGTGTTGAAGACCATGCCGTAGATGACAAAGGTCATGACGTAGCCCAGGGTCGGGTGGATGGTGTTGATGAGCTCCAGCACCGGCATGTCCTGGCCGTTGACGGTCGGGGCGACGAAGAACAGGGAGAAGACCAGCAGGGCCAGCAGGATCAGGTAGATGATGCCGCCGATGAGGCCGCCCCAGCCGACGGCGCGGTTGTCCAGGAAGTTGCCGCCGATGACGATGGACATCGACACCGCGCACATGACGTTCAGGCCGGTGTAGTTCAGTGCGGAAATCCACCAGTTCGGCAGGGTGGTATCCACGTTGTTGGTGGTCCACTCGTGCATCTGGCTGAAGTCCACGTCCACGGTGAGGATGGTGTAGCCGGTGGCCAGGACGATGAAGATGACGATGAACGGCGTGATGGTGCCGATGACGGTGGTCACGCGGTCCACGTCGAGCAGGCCGACCAGCAGCACCAAAACCAGCATGACGGTTCCGCCCACCCACACGGGGATGCTCGGGAACTGCTGGGTGATGTTCGAGCCGCCACCGGCGAACATCACGAAGCCGATGCTAAACAGCGTGGCCAGCGTGGACCAGTCGAGGATCCGGGACGTAATCGGCCCGGAGACCTTTTCGTAGACGGCGGTGTGCTCCGAGGCTTGGAAGTAGGAGCCCAGCTGCAGGATGGAGATGCCGGTGATCATCATCAGGCCGGCGGCCAGGGCGATGCCGATTAGGCCCCATTCGCCGAATGCCACGAAGTACTGCATGGCTTCCTGGCCGGAGGCGAAGCCGGCGCCGACGACGACGCCGATGAACGCCATCGAGATTGCTATGGCGCGTTTAAACATGGAAGTTAAACCCCAAATCTGTTATCAAAAAGCAGCGTAGCCCGAGGTGGGCCTAAAAACGTACGGTTTATGAATTTACCTGTTTCTGGCCTGGTTTTCCGGGTAAACACCAGACAGACCGCCCGGAAATTCACAATGTTAACCGGCCGGCCAGGTGTCCCGGCCTGGATGTGCCCAGCTTTTCTCCCGTTTGTCACTATTTGGGCACAATCTGGCGAGCCCTCAGTCGGCGGAGTTCTGGCTGGCCTCCGTGGCGGTGATGAGGTCCTTGCGGGCGCGGGCGACGCGCGAGCGGATGGTGCCGACGCGCACGCCGGTGATTTTGGCGGCTTCCTCGTAGGTATAGCCCAGCACCTGGGTCAGGATGAGGGCCTCCCGGCGGTCGGCGGGGAGGGCGTCGATGAGCGCGCGGGCGTCGATCCAGTCGCTCCAGGTGGCGGAGTTTTCCAGGGCGGGGGCCTGGGCGGCGGCGTCCTCGTAGGAGGTGGCGGACTTGCGGGGCCGGGCCATGTCGTGGCGGATGTTGTCCACCCAGGCGCGGCGGGCGAGGGAGAGTAGCCAGGTGCGGGCGGAGGACCGGGCGGCGAAGTGGGGGAGGGCGGAGATGACCCGCAGGTAGGTTTCTTGCGCTAGGTCGTCGGCGTTTTCGGGCCCGGCCAGGTGAGCTAGGAGGCGCCAGACGTCGTCCTGGGTGGCGCGGATGAACTCCGTCAGCGCGCGGCGGTCACCGCGCCCGGCGGCAAGGGCCAGGTCGGTGACGCGCGCGTCGTCGGCTGCGGAGTGGTGTTTCATCATCCTGAATTTACCAGGCGCCGAAAGCGGTTTTGGACCTACACTGGGGGCCAGGCAGGGTGCTGCACGAACCCTGACTGAGGCAAACCTATCAATAGTTGGAGTTTGTTTGCCAACCGCTATTAAATGGGCTAGACTATAAGCCAACGGCTTTTGATAGCTGACCAATATTGCCACTGAAGGAGGCATACCCCATGACTCAAGATTCTTCTGCAGCAGACCAGATCCTGGGCCGCGGCAACCGCACCGCCGGCGAGGGCCAGACCACCCGCCCGTCCGGCCAGCCGGTAGCGTCGGAGAACCGTTCCATCACCGCCGGCCCGCAGGGCCCGAACGTGCTCAATGACGTTCACCTGATTGAGAAGCTGGCGCACTTCAACCGCGAGCGGGTCCCGGAGCGCACCCCGCACGCCAAGGGGCACGGCGCCTTCGGTGAGCTGCACATCACCGAGGATGTCTCCCAGTACACCAAGGCCAAGCTCTTCCAGAAGGGCACCGTTACCCCGATGGCCATCCGTTTCTCCACCGTCGCCGGTGAGCAGGGCTCCCCGGACACCTGGCGCGACGTGCACGGCTTTGCCATGCGCTTCTACACCGAGGACGGCAACTACGACATCGTGGGCAACAACACCCCGACCTTCTTCATCCGGGATGCCATTAAGTTCCCGGACTTCATCCACTCCCAGAAGCGCCTGGGCACCAACGGCCTGCGCAACGCGGATATGCAGTGGGACTTCTGGACCCGCTCCCCGGAGTCGGCGCACCAGGTGACCTACCTGATGGGTGACCGCGGTACCCCGAAGACCTCCCGCCACCAGGACGGCTTCGGCTCCCACACCTTCCAGTGGATCAACGAGGAAGGCAAGCCGGTCTGGATCAAGTACCACTTCAAGACCCGCCAGGGCTGGGACTGCTTCACCGACGCCGAGGCGGCGGAGATGGCCGGCCAGAACGCCGACTACCACCGCGAGGATCTCTACAACGCCATCGAGCGCGGTGACTACCCGGTCTGGGACGTCAAGGTCCAGATCATGCCTTTCGAGGACGCGGAGACCTACCGCTTCAACCCCTTCGACCTGACCAAGACCTGGTCGCAGAAGGACTACCCGCTGCACGATGTGGGCTACTTCGTGCTCAACCGCAACCCGCGTAACTTCTTCGCGCAGATTGAGCAGCTGGCCCTGGACCCGGCCAACCTGGTCCCGGGCGTGGGCCTGTCCCCGGACCGCATGCTGCAGGGCCGCGTGTTCGCCTACTCCGACCAGCAGCGCTACCGCATCGGGCCGAACTACAAGCAGCTGCCGGTCAACCAGCCGCTGAACGCGGATAAGGTCAACACCTACGAGCACGAGGGCCCGATGTCCTTCCTGTTCAACGACCCGCAGGATCCGGTCTACTCCCCGAGCCGCTACGACAAGGGTGCGGGCTACCTGGACGACGGTGAGACCTCCAACCAGCACGATGACTTCGGTCAGGCTAGCGATCTCTACGTCAACCCGGACCCGCACGGCACCGACCTGTCGCGCGCCCCGTACGTCAAGCACGCCGAGGATGACGACTTCATCCAGCCGGGCATCCTCTACCGCGAGGTCATGGATGACGGTGAGAAGGAGCGCCTGGCCGACAACATCACCAACGCCATGGCTGGTGTCTCTGAGCAGGTCGAGCAGCAGGTCTACCACTACTGGGATCAGGTAGACGAGAACCTGGGCAAGCGCGTCCGCGAGCTCTTCGCCGAGAAGAAGTAACCAGCGCGCTGACCCAGCCGTTCCACCCGGCTAGAAACGGCCGAAGATAGCTAGTACCCCGCGGGAAACCGCGGGGTACAGTGCTTTGTGCACTACATCAGCCTCCCCGCGCGCCGCCGGGCGGCAAGCGCTGCGGCCGGCGCGGCACCGGGGCCGGCCCGCCGGGAATAAAAATGGCAGCAGTGGCCGAAACGGCGCGCCTAGCCGAAACTATAGGTGCTGGTAGATATCGTTTCTTAGTATGAACGACGCCCGCCTTGCTAGCCCCGCCAGCCCCTCTGCCGCCGCGGATTCCGCGGACGGCCACCGCCAACCCCACCGCTTCCGGTCCGGGCTGGCGGCTCTGGTCGTTCTGGTGCTGCTCGCCGCCTGCGCCGGTATTGCTGCCGCGGTGGGGATGAGCCCGGAGAAGGCCTGGAACTCCGCCGACTCGGAGGAGGGGGTGACCGGCGCCCCGGCCGCCGACGCCCCCGCCGGCATCGATCCGAACGAGCTGGTTGACGCCCGGCGTGCGACCGGCGAGGCCCAGAGTCAGGCCGGCTTCCTCAAGTCCGGCACGCAGCAGCTGGCCGACGGCACCGGCCAACTCAAGGACCGCACCGGGGAGATCACCGGCGGCGTGGATCAGCTCAGCCAGGGCACCCAGGAGCTGGTGGACGGCTTGGTGCAGCTGCAAGCCGGCACCGGCCAGCTGGGCGCGGGCGCTACCGAGCTCGCCGACGGGGTCGGCCAGGCCGTCGATCAGATCACCGGTATCGAGGTGGTCCGCGGGCAGATCCTGACCGCCATCGACGGCGCGCTGGGGGATCTGCGCGGCAACGACTCCGCGGACGCGAAGAAGCTGCGCGGTCAGCTCAAGGACCTGCGCGGCCAGGTCGATACCTTCAAGATTGACGAGTCCATCACCGGGGAGCTCAACCGCCTGAAGGACGGCTCCCGCGAGCTGTCCAACCAGCTGGCGGTGCCCGGCTATGCCTACCACGACGGCATCTACTCCGCGACGGAGGGCGCCAAGCAGCTCAACGCCGCCATCGGGGAGTTAGACGGCGGCGCCGACGAGGCCGTCAACGGCATCAACGAGCTGGACGAGGGCGCGCGCAAGATCGACGGGATGGCCGATCAGAACAAGACCAAGGTGGAATCCATCCAGCGCGCCATGCCGCCGGTCCAGTTCGCCGCGGACGGGCAGGACGCCGGCCCCTCGCGGCTGCTGGCCCCGGTGGTGGCCATGCTGATCGCCGCGCTGGTAATGCTGGGCGGTATCGGCCTGGGCTGGCTGTCCACCCAGCGCGGGTGGCTGAGCCTGCTCGGCGGCCTGGTCGGCCTGGTGGCCGCGGGCGAGGTGGCCCTGTTCGTGCTGGCCACCGGCCTGACCGCCGCCGCGGCAGCCATCAGCGCCGGTGTCTTCGCCCTCGCCGCGGTCGCCGCCGCGGTAGTCACCCGGGCGCTCGTGGGGCTGCTGGGCCGCTCCGGTGGCATGGTGGCCGCGGCCATCCTGGGCATCGTGCAGGTGGGCGTGGTCGGCTGGTTCTGGAAGTCGGTCGCGGCCAGCGATGCCCCGACCTACTGGCAGGTCATCGCCAACCTGCTGCCGCTGAACTGGGCCACCAATGCCCTGACCGTGGTGGGCAACGGCGGCCAGCAGTCCCTGCTGTGGATGTCGCTGGGCGTGCTCGCGGCCGTCGCCGTCATCGGCGGCGCCGGCGTGTGGTGGGCTAATCGCTCCAGTGTCCGCCCGGCCCGGGCTTAGGCGCCCGGCTCGGGCCTAGGCACTAGCGGGGAAGAATTAGTTGTCCTGGGGGTCCTCGAGGGCCTCGGGCTCGCCGAAGTACTGCTCGGGGATGGGGCGCGGCTGCGGGTTCTGCGCGCGGAAGAGCTGCAGGCGCGGGCGCCAATTGCGGGGATCGGTGTCGTACTGCTCGAGCTCACCAGTTTCCCGGTTCACAAACGTCGGGCCCAGCTCCTTGTCTGGGTGGGCCGGGCTGAAAAGCCAGTGGGTGTCGGTCTCGGCCGCGCCGGAGAGCGGCCCGCGGTGTTGGTAGGCCTTGGCGACTGCGTCCTGGAATTCCATCATGGTTGTCCAATCTAGCCCATTTCCTGGCCGCGCCGGGCCGGTTCTCGGAGCGCCTGCCGGTGTGCTGCCTGCCCGCCCGGGGCGTGCTCGCCCGGGGTTGCGTTTTCCACCCAGATTTTAGGATGAATGAAAATGCGCAGCATACGGCGGTGATGATTTTGTCAGCTTTATGCCGCAATTGGAGATACCTTAACAGGATTCTGTGAAAGTGCTGGTGAGCTAGGATCTGACACTTCGGGGTGCTAGGCTAGGTCTCGCTCACGTAGTCCGCTTAGGGGGCGGACTAGCGGTTTAAATCCGTTGTGAGTGATAGGGAATAGGGGCGGCGCCGCAGCTGTAGGGATGCGGCGCCGTTTCCCTGTATCTAGGGGGATAACAAAAACTCAGCCGCAGTTAGGCCGGTGCGTCGGGGGCCTGGCGCAGGAGCGCTTCGGCCATGGGGAGAAGGTAGTCCACGAGTTCTTCGGTGCTGGCTTCGGCGGTTTCCGAATACTCCATGAGGTAGCGGGTAATCGCGACTCCTAGCAGCATGCTGCCCATGACGGGGAAGAGCGCAATCTGTTTGGGACTGAAGCGCTCTTGCAGGCCGGGGGTCTGTTTGATGGTGTCGAGGAAATTCGCGCTGAAGTAGTCGCGCAGGCGCTCGGCCGCGAACTCGGAGCCGATGCCCGCGCGGACGATAGCGCGTAGCCGCGGGCCGGTGTACGGGTCCTCCCAGTTGCGGAAATAAGTCAGCAGCATGTCCCGCAGATCCGCGCTGTGGTCGATGTCCGCCGGCACGGTCAGGAGGGTCTCCACGGCGGCATCGAAAAGCCCGGCCTTGCTCTTGAAGTAGTGTATGACCAGCGCGGGGTCGACGTCGGCGGCGCGGGCCACGGCGCGGATGGTGGTGGATTCGTAGCCGACGCGGGCGAAGGAGTCGCACGCCGCTTCTAGGATTGCCTCCCGGGTCTCCTCGTTGCCGGGGCGGCGCCCCAACTTCTTGGGCGCGGGATTGTCTGCTGCGTCCTTACCTGCTGATTCCTTAGCCATACATTCCATACTAGCTGGGATCTCTGTGCGTAAATTCACCGGGTGTTGACATTCAATGCTCGTTGAATTACGTTTCTTCAACGTACGTTGAGATACTGACGGAGGGAAAGCTCACATGCGGGACTGGATGAAGGCGGTAGCGGTCGGCGTGGCAGCACCGCTGGCCGTGATGATTTTCATCATGGCTTTCATGTGGCCGATGGCCACGATGGAGCCCAAAGACATCCCCGTTGCCGTGGTAGGCAGCGAGGAGCAGGTGGCCCAGATTGAGAACGCCATCGATGAACAAAAGCCCGGACTCCTGGACATCGAGCGCGTCGACAGCCGCGACGAAGCCCAGCAAAGGGTGGAGGAGCGAAAGGCCGACGGCGCAATTGTCTTAGGCCAGCAACCGGAACTCCTGGTTGCCTCGGCGGCCGGAAGCGCCCAGGCGGGAGTAGTCAAAAACCTGGCTGAGCCCCTGACCGCCATGGCCAACAAGCAGGCCCAGGCGGCAGCGGCGGCCAAGGGTATCCCTGCCGATGCCGTGCCGGAGGTCCAGGTGGAGGTCACCGACCTGGTCCCCTTCAGTGCGGATGACCCCCAGGGCCTGGGAATGAACTTCGTGATCCTGCCCATCGCCATCGGCGGGCTGATCGGCGGCGCGATTGCCTCCTTCACGCTGCGGCGCCCCGGGCAGCGCCTGCTGGCCGTGGCTATCCACGCGCCGCTGGCGGGCACCCTGGTCGCGGTGGTTATGGGGCCGCTCTTCGGCATGCTGCCGGGCGGGTTCTGGGCCTCGGCGGGCGTTCTGGCGCTCGGTATTGGGGCCTTGTCGAGCTTGATTGCCGGGCTGCGATCGGTGCTGGGCATCGGCGGCTTCGTGCTCGGTGCGGTATTCAACATGCTTTTCGCCAACCCCTTGGCCGGCACCATGGCGCCGAAGGAATTCGTGGCGGGCGACTGGGGCGCGCTGGGGCAGCACCTGCCCAACGGCGCCACCGCGACGCTGGTGCGCAGCGTGAACTACTTCCCGTCCGCTCCCATCGGGCAGCCGGTGTGGACGCTGCTGGCCTGGATTGCCGTGGGTGTGTGCCTGCTGGGGGTCGGGATGGCGCTCGGCAAGCGCGGCGCGGCTGCGCCAAGCGCCGAATAGTCGGCAGAAAGCCCGAGGTCACGAGCAGGGCCTCGGGCTTTGGTGAAGGCAAATCGACTGAATCGATCCAGCATGGTTTAAGCTGGGTCACACTAATGAAAATGGTGTGACGCACCTGGTGAACCGTCTGGATAAGGAGCCGGCATGCAAACCCCGCTCGGCCTGACCCTCATGGGCCTGGCCATCATCATTATTACCGTGACCATCCTGATCCGGGGGCGGACGACGCCGCTGGTGCCCATGACCATCGTCCCGGTCGTCGGCGCGCTGATCGCCGGGTTCGGCTTCGGGGAAATCGGGGACTTCTTCGAAGAGGGCCTGGGCTCGGTCATGAACGTCGTGGCGATGTTCATCTTCGCCATCATCTTCTTCGGGATCTTGCAGGACGTCGGGCTATTTAACCCGGTAATCCGGGCGCTTATCACCGCCACCCGGGGCAACGTCATCGCGGTGACCGTGGGCACCGCGGCCATCGGCATCGTGGCGCACCTGGACGGTTCGGGGTCGACCACCTTCTTGCTGACCATCCCGGCGCTGCTGCCGCTGTATACCGCGCTGCACATCTCCCGCTACGTGCTGGTGACCATCGTCGCGCTGGCAGCGTCCGTGATGAACATGGTCCCCTGGGGCGGGCCGCTGGGGCGCGCGGGCTCGGTGGTCAACCAGGAAACCCACCAGATCTGGATGCACTTGCTGCCCATCCAGGGCGTGTGCGTGGTGATGGTCCTGGCCATCGCCGCCGCGCTGGGCGTGTGGCAGAAGCGGCGCATCGCTAAGCTGCGCGCCGCCGGCCAGCTGGAGGGGGAGGACGCCGTCGACGTTAACGCCATCGCCGGTGACTTCATCCGCAAGCAAAAGCAGGAACAGGAGGACAAGGGCTTCCGCAACCGCACCGGGCGGGTGGTGACCATCCTGAACGTGGCCGTCATCCTGCTCGTGCTGGTGGCCCTGCTGTCCGGCCTGCTGCCGCCGGCCCCGGCCTTCCTGCTGGCGGCCACCGTTGCTCTGCTCATCAACTTCGACTCCCAGTCGGAGCAGACCGATGCCCTGCGCCGCCACGCCCCGAACGCGCTGTCCATGGCCGGCATCATCCTGGCCGCCGCCATGTTCCTGGGCGTGCTCAACGGCGCCGGCATGCTGGAGGCCATCGCCCAGCAGCTCATCGCCATCCTGCCGGCGTCCGTGGGGCCGTACCTCCACGTGATCATCGGCCTGCTCGGCGTGCCGCTGGACCTGATGACCTCCACGGACGCCTACTACTTCTCCATCCTGCCCATCGTGCAGGAAACCGTCGCCAACTTCGGCGTCAGCGGCATGGGCGCGGCCAGCGCCCTGATTATCGGCAACGTCATCGGCACGTTCGTCTCCCCGTTCTCCCCGGCCCTGTGGCTGGCGCTGGGCCTGGCCCGCGCCGACATGGGCAAGTACTTGAAGATCGCCTTCCCGCTGGCGTGGGCGTTCTCCGTCGCCATCGTCCTGGTGGCCTTCGTCTTCGGCCTGCTGGCCTAAGGGCAGCAGGGCTGGGCAGAAGAAAACCCCGCTCTCACGGAAAGTGAGAGCGGGGTTATTGTTGGTCGGGATAACAGGATTTGAACCTGCGACCTCCTCGTCCCGAACGAGGCGCGCTACCAAGCTGCGCCATATCCCGGCGACCGTTCTTTGCGGTACCGGAATACTGTAACGCACTTTCTTCCCAACTAACAAAACGCCTGCACAGCGGGTGTGTATTTGGCGTGTGTCGGGGAGGCGTTGGTTAGGGGGCCTACTAGGCCTCCCGCTCGGTGATGCGCAGCAGCGTGGCCGAGGGGCGGCAGAAGATGCGCACCGGCGCGTACTTGGAGGTGCCCAGGCCGTTGGACACGTGCATCTTCATCGGCCCGAAGTCGTGGAGGCCCTGGACGCGGGCCCGGTCGATGTCGCAGTTGGTCACCAGCGCCCGGGAGCCCGGCAGGCAGATCTGGCCGCCGTGGGTGTGGCCGGACAGGGACAGCTGGTAGCCGTCCGCGGCGAATTGCTCGAGCACGCGCGGCTCCGGCGAGTGGAGCAGGGCCAGGCGGAGATCCGAGTCCGGGTTCGGGGCGCCGGCTACCTCCGAGTAGTCGTCCAGATCGTGGTGCGGATCGTCCACGCCGGCCACGGCCAGGCGCACGTCGCCTACCTTGAACTCCAGGCGGGCCTGGTTGGCGTCGCGCCAGCCGTGCTCCAAGAACGCCGCGCGCATGTCCTTCCACGGCAGGTCCACATAGGACGGCTCGCGCTTGGCGCCCCACAGGTACTTCAGCGGGTTGACCGGACGCGGGGCCCAGTAATCGTTGGTGCCGAAGACGAACAGGCCGGGCCGCTGCAGCAGCGGGCCCAGAGCGCGCAGGACGTCGGGGACCGCGGCGGCGTCGGAGAGGTTGTCGCCGGTGTTGACCACCAGGTCCGGCCGGAGGCTATCGAGCGCGGAGACCCAGGCGATCTTCTTGTCCTGCCCGGGGATCATGTGCAGGTCGCTGACGTGCAGCAGGCGGAATTCTTTGTCCCGACGCAGCGTGCCCGCCGGCAGCAGGGGAAGGGTGTATTCCTTGAGCTCGAACTTGTCTAGTCCGGTATAGCCCCAGGCCAGGGTCGCGGCCCCGGCGGCGGCGAGGGCGCCGATGCTACTGAGTGCTTTCGTCGAATTTTTCACGCCGTCCAGCCTACCTGGCGTATCTTTTACGGTATGAGCAACCTAAAAGAAACCATCCGTGCCGATCTGAAAACATCCATGAAGGCCAAGGAGAAGGAGCGCACCAGCGCCATCCGCTCCCTGCTGGCCGCTATCCAGGCAGAAGAGACCAACGGCTCCCGCCACGAGCTGACCGACGAGGACGTCCTCAAGGTCATCGCCCGCGAGATTAAGAAGCGCCGCGAGTCCGCCGACGTCTATAAGGAAAACGGCCGCCCGGAGCTGGCCGAGGCCGAGCTGGCCGACGTGCCCTACTTCGAGGCCTACCAGCCCGCCCAGTTGGACGACGCCGAGGTCGAGCAGCTGGTCGCTGAGTCCGTCGCCGAGGTCGAGAAGGAGACCGGGGCGGCCGCCAGCATGAAGCAGATGGGCGCGGTCATGAAGGTCGCCAATGCGAAAGCCGCCGGCCGGGTCGACGGCAAGCGGCTCTCAGAGGCGGTCAAGGCGCGGCTGCAGGGCTAGCAGCTAGCTGCAGGGGGGTAAAACTACAGCCCGAACAGCCCGCGCAGATCGTTGGTGAAATTATCGATGTCGCGCTGGGAAATCAGCGGCTCGGGGCGGCTCTGACCGCCGCCACCGCCACCGCCGCCTTGGCCGCGGCCGGAGGGGGCATCGTTAGCAGCCGGGGAGGGGCTGGAAGCGCCCGTGCTGTTGGAGTCGGCGGTGCCCGACGAGCTGCCGGCCCCGCCGGAGCCGTCCGATAGCTGGACGCGCACCGTCGCGCCCTCCTTGAGGCCGGCG
Organism: Mycobacteriaceae bacterium; assembly: GCA_028726465.1. GTDB lineage: Bacteria > Actinomycetota > Actinomycetes > Mycobacteriales > Mycobacteriaceae > Corynebacterium. The sequence continues at coordinate 84,925 of JAQYQB010000012.1, read as the reverse complement.
GCGCTGGGCACCACGCGCACCACGCGGCCGTAGGGGGTGTCGCCGCCGATGACCTGGGTGGTCTCCACGTTCAGGCCCTTGCCTTCGAGCACGCGGCGGGCCTCGGCCTCGGACTTGCCCCGCAGGCCGTCCAGGACCGCGTCATTGTTCGTGCCCTCGCGGTATTTCTCGTCGCCTTGGGCGACATTGCCGTTTGCCGCCTGCGGGACCTGGCTGGCGAAACCGAAGAAGGTCTGCGCCGGCTCGTCGCCGCCGTACATGCTGCCGCCGCCGCACTGGCGGGTCGGGCCCGTGCACAGCGGGGAGGTGGAGGTGCCGTCGTTGAAGATATAGGGAGCGGCGGCCACGCCGGAGTTGAATCCCAAAAAGGCGGCGGATTGGTGCGACTCGGTCGTACCGGTCTTGGAGGCGGCCTGCCCGGAAAAGCCCATGGACTTGGCGGCCTCCTCCGCGGTGCCGTGGTCCATATCGGCGGTCATGGCGTCCGCCAGGGCGTCCGCCACGCCCTTGTCCAGGGCGCTCTCACAGGGGGTTTCCTCCAGGTAGACCTGGTTGCCCTCCTTGTCCGTGACGCTGGTGATGGGGTTCGGCTCGCACCACTTGCCGCCGGAGGCGATGGTCGCGCCGACGTTGGACAGCTCCAGCGGGTTGACCGCGGTCGGGCCCAGCGTGAACGAGCCCATGGGGGCCTCCTTGGCGAATTCCGCCAGGACGGCGTCGCCGTAGGTGCCCTCGTCCTCGTAGGAGCGCATGCCCAGATCCACGGCCATGTCCACGATGGCCTCGATCCCGACCTGCTCGGAGAGCTTGATGAAGGTCGTGTTGGGGGACTCGGCCAGCGCGTCCTGGAATGTCAGCGTGGGCTTGTAGGTGCCGGCGTTTTCCACGCAGTACTTGTTGGCCGGGCAGCCGTCCGCGCCGCCGTGACCCAGGCCCTCGGCCTCGTAGCGGGTGGGGACGTCGAGCAGGGACTGGGTGCCGTAGCCGCCCTTCAGCGCCGCGGCGGCGGTAAAGACCTTGAAGACCGAGCCGGCGCCGTTGCCCACCATGGAATACGGCTGGGGCAGGATCGTCTCCGCGTTGTCCAGGTCGAGTCCGTAGGTGCGGGAGGAGACCATGCCCAGCACCTTGCGGGAGTCCTGGCCCGGCTCGACGACGTTCATGACCTCGGCCACGCCCGGGGTGGTCGGGTCGGTCTGCGCGTCCACGCTTTCCTTCGCGGCGTCCTGGACCTGCGGGTCCAGGGTGGTGTTGACCGTGTAGCCGCCGTGCTTGAGCTCCTCGGTCGACAGGCCCTTCTCCTCCAGGTACTGCAGCACGTAGTCGCAGAAGAAGCCGCGGTCGCCGGCGCCGATGCAGCCGTTGGCCATCAGGTTGGGGCTGTCGAGCACGCCCAGCCCCTCGCCGGCGAAGCGGTCCGCGTCCGCCTGGCTGAGGTAGCCGTTATCGGCCATGGACTGCAGCACCTGGTTGCGCCGGTCGGTGGCGCCTTCCGGGTTGGTGTACGGGTTGAGGTACTCCGAGGACTGGACCATCCCGGCCAGCAGGGCGGACTGCGGCACGCTCAGGTCGGCGGCGGGGATGCCGAAGTAGGTCTGCGCGGCGGCCTCGATGCCGTAGGAATGGTTGCCGAAGGGCACCAGGTTCAGGTAGTTGGTCAGGATCTGGTCTTTGCTCAACTCCTTATCCATCTCCGCGGCCATGCGGATCTCCCGCAGCTTGCGGGGGATGGACTGCTCCGTGGCGGCGGCGCGCTCCTCGTCGGTCTGGGCCGCGACCAGCAGGAGGTAGTTCTTCACGTACTGCTGGTTCAGGGTGGACGCGCCCTGGGAGACCCCGCCGGCGGCGAGGTTGCTGGCCAGCGCGCGGAAGTTGCCCTGGAAGTCCACGCCGTCGTGCTCGTAGAAGCGGTGATCCTCGATCGCGACGATGGCGTCCTTCATCGACTGCGAGATCTGATCCGGCTCGACCGGGTGGCGGCGCTGATCGAAAAGGTAGGCCAGGTCCTCGCCCTGGGCGTCCTTGATGGTGGTCACCCCGGGGGCGGCGCCGGCGTTGAGCTCGTCGATGTCGGACTCCATCGTGGCGCCGGTGCGGGCGATGGCGACCGACGTGATGCCTGCAATGGGGGCGAAGGCGACGGCGATGAGCACCCCAACCAGGAGGGTGGCTAGGGCGATCTTTGCCAGAGGTCTAGATGCATTCACGCGTAATACCCTACGTTGCTTTGGCCCGTGGGGAAATATGCAACTCCTGTTGGCGTGGGTATAGCTATGGGAAATGGGCGAACTCACAGTGCGCTGTGATCTAGGCGAACACCCCCTAAAGTGTGACCTGTTAGACAGCTAATCGGTGCTGTTAATACACTGACCCTAAGCATCACGACGACTGCTGGTCACGCCGCACGGACGGTGCGTGAAGGCGTGGCAGTAGATGGCTCACCGAAAGGAGTGCAACCCTTCCATGACTTTAAGCCTGCAGGGTTCTGGCCAACGCACGAAAGCTACCGGCACGGCCTCCGGTTTCGAGCGGGGTGAGTGGATTACCCAGGCCAAGTGCCGCAACGGCGACCCGGACGCGCTTTTCGTGCGCGGGGCGGAGCAGCGCAAGGCGGCCGTCATCTGCCGCCACTGCCCAGTCATGATGGAATGCCGCGCCGATGCCCTGGATAACCGCGTCGAATTCGGCGTCTGGGGCGGGCTGACCGAGCGCCAGCGCCGCGCCGTGCTGCGCAAGAACCCGGACGTGAAGAACTGGGCCAACTACCTGGCCGGCGGTGGGGAACTGCACGGCATCTAAAGGGTTGTGCCCCGGAGAACCGACTCAGTTAAGAAATAGTGAGAATCTGTGAGAAAGCGCCCCGCAAGACCAATGTCTTCGGGGCGTTTCTTCGTCTAAAATGGACACCATGACTAAATGGGAATACGCGACCGCGCCCGTACTCACCCACGCCACCAAGCAGATCTTGGACACTTGGGGTGAAGACGGCTGGGAATTGGTGACTATTACTCCCGGGATGAACCCGGAGAACGTCGTTGCATATTTCAAGCGTGAGGTGGAATAACACATGAGTTTCAAGAAGCGACTGGAAGAGCTGGGCTACGAGCTGCCGCAGGTGGCCAAGCCGCTGGCCTCGTACGTGCCGGCCCTCAAGGTGGGCAACCAGGTCTGGACCTCGGGCCAGCTGCCCCTGGTCGACGGCCAGCTGCCGGCCACCGGCAAGGTCGGCGCCGAGGTCAGCCTCGAGCAGGCCCAGGACCTGGCGCGCCGCAGCATCCTCAACGCGCTCGCGGCTGTCGATGCCGAGGTGGGCCTGGACAACATCTCCCGCGTCCTGAAGGTCGTGGGCTTTGTCTCCTCCGACCCGGACTTCGTGGACCAGCCCGAAGTCATCAATGGCGCCTCGAATCTCATCGGTGAGATCTTCGGGGATGCCGGCCAGCACGCTCGCTCGGCCGTCGGCGTGGCAGTTCTGCCGAAGAACTCCCCGGTGGAAATCGAGCTCATCGTGGAGATTTCTTAAAGATCGGATAGGGTAGGATTTATGGAGCATCCTGCATATAGCCAACTTCGCCCGGTGACTCGTTCAGCGGGCGTTGTCCTGTGTGACAACCCCAGCTACACGGCCCTCGAAGGGACCAACACCTGGATCATCCGCGCGGCGGAAGACGCCAAGTCGATCGTCGTCGATCCGGGCCCGGAGGACGAGGGAAACCTCAACGTCATCCGCAACAACGCCGGGGAAATCGGCCTCATCGTACTGACCCACCGGCACAACGACCACGCCGACGGGGCCACCCGGCTGCGCCAGCTGACCGGCGCCCCCGTCCGCGCCTTCGACCCGAACTACTGCTCAAGCGGAGTTGAGGCCCTGGAAGACGGGGAGATCATCTCCCTGGACGGGGTCACCCCGCAGCTCGAGGTGGCGCACACCCCGGGCCACACTGCGGATTCCACGTCCTTCTTCGTCTGGAGCGGCGAGCCGCACAACTCCCACCTGGAGGGCATCATCAGCGGCGACACCATCGTCGGCCGCCACACCACGCTGCTCTCGGAGACCGACGGCGACTTGGGGGCCTACCTGGAGTCGCTGGCCATGCTGGAAGAGCGCGGCAAGGACGTGCCCCTGCTGCCGGGCCACGGCCCGGACCTGGAGGACACCTCCGCGATGGCGCGCAAGTACATCGACCGCCGCCACTACCGCCTAGACCAGATCCGCACGCTGCGCCAGGAGCACGGCGAGGACATCGAGCTGCAGACCCTCATCGACAACATGTATGACGACGTCGATCCGGTCCTGCGCCACGCCGCCGAGCAGTCGACCCGCACGGCGCTGAAGTACCTCGACGCCGAGAAGAACAGCTAAAAGACCCTTCCCAGGGCACTTGCCTCCCCGCCCCTCAACTGGCTTTCGCGAGTCAGTGGGGCGGGGAGGTTTTTGTCTGCCGTTCGCGCCCACGGGGCCCGGGCATAAAAATAACCCCGCCCCCGCGGGCGCGGGGCGCGAGGCTGGAAAAGGCCGGCCTTAGCGGGCGCGGCGAGCCAGGTGCTCGGTGTCCACGATGATGACGGACTTGCCCTCCAGGCGGATCCAGCCGCGGTGGGCGAAGGTGGCCAGGGCCTTGTTGACGGTCTCGCGGGAGGCGCCGACCAGCTGTGCGATCTCCTCCTGGGTCAGGTCGTGGTTGACGCGCAGGGCGCCACCTTCCTGCACGCCGAAGCGGTTGGCCAGCTGCAGCAGCGTCTTGGCCACGCGGCCCGGCACGTCGGTGAAGATGAGGTCCGCCAGGTTGGCGTTGGTGCGGCGCAGGCGGCGGGCCAGCACGCGCAGCAGCTGCTGGGCGATGGACGGGTGGTCGCTGACCCACTGCTTGAGCATCTCCGAGTTCATGGTGGCGGCCTGGACCTCGGTCACGCAGACCGCGGCGGAGGTGCGCGGGCCCGGATCGAAGATGGACAGCTCGCCGAACATGTCGGACGGGCCCATCACGGTCAGCAGGTTCTCGCGGCCGTCCGGGGCGTGGCGGGCGAGCTTAATCTTGCCCGAGGTGATGATGTAGAGGCGGTCGCCCGGTTCGCCCTCGTCGAAAATGGTGGTACCACGCGGGAAACGGACCGTCTCCATCTGCTCAATCAGGTTGTTAACCGCGACGGGATCGACACCCTGGAAGATACCCGCGCGGGAGAGAATATCCTGAACGCTTTCCACTAATGCTCCTTGGTCAATCAGCTGATGGGGTCGAAGGTGTAAATCTGCAGTGAATTTCACCGCAGGCACCGGAAAATTTTATGTAACGGCTCATATCCTACCGTGGAATTGGTCACTTATGGGGTTAAAAGCGCAATTCCTAACAGAAACAGAGCCTGCACACAGGGCACGCGTAGTCGCGTAATCCGTGCGTATGAAAGATAAAAGCCACCGCTGCAACCTCCGGCTCCGCAAGGGGAACCGCCAACTCAGTCGTGACAACCGGGTCTTTTCCAGACGCCCGGTTGTGGTATCTCCAGTTAGCCCGAGGCGCGAGCGTGTCAGTCCTGCTAGCTACCAGCTAATGCAGGCTAGTCGAGGACGCTTGATTCAAGCTTCTCCATGAACATGGCGAACACGGCCAGCGCGACGGGCGCGACGATGACTAAGACGATCATGGCCCCCATCTTACTAAGCTTTTATTCATGCGCGACCATAAACCCTCGAATTCTGCGAAAAATCTTCGCAATTCCGGCCCGCGGCGGGCCGAGACGATCAACAAAATTCTCAGCCAGGAATATCCGGACGCCCGCTGTGAGCTGGACTTTGAGACCCCACTCGAGCTGCTCGTGGCCACGGTGCTGTCCGCGCAGTGCACCGACGCCCGGGTCAACCAGGTCACCCCTGCACTCTTCGCAAAATACCCAAACGCCGCCGCCTACGCCCAGGCCGATCCGGCGCAACTGGAGGAAATCCTGCGCCCGCTCGGCTTCCAGCGGGCCAAGACCAAGCACCTGCTGGGGATAGGCGAGGGGCTGGTGGCCCACTTCGGCGGCGAGGTCCCCCGCGGGATAAAGGAGCTGACCAGCCTGCCCGGGGTGGGCCGCAAGACCGCCCTGGTGGTGCGCGGCAACGCCTTCGGCCTGCCGGGGCTGACCGTGGACACGCACTTCCAGCGCCTGGTCACCCGGCTCCGCCTGACGGAGAAAACGACCCCGGTGGCCATCGAAAAGGACATCGCCGGCCAGCTGCCGGAGGAGGAGTGGACCATGTTCTCCCACCGCCTCATCTTCCACGGACGGGCGGTCTGCCGGGCCCGCAGCCCGCGCTGCGGCGACTGCGTGCTGGCCCACCTGTGCCCGGCGGCTGCGGAATACGGGAAAGCGCCCCGGCCCAGTAGACTGGTGGGGAGATGAAAAAGCAGGTTTTCTGGTCCATCGGGGCGGCCGTCGTGCTGACGGTCGCCGTGGTCGCCGCCGCCCTGGCACTCCTGTCTCCCGGGGGCGGTGGCGAGCAGGCCTCCGGCCCGGACGCGGCCGGGGCATCGTCGGCCCCTGCGGCATCGCCAGCCGAGCAGGGTCAGGCCGCCGACGTGCCGGCCCGCCCGGACTGCCCGGCCGGTCCCGTCGCCGGGGTCGACCTGGACTGCCTGGGCGGGCAGGAATCCGCGGAAGAAGGCTCGGCCGATAGCGGGGTGACCATCGTCAACGTGTGGGCCTGGTGGTGCCAGCCCTGCCGGGAGGAGCTGCCCCTGCTGGAGGAGGTCGCCGCCAGCCACCCGGAGTGGGAGGTGCTCGGCGTGCACGCCGACACCAACGCGGCCAACGGTGCCGCGCTGCTCGAGGAGCTGGGCGTGGGCCTGCCCAGCTTCCAGGACTCGGATAATTCCTTTGCTGGTGGGCTCGGCCTGCCGCGGGTCATCCCCATCACCCTGGTGCTGAAAGACGGGCACGAGGTCGGCCGCTTCGTCCAGGCCTTCGAGTCCACCGCGGAGATTGAGTCCGCGGTCGCGGGGGCGCTGGATGGCTAAAGCTAGCGCTCTGATAACGGGACGGTCAATGGCCGGGGCGGTGAGGCGCTGATGGGGCTGTACTTGCCGCACCACGGGGACCGGCCCGGAGAGAACGTGACGGTGCGCCCGGCGGCCGCGCCGCGGTGGCTGCGCCCGGCCCTCGGGGTGGATTCGCACCAGATCGAGGCCACCATGGGCCAGCGCCTCGACCGCAACTTCCCGCCGGTGAAGAAGCTGCGCCGGGACGCGGCGGTGCTGGTGCTGCTGGCCGGGGACTGCCTGGACAACGCCCGGGTGCTGCTCACCCACCGCACGCCGACCATGCGCTCGCACTCCGGCCAGATCGCCTTCCCCGGCGGCCGGGTGGATCCGGAAGATACCAACCTGGTCGACGCCGCCCTGCGCGAGGCCTGGGAGGAAACCGGGTTGGATCGCCGCAGCGTGACCCCCATCGATCAGTGGGAGCGGCTGCGGATCCGGGCGACCGGCAACCCCGTGACCCCGGTGCTGGCCTACTGGCACAGCCTCTCCCCGGTCGGGGTGGCCAGCCCCGCGGAGACGGACGACGTCTTCACCGTCCCCCTGACCGATCTCATCGATCCCGCCAACCGGATCCAGGTGGGGTGGGGAGCCTGGACCGGGCCCGCCTTCCGGATCCAGGGCTACGTCATCTGGGGATTTACCGCCGGGGTGCTGGCGACCACCTTGCGGCACGCTGGCTGGGAGCAGCCCTGGGATAACAATTCGGTGCGACCGCTCCGCGCCACCCTCGCCGCGTCGCGCAATCGTGAGAAGATGAACGAACCGCACCAGCAGCAACCGGCGACCGAATAGTTGTGTAGCTGTTTAGCAGCTGCGTCGCCGCGCGGTAGTATGCTGGCCTAGCCAAAACAGATTTTTACAGGAAGAACCCTTTTTCAGTGAGCGCATTTTTAGTGGTCGACGCCCTCATCGTGATCGCCGTGCTAGCCGCGGTGTTCGCCGGGTGGCGCCAGGGCGTGATGTCTTCCGTGCTGTCCTTCATCGGCATCGTCGCCGGCCTGGTCATCGGCATGGGCCTGGCCCCGCTGGCGATGCGCCTGACGGACTCGGTGGCCCTGCGCCTCTTGCTGGCCGTCGGCGTGATGATCCTGCTGGTCGGCATCGGCCACCTGGCCGGGTCCTCCCTCGGCGCTCGGCTGCGGGACAGACTCCGGCTGCGCTCGGCCCAGCGCATCGACTCCCTGGCCGGCTCGGTCTTCCAGGCCGTGGCCGCCCTGCTGGTCATCTGGCTGGTCTCCATCCCGCTGGCCAGCGGGCTGACCGGCGTGGTGGGCAAGGGCCTGCGGGAATCTCAGATCCTGGGCGGCATCCACTCGGTCGCGCCGGAGCAGCTGAAGGCCCTGCCGGGCGGGGTGACCTCGCTGCTGAACCAGACGGGCCTGCCGCCGCTGGTGGCGCCCATCGACGGCGACCGCAACGTGGAGGTCGCCGCCCCGCGCATCGAGGTCGAGAACAAGGCGCTGGTCAAGCAGTTGCGCCCGTCGGTCATCCACGTGCTGGGCGACGCGGACTCCTGCAGCCGCCGCCTGATGGGCTCCGGCTTTGTCATCCAGGACGACTACGTGGTCACCAACGCCCACGTCGTGGCCGGGACCAACCTAGTCAACCTGGACACGGTCACCGGCATCCAGCAGGCCGAGGTGGTCTACTACAACCCCGAGGTCGACATCGCCGTGCTGCACAGCGAGAACCTGCAGCTGCCGCCGCTGGACTGGGCGCCGGAGCCGGGGGTGACCGGCGACGACGCCATCGTCATGGGATTCCCGCAGTCGGGCCCGTTCAGCGCCACCCCGGCCCGCGTGCGCGATCGCATCACGATTGCCGGCCCGGACATCTACAACATGGGTCGCGTCGAGCGCGACGCCTACACCGTGCGCGGCAGCATCCAGCAGGGCAACTCGGGTGGGCCGCTGTTCAACACGGAGGGCCAGGTCCTCGGCATGGTCTTCGGCGCGGCCGTGGATGACACGGACACCGGCTACGCGCTGACCGCCGACGAGGTGATTTCCCACATCGGGGACGTCGCGCAGCTGACCGAGCCGGTCAACACCGGCGAGTGCGTGGCCCGCGACGTCGTGTCCAATTAGGCCTCGGCCCGCCGCCTTCGGCTAAAGCTGGCGCGCCCAGTCCGCGACGGTCGCGACGAAGTCGGCGGGCTCTTCCACGTGCGGCAGGTTCTTGGCGTGCCGCAGGCTGTGATCGGCAAAGGCGCCGGTGGTGCGGGATCGCGCGCGCCGGATGATGGGGTTCCACAGGCGCTGCCCGGAGTGGAAGAAAAGCACGGGCGCGGAGATGGTCTCCTCGACCCAGCGGCGCGGGACGGCGGCGGTCAGCAGCCGGTGGTTCCACAGGATTCCGCGCACGACGTTGCCGATGGAGGCGGCCTCGAGCCGCAGCTGCAGCAACCGCTGGAAGCGCTCGCCGCGGAAGCGGCCGGTGGTATTGAGCAGCAGCTCCTTGCGGTAGACCCACTCGGAGAGCCCGGGCACGCGCTGCAGGGCCCGGTAGGGCAGGCGGCACAGTCCCGCGCGCAGCCACAGCCAGAAGAAATCCCAGGGGCGGGCGGCCATGGCGCGTCGCAGGTCCACCGGGTAGGCGCCAGAGATGCTCACGATGCCGGCGACGCGCTCGGGGTGCTCCACCGCCAGGGACCAGGCCACCGAGGCGCCCGTGTCGTTGCCGATGATGATGGCCCGGCGGTGGCCCAGCGCCTGGATGAGCCCGGAGAGATCGCCGGTCATCACGCGGATGTCGTGGCCGATATCGGCCGGGGGCTTGTCGGACATGCCGAAGCCGCGGGCATCGATAGCCGCGACGTGGAAGCCGCGCTCGGCCAGCGGGGCGATGACGTCCCGGTAGTCGAACCAGCCGCCGTAGGACCCGTGAATGGCCACGACGAGGGGATTTTGGGGATCCCCGGCCACCGCGGCGTGCAGCCGGATGCCGCGCGTGTGCACCAGCTGGTGCGTAAACGGGCCGTCCAGCTCCACGACGGAGGGCGAAAGGTTGCGTGCCGACACGGGCGATACTCCTCCAGGTTGGGCTCGGTAGAAACTGACAAAACTCCGCCGAACGCGGTGCGTGGGGCGGAGTTAGGGGGTAGGGAGGGGGCTTTAGGGGCTGGCCTAGGAGTTGGTGAACAGGCCCTTGTTGCCCTCGACCTTCTTCTGGGCCTTGCCCGGGACCAGGTCCTTCATGTCGCTAAAGGAGTTGATGGTCTTTTCCGGCTTCTTGACCTTCTTTACGTTCTGGATACCCACCAGGGCGCAGACGCCGGCGATGACCAGCATGATGAGGAAGACGATAAGGAAGGCGGCCCAGCGGTCCAGCCACTTGGCGAGCAGCTCCGCGAGGAAGAAGAAAAAGAAGAAGGAGCTATACAGGGCGACGGTGCCGGCCACACCGAAGAAGCCGGCGCCGATGCCGCCCTTCTTGGCGGAAGCGGCCAGCTCGGTCTTGGCCAGCTCGACCTCCGAGCGGACCAAGCTGGAGACCTGCTCAGTGGCGTTGGAGACCAAGGTGCCGATGGAAGCCTCACCGGAGCGGGAGGTGTCAGCGTCGCTGAGGGGGATCGCGTTGACCTTCGGGGCAAACTGATTACTGCCGTCGGTGAAAAGTCCGTCGTTGCTCACAGGTTAAACCTTCCTTGGGTGGAAAATATTTCGTAACTTAAATACTACGTGGAAACGTCGTCCGAGCGCACAGCGTCCCGACACGCGGGTCACAGTCTAAAAAACGACCGGCCGCAGCCCGTCGCCACGTTTGCTAACGCCTATCCTAGTTCATATGGCCGAAAATGACCCGCTATCCCCGCTGTTAAGGGACGAAGAAGTCTCCCGCCTGTCCGGGCGGGCCGAGAGCGCCATCGCGGCGGCACACCGGCGACCTGCGGCTTTGCGCAAACCCGAGGTCGTATCTTCGGAGTCCCTGCTGCGCGGCGCCAGGGCCAGCGCGGGGCTGGTCAGCGGGCGCGTGGCCCGCGACGTGGAGGAAGAATTTAATGCCGACGGCAGCCTGCTGGCCCGCCACATCAGCGCCTATTCCACGCTGGCGCCCGAGCAGTTCGCTGCGACCATGCGCACCTTCACCCGCGCCCCGCTGCAGGTTTTGGCCCGCTGGGACGTGGCCGGCGGCGGGGCCGGCAAGCCCCAGGCCGCGGCGGATCGCCTGACGGTGCTGGCCGGCTGGGTCGTGGCCGGTGCGGGCAGCGCGCCGGGGCCGGGACTGCGCTTGCTGCTTCCGGCGGTGCTGCACGCCGAGGTCGCCGCCCACGGCTGCTTCGGCGAGCGCAGCGGGCTGGTGGGGCGGATGGCCGGGCGCGCCGCCGCCATCGCCACGGGCCTGGATCCGCGCGGTTTCGCGGTGCCGGAGACGTATTTCTCGCGGCACCGGCAGCAGTACACGGAAACGCTGCAGGCCTACCGCGCCGAGGATCCCTTCCCGCTGCTGCGTCTCCACCTGGCGGCCTGGGAGGCCGGCGGCAAGGAGGCAGACGGCATCGCCCGCGCCGCTTAAGCCTGGGGCTTAAACCTGGGGGCTTAAGCCTGGGAGCTTAAGCGGTAAACGGCACTAGGCCGGCCACTTGGCGGGGCCGGGGCGCCCGGCCAGCCAGATGCCGCCGGCGATGAGGGCGGCGATGCCGGCGACCACGCCGGCGCCGATGCCGACCTCCTTGGCGCCGGGCAGGGTGAACAGGGGCTCGGGGTCCTTGAAGGTGCGGATGTCCCAGCCGTGCTCTAGGGCGTGCTTCTTCATGGCCCGGTCCGGGTTGACGGCCACGGGGTTGCCCACCTTTTCCAGCATGGGGATGTCGGTGGCGGAGTCGGAGTAGGCGAAGCTGCGGGGCAGGTCGTAGCGGCCGGACTCGGCGAGGCGGTCGAGGGATTCAGCCTTGGCCGGGCCCTTGCAGTAGTAGAGGACCTCGCCGGTGAACTTGCCGTTTTCGGCGGCGAGCTCGGTGGCCACGACCTGGTCCACGCCGAGCTCGTCCGCGATGAGCTGGACCAGCGGGCGCGCGGAGGCGGAGATGATGATGACCTCGTGGCCGGCGGCCTGGTGGTAGGTGATCAGCTCGCGGGCCTCCGAATAGATGGCCGGGGTGAGCACGGTGTGCATGGTCTGCTGGGCGATGGCCTCGACCTCGTCCACGGGCCAGCCGGTGACCATCTTGGCGAGCTGGTCGCGGGTGGCGTCCATCTGCTGGCTGGACTGGCCGGCCATCATGAAGCTGGTCTTGGCCAGGGACAGCTGCAGGGCCTCCGTGGGGGTAATCAGCCCGTTGTGCATGAACTCTTTGCCGAAGGCGAACGCCGAGGAGGTCGCGATGATCGTCTTATCGAGATCGAAGAAGGCCGCCACGCGGGCGGTGTCGGCGGGGAGGCGTTCGGGCTGGCGAGTCATATGGGTGAAATCCTGGCGCTAATTTCCGTTACTGAAGTGTCTGTCGAGTCCTGTGTTGCAATTGTTATGTTTGTGTTTAATCTACCGCAGTTTCCGGCAGTTTCCTAGGGGAGCCGGGATACTACCTACTCAATCGTAGGTTTGGCCTCGATGGTTACACTCCGCCGGCAGCCGCGCAAGGGCGAACGCCGGGTCATTCACACCAGGATGGTTACATGTGTCGCGGGCCACTCATGAGTGGCCACCTGCGGCGGGGTTGTCCACAGGCGTTGTCGCCCGCCCTGGATTGGGCGGGGGACACCGGCCAGAGTGAGGGGCATGAACGCACCGATTACTGACTTCATCCTCATCGCGGTCACGGACCCGCTGCTTATCCCCGAGGCCCAGCACGCCGCGGCGGCAGCCAGCGCGGAGGTCCGGCACGCCGTCGACCCGCGGGAAATCTCCCGGCTGGCGGCCCAGGCCCGGGCCGTGGTGGTCGATGAGACCACCGCCGCCCACGTGGCCAGCCTGCGCGGCCGGGCCCCGGTCTATTTCGTGGGCAATGAGCCCGGCCCGCTCAACTACGAGGCGGCGCTTAACTGCCACGCGGAGGCGGCGTTTATCCTGCCGGCGGAGTCCCGCCAGCTGCTGGAGACCCTGGGCGAGGTCATGCGCGGGCCCGAGGAGGCCAACGCCGAGCACCGCCTGGTGGCCGTGGTGGGCGCCGGCGGCGGGGCCGGGGCATCGCTGCTCGCGGCCGCGCTGGCCCGCACGGCCGGCCAGCACTCGGCCTGCGGGGCGGTCATGCTGGTCGACGCCGGCGAGTTCTCCGGCGGGCTGGATCTTCTCCTGGGGCTCGAGCAGCAGCCCGGGGCGCGCTGGCCGGAGCTGCGCCTGGGGCAAGGTGCTATCGCCGGGAACGAGCTGCGGGCCGCGCTACCGACCACGGCGGACGGGATAGCGGTGCTTTCGGCGGCGCGCAGCGCGGTGGCCGATCCGTTTCGCCTCGAGCTGGCCGCCGTCGAGGCCGCCGCGGAAAGCGTGCGCGGGCAGGCGGGGATAAGCATCTTCGACTGCGACTGGCACCTGCTGCCGCGGCAGGCCCAGCACGTGGTGGTGCTTACGGCCGCGGAGGTGCGCTCGACTGCGGTGGCCGCCCAGCTGGTGGCCCGGCTGGCGGCGGACAACCGCCGCTGCCACCTGGTGGTCCGGGACCGCGGCTGGTCGGGGCTCGGCCTGGGGGAGGTCGAAAAGATCTGCCACGCCGACGCGGTCGCGCAGGTGCCGACCAGCAAGAAGCTGGCCGCGGCCGTGGAGATGGGCGGGCTGCCGCAGCGCCTGCCCCGCGCCATCGATGCCACCTGCCGCCAGATCCTGCAGGCGGTGGGCCAGGATGTCTAAGGTCTCGCGGCCTGCGCCGACGCCGTCGCCGGCGCAGCTTATCGACAGCCTCCAGCAGTGCGTGGCGGCCGAGCCGGAGCTGCTCCACCGGCCCGCCGATCTAGCGCGCCGGGTCCGCCAGGAGGCCGGCGTCATCACCGACGTGGAGGTCCTGCGCGTGCTGCGCCAGCTGCGCGACGACACCACCGGGCTGGGCCCGCTGGAGCGGGTGATGAGCTACCCCGGCATCACTGACGTGGTGGTCAACGGCCCGCACTCCGTCTTCGCCGACACCGGGGCCGGGCTTGCGGAGGTCCCGGTCCGCTTCGCTGACGATGCCGAGGTCCGCCGCCTGGCCACCCGCCTGGCCGTGAGCTGCGGGGCGCGCCTGGACGACTCCCAGCCCTTCGCCGACGGGCGGCTCGAGCGCAGCGACGGCACGGTCCTGCGTCTGCACGCGGTCCTGTCCCCGCCGGCCGAGGGCGGGACCTGCCTGAGCTTGCGCGTGCTGCGGCAGGCGCAGACCAGCTTCACAGAGCTCGTCGACAACGGAACCATCGACCCGGCGGTCGCCCCGGTGGTCCGCGATATGGTCGCCGCCCAGGTCTCCTTCCTGGTGGTCGGGGGCACCGGATCCGGTAAGACGACGCTGCTCTCGGCGCTGCTGGGCGAGGCCGATTCCGCCCAGCGCCTGGTGGTCATCGAGGACACGGCCGAGCTCAAGCCCAACCACCCGCACGTGGTCAGCCTGGTCGCGCGCCGCGCCAACGCGGAAGGGCGCGGCGAAATCACCATGGCCACCCTGCTGCGGCAGGCGCTGCGGATGCGTCCGGATCGGATCATCGTCGGCGAGATCCGCGGCGCGGAGGTCGTGGACCTGCTGGCGGCGCTGAACACCGGGCACGACGGCGGGGCGGGGACCCTGCACGCCAACTCCCTGGCCGAGGTGCCCGCCCGCATGGAAGCCCTCGCCGCCCTCGGCGGGCTGGACCGGGCGGCGCTGCACTCCCAGCTGGCGGCGGCGGTGCACGTGGTTTTCACCACCGAGCGCGGCCGGGACGGGCGCCGCCGGCTAGCCCAGATCGGTCTCCTGGAGGGAAACCCGGTGCGGGCGCGCGTGGTGTGGAGCACGGAGGCCGGCCCGCGCGAGGGCTTCGCCGAATTCGCCGCCGAGCTTTCCGGGAGGTTGGCATGACTAGTGCTCTGTGGTGCTTGGCCGCGGCTGCTGGCGTGTGGGCCACGCTGCCCTCTGCGGCTCCCCGCTTGGGAGGGGCCCGCGGCGGCGCGCCGGGTGGGCGGGGATCGCTGCGCGCCGCGCCGGCCGTGCTGGCCGGGGTCTTCGCGGTGACGCTGGTCAGCCTGTGGGTGGGCCGGGCCAGCGTGGTGCTCGCGGGGGCCGTGGTGGCCGTGACGGTCTGCTGGGTGGTCCGCGACGTGCGGCGAAACCGAAACCGGCGCGCCGAGCGGGAGGTGCTGGCTGCCTTCCTGGGCACCGTGACCGGCGACCTGCAGGCCGGGGCCACCCTGCCGACGGCGTGGGCGCGCGGGGCGGAGGCCCTGCCGGCGGGCGGGCCGCCGGGGCTGCGCGACGTGTTAGTCAGCGCCGGGGTGGTCGCCGCCCGCGGCGGCAGCCTCCCGCAGGTGCTGCAGGCCAGCCCGCAGCTGCGCGGCCTGGCCCAGCTGTGCGCGCTCAGCGACGACTACGGCATCCCCCTGGCCCGCCTGATGGAAAGCGCGCAGGCGCGCTTCGACGCCGCCCGCCGGCACGCCCAGGCCACCCGGTCGAGCCTGCAGGGCCCGCAGGCCACCGCCTACGTCCTGACCTGCCTGCCGCTGGCGGGGATCGCCATGGGCGTGGTGATGGGCGCCGACCCAGTCGGCTTCCTCTTCGGCGGCGGGCTGGGCGGCGTCCTGCTGGTCTTAGGGGTGGTGCTGGCCTGCGCCGGGTTCGCGTGGTCGCGCTACATCATCGGGAAGGCGGCGGGCTGATGTCGTCACTGGCGTTTTCTGGAGGGCTGTCCTTGCTGTTGCTGGCCGCGGCGGTGGCGTGCCTGCCCACGGCGGCAGGTGCCCGGGTCATACCGAAGACCCCGCGCGATGGCCCATCGGCGCTCCTGCGGGGGATTTCGGAGCGCCTCACCACGCGGCAGGGGCCCGACCCGCTGGATGTCGCCAGCGACGTCGAGCTCTTCGCCGCTTGCCTGCGGGCCGGGCTGTCCACCCAGCAGGCGGCCGGCGCCCTGGCCCGGGTAGGCCAACTATCCGAGCGCTGGGGCGCGGTGGCCGCGCTGCTGGCGGTGGGGGCCCGGGGGCAGCGGGCCTGGGGGCGGCTGGGCATCGATGAGCTCGCCCGCCTCGTGGTCATGTCCGGGCAGTCCGGCGCGGCGATCGCGCGGGGCTGTGAGCGCATCAGCCACACGCTGCGGGTGGATGCGCAGGCCCAGGCGACCGCGGCGGCGGAGCGGGCCGGCGTCTTCGTCGCCCTGCCGCTGGCCGTGTGTTTCCTGCCCGCCTTCGTGGTGCTGGGCTTGGTGCCGGTGGTGATAAGCCTCGGCGCGCAGCTGCTTTAACCGGGCAGCTTCGACCTGTTCCTGTTCGCACGACCATTCAACCAACCACATTCCACCAACCAACTGACACTCAGAAGCCAAGAAAGAAAGGGAAAATACCATGAAAATTACCACCTACCTGCGCAAGAAGGTCTCGGTCCTGGGCAACGAGGACGGGATGTCGACCATCGAATACGCCATGGGGAGCCTGGGGGCCGCGGCCCTGGCGGCGGTGCTCTACATGGTCATCAACAGCGGCGGGGTCTCCGACGCCATCGAGGGGATTATCACCGACGCCCTCTCCAACACCCCGGGCTAAACCATGCGCGATGATTCCGGTTCCGTCAGCATCGAGGCCGCCCTGGCCTTGTCCAGCCTGGTCATCGTGGCCGCCGCCATCCTGGGCGGCATCGCGACGCTGGCCGCGCACTTGACCGCCGTCGATACCGCCGGGGCGGCCGCCCGCGCCCACGCCATCGGCGTGGACTACGTCCCGCCCCGGGGCGATATCGAGGTCGTGGTCAACGAGTCGGGCGGGCTGGTCACGGCCGAGGCCCGCGTGCCGGCGGCGCTGGGCACGATGAGCCACACCGCCGTCTTCCCGGCGGAGGTCTCCGGTGAATAGCCCGGTCTCGGCGCGCGGGCAGGAGGACGGCTACGCCACCGTGACCGCGGCCGGAATCATCGTGGCCTTAGCCAGCGTCTTGCTGGCCGTGGCGGGGATCGCCGCGCACGTCATCGCCCGCCACGAGGCTCAGGTGGCGGCGGATCTCGCCGCGGTCGCCGGGGCGTATGCGCTGGCCACCGGCGGTGATGCCTGCCCGGCGGCCCGGCGCACGGCCGAAGACAACGCCGCCCGCCTGGACCGGTGCACCGTTTCCGGCCGCGACGTCGTGGTCGGCGCGTCGGTGCGCTGGCGCGGCGCCCAGGCCAAGGCCGGGCCCGCCTAGTGCGCCCGCGCTAATCCAGTAACACTCCGAATAAGTATCACTCCGACCCAGCCGTGGAGCCCTGCGTCATCGTGACCAGGGCTCCCAGCAGTTTCAGGGCCCCGGCCTTGTCGAGGGGGTTGTTGCCGTTGCCGCACTTGGGCGACTGCACGCACGACGGGCAGCCCGACTCGCAGCCGCAGGAGCGCACGGCCTCGAAGGTGGCCTCGATCCACTCTGGGAAGCGGCGGAAGCCCTCGTCGGCGAAGCCGGCCCCGCCGGGGTGGCCGTCGTAGACGAAGACGGTGGGCAGCTGGGTATCCAGGTGCCGGGCCGTCGAGACCCCGCCGATGTCCCAGCGATCGCAGGTGGCCAGCAGCGGCAGCAGCCCGATGGCGGCGTGCTCGGCGGCATGCAGGGTGCCCGGGGTATCGGCCGCGGTGACCCCGATCTTGTCCAGAACCAGCGGGTCGATGGTATAAGCCACCGCGCGGGTGCGCAGGCTCTGCTCCGGCATCTCCAGCGGCACCTCCTCGCCCACGGTGCCGTCCGGCAGGCGGACCACGTACCCGGTGACCTGGTTGGTGACCTCGACTTCCACGTTGGCCACCCACAGTCCGGGCGAGTAGTTGATGAGCTCGTCCGGCCCGGCCCCGGACAGGATCCGGATGTCGGTGGTGGAGTGGGCCTGGGTGGAATAGTCCGGCACGTCGGGGCGCGCCAGGGCCACGTAGTCGTCCAGGTCGAGGTCCTCGATGACGAAGGTCTCGCCCTGGTGCAGGTAGACCGCGCCGGGGTGGACCTGGGCGGCGGCCCGGGCGGCATCGACGGTGCCCAGCAGGCGCCCGTCCGAGCTGTCGACGATCATGACCTCCTGGCCCGCCCCGCCGCGCAGGGCCACCTGCCCGTGGGCGGTCTCGGGGCGCCACTCACCCTCCAGCTGCGGGGTGGGGAACCAGCCGCGGGCCCGCTTCTTGATGAGTCCGTCGCGGGCTAGCGCCTCGACGACGTCGGGGGCAAAGGCGGCCTCGGCATCGCTGAGCGGCAGCTCCACGGCCGCGCAGTAGAGGTGGCCGTAGAGCAGGTAGGGGTTGCGCGGGTTGAACACGCTGGCCTCCACGTCGCGCTCCAGCAGGGCGGCCGGGTGGTGGACCAGGTAGGTGTCCATCGGCTCGTCGCGGGCGACCAGGACCACCAGGGAACCCTGGCCGCGGCGCCCGGCCCGGCCGGCCTGCTGCCAGAAGCTGGCGACGGTGCCGGGGAAACCGGCCGTGACCACCGCGTCCAGGGTGCCGACGTCGATGCCCAGCTCCAGCGCCGAGGTGGTGGCCACCCCCAGCAGGCTCCCGTCGTCGAGGCCGGCCTCCAGGGCGCGGCGGTCCTCGGCGAGGTAGCCGGCCCGGTAGGAGGCGATGCGCCGGGCGAAGTCGGCCCGGCCCAGGCGGCCGGATAGCTCCTCCTGGCAGAGCATGGAGACCAGCTCGGCGGCGCGCCGGGAGCGCACGAAGGTCAGGGTGCGCGCGCCCTCGGCCACCAGGGTCGCCATGATGTCGGCGGCCTCGGAGGTGGCGGCGCGGCGCGTGTTCTCGTCGAGGAAGCCGGGCTCCCACAGCATGATGGTGCGCGCCCCGGTCGGCGCCCCGTCGGCGGTCACGGCCTGCGCCGGCCGGCCGGTGAGCCGCTCCAGGTGGCGGGCCGGATCCCGCATGGTGGCCGAGGCCGCGATGATGGTGGGGTTCGCCCCGTAGTGGCGGCACAGGCGCAACAGGCGGCGCAGCACCAGCGCGATATTGGCCCCGAAGACCCCGCGGTAGGAGTGGCACTCGTCGATGACGATGAATTCCAGGTGCCGCAAGAACCGCGCCCAGCGCTGGTGGGCGGCCAGCAGTGAGACGTGCACCATGTCCGGGGTCGAGAAGACGAACCGGGAATTGTCCCGGATGCCGGCGCGGGCCTCGGCCGGGGTGTCGCCGTCATAAGGCGCCGGGTTGGCCCAGCCGGCCAGGCGCCCGGCGGCCAGCAGCTGATCCGATCCCAGCGCCTTGGTGGGGGTCAGGTACAGCGCGCAGGCCGTCGGGTTGGCCGCCAGCCGGGTCAGGATGGGCAGCTGGTAGCCCAGCGACTTACCGGAGGAGGTGCCGGTGGCTACCACGACGTCGTGGCCCTCCCACGCCGCCTGAGCCGTGGCGGCCTGGTGGCTGTAGAGCTGGCCGATGCCGGCATCGACCAGCAGCTCCTTGAGCCCAGGGTCCACCCAGGCGGGCCAGTCCGCGTACTCGGCCGGGCGGGGCGGCAGCGTGGTCAGGTGGGTGCACTCCGACTCCGGGAAGCGGCGGGTGAGAATCTCCGCGAGCTCCGCGCCCAGCGGGTTCGGGGACTCAGCTACCATCGCGCATACCCCTTTCCGGGTGGAAAAATACCAAGAATTTTAGTCAATAAAGCCTCCCAAGACTATCGCGCGGCGCCAAAACGTGTCACACTTACCAGTGGTCGAAGATTTCTTAGCGCAGTGTTTAGATTTAGGTGCTCGTGAAAGATTTTGGAAAACGCGGGCACTTTCTGGCTTAACCAGCAGAGAGGTTCGACGCCTCGACCACTTCGAAAAAGTTCAACACATCCCTATATACGCCGAAAGAGGTACATAATGGCACAGGGAACCGTCAAGTGGTTTAACGCTGAAAAGGGCTACGGCTTCATCGCTCCGGAGGATGGATCCGCAGACGTCTTCGTGCACTACTCCGAGATCCAGGGCGGCGGCTTCCGCACCCTGGAGGAGAACCAGAAGGTCTCCTTCGAGGTCGGCGAAGGCGCCAAGGGCCCGCAGGCCCAGGGCGTTACCGTCATCTCCTAAGGCGCGAAGCCTCCGGCTTTCGCCTCGCTACCTGTTTTTAAGGTGCGGGGCGAAAGCTTTTTTATTACGTAGGGTCAGGCGGCAGGGGAGTTTTAGGGGGTCTCGGCGTAGCCGTTGCGGGTGTCCTTCCAGTCCAGGATGCGGTTTTGCAGCCACTGGATGGCGAAGCCGATGACCACCGCGGCCACGATACTGACCAGCATGGCCACCAGGGGGGAATCCGAAAAGGCCATGCCGCCCAGGTAGCCGATGGCCAGGGCCTGGAAGGCCCAGATGGCCACGCCGATGCTGTCGAAGAAGAAAAACAGCGGCCACGGGTAGCGCACCGATCCCAGCAGGATGGTCATGAGCAGGCGCGCCGAAGGGATGAAGCGGGCGATGATGATGGCGGCCCCGCCGCTGCGCCGCATGTGGCGCTTGACCCACAGGAGGCCCTCGTAGGCCTTGGACCCGCGCCGCAGGCGCTGCACGTACGGCATGAAGCGGGTGCCCAGCAGGAAACACAGGTTGTCGCCGAGGATGGCAGCGAACAGGGCCGTGAAAAACATCACGGTCACGGACGGGACCCCTTGGCTGCCGGCCCAGGCCCCCACCAGGTTCAGGGGGATTTCAGACGGCAGGACGGGGAAGAAGCAGTCGAAGAAGATGAGGCAGCCGATGACCGGGTACACCCAGTCGGTGGTCATAATCGACTCGATGACCTGCAGGATTGAGTCCACCATGAGGCAGGCCACCTCCTTTGTGTAGTCGGGCCGTGCGCGCTGGCGCGGAGGGGACAAGCGCCCGGGACGGTCCGCGATTAACAAGTTCAATAGTGCAGGATACACCCACCGCCGGCCAACGCTATACCCCATGGGTTATGCCCCCGTTGGGGCGGTAAATGTTGGTTTCGGGGCTAGACAAGTGATAAACAGTTCGGAAGTGGCCCCATTAAATACTGTATTACTGTGTAGCCGGTTTTGGCTCTGTGTAGGCTAGGGGCACTTGGCCTTGCCTGGGATGCGGCGCGCGAAAGCTCGGAAGCTAAAAGCGCGCGGCGCCCAAGGCGGGGCGGACAGCGTAAGTCTCGTGTGAGAAAGCCTCGAAAGGGATGAAGTCGAAGTGGCAGAAGCTTCCGACACGTCGGGCAAGACCCTGGTCATCGTAGAGTCGGCGACCAAGGCGAAAAAGATCCAGCCGTATTTGGGCGACGACTACATAGTCGAAGCCTCGGTCGGCCACATCCGGGATCTTCCCCGCGGGGCGGCAGACGTACCGGCGAAATACAAGAAGGAGTCCTGGGCGCGCTTGGGCGTGAACCCGGAGGACGACTTCACGCCGCTGTACGTGATCAGCGCTGACAAGAAGAAAAAGGTCGCGGACCTCAAGGCCAAGCTGAAGCAGTGCGATCAGCTCTTCCTCGCAACAGACCCCGACCGCGAGGGCGAGGCCATCGCTTGGCACCTGCTCGAGGTGCTCAAGCCCAAGGTGCCGGTGCGCCGCATGGTCTTCAACGAGATCACCAAGTCCGCCATCCTGGAGGCGGCCGAAAACACCCGCGAGCTGGACGAGAACCTCATCGATGCCCAGGAGACCCGACGCATCCTGGACCGCCTCTACGGCTACGAGGTCTCCCCGGTGCTGTGGAAGAAGGTCATGCCGCGCCTGTCGGCCGGCCGCGTGCAGTCGGTGGCCACCCGCGTCATCGTCGAGCGCGAGCGCGAGCGCATGGCGTTCATCGCCGCCGACTACTGGGACCTGGCCGCCGACCTGGACACCGGCAACAGCGGATCCGAGGAGCCGCGGACCTTCTCCGCCCGCCTGGCGGCCGTTGATGGCCAGCGCGTGGCCGTCGGCCGCGACTTCGACGACCGCGGGCGCGTCAAGAACGACGACGTCGTGGTGCTGGGCCAGGAGCAGGCCGAGGCCCTGGCCGACGGGCTGAACGGCCAGTCGGTGAGCGTGGCCAGCGTGGAGCACAAGCCCTATACCCGCAAGCCCTACCCGCCGTTTATGACCTCGACCCTGCAGCAGGAGGCGGGCCGGCGCCTGCACTTCACGTCGGAGCGCACCATGCGCATTGCGCAGCGCCTCTACGAAAACGGTCACATCACCTATATGCGTACCGACTCCACCTCGCTGTCCAAGCAGGGGCTGAACGCGGCCCGCAACGCCGCGACCAGCATCTACGGCCAGGAATACGTGGCTAGCTCCCCGCGCGTTTACGACCGCAAGGTCAAAAACTCCCAGGAGGCCCACGAGGCCATCCGCCCGGCCGGCGAGTCCTTCGCCACCCCGGGGCAGCTGTCCGGCCAGCTGGACGCGGAGGAGTTCCGCCTCTACGACCTCATCTGGAAGCGCACCGTCGCCTGCCAGATGGAGGACGCCAAGGGTACGTCCATGAAGGTCACGGTGGCCGGCACGGCCGCCACCGGCAACGAGGTGGACTTCACCGCCACCGGCCGCACCATCACCTTCCCCGGCTTCCTGAAGGCCTACGAGGACCCGAGCAACCCGGGCAAGGGCCGCAAGAATGACAAGGACGACGCCAGCAAGCGCCTGCCCCAGCTGCGCGAGGGCCAGGGCCTGACCATCGCCGATCTCAAGGCCGAGGGCCACTCGACCAACCCGCCGGCCCGCTACACCGAGGCCAGCCTGGTCAAGAAGATGGAGGACCTGGGCATCGGCCGCCCGTCGACGTACGCGTCCATCATCAAGACCATCCAGGACCGCGGGTACGTCGTCTCCCGCGGCAACGCCCTGGTGCCCAGCTGGGTGGCCTTTGCGGTCACCGGTCTGCTGGAGAACAACTTCACCGAGCTGGTGGACTACGACTTCACCTCCTCGATGGAGGACGAGCTGGACGCCATCGCGGCCGGCAACCAGGACCGCACCCAGTGGCTGAAGGACTTCTACTTCGGCAACGCGCAGGTGGGCCAGCAGAAGGCGGCATCGGTGGCGCGCCACGGCGGCCTGAAGTCGCTCATCGACGTCAACCTGGAGCAGATCGATGCCCGCCAGGTCAACTCCCTGAAGCTCTACACCGACTCCGAGGGCCGGGACGTGGTGGTCCGCGTGGGCCGCTACGGCCCCTACATCGAGCGCGTCATCGGCCGCGACGAGGAGACCGGGGAGCCGGTCTACCAGCGCGCCAACCTCTCGGAGACCACCACCCCGGACGAGCTGACCGAGCAGCTGGCCGAAAAGCTGTTTGCCACCCCGCAGGGCGGCCGCGAGCTGGGCGAGAACCCGGCCAACGGCCGCATGGTGGTGGCGAAGGAGGGCCGCTTCGGCCCGTACGTGACCGAGGTGGTCCGCGACGACGAGCGCGCCACGGCGGAGGCAGAGGCCGAGGAGGTTGTCGCCAAGGAGCGCGCCGAGGAGGACGCGCAGCGGGCGGCCGAGGGCAAGCGCGCCAAGAACTGGGAGACCAAGACCGCGGCCAAGCAGAAGGAAAAGCGGGTCGCCCAGTACATCGACGAGAAGCTGAAGCCGGGCACGGCCTCGCTGTTTAGCTCGATGGAACCCTCCGAGGTCACCCTGGACGAGGCCCTCAAGCTGCTCTCCCTGCCCCGCGAGGTGGGCGTGGACCCGTCCGACGGGGAGGTCATCACGGCCCAGAACGGCCGCTACGGCCCCTACCTGAAGAAGGGGACGGATTCTAGGTCGCTGGCCAACGAGGAGCAGATCTTCAGCATCACTCTGGACGAGGCCCGCCGCATCTACGCGGAGCCGAAGCGCCGGGGCCGCCAGGCCGCGCAGCCGCCGCTGAAGCAGCTGGGCGACAACGACGTCTCCGGCAAGCCGATGACGGTCAAGGACGGCCGCTTCGGCCCCTACGTCACCGACGGGACCACCAACGCTTCCCTGCGCAAGGGCGATAAGCCCGAGGCCATGACCGACGCGCGCGCCAACGAGCTGCTCTCGGAGCGTCGTGCCAAGGAGGCCGCCAACGGCGGTTCCAAGGCCAGCAAGAAGGCGGGCAAGAAGTCGAGCAAAAAGACGACCAAGAAGTCGACTAAGAAATCGACCAAGAAGGCCGGCAAGAAGTCGACTAAAAAGTCGACGAAGAAGACGGCCAAGAAGCCGTCGCCGGGCACTAAGAACGTGGTGAAGGCGGGTTCTCGCCGGTCGAAGTAGGCGAGTTGGCCGCGTCAGGCGTGCCGGGCGCCTGCGGCGTGCGGTACTTGGCCGGCAGCTCGGCCCGCCGGGTCGGCCCGTAGGCCAGGCGCCGGTGGGCCCATTCCAGCGGGCCGGGCGCGCCCAGCGCCTCCAAAACGCAAGCCAGCACCAGGGTGATAAGCCAGGTGACAAAGGCCAGGCCCAGCATCTGGGCGGCGCTAAAGTCGGCGCCGATGCCGGCGGTGAACGGGAAGGTCAGCGCCAGCAGGATGACGGACTGCATGACGTAGCCGCTCATCGAGCGCTTGCCCAGGGCGCTGAACGGCCACAGCCACCGCGGCATCGCCGCGCCGGTGGAGACGGCCTTTTGCACCGGGTTGAGCACGAGCGCGACTGCGGCGAGGATGCCAGGCCCGCTCAGGATGCCGACGGTGAAGTTGAGGGCCGCGAACACCGGGGTGAGGTTGTCGGGCAGGACCCCGATGGCGCACAGCCCCCAGGGCAGCCCGATAAGTAGCACGACGGCGGCGGCGATGCCGGTCCAGGCCAGCAGGGTGCCGCGGTGGGCGTCGACGTCGGCGAGCACGCCCCGGCGGGCCCAGACGAAGCCGACCAGCATCACCGGCAGGTACATCAGCATAAACAGCGGGGCTCCGACCAGCTGGCCCAGCATCACGATGAGGTTCTCGCCCAGCATGCCCAGGAAGGTCTCGGCCGGGGCCGTTGCCCCCGCGCTGAAGGGATCGGCGCCGGCAAAATCGTCGCGCAGCCAGGCCGCAAGGGCGGCGATGGTTGCCCCGCCGACGCTGACCAGCCCGAGCAGGCCGTAGGCGATGCGCAGCAAGACCTTGTCGGTCAACGACAGCAGGAGCGCGATGAGGATGCCGCACAGGCCGTAGAACATCATGATGTCGCCGCTGAACAGGAAGATGCCGTGGGCCAGACCGAAGACGGCCAGAAGGCCGTAGCGCTTGACGATGACGGACCGGGTAGCCGGCAGCGGGAAGCCGCGGCGCCACAGGCTCATGGTGATAAGGCCTACGCCGAAGCCCAGCAGGGTGGAAAACATCGGCAGCCCGCGGTCGTGGGCGAACATCGCGGCGAACAGCGCTGCGGCCTTATCGGCCGTGCTGTCGCCGTCGATGCCGCCGAACATCCCCGCCGGTCCGGTCCCGTGGGTCAGCCAGGCGGTGGACATGTTGGCGATGCAGATTCCCAGCAGGGCCAGCCCGCGGGCGATGTCGGGCACGACCATGCGGGGCCTATGAGTCGGTTGAGTCATGCCTAAAAAGATAACTTAATGGCCCCGGCCGCGCAGGCGGCGGTCGCCGGCGCTCTTTCCCGGCCGGTGTTGCGGGCTACTGCGCGGGCTACTGCTCGGCGCGGTCGGCCAGGGTGGCGCGGATGGGCCGGGCCAGCTGGGTCATGCGGCGGCGCCCGCGCAGCTCGATGGACTTCATGAAGGTCCAGCGGGCCTGCTCCGCCTCGTTGGCGGTGCGCAGGGTCGAGGCGTTGGTGAGCACGCGGCCCGGGGTGTCCTTGGCCAGCTCGGTCAGGCGGGCGGCCTCGTTGACGGCGTCGCCGATGACGGTGTACTCGAAGCGATCGGCGCCGCCGATGTGGCCGGCCACCACGTGCCCGGCGGCCACCCCGATGCCGGCCTGCAGCTCCAGGTTGCGCAGCTCCTGGCGCAGCTCGCGGGCCGCCTGCAGGGCCATCGAGGTTGAGTCGTTGACGTTGATGGGGGCGCCGAAGACCGCCAGGGCCGCGTCGCCCTGGAACTTATTGATGATGCCGTGGTTGTGGTGCACCACGGTCACGACGTGCTCGAAGAACTTGTTGAGCTCCTCGACGACCTTCTCCGGGGTGTGGTTGACCGCGAAGGTGGTCGAACCGATGACGTCGATGAACAGCACGGCGACCTTGCGGTCCTCGCCGCCCAGCTCCGGGCTTTCCTCCAGAGCGCGCTGGGCAACCTCGGTGCCGACGTACTGGCCGAAGATGTCGCGCACCCGCTGGCGCTCCCGCAGGCCCTTCATCATCTCGTTGAAGCCGGCCTGCAGCACGCCCAGCTCGGATCCGTCGTAGATGTCCACCTCGACGTTCTGCTCGCCGCGGCGCACCCGGTTGATGGCGTCCTGGAGCTCCAGGATGGGATCGACCACGCTCATGATGGCGAAGGAGGTGCCGATGAAGCCGGTGCCCATCGCCGTGATCGCCAGGACCAGGATGGCGGGGATGAGGTCGTCGGCATCGGAGGTAAAAAAGCCGGAGCGCTGCCCCAGCAGGAGCAGGACGATGCCCAGCATGGGCACGCCCGCCGTCATCGCCCAGGAGGCGGTCAGGCGGGTCTTGATGGGCGGCTCCAGGGAGGAGTCCTCGAAGCGGCGGGCCAGGGCGTTGGCGGCGACCGGGCGGACCAGGCGCTCGGCCTGCAGGTAGGTCAGCAGGACCACGACCATGCCGGCCAGGATGGTGGACAGCCCCACCACCAGGCCCAGGCGGCCGTCGACGGAACTGGTCAGAATCACGGAAATGACGATGCCGATGGCCCAGACCACGGCCGCCACCCCGGCCTGGTAGACGGGGATGCGCAGCACCAGGTTGCGCACCATGTTCGGATCGTGCGCGTCCGGGTTGCGCTGCCAGTCCAACACCGGCCTAAACAGCAGCAGGGTCACGGCGATGCCGACGATGACCGCGAAGACCACGTAGAGCACGCCGATCCAGGCCAGGCCCGGCACGCTCTCCTTGAATTCGGCGATCTCCGGCATGGGCAGGAATACCGCGACGAACATCATGATGGCCACGGCCCCGATGATGTTAGCCCCGAGGACGACGGCGGCATAGATCGGCCACTGGGTCTCCAGTAGCCATCGCAGTCTCCGCACAGTAGAGCTCATGTCTTAATACTCTAACCGCTCGCCGCCGCACTGTGGGTTAGTAGGATGGGGCGGGTGAGTACTCCAGATGTGGCACAGCGGTTGGCCGACACCCCCGCGGTCCGGGACACCATCCTCCGGGCGGCGGCCGGGGCCCGCGGTCTGCCGGGGGCAGACCCCCGCGCGATGAGTCATTCCTGGCTGTTCACCGGGCCTCCCGGGGCCGGCCGCTCCCAGGCTGCGCTCGCCTTCGCCGCGGCGCTGATGTGCCAGCGGGGCGAAAAACTGGGCTGCGGCGAATGCGCGTCCTGCCGGGGCATCCTCGAGGAGGGCCGGCACACCGACTTGGTCTACCTGCGCCCCCAGGAGCTATCGATCGCGGTGGACACGGTCCGCGACATCATCGGCCAGGCGGCCTCGCGCCCGACGGTGGCGCGCTGGCGGGTCATCATCTTCGAAAACGCCGATCGGCTCACCGACGGGGCGGCCAACGCCCTGCTCAAGACGGTCGAGGAGCCCACGGCCAGCACGGTCATCGTCATGCTGGCGCCCTCGGCGGACCCGGAGGATTTCTCGCAGACCCTGCGATCGCGCTGCCGGCACCTGTACATCCCGGCGCCGTCGACGGAGGCCATCGTGAGCCAGCTGGTGGCCGAAGGCGCCGGCGAATCCGATGCCCGGCTGGCCGCCGTGACCTCCCTGCGCCACGTGGGCCGGGCCCGGCGCCTGGTCACCGATCCCGCGGTCCAGCGGCGCCGCGCCCAGTCCATCAACCTGGCCGAGGAGGTTTTCCAGGGCGCCCAGGGCTTCCAGGCCGCCGGCGCCCTAATCAAGGCCATTGAGAAGGAGTCCAAGGAGGCCGGCGCGGAGGCCGACGAGAAGGAAAAGGCCGACCTGGAAAAGGCCTACGGGGCCGGCGGTAAGGGCAAGGGGGCGGCCAAGGCCCAGCGCGACGTGCGATCGGCGGTCAAGGATCTGGAAAAGATCCAGAAGAAGCGGGCCACCCGCCGGGTGCGGGACCTGCTGGACCTGGCGCTGGTGGATCTGGCCGGCATCTACCGCGACGCGCTCATGCTGCGGGTGGGCGCCGACGTGGAGATGACCCACCCGGACTTTTCCGGCCTGGCCCAGGAGCTGGCCCAGCGCGTCGGGGAGGAAGGGCTGGTCGCCTGCCAGGAGGCGATCGTGACCTGCCGCAACCACATCGCCGTCAACGTCGCCCCCGGCACCGCCTTCGACGGGCTGGTCGGCCGCCTGCGGCGCGCCTGCGGGGCCTGATGCTCGACCTGATTTCTCGATTGGGGACCGGCTAGGTTAAACTTTGCGGTGCTGCACAGTACTGCTGTGGTACCAGCAGGCCGCTTTAGCTCAGTCGGTAGAGCGTTTCACTCGTAATGAAAAGGTCGCGAGTTCGATTCTCGCAAGCGGCTCCACTAAAAAGCACCCTTTACCAGCAATAACGGTATAGGGTGCTTTCTTCTCCGTTGGGGGCATAGCCTAAATGGCTACAAAATGGCTACACCTCGACGTTATTCAACGTCATCATGCAGCGCATTTAAGGCGTCTCCAACTTGGTTCAAATCGTCCGGGAACAAATCCGCATAGATGTTTAGAGTGACTGCCGCCGATTCGTGGCCTAGAAGCGCCTGGACTGCTTTGACGTTCGCGCCAACGCTAATAGCCAAGCTGGCGCAGGTATGGCGCAGCCCGTGAGGTAGGACGGTAGGAAATTCCCCCGTGTGTCCCTCCTCCTTCCACTTCTTCTTGGCTTCATCGACGCTTGGCTTAAAAATACGAGCGCGATAATTTCCAACATCAAGCCGTTGACCGTCCTTAGACAGGAAAAGCGGGGCGTTGCGTTCGCGGCCGGCAGTAAGTTCAGTTAGCTGTTCAAACAAAAAGCGGGGGACAGGTACACGGCGATTCTCATAGGTTTTCGTAGGACCAATGACCCCATAATCTTTCATGGCCTTGTCGATATGAAGTCGGTGGGTACTTTCGTCTAGGTCTTCGACATTGAGCGCGGCAATTTCGCTAATTCGTGGCCCGCAATAGGCCATCGTGTAAATTATTGCCCGCTCGTTGTCAGTGCCCTGGACTGCCGCTAAGACTTCAACTTGTTTTGGTGTGAGGTAGCCGCGACGCGCTGTTGATTCTCGTTTAACGGTAATTTTCTGTACTGGGTTAGCGGCAATCATTCGGGACTCGACCGCTGTTTCGCACAGTGCGCGGAGGACATAGACGGCGCGGAGGATGGTGTCGCGTTTCTTGCCTTCCGACTGCATGTCAGCCACCCATTTACGTACATGCGGCGCTGTAATGGAATCAACGGGCCAGGAACCCCACCGTGGCTTTACGTGGACGTTATAGGTGCTTAGGTTGGTCCGTTTAGTGCGAGGTGCGAGGGATTCTTGGGAGGGGAGCCAGAGCTCGTAGACCTTCGAAACTTCGGTCTTACCGGCTTGGGGATGGATGAAAGTACCGGTTTTCTTGGTACGTTCGACCTCGTCTGCAAAATCTTGTGCGTCACCTTTGCGCTTAAATCCGCGCTTTTTGGTGAGCTTCCGGTCTGGGGTGCGGTATTGCACCATGTATCGCAGAGCGCGCTTCTTGGCTTTCTCGTCCCCCTCTTTGTACTTGAGGTAATAAGGCTCAATGCTTGCCATCGGAATCCATCGCTGCCTGAATATCAGAGATGAGGTTGCGCGTTACGCGCCCCTTCTTTTGTGGCGTGGAACCTTCTCCCGCCAACTTGTCGCGGCGCTCTTCGAACCGCATTGCCCATAAAGAATCCGACCATGCCAACAATTCAATTACGTCAACGCCAGCTCTTTTTGCAGCTCGTTCTTCGCCCGCTGTGGGGTTGCGGTATTTAGTGCGTAAATCGCCGTAAGTTGTCCCTTCAGGCAGGTTCAGTGATTTTAGACGAGAGGTATAGTCCGAGATTATTTTTTGGACTTCGGAAACCATTTCTGGGGCTAGTTTGGTTTCCAATTGGGCGCCGTGAAGCCACTTCAAAATTGCTGAATGAGTAGTGACGGAGCCTTTTCCGACAGCAATGGGGGAGTCAGACTTAAACAGCTCGTCGATTTTTGGTCCTAATGCATAGGCCTCAACATCGTCTTCGCCACGAATCCAATTCTCCTCGTTGTTGAGAATGCTGGTTAGCGCCATCAGGGTTTCGATCGTGACTTTGAAGTTTCCGTTTTCTATCGCGCTGACACTGCCTGCAGACCAATTTAGGCCGAAGGCCTGGGCTGCAGAAGCTACGGTTTCCATACTTTTTTCGCCGCGAAGGCGTTTTACGTTTTCGCCAACTACCTCGGCTAATGATTTAACTTCTTGCTGCATGGCTACAGTCTACAAAATCTGGTGATTGACAGTGAGCTAAAGGTGTGCTTATCTGTATTTAACACAGTCTACAAGAACGCGTGACTGTGTAACGTGAACCAGAGAAAGGCTCATCAATGGATGACATTTTGACGCCAGGACAGCTAGGGGAGCGCTGGCACATGACTAAGGGAGCGCTTGCTCAACAACGCTACAAAGGTAACGGCCCGAAGTTCTTCAAGGTAGGGAAGGGCGTCTTCTACCGTGTAGCCGACATCCTCGACTGGGAACAGTCTCAGCTGCGAACTCGCACCGACGAGTTGCCGAAGGAGGTGGCGTAAGTGCGGAAACAGTACCTCCCCCAGGACTCGCTGGCTTACCTCGCTAGTAGTGTGCTCGCCGCCCTGGACGCCGCTAACGAGGAAATTCAGGACATCAACGGCAACTGCCCGGAGTTCGACGAGCTGCCCGAAAACCTGCAGAACGCTATCTACATCCTCGACGGAATCCGCGAAGCAGTCCGCAAAGAATCCATGCATCACAACGTGCACCGCGCCACTCACTACAGCAACGGGCTTCCAGTTCGCTTGCACTACAAGGGCCAAGCAATCACCGACCCCGAGGGTGTGTGCTACCGCCCGGACAACATCACCACGATGCACCCGTCAGGCACGCCGGACGCCCCAGTGCCACCGCAAAACATCGTTGCCTAAGGAGAAGAAATTGACCACCAATAAGAAAACCCCCGCTGGTGCCACCAACACCAACGAGGGAGTAAACGAGACTGGAATGTACTCGAATAAGCCCAATCATAGCAGCCATGAGCTTCGCCAAACCATTTATAAGGCTCAGGCCGC
This sequence comes from Mycobacteriaceae bacterium, assembly GCA_028726465.1. GTDB lineage: Bacteria > Actinomycetota > Actinomycetes > Mycobacteriales > Mycobacteriaceae > Corynebacterium. Next base: position 53,642 of record JAQYQB010000012.1, on the reverse strand, counting down.
TATCTCCGACAACAATCGCATTCTGCGGAAAATCAACGAGAAGGCCATCATTGCCAGCCCGGCCGAGTTCCGGGAGCTCGACGCGAAGTTCGGAGAAGTTCAGAAAGCTAACACGACGCTGACTAGGCAGCTTCGCGCCCTCGTCGGGGATTGCCACGCCGCGGTTCAGTGGGAGCGGCGCGACGCCCGGGAGCGCCAAGAAGAATCTGCCCGCCACGATGCCCGCAGGCGCGAAGAAATCACTCGCATCACGGGGCATTCTGATTGGTCGCCTATCGATCTGCAGTACATGCTCGTCGAACGCTACCGCGAAGGCGGCGACTACATGACCGTCCTCGACGCGATGAAAGCCATTGACGACCTCGACCTACAGCGCGCAGGTCTTACTTCCTGGGGAGAAGGTGTTGACGAATGATTGCAACTGATCTTCTCGACCAGGCAGAACAAGTCCTTGTTGAAGACGCCCAGCACTTGCTGGACGCACTCGTTGTAGACGGCGCCGCCGCCTAGAACACCATTAGCCCGACTAGAAGGCACCGGGGTGCAAGCCCCCGGCGGGCACGGAGCCCGCTCTATCGAGCATACGGGCAAAACACGAAAGGTAACCCCGCCCTGGGTGGCACCAGGCGGGGTTAGGACAAGAAAGGGAAGTATTCCTAGTGACAACACTACAACACCAAGACACGGGGGCACCCGGTGTCAACCTCGAAACGCAAGTGATCGCCGGGCTCATTGCAGCACCGGCACACATCGCAACCTCCACACTCGCAGTCCTGGAAGCAGACGATTTCGAACACTGGATTAACCAGGAAATCTTCTCCACCCTCTCGAAGGTGTCCTTCCCCGACCACCAGGAACCGGGCAGTGTGCTGATCCAAGTTAGTCAGACCCTCCTGGCGGCCGGGAAGTTCGTCGACCGGGACAACGGTCTACGCGCCGCGGTGGAAAACCTCGCCGGTATTCAAGGCCACCCCGAGCAACTCACCTACTTCGTCACCGCGTTGATTGAGCAACGATTCCGCCGAGACTCCGAAGCTTTTGGACATCGTGTCATCGACCACGCGCAGGACTCCCCGCTCGAGGAGCTCAACCAAGCACTAGCAACCATTCAAGACCTTCGCGAATCATTCCAACGCATTCCCCAACCACCGCGCCTTGAAGCAGTAGGAGGAGTAGCATGAAGAAACCCAACATTGCACACACACTCGATAAGCTCACCGGATGGATTGAGCAATACGTGGTGTTTCCCAACTCTCATTGCGCCGCGGCCATCGCGTTGTGGATTGCCCACACCTGGCACTCGACTGACTTCTACACCACCCCGCGGTTGGTGTTTACCTCCCCGGTGCCCGGTTCCGGCAAGACCCGCGGCCTGGAACTGCTGGCACTGACGTGCTTTAACGCCCGGATGACTATTTCGTCATCCACCGCGGCGATGTTTAGGCGTATCGGAGCCGCTCACAACAACAACGTACTTCCGCCAACCATTCTTTTCGACGAGACCGATGCGCTGTTTGGTAGTAGCCGGCCAAGTGAAACCACGGAACAACTTCGAGGGCTCATGAACTCCGGTTACAAGCGCGGTGCCACCGTTGATCGTTGTGAAGGTGATGCGAGCAATATGAAGGTTATCGAGTGGCCCGTGTATTCGCCCCTCGCACTCGCAGGTTTGGCTGGCAAGCTCCCGGACACGATCACTACTCGCGCCATTGTCATCGAGATGAAAAAACGCGCCGGTGATGAGACGGTTAAGCCTTTCCGGGAACGTGAAGCCAAACAAGAAGTTCAAGGCATCGTTGCCGAGCTTGCGAAGTGGTCTAAGGATTCTGATTCTTCGCTAGCTAATGTTTTCCCGCAGATGCCGAAAGGGGTGAATGACCGTCCCGCCGAGGTGTGGGAGCCGTTGCTCGCCATTGCAGACCAGGCCGGCGGTCACTGGCCAACCACCGCCCGCAAGGCGTGCACGTCCTTCGTGTTCGCTAAGTCGACAAAGACCCCGCCTCTGTCTATTGAACTTCTTGAGGATATTCGCACCGTTATGGGTAAGGGTGCGGATACTTCGTTTGCTTGCGTGGACAACATCAAGACCGCTGATCTGTTGTTTGCGTTGAAGGGACTTGAAGAATCACCGTGGGCAGATTTCGATGGCGGCAAGGGGTTGACTGCCCGCCGGCTTTCGCAGTTGCTGTCCGACTACAACGTCGCTCCGATTCAGTTTCGCGATTCGGTGGGGAAAGTGTGTAGGGGTTACTCCGCTACCGGCAACTCAACTCAAGCAGGTTTGAGTGATGCTTGGAGCCGATATCTTAAGCCTTCTAGCCCGGAGGAGCCTACGCACCTACTCCCAGAAGCCGCTACAAGCGTTACACCCGCTACACCGCAGGTAGAAGGGCATAAATCGGAGGGGCAAATCCGCTACAAACCCGCTACACAATCCGCTACGGACGAAACGCGTACCGGAACTGTAACGGATACGTCACCCCAAAACGCTACGAAAAACAGGCCGCTGACCAGCACTGTAACCGATGTAGCGGATGTAGCGGACTCTCCGAGAAGGGGCGCAGGGGGCACGCCGGCCGACCTCATGATTCTTAACTCGCTCGGCTCCACCCGTGGGCAAACCGTAGCTCAAATCAAGAAGCACTTCACCAAGGAACAGCTCGACCAAATCGGAGATTTTGACCGCCTAATTGAACGGCTTCAGATGAAAGGCGCCATCCGAATCAACGAGCAAGGCCGCTACACCCGCAAGGAGAACGCAGAATGAGAACTCGATTCCGTACTTTCCCTAAACGTTGGGCAACCGGGCGCTTAGAGGTTGCGAGCGTGAAACGCTCCTCGCGTCACCTTGTAATGCGCATCCACGTTAACGATAAAGACAACGCCCGCCCCCTAGCTGTCATCGAAATCAAAGACCAAGACATCTACCGCTTGGCCGACGCCCTCGTTGACGCCGTAGAGAACTTTCACCATGACGAGCAGCCGGAGGAGGAATCCTCATGTTGATTACTTCTCCTGTTGTGTTCGCCTACACCCGCCAAGAATTGCAGGCACTACGAGTACTCACTAAGGCAGGTGCCGGGTATTCCTTGAAGCATGGCCGACAGTTGTCCCCCGTCGAGCGCGCCCTCCTTGAGGAGATTGACACCGCCGCCACCACACACCTGCAGCAACGACAAGCACGACATGATTCCATCGCGCCGGATCCAAACTCATGGTTGACCGTCAAGGATCTGGCAGAGCAAAGCGGATACAGCACTCGTCATATCCAAAGGCATGCACGGGACCTTGGTGGACAGATGCACAAAGGTGTGTGGCTTTTCCCGCCACACCTTCGAGACGATAAGGAGGACACGCACTCGTGAAGTTAGACAGCGCGAATGTGATTAGTTTCCACCCCACCGAGCGAAATCTCACCGCCCGCTTCAAGGACGGTAACAAGTTCGACGTGGTGGGCTTTATGACCCTGGCAATCCAAGGCAATGATTCCCGCGCAGAACACCCCGGCGGTTTCCCTACCGCATGGTTGCCGCGAGCCGATGAAACCACCTACGAGGTAACGGTCGCCGCCGTATGCGATAAGGACGGAATCGTACGCCCGGTTACTGAACTCGGTGGACTGGTCTCCGTCGACCGCACACAGACATCTCGCAGGAAGTAGGTGCCCATGAGTGACGAAACTGAACTGGCTGAAGTCGAGAAAGAAACCGAAGCTGTAGAACCTGATACTGACAGCAGCGTCGACGAGCGTCACGACCAGGAGCCGGAAGCCAACGACCTACAGGGCCACGAGCCTTCACCGACTGGTGACCATACTCATTTAGCCGACGCGCTGACACTGCCTGAAGAAGCCCGTGACGCCCTGCGAGACCACCTCGCGGACTGCACCCCGGAAATGGCGAACGCGGCCATCGATATAGCTTCTCGCGTCGCTAAGGCCATGCCCAAGCCCGCGCCACCGAGCAACATGCCGGTAGAGCACTACAAGCCCGGTAGCGGTATTCGAGAACTGCCCCGCGAAACCAGCTGGGCAACCGCATTCAATATTCGATAAGTAAAGGAGAAACCATGACCTCTACTACTTCCCCCGTCGAACTGGGACTGGACTCCCCGCGACATAAGGTATTCAACCAAGATGAGATTAACGCCCTCATCACCCTGCCCCTACTTAACCAATCCGTAGCGGCAGCCACCGCCACCGTCATTCGCCCTACTAAGGGCCACGCGGTGGAAATTCCTATCATCACTAGCGACTATGCAGGCACCGGCGCTGACTACCCTGGCATCGTTGCCGAAGGTGGCGAAGTCCCAATCGCTACCGCCCCGAAGGCTGAAGTGCTTTCCATCGATCACCTGAAGCTCGCAGCCCGCGCCGAAGTTCCGTGGGAACAGCTCAATGGCGTTAACTTCCCCACCATCGGAATCTATGGGGAATCCCTAACTCGTCGACTCATGAACACCGTCGACAAGGGCTACCTCGACGAGTCCAAGGACTCCCCATTCACCGGCCTTGGCTCCTACAAGGACGCGGCAAAAGCAATCACCGGGCCGCTGCAGAACTTGGACATGTTCCTCGACGCTATCCAGCACGCCCAGGAACTCGACGCCACCGTCACCAGCTTCATCATGTCGCCAGCAACTCTGACTAAGCTCGCGAAGCTGAAGCGCACTGACACGTCCCAGGAGCCACTCCTTGGCACCGCTGACGCGCCCGGAACCATGACCATCGCAGGCGTTCCCCTCAAGGCATCCAAGTACTGTCCTGACAATGTAATCTGGGCAGTGCCAGGCGATCGTGTCTACCTCTCGTTGCGTGAAGATGTGACCCTGAAGTTCGATGAAATGGCTGACTTTAATCGAATGACTTCTGGTCTTCTTTCCTACATGCGAGTTGGCATGGGTTCGATTCAGCCTGAAGCCCTAAGCCGAATCGCCATCACCGGCAAGTAGTGGCCCGGCCGACACTTCCTTACAGGGGTGGGGGAGGTGTCGGCTTTCTCACGGCTCGAGCCCTCGGAAGGCATAGGGTGAATGTCTGTGTACGGGTTAGGGGATTTGCCCTGGTGGGGACTGTTCGGGTGATTGTGTGGCGTTCTGGGCGGCGTTTGGGGGGTTGGATGGCTGTTGTGGTGGGCGTGCTTGTTTTTGCCCCTGATTTTGGTGGGTGTATACCCATGAAAAGATATCCGCTGGTCAACGTGGCTAATTCGTAACACTCTGGTAGAATAGGGTGCATGACCTGCAAAGAATGCGGATCTCCGCTTGGAATTGGGGGCGCCCGAGGTCGGCTGCCTCGGTTCTGCTCAAATGCTTGCCGCCAAAGCGCCTATCGCCGCCGGCGCGACACCACAATCCCCGCGGCCATGCGGGACACCGCCCGCTGGGTACGAGCCGCAGGCAAGCGGCCCATTCGGATTGATGGTACCCCGGCCTCGTCAACAAACCCCGCCACGTGGTCAACGTATTCGAAGGTGATGAAATCAAAAGCTGGCGACGGCTTTGGCTTCATGCTCGGCGGTGGTATCGGATGTTACGACCTGGACAACGCGCTTGAGGACGGCGTCCTGAAGCCGTGGGCGTGCGAGACTGTAGCCTCCATTAATGAACCGGTGCTCTACATCGAGGAGTCGCAGTCAGGAACCGGTCTGCACGTGTTCGTGGCCACGGGGGAGGCGCCTGGGAGGCGTATCCCAGTGGGGGACGGCAGCGTTGAGAAGTATTCGTATGGTCGGTTTATCCGCTGCGGAGAACCAGTGAAGTTGAACGTCTAGATTTTGGTGGACTCCGCGAAGAAACTATGGCTTGCGGCTACAAAATGGCTACACTCGCTAGAAATTGAGGGTGATTTAGGGGTATGCGGCGAAATTAAAATGCCTAGAAAAGCGGGGTTTCTGATACTCGCAGTTCCCTTTAATATTTCTCGTAATGAAAAGGTCGCGAGTTCGATTCTCGCAAGCGGCTCTCGTGAAATAACCCGTCGCCTCCCTAGGTTTTCCCAGGAGGCCGGCGGGTTTTCGCATGCGGCGGGCCCGATCCAGCCCGACCCAGTCCGGCCCGGCCCGGCCTAGCGCGGCAGCTGGCGGGGCACGACCTTGCCGGTGGCGTTGCGCGGCAGCAGGTCCAGGAAGTGGACGTCGCGGGGCACGGAGTGATCGGCTAGGTTGGCGCGCACGAACTCGCGGATCTTATCGGCGGTCAGTTCCTTGCCGGCGGGGGAGTCCTCCGGCACCACCCAGACGGCCACGCGGGCGAAGGTCTCCGGATCCTCGACGCCGGCGGAATGCAGCTCGCGGATGCCGTCCATGGTCTCGAGGACCTCGGTGACGGACTGGGGGTGGACGTTCTCGCCGCCCACGATGATCATGTCGTCGGCGCGGCCGACCACGTGCAGGTTGCCGTCGGCATCGATGCGCCCCAGATCCCCGATGGAGATAAGCCCCTGGGCCTGCTTGGACTGGATGGTGGGGTTGGTGTAGCCGATCAGGGCGGTCGAGTTGGTCAGGTAGATTTCTCCCACCTCGCCGCGGGGGACCTCGTGGCCCTCGCGGTCGAGGATGCGCAGGCGGGTGCCGGAGGCCACCTGCCCGCCGATGGTGGGATCGGCGGCGATCTGCTCGGCGGTGGCGGTGGCGGCCAGGGCCAGCTCGGTGGAACCGTAGATGTTGCACAGGATGGGGCCGAACCGGTCGATGGTCCGCTGCACGATGGACGGGCTCAGGGCGTGCCCGGAGGAGGCGATGAAGCGCAGCGAGGAGGCATCGTAAGCGCCGTCGGGATCGGCCTCGACCATGCGCAGGTAGAACACGGGGGAGGACAGCAGCCCGTCGAGGCGGTAGCGCTGGATGTCGCGCAGGCAGGCGACCGGATCGAAGACGCGGCGGGTGACGATGGTGTTGCGGGCCGCCAGCGCGATGTTCAGGCAGGCCCAGCCCCAGGTGTGGAAGATCGACGCGGTCAGCTGGATGCGCTGATCGGCGCGCCAGGGCATGGTCGACATGATGGAGGCGACCACCACCGGCAGGGTGGGCTCGTTGCGGATGATGCCCTTCGGGATGCCCGTGGTGCCCGAGGACATCAGCACGATGTGGCCGTGGCGCGGCAGGACGGGCAGGCGCAGGTGATCGACGCGCTCCGGGTGGCGGACGATGTCGGCCAGGCGCGGCCAGCGCCCCGCCTTGTGCGCCTGCCCCGACTCGTGGGCGATGATGACGTGGGTGGTCTCGTTGACGCCGGCGGGCAGGCGGTCGACGAATTCGTCGTCCATGACCAGGACGTTGATCTTGTTCTCGGCGATGACGCCGGCTAGCTGCTCGGCCGAGGAGCCGATGTTGAGCAGGAAGATGCTGCCGCCGGCCAGGCCCTTCGCGCCCAGCGGGATGATGATGCCGCGCCCGTTTCGGGCCATCACGCCCAGGCGGATCTCGTCCAGGTCGAGCGAGAGCAGGTGGCGGGCGAAGGTGCGGGCCTGATCGCGCAGCTGGCGGTAGGTCAGGGTGCCGTCGTCGTCGATGAGCGCCAGCCGGTCGGGGCAGGCGCGGGCGCCCTGCTCGAGCTCGCGGGCCGTGGTGAAGCGGTAGCGGGCCAGGATTGCCGGGGTGGCCGCGGCGGCGCGCACCCCTCCGGCGGGGCTGACGATGCCGGTGCGCACCAGGCTGGCAGCCAGCCGCGCGAGCGCCCGGGAGTGGAAGGACAGGGAGTGGGCCGCCGAGGAAAAAGACATAAATACCAATCTAAAAGCTACGGGGTTGACATCCGGTATATCGCCGCGGGGGTGGCCCGGCGCTACCCGCCGGTAATGCCGGGGGTGTGTGCAGCGATTGATAAGTACCGGTCGTTGTGGCTGTGAATATAGTGTACTTTTGTAGGGGAATGTAGCGGAGAAAGGAAGCTCGTGTCTGTCGATTTACTGAAAAAGCCTGTTCTAGCCGTCTTTGTTTCTGTCTTTACTTTGCTGGCGGCGCTGCTGGCCGCCCCCGCCCCGCAGGCCCAGGCCGCCGAGCGCAACCTGGTCGCCTTCGGGGACTCGGTGCTGGCGGACCCGGACATGGGGACCTACCTGCGCGACCGCATCGGCGGCGCCTTCGACCAGCGCCCGCTGGGGGTCAACTGCCCGAAGGGCAACAACTACGCGGCCCGCACCGGCGCCAAGCTGGGCCTGCCGGTGCGCGATTTCTCCTGCTCCGGGGCGGCCTCCATGTCCCCGGGGCCGCAGATTTCCGCGCAGATCGACACCGCCATCGCCCGCGGGGCGCTGAACCCGTCGACGGCGCGCGTCATCTACGCCACCGGCTTTAACGACACCTACAACAACGCGAACCTGAACCAGGCCCAGATCCGGGACAAGTTCGTCCGCTTCAACCGCCCGCTCATCGACCGCATCCGCGCGGCCGCCCCCAACGCCCGCATCCAGATCGTGGGCTACCCGACCATCGGCGACGGGATCCACTACTGCCTGATCCACGCCGGTTCCTCCTGGGACCGCACCCCGCTGCCGCAGGTCGCCGACTTTGAGAACAAGGCCCAGTGGATGCAGGTCGACCTGGCCCGCGCGACCGGCACCGAGTTCGTCGACCTGAAGCCCTCGACCCGCAACGCCGGCATGTGCGGCCCGGACGGCAACCGCAAGTGGGCCGGCCTGGTGGACTTCAACGCGGGCGGCGGCAACCTGCCGCTGCACGTCAATGCCCGCGGCCACGAGCACATCGCGAACGTGTTGGCGGCGTCGTAGTCTCGCCCGTTCTTCCGCGCCCGTTCTGCGGGGAGGAGCGGGCGCCTAAACCCCTGGTTGCCCCGGCAATTGGGGGTTGTTTTCATTAGCTGCCGGGTAGTGAAAACATGGGTAGGCTCGCGGGTATGAGCGAGAAGAATGAACAGATTGTATCTGGTGTAATCGCCCGTTCGAAGGGCGCGGAAGTCGAGAAGGTCAACATTGTCATCCCGGCCCCGGGCCCGAATGACGTTGTCGTCAAGATCCAGGCCTGCGGCGTCTGCCACACGGACCTGGCCTACCGCAACGGCGACATCGAAGACGCCTACCCCTTCCTGCTCGGCCACGAGGCGGCCGGCATCGTCGAGACGGTCGGCGAGGACGTCGCCCACGTCGCCGAGGGCGACTTCGTGGTGCTGAACTGGCGCGCCGTGTGCGGCGAGTGCCGGGCCTGCAAGAAGGGTGAGCCGAAGTACTGCTTCGACACCTTCAACGCCTCCCAGGCCATGACCCTGGAGGACGGCACCGAGCTGACCCCGGCCCTGGGCATCGGCGCCTTTGCCGAGAAGACCCTGGTCCACGAGGGCCAGTGCACCAAGGTGGATCCGGACGAGGATCCGGCCGCCGCCGGCCTGCTGGGCTGCGGCATCATGGCCGGCCTCGGCGCGGCCGTCAACACCGGCGAGGTCCAGCTGGGCGAGTCGGTCGCCGTCTTCGGCTGCGGCGGCGTGGGCACCGCGGCGGTGGCCGGCGCCAAGCTGGCCGGGGCCGCCAAGATCATCGCGGTCGACCTGGATCAGTCCAAGCTGGACGTGGCCCGCGAATTCGGCGCCACCGACACCATCTGCTCCGCCGGCATGGAGGAGCAGGAGGTCATCGACGCCGTCCGCGAGCTCACCGAGGGCTTCGGCGTCGACGTGGCTATCGATGCCGTGGGCATCCAGCCCACCTGGCGCCAGGCCTTCTACTCCCGCGACCACGCCGGCCGCCTGGTCATGGTGGGCGTGCCCAACCTGACCGACCACGTCGACGTGCCGGCCATCGACCTTTACGGCCGCGGCGGATCCATCCGTCCGGCCTGGTACGGCGACTGCCTGCCGGAGCGCGACTTCCCTGCCTACGTCTCGCTGCACCGCAACGGCCAGTTCCCGCTGGACAAGTTCGTCTCCGAGCGGATCGCCCTGGACGACGTCGAGCGCGCCTTCGGCACCATGCAGGAGGGCAAGGTCCTGCGTTCGGTCGTCGAGATCTAGGCCGGAGATTGAGGCCGCGCCTCCACGCCCCTAGATCCCTGATTCCCCTGTCTGAGTAACCGCACGATAAGGAGACTAACCACATGCGGATTGAAAACCTGGTGACTTCCGGCAAGTTCTGCCTCGACGGCGGCTGCTGGGACGTCGACAACAACGTCTACGTGCTGTCGGTCGGCGACTCCGTCGTGGTGGTTGACCCCTCCCACGATCTGGACGCGATTGCCGACCAGGTGGGCGACCGCGAGGTACGCGCCATCCTGCTCACCCACGCCCACAACGACCACTGCGAGCTGGCCCCGCGGGCGGCCCGCCGCTTCAACGCCCCGGTCTACCTGCACCCGGACGACGACGTCCTGTGGCAGGAGTCGAACGGCAACGAGCCCTACCTCCACCTTTACGACGGGCAGCGCTTCCTGCTCAAGGGCGAGGAGATCCGCGTGCTGCACACGCCGGGTCACTCCCCGGGCTGCGTGGTGCTCTACCTGCCGGGCGAGGAGACCCTGCTCTCCGGCGACACCCTCTTCTCGGGTGGCCCGGGGGCTACGGGGCGCAAGTACTCCGACTTCGATGTCATCGTCGAGTCCCTGCGCGACGTCGTCTTCTTCCTGCCGGCCGAGACCCGGGTGCTGCCCGGGCACGGCGATGCCACCACGGTCGGGGCTGAGGCCGACCGCATCGACGAGTACGTGCGCCGCGGCTACTAAGCGCCGCTAGCGATTACTGGGAGGGCCGGGCTGGACATTACCCGGCTGGGGCCGGGGTGCGGGCGGCCTTGAGGCCCACCGCTGCGGCCGCCACCCCGCTGATCCCGCAGGCCACCCAAGCGTCGGGGACGCAGCTGGCCAGGCGTGCCACCCATTCCTGCACGGCAAAGGCCTCCTCGGTGCCCACCGGGCTGGGCAGCAGGCTCGTGCCGTGGGAGAAGATAAACAGCACCCCGATGCCCACGAACAGGGCCCCGGCCAGCACCGACAGCGAATTGGTGCGGATGGGCCCCAGCTGCAGGGGACGCCCGCGCAGCCAGGGCCGGCGACCCAGATCGAAGCGATCCCAGGCGGCGGCCAGAACGAACAGGGGGATGGTCATGCCGAGGGCGTAAGAGAGCATCGTTAGCGCCCCGTAGCCCAAGGAACCGCTGACGGCGGCCGTGGTGAGGACCGCACCCAGCAGGGGGCCGGCGCAGAACCCGGCGAAGCCGTAGACGCAGCCCAGCAAGAAGACGCTCACGTAGCCGTCGCCGCGGGCCTGCTGGCTGAGCCGGCCCAGCCCCGGGAGGGTGAAGCCGCCGCCGAGGGCGATAAAGATCCCGAGGGCCACCATGGCGGCCCCGCCGGCGGTGATGACGGCCTCGCGGTGCTGGTTAAACAGGCCGCCGATTCCTCCCAGCCCCGTGCCCACCGGCACCAGCACGGCCGCCAGCCCGCAGAAAAACACCCCGGTCCGGGCCACCAGCTGGGTCACCGACCGGAAGGCGTAGGCGAAAAAGGCCGGTAGCAGCAGCGCGGAGCAGGGGCTGAGCAGCGACAAGACCCCGGCCAGGAAGGAACCCAGCAGGCCGATTTCCACCATGCGGTGCGTCTCCTTTCTCCTGAAGTCTCTTTAAGCTCTTGAAGTCTTCCCTTTAAGCTCCCAGCGCGCTGCCGAGGCCGAGCCCAAAGAAGAACCCGGTGCAGGCCAGCAGGGCGATGAACAGCCAGACGAGCCAGTGGACCTTACGCACCCCGGGACAGCTCCTCCTCGATGACCTGGCGGAAGACATCCTCGGGCTGGGCGCCGGAGACGAATTGGTTGCCCACCACGAAGGACGGGGTGCCGGTGATGCCCAGGCTGGCCGCGTAATCGCGGGCGTCCTCGACGACCTGGGTGTAGGTGTCGTCGCCGGCCTCCTGGCGGAAGCGTTCGATGTCCTCGACGCCGGCCTCCTCGGCGAAGCGCACGTAGTCGTCCATGCCGAAGTTGGGGTGGCCGTCCATGTCGGCGCTGGCGGCGAAGGCGGCCTTCTGGAACTCCGTGAACTTGCCCTGGGCGGCCGCGGCCCGGCCGGCCTTCGCCCCATCGATGGCGTGGGGGCCGTTGACCGGGAAGTCATTCCACTCGATGCGTACCAGGCCCTTGTCGACGTAATCCGCGATGAGGGCGGGCGCGGTCTGGTTATGGAAGCGGGAGCAGAAGGGGCACTCGAAGTCGGAGAACTCGGAGATCACGACGGGGGCATCGAGGGTGCCGAGGGCGAAGGGATCGTTATCGGCCCGGCGGTGGACCTTGTCGATGTCCTCGTTGGAGGAGATGGTGCCGGCGGGGCCGTACAGCTTGGGATCGCCGTTGGGCTCTTCGAAGTTGGTGCCCGGAGCGGCCTGGGATGCCTCGTCTGATTGGCCGTCTGCCGGTTGGCTGTGGCTGGCCGCCCCGCTGCTGCTGCTGTTGCCGCCGTTGCTGGCGGCATCGTCGGCGTCGTTGCGGTCGGCGACCAGGAAGCCGATGACGATGGCCAACACCACGATGACGGCGGTGAGCACCCACACCAGGGCGGGGACGTCGCGGAGGGCGGAGGGGCGCTTCTGGCCCACCAGGGGTTGGTCGTACATTGAGCTATCGGGCACGGGGCCTCCTCCGTAAAGAACTCTTAAGGTGCGGCGTGAATAAAACCTGCGTACCGGACAGTCTAGCCCGGGAGGGAGCGCGGCTAGTCCTCGGCCGCGGCGCGCAGGTAGGCCCCGTAGCCCGATTTGTCGAGGCCGGCGGCCAGGCGCAGCAGCTGTTCGCGGTCGATGAAGCCCTCGCGGTAGGCGGCCACCTCGGGCGATCCCAGGACGGTGCCGGTGCGCTTCTGGATGACCTCGACGTAGGCGGAGGCCTCGCTCATCGAATCCACGGTGCCGGTGTCCAGCCACACGTCGCCGCGGCGCATGCGCTTGACCGAGAGCTCCCCGCGGCGTAGGTACTCCTCATTGACGGCGGTGATTTCCAGCTCCCCGCGGGCCGAGGGGGTAATGGAGCGGGCGATCTCGCAGACCTGGTTGTCGTAGAAGTACAGGCCGACGACGGCGTGGCTGGACTTCGGGTGTTCCGGCTTCTCCTCGATGCTGATGGCCCGCCCGTCCGGGGCGAACTCCACCACGCCGTAGCGCTGGGGATCGGAGACCTCGTAGGCGAAGATGACGCCCCCGTGCGGGGACCGGCACTCGGGCAGGGCGCTGCTGAAGCCGTGACCGTCGAAGATGTTGTCGCCCAAAACGAGGGCGACGTCGTCGCCGCCGATGAACTCCTCGCCGATGATGAAGGCCTGCGCCAGGCCCTCCGGCCGGGGCTGGACCGCGTAGGAGAGCATGAGGCCCAGCTGGGATCCGTCGCCGAGCAGGCGCTGGAAGGAGGCGGAATCCTCCGGGGTGGTGATGATGAGGATCTCCCGGATGCCCGCCTGGATCAGGGTGGACAGCGGGTAGTAGACCATCGGCTTGTCGTAGATCGGCATGAGCTGCTTAGAGATCCCCTGGGTGATGGGGTAGAGCCGCGTGCCGGAACCGCCGGCCAGGATGATGCCTTTCATGCTTTAAAAGTCTAGCTTTCCGCTTCCCCGGCGGCCGGGTACAACGCCAGGTAGAGGGCCAGGGCGGCCCGCCAGTTCTGGGGCCGGAAGCCGGTGGCCTCCAGCTTGCTCAGATCGAGGGTCGACTCGGCCGGGCGCGGGGCCGCGCCGGGCTGGGCGAAGTGATCGGTGGTGGTCGGGTGGACCTCGGCCGGATCGTGCCCGATGCCGATGAAGGTGGACATCGCCAGCTCGTCCCGCCCGACGGTGTCGCCCGAGTTGGTGACGTTGTAGACGCCGTACTCAGCCCCGGAGTCCAGCAGGTGGGCGATGGCCTTAGCCAGGTCCTCGGCGAAGGTGGGGCGGCCGCGCTGATCGGCGACCACCTCGGGCTCCACCCCGCGCAGGGCCAGCCCGCGCATGGCCTCGACGAAGTTGTTGCCGTCGCCGAAGACCCAGCTGGTGCGCACCACGTAGTGGCGGGCGGTGGCCTGGGCGGCGGCATCGCCAGCCGCCTTCGATGCCCCATACACGCTCAGCGGGCTCACCGGTTCTTGCTCGGTGTGGAGCTTCTCGGTGCCGTCGAAGATGTAGTCGCTGCTGACGTGCACCAGGGTCAGGTTGTGGGCGCTAGCGATGCCGGCCAGCCGCGCCACCGCCTCCGCGTTGACGGCCCATGCGCCTGCGCGATCGCGCTCGGCCCCGTCGACGTTGTTGTAGGCGGCGCAGTTGATGATCGCGGAATAGTCGCGCCAGCGGCGGGCCTCGGCGAGGCGGGGGTCGGTGATGTCGAGATCGGCGCGGGTGGCGAACTCGGCGTGGGGCAGGATCCGCCGGAGGGCGCGCCCCAGCTGCCCGTCGGCGCCGGTGACCAGGACCTTGCGCGGGGGCATCGGGGTCGCCTCGGAAAGCTGCGGGTGGGCCGCGTCCTTATCGGAGATCTCGGTCGGATCCAGCGGCCAGTCCACCAGGTCGAGGTTGACGGCCGGGTAGGTGGCCTCCGGGGACCAGTGATCGTTGACCAGGTAGGAATAGGCGGTCGGCTCCAGGGCCTGGAAGCCGTTGGCCACCCCGCGGGGGACGAAGACGGCCGTGTCGGGGCCGATCTCGGTGGTGACCAACTCCCCGTAGGTCTCGGATCCTTCCCGCAGATCGCACCAGGCCCCGAAGACCTTGCCGTAGGCGACGGAGACCAGCTTGTCCCAGGGCTCGGCGTGCAGGCCCCGGGTCACCCCGGCGGTCGCGTTGAAGGACACGTTGTTTTGGACCGGCGCGAAGTCGGGGAGGCCGGCCGCGACCATCTTCTCCCGCTGCCAGTTCTCCTTGAACCAGCCCCGGTCATCCCCGTGGACGTCCAAGTCCACAATGAGGAGCCCCTCGATGCCCGTGGTGCGAATGTCCATTCTGTCCTTCCGTGGTTCTTAGCTGCTAGGTCTGGTTTTGAGTCTGGTAGTGGGTCTGGTTGTTAGACCTGGTTGTTAAACCTTGGCCGATCCTACTGTCCCTGCCGCGCGTAGCCGGCCTCGACGTCCTGCTTGCTGGCCTCCCACCAGTCGCGGTTGTTGGCGTACCACGCGATGGTGTCTTCCAGGCCGGCCCGCAGATCCGTGAACCGCGGGGTCCAGCCGAGTTCGGTGCGCAGCTTGGTCGCGTCCATGGCGTAGCGCTGGTCGTGCCCGGGCCGGTCCGCCACGTGGTCGAAGCCGTCGGCCCCCATGAGGTCGCAGATGATTTCCATGACCTGCAGGTTGCTGGTGTCGGGTTGGTCGGCGCCGATGTTGTAGGTCTCGCCCAGCCGGCCGCGTTCCAGGATGTCGATCACGGCCCGGTTGTGGTCGTCGACGTGGATCCAGTCGCGCACCTGCTCCCCGGTGCCGTACAGCTTCGGGCGCAGGCCGGACAGGATATTCGTGATCTGGCGGGGGATGAACTTCTCGATGTGCTGGTACGGGCCGTAATTGTTCGAGCAGTTCGACACCGTCACGGGCAGGCCGAAGGACCGCGCCCAGGCGCGCACCAGGTGATCGGATCCCGCCTTCGATGACGAGTACGGCGACGACGGCTGATACGCCGTCGATTCCGTAAAGCGCGTGTCGGCCCCAATCTCCAGATCGCCGAAGACCTCGTCGGTAGAAACGTGGTGGAAGCGGGTCCCGCGGGCGCGGGCGGCTTCAAGCAGGGTAAACGTGCCCACCAGGTTGGTCTGGATGAACGGCGACGGGTCGCGCAGGGAGTTGTCGTTGTGGGACTCGGCTGCGAAGTGGACCACGGCGTCAACGTCCCGCATGACCTGGTTAACCAGTTCTACGTCCGCGATGTCGCCCTGGACGAAGGAGCAGCGGTCCCCCTCCAGATCGGCGATGCTGGCGCGGTTCCCCGCGTAGGTCAGCTTGTCGAGGACGACCACCGAGTAGTCGGTTTCCGCTAGGGTCAGCCGGACGAAATTGGAACCGATGAAGCCGGCCCCGCCGGTCACGAGCAACGTAGACATAATGGTCACCATCCTACTTCAGCGGATCCCGCGGAGCCTGCCACCGCCATCTCCCGCTCCAAAGTTCTGCAGCCAACTCCCGCAGCCAACCCCCCGCTGGCAACTCCCGCTGCCAGCACTTACCGTTAGATCCCCGCCAAGATCCCCGGCGACCATCTCCCACCCCGAGCAGCCCAGTGGACCCAAGCTGCCCCGAACAGTCCTCAGCAGCCCCGGGCAGCTCCGAACAGCCCCGAGGAGCCTCAAGAGCCCAGGCACGCGTGAATCCCCGCCAGGACACACGGGCGTGCCCTTGGCAGGGGAGGGTGAACAGGGACAACATCTTAACTAAACAAAGGAGCCTGGCTGTGCGACTTTGGCGGGGGATCCTCGGCGCCGGGGCTAGCCCCTGCGGTTGGTGCCCCGCGGTGGCGGACCTTATGGCCGCACGATTGCTGGGCCGCGGGCGATTCGTTGAACCGCAGCGGTTGTCCCGGCCCGGCCCGGTGGCCGGTGCGCCCGGTATCGGGGGACCTGTCGGCGTGGCCCATGTTGTTGGCACCATCCCGGAAGTCGTTGTTATCCACGTGATGGCGCCGGCACCGGAGCGTGAGGTTGGAAATATCGGTATCTCCTCCCAAAGCCCAGGCGATGACGTGGTGGACGTCGCAGTCAATCCAGGCCCGGTTGCAGTCCGGGTGGGTGCACACCAGCTCGGAGGCGGCCAGGGCAATCTTTTGCCAGAGGCTCGCCGTGCGCTTATTGCGCGCTAGCTCGAGCGGGAAGCCGTGGGGGTCGAGGACGCAGAGGAAGTCGTGCTCAGCCAGCCCCATCCGGAGAAGGTCGAGCGGGCTGACCGAGATTCCCGCGGTGGTGGGGAAGCGGCTGTCGCCGGTCATGTTCTCGAGGTCGTCCATGGTGAGGGTGACCAGAAGGCCCGCCGCACCACCGGTGGACTGGTCCTTGGAGGATAGGTACCGCCGGCAGATATAGCGCAGGTGGTCCACGTTGCGTTCTTGGAAGCTGCGCTTGTCTTCCTGGTCCAGCCCGCTTTCCTTCAAAGCGGCGTTATCCGCGTTGCGGGCGTTCGCCAGGGCGCTCTTGACGAGCGCGGCGGTGGCGGGGTCCAGGTAGCCGCGGACGTGCACGCCGCCGTCGGCGTCCGGGTTGGACAGGGATAGCCGGCGCTTCTTGTAGGCTGCGTCCTTGTCCTTGGTGCCTTCCGGGGTGCGGGCGGCCAGGTTGGCGTTCTTAATCTGCTTGCGCAGCCAGTCCCGCAGCGTGTGCAGCGAGGTATCTTTTGCCTTTTCCAGGGCCTGCTCGCGCAGCTGCTTGCGGCCCGGGGTGGCGTGCTGATTGAGGTGCTTGAGCTCCGACTCAATCATCGCCAGCACCTTGGCGCTGGTGGTTTGGCCGTCCTCCAGGAGGCGCTTGCGGCGACGCTCCTCAGCTTCCTTTTCCGCCTGTGCGCGGCGCTGCGCTTCCGCGTCGGCGGCCTGCTGGCGGGCGCGCTCCTCATCGCTGACAGCCTGGGCGTCGTCGGGCAGGGGAGTCGGTTCCGGGGCGGGCGCGGCCTCCTCGAGAGGGCTGAACAGATCGCGGCCGGTCTCGAGACGCTCCCGGGCGGTGGCAAAATCCAGGCCGAGGCGTGCCATGAGGTAGTCGATGGCCTTGGATGAGCCGACCTGGCGGCCGGCGTCGTCGCGCTCGGCGAGGAAGGCGAAGGCGGCATCGATGACGGTCTTGTTGTTGAAGGCGTATTCGAAGGCCTCGAAGCCGCGGTGAAGGCGTCCAAAGGACAGGTCTTCGGGTTTCTTCATCAGGGAGCGTAACCGCTCCATGGAGCCAGAGATTTCTTTGAGCGTTGCTAGGATTTCGTCGTGCTGGTCAGTCATGGCGGTCACCCCCTAAGGAACCGTCGTATAGAACCTTTGTTCGCTTACGTGTTCTAGTATACCGACGAAAAAGCCCGTGTCAACAGCAAAAAAGAAAATATGTTCGAATTTTCTAAAGTCCCTGTTCGCCAGAGCTGGCTTAGTTTAAGCCGAAACTAAATTAGGCCGCGAACCAAGCCAACCCAGCCAACCCAGCCAACCAAGCCAACCCAGCCAACCAAGCCAACCCAGCACCAACTACTCCGGGAACCGCGGCAACTCCCGCTCGTTCAGCCATTGGTTCCAGAGGCCCTCCACGTCCGCAACAGAAACACCGGAAGCGCCCTCTTCTGCGTCTTCTACAGCCCCCGTCAGAGCCTCCCAGAAGTCCTGCGCAACCACGTTTCCGTGCTGGTTATCGGCGAGGTAGGAGCGGACGAGGGGGAAGAAGGTGGCATCGCCAAGCAGGCGCCGCAGGGAGTGGACGAACAGGGCGCCGCGCTTGTAGACGCGGTCATCGAACATGTCGCGGGTGCCGGGGTCGCCCAGCAGGAGGTCGTGGGGCTTGCGGGAGAGGACCGAGTAGTGGGAGTGGGCGGCATCGTGGGCCCTGGCCTGGCCGGTGTGCTCGCCCCAGAGCCATTCGCAGTAGCAGGCGAAACCCTCGTTGAGCCAGATGTCCTGCCAGCGGCTAAGGCCCACGGCGTTGCCGAACCACTGGTGGGAAAGCTCGTGGAAGATGAGCCGCTCGAAGGCGTGGTCGCCGCGCACGTGGTTGGAGCCAAAGATGGAAATGCCCTGCGCCTCCAGCGGGATTTCCAGCTCGTCTTCGGTCACGACCACGCGGTAGTCGGGGAAGGGGTACGGCCCGAAGGTCTCGGCCAGGAAATCGAGCATCTCCTGCTGGCGGCCGAATTCCTCGGTCACCTGTTCACGCAGGTCGGCGGGCGCGTACGCCACGGTGTTGGGGCCTAGGCGGAACTCGCTGAACTCGCCCACCTGCACCGTCGCCAGGTAGGTCGCCATGGGCTTATCGATGCGGTAGTGCCACGCCGTCCGCGACGACCCCGCCGTGGCCTTGTCGACCAGCGTGCCGTTGGCGACGATGGTGAAGGGATCGTCGGCCGTGATGGCGAGGTCGAAGGTGGCCTTCTGGCTCGGGTGATCGTCGCACGGGAACCAGCTCGGCGCCCCGTTGGGCTGGCTGGCGACCAGGGAACCGGATTCGGTTTCCTCCCAACCGATTTCACCCCAGGGGCTGGCGATGGGCCGCGGGTTGCCGCCGTAGCGGATGGCCAGCGTGATTTCTGCCCCCGATGCCACCGGCTCCGCGAACGAAATTCGCAGCTTGCCGCCCGAGGTCTTAAAGCGGGCCACCCGCGGGCCCCCGGGGCAGCTAACGCGGCGCACCGCCATCGCGGGGCCTAGGTCGAGCTGCAGGGCGTTCAGGTCTTCCTCGCCCACCTCGATGGTCAGCGTGGCCTGCGCAGACAGCAGGTTGGGCTCGACCTTGTAGTCCAGCTCCAGCTGGTAGTGGCGCACCCGAAAGCCCAGGTTGTAGTCAACCTTGGTGTACGGGTCCCGGGTGGCGTTAGAGGCAACCCCGGCACTAGAACCAGCAACAGCAGAAAGGGCGGTAGAAGAAAGCATCATGATAGATGCTAAGTCTACCGCCCTTGCAGAAAGCCCCAGGAGCCAGTCCGAGAACCGGCGTTAAGGCCCGCGCTTAGAACGCAGCGTTAGTTGTAGAAGGCCTGCCAGAAGGTGGCCCAGGACTTCTCCAGGTCCTCGCGCCAGCCGGTCCAGTTGTGGACGCCGGCGTTGCGGAAGTTGTAGGTAGCCGGGATCTTCTGGGAGTCCAGCTTGGCCTTGAGGTTGTGGGTGCAGTGGTTGACGCCGGCCTCGATGACGCCGCCCTCGACCTGGTTGATGGCGGAGCCGACGGCGGCCTCAGCCTGGCTGGCGCCCTTGGACTGCAGGTAGCTCGGCATGGCGGTCTCATCGGCTAGGCCGGAACCGGAGGAGATGTAGAGCTTGGTGCCGCGCAGCTTCTCCGAGTTCATCAGGGCGTCGTTGTAGCGGTTGTTCGCGGAGCCCTGGCGGCCCCACATCTGCTCCGGCTGGCCGCCGCCCCGGTTGACGGTCAGGCGCAGGAACTCGTATTCCATCGGGTAAGCGGTGGCGGCGCAGCCGGCGAAGGAGCCGACGGCGTCGTAGAAACCCTGGTTGTGCTGGGCCAGCAGCAGCGAGGAGGTCGCGGACATGGACATGCCGGCGATGGCGCGCTTGTTGTTGGCCTGCAGGCGGGACTCGATCGAGCCCGGCAGCTCCTTGGTCAGGAAGGTCTCCCACTTCTGCGGGCCCTGCAGGTACTTGCCGTTCGGGGTCTGCTCCCAGTCGGTGTAGTAGGAGAAGGCGCCGGCCTGCGGGATGACCACGTTGACCTTCTTGTCGGCGTAGAAGTCGACGGTCTGGGCCTTGGACAGCCAGTCCGCGTCCTGCTCGGCGCTGCCGGCACCGTTGAGCAGGTAGATGGTGGGGCGGTTGGGCTCGCCCGCCGGGATGACGGCCAGCGGAATCTGGCGGCCATTCATGGCCGGAGAGCTAGCCTGCAGCTTGAGTACCCGGTCGTCGTCCTTGTACTGCTTGTACCACTTGGAGTTCGCGACGGCGTCGGTGACCTGCAGGTCGCTAACCTCTGAGACTGGGGCGCCGCCGTTGACGTCAGCCGGGGTCAGGGTGGCAGCGGTGGCCGCCGGGACGGCGGTGGCCGTGGCAGCCAGGGCTGCGGTGGCCAGGAGGGTACTCAGTCGCTTCATGCTAGCGCTCTCTTTCTGGTTATGTTCTTAGTTCTTTAATTCTCGCCGAAGGCCCGCTCGAAGGTCGGCCAGGACTCGCTGATGTCCTTGATCCAGCCCGGCCAGGAGTGGGTACCGGTGTTGCGGAAGTTCCAGTCCGCCGGGATGGACAGGGAGTCCATCTTGGCCTTCAGGTCGTGGGTGCAGGCGTTCATGGCCGCCTCGATGACGCCGCCCTCGATGGTGAGGGTGGAGGACCCGGCCAGCGCGGTCGACAGGTCAGCGCCCTGGTTCATCAGGTGGGAGACGGTGTCTTCCTTGCCCACCAGGCCGGAGTTGGCGGACACGTAGATCTCGTGGCCGCGGAGCTTCTCAGCGTTGGCGAGGCCGTCGTAGCGGCGGTTCTCGGCGGAGCCGCGGGCGCCCCAGATCTGCTCCGGGGTGGCGCCGCCGCGGTTGACGGTCAGGCCGACGAACTGGTGCGGCAGCACCGTCGAGGTGGCGGCGCAGCCGGAGAAGGAACCGACCGCGTCGTAGAGGTCCGGGTGCTGCTGGGCGAGCACCAGCGCGGAGGTCGCGGACATGGACATGCCGGCGATGCCGCGCTTGCCGTTACCGTTGATGGTCTGCTCCAGTGCGCCCGGCAGCTCCTGGGTCAGGAAGGTCTCCCACTTCTGCGGGCCCTTCAGGTACTTGCTGTTGGGGTCCTTCTGCCAGTCGAAGTAGTAGGAGAAGGTGCCGGCCTGCGGGATGACCACGTTGATGCCCTTGTCGACGTAGAAGTCCACCATGTCCTGGGTGCCTTCCTTGGTCGGGTCGACATCCTTGCGGTAGGTCTGCTTGATCCACTCCATGTCTTGGTCCGCGCCGCCGGCGCCGTTGAGCAGGTACAGGGTCGGGCGGGCCTGGTCGAAGTTGCCGTCCGGGGTGATGACCGCCAGCGGGATTTCGCGCCCGCCCATAGCCGGCGAGGTGGCGTTGAAGGCCTTGACGTGCTCGCGGTTGAAGGAGCTGGCCTGGGCATAGGCCATCCACTGCTTACCGCTGGCCATCTTGGACGGGCTGATGACGCGCTTGCCCTCGGCGTTGGTGGACCATGCCGGGGCGGTCTCCTGCGCCAGGTCGATCTCCGTGATGACGGACTCGCCGGCCGCGGTCTCTGCTTCCTCGGCAGCGGCGTCGGACTGCGCGGACTCGGGAGCGTTCTCGTCGCCCAGGATGGCGTCGTCAATTGCCGGATCCTCGGCCGGCTCTTCCAGGTCGGCAACAGCCTCCGAGTCAACAGCCTCCGAATCACCAGCCTCCGGAGCAGCGGCCGGGCTATCGATGGCCGGGCTTTCGACGGCCGGCTCGTCAGCCAGGGCCGGGGAGACGCAAAGGCCAAGGGCAAGGGCGGTGGCGGCGGTGGTGCCAACCAGCGGGCGAATAATCTTCATAAGGTTAACGCTTCCTGAGAGAGGGGCCCTTTTCGCAAAGGGTAGAGAGAGTTTCCTGACTGGTTATCGTAGGCGCAAACAAAGTTGTTAGCAGCTGTCCGTCAGCTGAAATTTTTCAGCAAAACCCAGCCTAAAACAAACAACTGTCGCTCACAGTGCGAATATAGCTTAGCAGCCGGACATGAAACAGGTGGTGTGCAAGTGAAAGGTGTGTCATAATCTAGGGGGTTTCCGGCTGTCGATGCCGGCTAGCCGCCCGGAAGTTCCCCGCCGACGTAACGCGAGCTGGGAATTCTTCGTTAGAATAACCGCACCGCTTAACCGCGTTCGCGCTGTCTCTCCACCGTTTACAGAAGGGTTTTAAAAATGAACGCTTTCGACACCATCTTGGTTCAGATCAACGAATTCCTGGGCGGCCTCGTCCATGCCGGTTCCTCCACCTCGTCGACCATCGCTCTGGCCCTGGGGATGTTCTAAAGGCAAGATCCCCGGCCGAAAGGCTGGCCAGCCCCCGGTTGCCGCGCTTTGTTTGCCCCTTTGGCAGACAGCGTGGCCAAAGTTACGTATCCTGTAAGACGTGACTAATGAACATTATGACGTTGTAGTACTCGGCGCGGGCCCTGGCGGCTACGTCGCCGCCATCCGCGCAGCCCAGCTCGACAAGAAGGTAGCCGTGGTGGAGAAGCAGTACTGGGGCGGTATCTGCCTCAATGTCGGCTGCATCCCCTCCAAGGCGCTGCTGAAGAATGCCGAGGTGGCCCACACCTTCAACCACGAGGCCAAGGACTTTGGTATCTCCGGTGAGGTCTCCTTCGATTATGGGGCAGCCCACAAGCGTTCCCGCAAGGTTTCTTCGGGCATCGTCAAGGGCGTGCACTATCTGATGAAGAAGAACAAGATCACCGAGGTCAACGGCCTGGGTTCCTTTAAGGACGCCAAGACGATTGAGATCACCGAAGGTGACGACAAGGGCAAGACCCTCACCTTCGACGACTGCATCATCGCCACCGGATCCGCCGTTAAGTCCCTGCCGGGCGTTGAGATCGGGGGCAACATCGTCTCCTTCGAGGAGCAAATCCTCAAGGAAGACGCTCCCGAGTCCATGGTCATCGTGGGCGCCGGCGCCATCGGCATGGAGTTCGCTTACGTCCTGGCCAACTACGGCGTGGACGTGACCATCGTGGAATTCATGGACCGCGTCCTGCCGAACGAGGACAAGGACGCCTCCAAGGAGATCGCCAAGCAGTACAAGAAGCTGGGCGTGACCCTGAAGACCGGTTACAAGACCACCTCCATCAAGGACAACGGCGACGACGTGACCGTCGAGATCGAGTCCAAGGACGGCGAGAAGACCGAGACCCTGACCGTCGATCGCTGCATGGTCTCCATCGGCTTCGCCCCGCGCACCGAGGGCTACGGCCTGGAAAACACCGGTGTCGAGCTCACCGACCGCGGCGCCATCGCCATCGATGAGCGCATGCGCACCAACGTCGACGGCATCTACGCCATCGGCGACGTCACCGCCAAGCTGCAGCTGGCCCACGTGGCCGAGGCGCAGGGCGTGGTGGCCGCCGAGACCATCGCCGGCGCCGAGACCCAGGAGCTGGGCGACTACCAGATGATGCCGCGCGCGACCTTCTGTAACCCGCAGGTTGCTTCCTTCGGCTACACCGAGGAGGCCGCGAAGGAGAAGTTCCCGGACCGCGAGATCAAGGTCGCCAGCTTCCCGTTCTCCGCGAACGGCAAGGCCGCGGGCCTGAACGAGACCGCCGGCTTCGTCAAGCTGGTTGCTGACGCCGAGTTCGGCGAGCTGCTGGGCGGCCACATGGTCGGCGCCAACGTCTCGGAGCTCCTGCCGGAGCTGACCCTGGCCCAGCGCTTCGACCTGACCACCGAGGAAATCGGCCGCAACATCCACACGCACCCGACCCTGTCGGAGGCGATGAAGGAAGCTGCCGAGGGCATCGGCGGCCACATGATCAACCTCTAACATGATCAACCTCTAAGGAGCCTTCCTTAGGCGCCTATCCGGATTCCCTGCCCCACCCGTTGGGGGAGGGAATTTTTGCGTTTTATAGACCGAGCGGTTCGAATTTTGCTAGGCTGCACTAGACCGCTTAGTTCATGGGCGTGCCCAGGCCGGGCGCGCCGAATAACGCAAAGGACAAACGCATGAAGC
Organism: Mycobacteriaceae bacterium; assembly: GCA_028726465.1. Classification (GTDB taxonomy): domain Bacteria; phylum Actinomycetota; class Actinomycetes; order Mycobacteriales; family Mycobacteriaceae; genus Corynebacterium. Next base: position 29,399 of record JAQYQB010000012.1, on the reverse strand, counting down.
TTCGCCGCATTATCGCTACCGCCACCGCCGTGGCCGTCGCCAGCACCGGGCTGGCGGCCTGCTCTAGCTCCGACGGGGAGGGCAAGGACCAGAAGATCGTCGTCGGCACCACCGATGCTGCGAAGAAGGCCTGGACCGCCTTCGAGGAGGTAGCCGAGGAGAACGGCTTCAACATCGAGGTCGAGAACTTCGAGGACTACGCCACCCCGAACGTCGCGCTGGCGCAGAGCCAGAACGACATCAACAACTTCCAGACCCTGCGCTTCCTGGCGGAGTACAACGTGGGCAACGCCGAGGATCTCGTGCCGATTGTCTCCACGGAGATCGTGCCGCTCGCGCTGTTCTGGAAGGACCACGACTCCCTGGATGGCATCGAGGGCGAGACGGTGGCCATCCCGAACGACCCGTCCAACCAGGGCCGTGCGCTCAACGTGCTGGCCGCCGCGGGCCTGGTCGAGCTGACCGTCGAGGGTAGCCTCTCGCCGACGCCGGCCGACGTCGACGAGGCCAAGTCCAAGGTCAAGGTCACCACCGTCGATGCCGCCCAGACCACCTCCGCGTGGGGCGAGGGCACCCCGGCCGTCATCAACAACTCCTTCCTGGAGCGCGCCGGCATCGACCCGACCACCGCCGTGGCCCAGGACGATCCGGCTTCCGACGAGGCCGCGCCGTACATCAACGCCTTCGTTGTGCGCGCCGAGGACAAGGACAACGAGGTCTACCGCGAGCTGGCGCAGCTGTGGCACGACCCGAAGGTCCAGGCCGCCGTCGACGAGGACTCCCAGGGTACCTCCGTCCAGGTCCAGCGCTCCTCGGAGGAGATGGACGAGGTCCTGCAGCGCGTCATGGACGAGCTCGAGGCGGAATAGCCGCACCCACCCGCTTAGTACGGCGCCACCGCCGAGCGGTGCGTGTCGATGTCCAGCGCCTCGTGGATGGGCGGGAACGCCCGTTGGGCGCAGTTGCTGCGGGGGCAGATGCGGCAGCCGGCGCCGATCGGGGTGGCGCTGGACATGTCGGATAAGTCGAGGCCGGCGGCGTAGACGGTGCGGTCGGCGTGCCGGGCCTCGCAGCCGAGCCCGATGGCGAACATCTTGTTGGTGTCGCCGTAGCGGCCCTGCAGGTACTGGACGGTCCGGGCCACCCACAGGTAGTTGCGGCCGTCCGGCATCTGCGCCAGCTGCCGGGAGATGGTGCCGGGCCGGGAGAAGGTCTCGTAGATATTCCACAGCGGGCAGGTGCCGCCGGAATTGGAAAAGTGCACTCCGGTGGCGGACTGCCGCTTGGACATGTTGCCCGCGCGGTCCACGCGCACGAAGGTAAAAGGAATGCCGCGCTGGTTGTCGCGCTGCAGGGTGGACAGCCGGGAGGCGACCGTCTCGTAGCCCACGCCGAAGGACTGGCACAAAAACTCCACATCGTAGCCGGACTTTTCGGCCTCCGCGTGGATTAAGCCGTAGGGCAGCACGGTCGCGGCCGCGAAATAGCTAGCGATGCCGCGCAGCGCCAACCGGCGCGAGGCCTGGGAGGTAAACGGCTCCTCGTCGGCGGCGTCCGTGATGAGATCGCCGGCCTCCAGGAATCCCAGCTCCGTGGCCATGCGGAAGGCGCGCTGGCCCTCGGTCAGGCGGCTGGCCAGCAGCAGGGTGCCGGCCTCCCGGTCGAGCCGGTGGAGGGTGCCGTCGAGCTGGCCGACGGTCTTGATCTCCAGGTTGTGCTTGGAGCGCAGCCGGTCGGCCAGGGCCTGCTCGGTGTCGCGGATGTGGAAGGGCTCGACGCCCAACTCGCCGGCCAGGTCCTCGGCGTGGTGGTCGAGGCCGTCGAGGTAGTTCTGGCGGGCGTAGAAGAAGTCGCGGACCTCGTCGTGGGGCATCGATAGCGCTTGCGCCGAGTCCGTGACGCGGCGCGAGTCCGTGGCCAGGGAGAGCTTGTCGCGGACGTTGCGGTAGCGCCGGTGCATGTCCACGAGCGTGCGCGCGACGGTGGGGTGGTTGTAGACCAGCTCGGACAGCTCCTGCAGCTCCACGGGGGAGGGGCAGAGCTCCTTGTCCTGGATGACGTCCTGGATTTCGGCGAGCAGCCGGGAGTCGTCATCGCGGGAGAAGAACGTGGCGTCTACGCCGAAGACCTCGGTGATGCGCAGCAGGACGGGCACCGTCAGGGGGCGCACGTCGTGCTCGATCTGGTTCACGTAGCTAGCAGACAGGCCCAGGGTGGACGCCAGGGAGGCCTGGCTGAGGTCTCTTTCGCGTCGCAGCTGCCGCAGCCGGGAGCCCACGTAAGTCTTCGTCATGACGGTTAGATTACCTCCCTGATGCCCCTATAACAGTGTTTTAGCAAATTTTGTGTGAAGGTTCTTAGCGGTGGTGTGAAAGTAGTGCTTAGGGGATAAAAGGTACGAACGTCCGGTTTTGAAAAACGCCCGATCCGGGGGCGATACCTGCGAAAGTATGACACCAATTGGGGTAAGTCATTCACCATTAACGCGCCGGGTGACCAACCTCACAAATGTCAAAATAATTACACAACACACGTGTTTTCTAATTGCGAGTTGCCAAGGTGGCGCCCCATTTCCTAAAACGCAGATTTGGACACCCTTACCTAAAGCTGGGGAATTTCGAGCAAGGCAAAATTTGCCTCCGGTCCTTTAGGCCAGCTCATAACTAGGAGAAGGGCCCATATCCTGCGTAAAGTCTAGGTTGACTATGGAGGTGTCATGACTTTGAAGAAACCTGACCGTGAGGCAATCGCTCACGGTCGTATCAGTGAAGAACCGATCCGCCAGACCCCCGGCGTCCCGTCGTGGGTTCTCAAGCTCATCATGGCGGTCAGCGGTCTCTTGTTCGCTTTGTTCGTCGTCGGCCACATGGCCGGCAACCTGAAGCTGTACATGCCCGCCCATGGCGGCGAGGAAGCCCTGGACGTCTACGGCGAGTTCCTGCGCTCCCTGGGTGAGCCGCTGCTGCCGCACGGCACGGCCCTGTGGATCATCCGCATCGTGCTCCTGGTTGCCCTGGTCGGCCACATCTACGGTGCCATCGCGCTGCACTCGCGCTCCAAGGCTTCGCGCGGCAGCTTCCGCCGCTCCAACCTGATGGGCGGCCTGGACTCTTTCGCTACCAAGTCCATGCTGGTCACCGGCATCGTGCTGCTGCTGTTCCTCATCTTCCACCTGCTGGACCTGACCATGGGCGTGGCCCCGGCCGCTCCGGACGCCTTCGTCCACGGCGCCGTCAAGGCCAACATGATTGCTACCTTCAGCCGCTGGCCCGTGACCATCTTCTACGTGCTGGCCATGTGCTGCCTGTTCCTGCACCTGACCCACGGCATCAAGCTGGCTGCGTCTGACCTGGGTATCACCGGCTACAAGTGGCGTCAGACCTTCCTGGTGCTGGCCTACCTGATTCCGGCCATCGTCTGCATTGGCAACATCGTTATGCCCCTGTCCGTCGCCTTTGGCTTCGTCAGTTAGTAACTAGGACTGATAGGAATATTTGAACCCATGACTAAAACCGAACTGAAGCGAGAGCACCCGGACTTCTCGCACCCAGAGTCCATCGTCGAGGGCGTGCGCCCCGGCAAGATCCTGGAGTCGAACGAGCCCCACGGCGTCCCGATGAAGGACATGTGGAGCTACCAGAAGGACCACATGCAGCTGGTCTCCCCGCTGAACCGCCGCAAATTCGAGGTCCTCGTGGTCGGCACCGGCCTGTCCGCCGGCGCCGCTGCGGCCTCCCTCGGCGAGCTCGGCTACAACGTGAAGGTCTTCACCTACCACGACTCCCCGCGCCGTGCACACTCCATCGCGGCCCAGGGCGGCGTGAACTCTTCGCGCTCCAAGAAGGTCGACAACGACTCGGCTTACCGCCACACCAAGGACACCGTGAAGGGCGGCGACTACCGCTGCCGCGAGTCCGACTGTTGGCGCCTGGCCTCCGAGTCCGGCCGCGTCATCGACCACATGAACGCCATCGGCGCCCCGTTCGCCCGTGAGTACGGCGGCACCCTGGCCACCCGTTCCTTCGGTGGTGTGCAGGTCTCCCGTACCTACTACACCCGTGGCCAAACGGGTCAGCAGCTGCAGCTGTCGACCACCTCGGCGCTGTACCGCCAGATCGGCCTGGGCAACGTGGAGCTGTTCTCCCACCACGATCTGCAGGACATCATCACCTACGATGACAACGGCACCAAGCGCGCCGGCGGCATCGTCACCCGTAACCTGATTACCGGCGAGCTGAAGGCCTTCACCGGCCACGCCGTCATCCTGGGTACCGGTGGCTACGGCAACGTCTTCCACATGTCCACCCTGGCGAAGAACTCGAACGCCGGCGCCATGATGCGCGCTTACGAGCAGGGCGCCTACCTGGCCTCCCCGTCGTTCATCCAGTTCCACCCGACGGGCCTGCCGGTCAACTCCGAGTGGCAGTCGAAGACCATCCTGATGTCCGAGTCGCTGCGTAACGACGGCCGCATCTGGTCCCCGAAGACCGAAGGTGATGACCGCGACCCGAACTCCATCCCGGAGGAGGAGCGCGACTACTTCCTGGAGCGCCGCTACCCGGCCTTCGGCAACCTGGTCCCGCGTGACGTGGCCTCCCGCGCCATCTCCCAGCAGATTAACGCCGGCCTCGGCGTGGGCCCGCTGAAGAACTCGGTCTACCTGGACTTCCGCGACGCCATCGAGCGCCTCGGCAAGGACAAGATCCGCGAGCGCTACTCGAACCTGATCGAGATGTACAAGGAAGCCATCGGCGAGGACGCCTACGAGACCCCGATGCGCATCGCCCCGACCTGCCACTTCACCATGGGTGGCCTGTGGAGCGACTTCAACGAGATGACCTCCATCGACGGCCTGTTCGCCGCCGGTGAGTGCTCCTGGACCTACCACGGCGCTAACCGCCTGGGCGCTAACTCGCTGCTGTCGGCTTCCGTGGATGGCTGGTTCACCCTGCCGTTCACCATCCCGAACTACCTGGCCAACCACCTCGGTGAGGACAAGCTGGCCGAGGACTCCGAGGCCGCACAGCACGCCCTGGAGCGCGCGAAGGGCCGCATCGACCGCCTGATGAACGTCCGCGGCAACGACCCGCACGGCCCGGCCTACTACCACCGCAAGCTGGGCGAGCTCCTCTACTGGGGCTGCGGCGTGTCCCGTAACGTCGAGGATCTGAAGACCACCATCGGCAAGATCCGCGAGCTGCGCGCCGAGTTCTGGGCCAACGTCCGGATCCCGGGCTCCGCCGAGGACATGAACCAGGTGCTCGAGTACGGCGCCCGCGTGGCCGACTACTTGGACCTGGGTGAGCTGATGTGCATCGACGCCCTGGACCGCGACGAGTCCTGTGGCGCGCACTTCCGCGACGATCACCTGTCCGAGGACGGCGAGGCCGAGCGCGACGACGAGCACTGGTGCTTCGTCTCCGCTTGGGAGGCGGGCGAAGGTGAGCACGAGTTCATCCGCCACGCCGAGCCCCTGTACTTTGATTCGATCCCGCTGATGACAAGGAACTACAAGTAATGAAACTGACACTTGAGATCTGGCGTCAGGCCGGACCGACCCAAGAAGGCAAGTTTGAGACGGTCCAGGTCGACGACGCTGAAGAGCAGATGTCCATCCTGGAGCTGCTGGACCACGTCAACGACGGAATCATCGAGCGCGGCGAAGAGCCGTTCGCGTTCGCTTCCGACTGCCGCGAGGGCATCTGCGGCACCTGTGGTCTGACTGTTAACGGCCGCCCGCACGGCCCGGGCCAGAACACCCCGGCTTGCCAGCAGCGCCTGTTCCAGTTCAACGACGGCGACACCCTGAAGATCGAGCCCTTCCGCTCCGCGGCCTACCCGGTCATCAAGGACATGGTGGTCGACCGCAGCGCCCTCGATCACGTGATGGAGCAGGGTGGCTACGTCTCCATGGACGCCGGCACCGCCCCGGACGCCGACACCATGCACATCAACCACGAGACCGCCGAGTACTCGCTGGACCACGCGGCCTGCATCGGCTGCGGTGCCTGCGTGGCGGCCTGCCCGAACGGCGCAGCCCACCTGTTCACCGGCGCCAAGCTGGTGCACCTGTCGCTGATGCCGCTGGGCAAGGAAGAGCGCGGTCGTCGCGCCCGCAACATGGTCGACGACCTAGAGCAGAACTTCGGCCACTGCTCGCTGTACGGCGAGTGCGCCGACGTCTGCCCGGCCGGCGTTCCGCTGACCGCGGTCTCTGCGGTCACCCGCGAACGTGCCCGTGCTGCTTTCCGCGGCAAGGACGACTAGACTATAGTCAGTAGAGAAACACCAGTAACAACCGATTCCGGCAGAAAGTTCATCCCTATGAGCACTCATTCCCAGGCAATCGCGGATCACGCGAGCGAGACCTACCCGGAGTTTTCCGGCAAGATCCAGGACAACTACATCGAGGGCTACGAGCCCATGTCGTTCGCCGCACCGCACTCTTCGCTGCTGCGCACCTCCACCTGGGTGGGCATGGGCCTCATCATGGGCATCCTGCCGGCCATCGGCATCATCACCTGGGGCCTTGGCATTTATCTGTTCCCGAACGGCACCGCCTCCGAGGCGCACGTGGACACCACCATCATCATCGGTGTGGTCCTGGCCGTCATCATCACCATCGCGGCCATCGTCTCCGTGAAGTTCGGGCGCCGCTACTACCACCAGTACCGCAAGGAAACTGGTCGCGTTAACTAGGCCAAACGCCAAGGACACAAGCCGTACCCGCTGCCTGTGGGTGCGGTTTTTTCTTGCCCTAAAGGGCTTAACGATGCCACCTCGCCCGGCCCAGCACCCCGGCGCCGGGCCCCACATGAGGCAGAATGGTGAAGAGAAAACACACTGCGCGGCGGTTAAGGAGTATTCACGTTGGGCAAGCACAGCACTGTTGCTAGCTACGAGGGGGCTAGCCTCGACGGCCAGGCGGTAGAAGCCAGCACCGGTGGCATCGCTAGCCGCCCCGTGCCGGGGCCGTCGCCGGAGGTGGAGCAGGAGCGGCGCCGCACGCTGCGGAACCACAAGATTTTCGTCACCGCGCTGCTGGGCCTGGCGGCCATCATCTTCTTCGCGTGCTCGTGGTGGCAGAACCAGCCCGGGGGCGCGCCGGTGTGGGTCGGCTACGTGCGCGCGGCCGCGGAGGCCGGCATGGTAGGCGGACTGGCGGACTGGTTCGCCGTCACGGCGCTGTTTAGGCACCCGATGGGCATTCCCATCCCGCACACGGCGCTCATCCCGCGCAAGAAGGACCAGGTGGGCGAGGCCCTGTCGGAGTTCGTCGGGGAGAACTTCCTCAACGCCGAGCTGATCACGGACAAGGTCTCCCAGGCGCAGCTGCCGGACAAGCTGGGCCGCTGGCTGTCCCAGGAGGAAAATGCCGCGAAGGTCTCCCGGGAGGCGGGCAAGCTGACGGCCAACGCCGTCCGCGCGCTGGACCCGAAGGACGCCGAGGCGCTCATCCAGTCCCAGATCCTGGACCGGCTGGCCGAGCCCGAGTGGGGCCCGCCGGCTGGGCGGCTGCTGGAAGGGCTTATCGCCGACGGTAAGGTCGAACCCGTCGTCGACGAGCTCATCGACTACGCCCACGCCAAGGTCGGCCAGATGGAAGAGCCCGTCGTGCGGCTCATCGACGAGCGCATGCCGCAGTGGGCGCCGCGCTTTGCGCGCTCGCTGGTAGGTGAGAAGGTCTACCGGGAGCTGGTCCAGTTCGCCGACGAGGTCAAGGCGGACAAGAACCACCCGGCTCGCCAGTCCATCCGCCGCAACCTGGACAAGTTCGCCGACGACCTGCAGCACGACCCGGGCATTATCCGCCGCGTGGAGGAGCTCAAGGTGGACCTGATGGGCTCGGAGCGCATGCAGCGCGCCCCGCAGGCCATCTGGCGCGAGTCGGCGGCCGCTATCATCGCGCAGGCCGAAGACCCGGACTCGATGCTGCGCGAGAAGATCCGGGACCTGTGCCTGCAGTGGGGCACCAATATCTGCGAGGACCCGCAGCTGCGCGCCAGCCTGGACCGCCGCATCAACGGCACCGCGGCCTTCCTGGCGGACAACTACTCCGGCGAGGTCACCTCGATCATCTCCGAGACCATCGAGCGCTGGGACGCGGAGGAAGCCTCCGAAAAGATTGAGCTCATGGTGGGCAAGGATCTGCAGTTCATCCGCCTGAACGGCACCATTGTCGGTGCGCTGGCCGGCTTGGTCATCTACACTGTTAATCACCTCATATTTGGCGTTTAGGGACGGTGTTCTGGGACTTCCCACTGGGCTCTCTCCGCGGCGCCGAATCCGCCTGCACGACCAGTTTTTAAAAATCCCATACCGGCACGACCTAAAGAACCGAACGAAAGTATTTCCCCGAGGAGAAAACCATGGCCGAGCACACGCAGCAGCCGAACAACGGAAACAACGACAAGTCCATCGCGGATTCCCTGAAGGGATCCTGGGGCTCGATCAAGGAGGCCGGCGCCTCCGCCCTGGGCGTGGCGAAGGACTTCACGGACCGCTTCCGCGAGGACCGCAGCAGCCACGTAACCGATAAGCCGGAGGTCGGCGAGGACGCCTCCCTGGTGGACAAGGCGAAGGCCGCCGCGAAGGACTACGGCGGATCCCTGCGCCGCGCGGTGGAGAGCACCAAGGACTCCGAGTCCTTCAACGCCGCCAAGGACAACTTCGGCCAAGCCTACAACGCCACCAAGGACGGCGTGAACGAGGCCGTCAACACCGCCCAGGAGCGCCGCCGCGCCAACGGTGCGACCACCGAGCAGGAAGGCGCCGGCAAGCACGCCAAGGGCGCGGATTCGGTGGCAGATCCGACGCAAGATATCATCGATGGAGAGGTAATCTCCACTGAGGACAACCAAGAGAAGTAGGTTTAACAGCTAGTGTTCTTTCTCGATAATCCCGTTATTTTCGTACTGACCGCGATCGAGATGGTGCTGTTCTGGGGCGTGGCCATCGCCGCCATCGTGGGCGCCGTGATGGCCGCCAACACCCGGGAGGACGCGTTCACGGCCGGGGACCGCCAGTCCAAGATGACGTGGGTTGCGATCATGGCCGGCTCGGCCCTGGCACTGCTGCTGAACCTGCCCTTCCTGAAGTGGATCGCGGCGGTCTGCGTGGGCGTCTACTGGTTCGACGTGCGCCCGCAGCTGCGCGCCCTCATCAACGGCGACTACCGCTACTAGGCTTTAGTGCCGCTATGTCGCTCAACGATGCCGAGTGGCTCGCCCAGCGGGTCTTCCGCGATCTGACCCGCGCGTCCCGGCCGCAGGTGGAGCGCGCCCTGCGGGAATCCGCCGGCCCCGTGCTGCTGAGCCCGCACCACCTGCCGCAGGCCGCCGCCGGCCACGTGGCGGCCGTCGCGGGCTTTCCCACCGGTAGGCACCACAGCCTCATTAAGGCCACGGAGGCCCGCCTGGCGGTCCAGAACGGCGCCGCCGAAATCTGGGTGGCAGTCGATGCCACCTTGAACGACCCCAACGCCCTGCTCACCGATCTGGTCACGGTCCGTGAGGCCTGCCCCGACCCGGTCGTGCTGGGCGTCATCCTCCCGGCTGCCGATGCCGCCGCCGACGCTACCGTGCTCGACACGGTGCTCGAGACGGCCGAGAAGGCCGGCTACCAGCGCGCCATCACCCGCGGCGACCAGGAGGGGTCAGAGACGACCCGCCTCGAGCAGGTCTACTGGGCGGATGCCCCCTTGGATACCGCGCAGCAGGTAGACGCGCTGGCCGCCGGCCGCGTGGCCATCGCCGCGCCTTAGGCCGGCTGCTGTTCCTGCTCGTTGGCGGCCCCGCCGGCGGCGTTCTGCGCCTCGGAGAGCTTGACGTTATCCCCGGCCACGGTGATCTTCAGCGTGCCCTCCTGGACCTGCACGTCCTCGATGGCTAGCGCGTTGCCGGCCATCTGATCGGACAGGCCGTCGGAGAGCGACTGGGTGATCTGCTGGGTGACCTCCGCGGGCAGCTCCATGCCGAAGAGGGTGGACTTGGTGGCCTCGATCTTCAGGTTGCCGTCGGCGGCGTGCGGGGTCAGCGACAGGGTGGCCAGCCCGCCGCCCAGCTGCACCTCGAGGACGTTCTCGGCGTCCTTGGAGGTGATGTCGGTGACCACGATATCGCCCAGCATGTCCAGGCCGGACTGCTCGCGCAGGCTGTCTTGGAAGGTCTTGAGCAGGAACTCGTCGGGCAGGGTGGTGGTGGCCACCAGGTGCCCGGCGGTCTCGGAGTTCATCTCCAGGTCGGTGACCTCGAGCTGCGCGGCGGGCTGGCCCTTGATGCCCGCGTCCGAGATGTCCAGCGTGGAGGGCACGTCCATGTTGATCTGCCCGATGGTGCCGCTGAGCACGCCGATGACCAGCGGGCTGGCGCCGAAGTTCACGGAAGGATCTTCCTGCATCACCACGCCGTCGGCCTCGGCGTTCTCGCGCAGCTGCGTCTTCATCCTGTCGCCGACGACCCAGCGCAGGCCGAACTCGGCCACGAGGACGAGAACCAGGAGGGCGACGAGCACCCCGACGATGATCTTCCAAGCCGTCGATGCGGCAGATTTCTTTTGAGCCATGCACACCAGTTTCGCCCATAACGGTGGGCTTCGGCAATGCGGGGCGCAAAAATCGCCCTAGGGGGCGACGAATTCCCAGTCCACGGTCAGCTGGTTGTCGCGCAGCCGGCGGCGGGAGGGCGCGATGGGCAGGCCGGCATCGCGAAGCAGGGCCTGGGCCATCCGCCAGCGCACGCGCGGGCCGTGCGGCGCCCAGCCGGCGCAGTGATCCCAGGCGCGATCCGCGGCCGAAAGCAGCTCGTAGATGCCCTCGCCCGGCACGTTGCGGTGGATGAGCGCCTTCGGCAGGCGCTCGGCGAGCTGGGAGGGCCGCTCCACGTCGAAGGGATCCCACGCCAGGGTCAGCGTCTGCGGGCCGGCAGCGTCCAGCAGGATCCAGGTGGCGCGGCGGCCCAGCTCGTCGCAGGTGCCCTCCACGAAGACCCCGCCCGGGGCCAGCCGCGCGCAGACCGTCTCCCAGGCCTCCGGAACCTGGTCGACGTCGTACTGGCGCAGCACGTTGAAGGCGCGCACCAGGTGCGGGCGGTAGCCGGCCAGCTCGAAGCCGCCGAGCTCGAATTCCACGCCGTCGCGCGGCGGCAGGACCCGCTCCGGGTTGACCTCCAGCCCCGTGACCCGCGTGTGCGGGTTGATCCGGCGCAGCCAGCGCGCCCATTCCACGGTGGTGGTGTGGGAGGCACCGTAGCCGACGTCGATGGCGTGCGGGACCGGGTGGCTGCGCAGCAGCGAGGCGATGTCCGGGTGGGCGTGCATCCACCGGTCGCAGCGCCGCAGTCGGTTGACCGCGGTGGTGCCGCGGGTAATGACGCCAAAAGGCCGACCCGCGCTGGGGTTAGCCTTCAGGTTATGCGCGTGGTCGGCCATTTAAGGAGCAAGCGTTTAGAGGTTGTCGGTGATCCACTTGTCGGTCAGGGCGCCCTCGTTGTTGAACAGCTCCTCGAGAGCCTCGCCCACCTTGGGCTCGATGGCAGCACCCATCATCGGGATGTTGACGGAGATCTCGTTGGTGTAGGCCAGGGTGGTGGTCTCGCCCTCGCCGGTCAGCTTGATCTCGCCCTTGAAGTCCACCGGGGTGCCCTTGACGTCGGCGGTGTAGTTGGCATCGGCCGCGTTGCCGTCCAGGTCAGAGGTGGTGAACACGCGCTTGACCTTCAGGTCCTGGGAAACCATGGCGCGCACGGCCTCCGGCAGCAGGGTGGTCGGCAGGATCTCGTACAGGATCGCGGTGTCGTTGGTGAAGTCGTGCACCTGGCCCGGATCCGGCGACAGGTTGGCTACCACGTACTCCCAGTAAGCCTCGGTACGCAGAGCTTCGTGCACCTTCTCGATGGGCTGATTGATAGTCACGGTGTTTTCGCTACGAGTTGACATGGTATACAGACTACCGTGGATAACGTGCCGAAAGAATTATTGACCCAGCAGCTGAATGAAATTGACGGGGTGGAGCTCGATCCACAGGTGACGTTCGCGGATCTGACCACCTTGCGCATCGGCGGCTCCCCGCGGGCCTGTGTGCGCGCCGCGACCCCCGAAGCAGCTGCCCAAGCCATCGCTGCTATCGATGCCTCCCGCGCGCCCCTAGTCATCGTCGGCGGCGGCTCCAACCTGGTCGTCGCCGAGGGCCAGCTCGACTACGTCGCCGTGCTGCTCGACTTTGACGCCGTGGCCATCGATGCCGAGACCGGCATCGTCCGCGCCCAAGCCGGCGCCAACTGGGACGCCGTGGTGGCTGCCACCGTCCAGGCGGGCCTGGGCGGCATCGAGTGCCTGTCCGGCATCCCGGGCAACGCGGGCGCCGTGCCGGTGCAAAACGTCGGCGCCTACGGGGCGGAGATTTCCGACGTGCTCACCCAGGTCAAGCTCTACCACCGGGAGAGTGGACAGACCGAGTGGGTGCCGGCCAGTGACCTGGAACTGGCCTATCGCTACTCCAACCTGAAGTTCACCGGCCGCGCCGTCGTGCTGGAAATCGAGCTGCAGCTGACCACCGACGGGCTCTCCCGGCCGCTGCGCTTCGGCCAGCTCACCGACACCCCGGGCGAGCAGCGCCCCGTCGCCGACGTACGCGAGCAGGTGCTCAGCCTGCGCCGCGGCAAGGGCATGGTCCTAGACGCCAGCGACCACGACACCTGGTCCGCCGGCTCCTTTTTCACCAACCCCATCGTGCCCAGCGCCGTCGCCGATTCCATCCAGGCCGCCACCGGCGAGGACTCCATGCCGCGCCATGTTGTTTCTGGTGGTGCTTCTGTTGGAAACGGCGAGAGCGGCACCCAGGAGAAACTGAGTGCCGCGTGGCTCATCCAGCGCGCCGGCTTCGACAAGGGCTACCCCGGCCACGGGGCCGCCACCCTGTCTACCAAGCACACGCTGGCGCTGACCAACCGGGGCGGGGCCAGCGCGGACGACATCGTTCGGCTCGCCCGCGACATCCGCGCCGGGGTAAAGAAGGCCTTCGGCGTGGAGCTGGTGCCCGAGCCGGTCTGGCTGGGCGTGAGTATCTAGCTGCTTGTCCTCGGGCTGCTTGTCCTCTAGCTATTTGTCCTCGGCCATGACCTGGTCCCACTCGTCCTTCTTGTCCAGGAAGGCGCGGGCGGCTTCCTGCGCGCCCTCGAGGGAGTGGTTAGCGCCCCAGCCGCACTGGACCTCGTTGGCGGCGGGGACCTCGGTGGCGTTCAGGATGTCGTTGAGCCCGCCCTCGAGCGCGCGCAGCAGCTCCTCGCGGCCCATGCCGTTGGTGATGGCGTAAAAGCCGGTCAGGCAGCCCATCGGGGCAAAGCCGATGAGCTTGTCGGTGTAATTGCGCATGAACTGGGCCATCATGTGCTCGATGGAGTGCATGGCCTTCGGATCCAGGTGCTCCTTGTTGGGCTGGCAGAAGCGCAGGTCGTACTTGATGACCTCCTTGCCATCGCCCAGATCCGTCTTGCCGGCCACGCGCACATACGGCGCGGCCACCAGGCGGTGGTCCAGCTCGAAGGATTCGACGTTCGACGGGGTCTTTTCGGAAGCGTTGTTCTTCTCAGTCATACCTCCCAGTCTAACGACACCCCGCCGGGGAGGGTGTCCATTTCTTGCGCACCCAGCGGGTGCTTTAAGGTCTATAGCTGTGACTAAGCACGAACCGGCGGACGCTGTACCCGTGGAGACCGTCGTCCCCATGGACGGCTCCGACGTCCTGCGCGTGGCCGGCCACTCGGAGGACGCCGATCCCTTAGCCCGCAGCAACCGGCTGCGCAAGGACAGCTGGGCGTTAGTCGTCCGGCGCACCTGGCGCGACTTCTTCCACGACGGCTTCTTGGACCGCGCCGCCGCGATGACCTACTTCACCCTCATGGCCTTTGCCCCGACGGTGCTGGCGGCCTATTCCATCGCCACGCTGCTGTTTGCCAGCCGCAAAGAAGAAGTTCTGCGGCTGACCTCGGAATTCATCGACCAGTACCTGCCGCAGACCTTCGAGGAACAGGCCAATTCCATCGTCGGCTCCATCATCGGCTCGACGGCCGAAGGCACCCTGGCGCTGGTGATCTCGGTGCTCATCTCCCTGTTTTCCGCCTCCGCCTACGTGCGGGCCTTCTCGCGGACCGCGAACCTGGTCTACGGCCGGATGGAGGGCCGCAGCCTCATCCGCACCTGGTCGCTGATGTGGGGCCTGACGGTGGTGCTGGTCATCGGCGCGGTCATCGTGCTTTTTGCCAACCTGCTGCGCGATACCATCGTCACCGGCGCCATCCAGCCCGTCGCCGACCAGCTCGGACTCCAAGAGGCCGCCGAATTCCTCATCAGCATCTTCCTGCCGGTGTGGAACTGGCTGCGTTTCCCCATCACGCTGCTGGTGGTCCTGACCCTGGTGGCGGTGCTCTACCACTACGCGCCCAACGTGCGTCCCGAGCGCTTCCGCTGGCTGACCCTGGGCTCCATCGTCGCTGTCGGGGTCAACGGCCTGGTCTGGTTCGCCTTCGGCCTGTTCGTGCAGTACGTGGCCAGCATGAGCGCCTACGGCGCCATCAGTACCGTCATGGCCCTGTTCGCCGCGATCTGGATCATGAACACGGTGCTCATCGTGGGCATCAAGATCGACGCCGAGATCCTGCGCGCCAAGGAACTGCAGCTGGGCCTGCACTCGGAGCAACACATCCAGGCCGCCCCGCGCGACGACACCGCCGCCCGCGCCCAACTCGCCGCCCAGGAAGACCTCTGGGCCCGCTCCGGAGACATCCGCGACGCCGCCGAGGCCGACAGCCCCGAAACTCCGGACGAGTCCTAGGCAGTCGCCAGCCCCGGGGTATAGGGCCAGCGCCTGCTAGCCGATCAGCAGGAACGCGAACAAGGTGTTGAGCACCGTTGCGGCGACCATCGGTACGGCGGTGCGCTTGACCAGGCGGACGGGGTTGACGTTGATGGCGCCGGAGACGATGATGACCGCGGCGTTGACGGGGGAGGCTTGCCGCATCAGATTCGAGGTGCCCCAGATTGCGGTGAGCATCTGCGGGGCGTGGATGGACGTGTCGGCGGCCAGCGAGGGAACGACCTCAGAAAAGGCGAAGTAGGGAGCAGTACCAGACCCAGTGAGCGCGGCCATCGCTGCGGTGGCTAGCACGAAGATGAGGACGATGACCACGGCGGCGCCGCGCGAACCTTCAGTGGCGCTAATGAGCATGTCGATGACGCCCATTTGCGTGATGCCCTCGATGAGCACCGCGGCCGCGACCAGCAGGGCCACGACGCCAGCCGCACCTTCGCCCATCCCCTTGAAGAAAGACTTGCCGGAGTCGAGCGCGCCATTGATAGAGCGGTGTCGGGCAGACTCAATCACCATGGCGATGAGGAGGGAAACCACCGTGACAGGGAGAATGCCAGCCTCGAAAGGAAGGGCTCCCAGCCGGTTTAGAGCAGCCGAAATAAGAATGAGCACTAGCGGAAGCAGGGGCAGCAGGGCGTAGTAGCGCGGTAGGCCTGCGGCGCGCTCGATGGCGTCCCGTGCGGTCTGGTCTGAGGCGTCGGTAGGGACGGCATCGTCGGCAGTAGCGGCTTTATCCGCGGCGGCCTCCTTCAGGTCACAGCGGCGCTGCCACCACACGTGGATGAATGCTGTAATGACCAGCGTCGGAACGGTGGCCCAGGCGACCGAACCGTAAACGAATTCAGTGACGGACATGTCGGTGAGATCGGCGCCCTGGATGAGGCCGGCCTCTAGCGGGGTAGGGATGATGGTCGAAGACGTGACCACAATGGCGCCCACGGTGAGCGGAGTCAGCCCCGCGGCGATGAGGGCCGGCAACAGGGTGGCTACCAGGAGCAGCGAGAGGGAGGCGGCCGAGGGAATAACCAGGGAGAGCAGGTTACCTATCAGGAAACCGACTGGCACGAGCCAGTAGGAGCCCTTAAAACGGCGCAGCGGGCTGGAGAGCGCGACGACTGTCTTCGCGTCCGCGCCGATATGGCGCATATAAGACACGAAGCCGAAGAGCACCATGATCGCCATACCGATGCCGGAGAAGCGCTCCTTGAACAGGGATTCCACGACGAGCAACTGGTCGTAGAAGGAATTACCGGTGGGGTCGATTTCGGTGGCTCGGAACTCGGCGCGGCCGGTGGCAGCGGCGAGCATTAAGAGGATGACGCCAGTAAAGAAAATGGCAGAAGCTGCGTGAACCTTCTTGTAGATGAGGTAAGTCACCGCGGCGATGGAAAGCAGGGAGATGAACAGGTAGAGCATAAGGAGCCCTTTCGCTGATGGAGAGAGACAGGACTTGTTATAACCATTGCTGTTTTAGGATATCACCATCGCAGGCCGGTCACTCCCGAAATGGGAATAGAAATGAGAATCGTTATAAAAGTCAAAGCGAGAGTTCCGGGCAAGTTTGGGGCTGGGAGCCCGTCCTGGAACGCAAAACTTGTCCGGAACTCGCATTGGGGTCGCCGGGAGTGCGTTGGATGCGCCGGCAGGCTTGGGCACTGCCGTCGCTGGGCCGCGGCCGGGACACCTCAGGGCGGTTTAAGGCTGCCCAGGGCTTCCCGGCAAGAAAAGAGAGTTCCGGGCAAGTTTAGGGCTGGAACCCTGCCCCGGAGGGCAAAACTTGTCCGGAACTCTCGTGGTGGCGCCTAGAGCGGCTGGAGTGCCTAGAGCGCTAGGCCTCCGGGTAGAAGCCGTCCGCGCCGAGGCGGGCGTTCTCGTCCAGGAGCATGGCGGCCTCGGCCTGCTTGGACTCGCCGGGCAGGCGGCGGGACTCGATGATCTCGAACAGCGGGGCGCGGCCCAGCATGCCGGCCTCGAAGTGGGCGTGCCCGCGGGCTAGGCGCTGGTTGGCGTGGGCTAGCCAGGCATCGGCGGCGTCTTGGCCGCGCTGTTGGCGCACCGCGGCGTAGAAGACGCCGGGGTGGGCGTAGACCAGCAGGGCGCCGACGTGGCCGAAGCCCAGGGAGGTCAGCGCCGCCGCGCGGACGGGCTGGCCGCCGCCGGCAAGATCCAGCGGGCTGCGCAGCCAGACCAGGTTCTTCGCCTTGGGCGCAATCAGCGGATCCACGCAGTCCAGCGACACGTTCGCCGGCAGGACGCCGGTGCGGAAGACGTCGATGAGCCCGCCCGTCTGGAACAGGGCCGCGCCCGCCTTGGAGTGGCCGGTCAGGGTCTTCTGCGAGATGACGAACAGCGGCTGGTCGGCATCGCGGCCGATGGCCGGCCAGAGCAGGGAGTGCAGCTCCGACTCGTTCGGGTCGTTGGCGTTGGTGGAGGTGTCGTGCTTGGACAGCACGCTCACGTCGTTGGGGGAAAGCCCCAGCCCGCGCAGCGACTTGGCCAGGCGGGAGTTCTCCCGGCCGCGGCCGGCACCCAGCGCACCCAGGCCCGGGGCCGGGATGGAGGTGTGCGCGCCGTCGCCGTAGGAGGCCGCGTGCGCGACCACGGCGTGGACCGGCAGGCCGAGCTCGGCGGCCAGGCTGCCGCGGGCCAGGATGACGGTGCCGCCGCCCTCGCCCTCGAGGAAGCCGCCGCGGCGCCGGTCGTTGGCGCGGGAGATGAACCGGCCGTCGATGCCCTTGTCCAGCATCGCCGCGGTCTCCGCCGTAGCGTTCATGTCGCCGAAGCCGGTCAGGGACTCGACCTGCACGTCGTCGATGCCGCCGGCGATGACCACGTCGGCCTTACCCAGGGCAATCTTGTCCACGCCCTCCTCGATGGACACGGCCGCGGTGGCGCAGGCGCCGATGGGGTGAATCATCGAGCCGTAGCCGCCCACCAGCGACTGCATGGTGTGCGCCGCGATGACGTTCGGCAGCGCCTCCTGCAGGATGTCGCTGGGCCGGTCGCCTCCCAGGAAGCGGGTGACGAAGACCTTGTGCAGGCTCTCCATGCCGCCGATGCCGGTGCCCTGCGTCGTGGCCACCTGGCCCGGGTGCACGGCCTGGAGCAGCTCGGTGGGGCTGAATCCGGCCTGGGTGAAGGCATCGACGGCCGTGACCAGGTTCCAGACCGCCATGCGGTCCAGCGAGTCCAGCATGTGGTCCGGAATGCCCCAGCGGGAGGCGTCGAAGTTGTCCGGCATCTGGGCCGCGATGGTGCGCGTCAGCGTGGCCTTGCGCGGCACCTGCACGCGGGCGCCCTTGAGGCGGGTGACCTCCCACTCGTCGTCGGCCGGCTGAATGCGGACGAAGTCCGGGTCGGCGGTGGCGATGTCGCGGGCGGACTGCTCGTCGGGCACGGTGAAGGTGATGTCGCGGTCCAGGAAGACCTCGGTGAGATCGATGGAGCCCTGGTCGACCAGGTGGTACTTGTCGCTGAGCGTGCGCACGCCGGCGCGCGCGACGACCTCGTCGCGGAAGCGGGAGTAGATCTCCTCCTCGGCGACCTCGTTGCCCTCGGCGTCGAACCAGCCCGGGTGCGGATCCTCCGACCAGGAAATCAGCCCGGTCATCCAGGCCAGCTCGAGCACGCCCGCGGCGGTCAGCTCGGCGCCGCCGTCGCGGTCCAGGCCGTATTCGGCCTCGAAGCGGGTGCGGCCCGAGCCCCAGGAGCTGACCTCGCCCACGCCGGCGATGACCACCAGGTCATCCAGGTCCGTCGTGACGGTGCCAACGCCTTCGTCCGGGGTGGCGCCCAGCACCGGCTGCTGCGGGCGCGCCGAGGTGGGCAGGGCGGTGATCGAGGCGGGGGCTTCGGCTACCTCCTCCGTCGCCGCCGGCTGGGCGGCGGCGTTTTCGGCCAGCTCGCGCAGGGACACGCCCTCCAGCCCGCCGGTCAGGTCGAGCTCGACCGGGGTCTGGGCGGCGCGCTCGCGGTTGTCGGCGGAGGCCAGGTCCAGCAGCTGCGCGGAGATCTCCTGCGGGGACCAGACGTGGATGCCGGCCGCCTCGGCGGCGGGCACCAGGCCGTCGTTGCCGCCCATCAGGTGGGTGCCGGCCACCCAGCCGATCTTCGCCTGCGCCAGGGTGACGCCGGCCGGCCAGCCGGCCTCGGCGCTCCACTTGGCCAGGATGGCATCGAGGGCGGCCTTGACCTCGCCGTAGGCGCCGTCGCCGCCGAACATGCCGCGGTTCGGCGAGCCCGGCAGCACGACGTGGCAGCGGGTGTCCACGGCCTGCTGCGCCAGGGAGCTCAGGCCCGCGATGGTGCGCTCCAGCGACCACAGCAGCAGGCGGGCTTGGTTCTCGGTGGCGGAGCCGGCATCGGCCAGCGAGCCGGTAACCGAAGGCGCGGCGAAGGGGAAGGCCAGCGTCGGGGTCAGCGCGGGCTTTAAGACCTTGACCTCGTTGCCCACGGACTCGCGCTGCTCGGTGCCGATCCACTCGATGAGCGAATCCACGTCGCGGAAGCTGGACAGGTTGGCCGGCACCAGCCACAGGGCCGCGCCCGGGGCGGCGTGGCGGGCGTAGAGCTTGCGGGCGAATTCCTTGCGGGACTGGCTGACCCGGGAGGCGGTCATGATGACCGTGGCACCCCCGGCCAGCAGGCCCTCCACCAGGGCGGAGGCAATCGAGCCCGGCGCCGCGCCGGTGACCAGCGCGACCTCGCCGGCAAAGTCGCCGGCCGGGTCCTGGCCCGCCAGCTTGGCGATGCCGCGTAGGCGCCGCTCGGCAGCCTCCGGCAGGTCGCCGTGCTCGGCCCACCAGGTGGCTTGCTCTGCGACGGTCTGGCCCGCGCCGCTAAAGCGGGCGGTGTCCTGGTCCGCCGTGTCGGCCGCGTCCGTCTCGCCCAGGGCGATGCGGGCAAGATCCTCGCGGGCGCTGGCCCAGCGGTCGTCGAAGAGGACGGCGCGGTTGGCGTCGAAGGACGGGGTGACCAGCTTGAGCCAGCCGGAGCCGAGCTCGGCCTCGACGGCCTCGATGAGCGTGGTGTCCGGGGCCTCGGGCGTGGTCTCCTCCGGGGTAAGTCCCAGCTGGTCGAGCACCTGGCGCGCGGCGGTGGCCAGCACGCCGTGTTCGCCGGTGACGGTCTCGGCGTAGGCCTCCAGCGCGGCGGAGTCCACCACGCCGCCGCCGGCCGCGGAGCTGGCCGCGCCCTTGCTGACGGTGACGGAGTGATCCGCCGCGACGGCCTCGATGGCCTGGTCCAGAAGGTCGGTGACCGCGGACTTGGAGCTGGCCGAATCCGGCAGGGTAGCCAGGCTGCCGCCGCGCACGGAGTCCTCCGCGCGGGTGCCCAGGAGTACCTCGGCCTCCACGAAGGCGGTCCAGGACTCGGGCAGGCCCCAGGTGCCGGTGACGTACTCGCCCACGAAGGCCGGCTTCAGCCCGGCGGCGCCGAAGAGCTGGCGCAGGCGGGAGCCGATGGCCTCGGTGAGCACGGAGCCGAAGGCGGCGTAACCGGGCGCGGCGGTGTTGACGCGTTCGCGCAGGGTGGCGACGTCGGCATCGGCGGCGCCGTCGATGGCGGGAACGCCGATCTCGGCCGACATGTCCATCAGCAGCTGGTTGCGGCGCGAGGACACGCCGTTGGTCAGCTCCTCGACGGTGTCCGTGTCATTGATCTGGGACAGGCGGATCTTGTTCTGGAAGGCAAAGAGCACCATGATGGCCTGCGCCGCGTCGAAGTTCAGCTCCGGGGCGGCAGCGGCCGGGGCGCCTGCAGCCGGGGCGGCCGTCGGGGCAGCAGGCGTAGACGGAGCCGGGGCAGCAGGCTGGGCAGGCGCGGGGGCCGCGGCCGGCTCAGCGGCAGTGGCGCTCGGCTCAGCTGCGGAGTCCGAGTCCGCGGCCGAGGACTCCTCCGGCGCCGGGGTGGCCGGGGCGGAGCGGACGTCGGCGAGCATGACCTGGTCCTGGTCGCGCTCGACGTTGAAGACGGGCAGCTCGAGCCCGGCCACGGCGAGGGAGCGCTGGGCCAGGTTGGTCAGCGTCGGGGAGCTGGCCAGGCCGACCTCGATGATCTGGTCGACGCGGCCGAAGAGCAGCTCCTGGGTCTCGATCCAGCGCACCGGGGAGGCGAACTGCCAGGACAGCAGCTCGATCATGAGCAGGCGAGCCAGCTGGTTGTCGTCCATGTCGTCCACGCGCAGGTCGTCAAGGCGGCCGGAGGGCGCCAGCGGGGCGACGGCGTCGACGAAGTCCTGGGTCAGCTCGAAGGGGCGGGCCACCAGGTTCGGCACGTAGCGGCCGACCAGGGCGTCCAGGTCGAGCTGCTCCGGCAGGAGCTCGTCCAGCTTGTCGGCAAACGCCGGCACGCCGTCGCGCAGCACGCGGGAGTGGAAGGGCACGTCGATGCCCGGCACCATCACCACGGCGCGGTCCTTGATGGCGTTGGTCTTTTCCAGCAGCGCGGCCAGGCCGGCCTTGGTGCCGGCCACGGAGTACTGCTGACCGGCGATGTTGTAGTTGACGATCTCCAGGAACTCGCCGGTGTCTTCGGCCACGCCGGCGACGTAGTCGGCGACGTCCTCGGCCGGGATGCCCACCATGTTCGGGCGCAGCGCGGCCATGGCGTAGTTGGAGTTGCCCTCGGCATCGCGCGGGACCAGCGAGCCCATGGCGGAGCCGCGGGAGTAGACGATGTCGATAACACCCTCGAGGTCGAAGATGTTGGCCAGCGAGGCCAGGGCGGTGTACTCGCCCAGGGAGTGGCCGGCGTAGTAGGAGCCGGACGCCAGGGCGTCGGCCTCGCGGAGGCGCTCGGTCTGGGCGTAGGCGACCACGGCCAGGGCGACCTGGGTGAACTGGGTCAGGTGCAGCACGCCCTGCGGGTGGCGGAAGACCTCGCCGCGTACGGCCAGCTCGGTCGGGTTCTCATCGATGATCTGCTGGATGGAGAAGCCGAGGTGGTCGCGGGTGTGCCGGTCAGCGCGGCGCCAGATCTCGCGGGCGGCCGGGGAGGCGTCGCGGTCGCTGCGGCCCATGCCGGGGGCCTGGATGCCCTGGCCCGGGTAGACGTAGGCGGTGCGCGGCTGGGCCAGCAGGGCCTGGCCGACGGAGACGACCTCGCCGTCGATGCGGCAGGTGACCTCCAGGGCGGCGTGGATGCCCTTGCGGCCGACGCGCTCGACGGTGATCTCTACGGCATCGTTGAGCTGGACCATCCCGAACATGGAGTAGGTCCAGCCCACCACTCGGCCCTGGCGCCCGGCCAGGTGCTGGGCGGTGGCAGACAGCCACATGCCGTGCACCAGCGGGGCGGACAGGCCGACCAGGCCGGCGGCGTTGGCGGAGGTGTGGATCGGGTTGTAGTCGCCGGAGACCAGCGCGAAGGGGGTCATGTCAGCCGGGGCGGTGACCACGGCGCGGTCCAGGAAGGAGCGCGGTGTGGATTCCACCTTGGCGGCGGACTTGCCGCCGCCCCACTCCGGGGCGGGGCTGGGCTGGTTGTGGCCGTGGGCGCGGCCGCGGATGGCAAAGCGCTGCATCTGGGTGGCCACGACCTCGCCGCTGGCGTGGTCGCGCAGCTCCAACTCGACGGTGACGATCCGCCCGGAGCTGGACTCCTCAATGGCCGAGCACCAGGAGGTCACGTCAATGCGCCGGCGGTCGGCCAGCTCCTCGAGCGGGACGCGCACGTCGATGACGTGGTTGAGGTGGACGGCGTTGAGCAGGCCCTCGATGACCGGGTAGCCATCCTCCAGCTGCCCGGAGCCCAGGGCGGTGTAGATGGCCGGCCAGCAGGGCCCGACCAGCACGTCCGGGGTGCCGGCGGCGGGGCTGGCCGATGCCTCCTCGGCCGGGGTGCTCGCCGGCAGGGCCGCGCCGGTCACGGCGGTGTGGGCGGACAGGAGGGAGGCCGGCAGGTGGAAGGAATAGTGGGCGACGCCGAAGGGGGTGGACTCGGTGATAGAGCCCGGCACGATCTGGGGCATCTCGGTGATTTCGTCGCCCTGCTCGGCGGTGGAGCCGACGCCGGCCAGGCCGGACAGGAGGGCGAAGACGGAGTCGGGCAGGCGCTCGTCGGAGACGACCGGGGAGCCGCCGGTGGCCACGTCTGCCGGCAGGTCCACCGGGACGGTGACCTCGCGGACGTAGAAGGGGCGCTCGTATTCCGGCAGGTTGTCCCAGTAGGAGTCCGCGGTAATGCGGATGGACCAGTTGCCGTCCTCGTCCTGGATGAGGTCGTAGGCGTCCGGGTCCATCTCGTAGGCGGGGTTGGCCATCAGGTGGCCGTGCCAGACCAGGGTGGGAGCGGCGCGCAGGAAGGCGGCGGCATCGCGGGCGTCGGCCAGGCGGGAGAAAGCCTCGACCGGCTGCTGGCCCGCGGTCTCCAGGGACTGCGTGGTGCCCTGCTCGAAGCGGGCGAGCAGCTCGGCGACGGGCTCGTTGAGTTTGGTGATACCAGCAACGGCCACCGGGCCGGGGATGATGCGGACCTGGTCGGCGGTGTAGCGGGCGTCCTGGGCCTGCCAGAGGGTGTCCTTGCCGAACCAAGTCTTGAGATCGCCATCGATGGCGGGCACCCACGGCATGGGCTTGACGTGCTTGTAGTGCAGGGAGATCCACCAGGCGGCATCGCGCGGCGAGACCTGGACCTCGTTTGCCTCCGGGTAGGCCTCCAGCAGCCGGGCGGCGGCGGCCGGGGCGTCGGCGACGTCGTCGACGGTGGCAAAAAGGGTGTCGATCTCGCCGTGATCGGCGGCGTTGAGGCGCGCCTCGATGCGGTGGAGCAGGTCGAGGAAGCGGTCGTCCCAGCTGGGATCGGCGAAGGGGTGGGCCAGCTCGACGAAGCGGTTGACCCACTCGGCATAAGTCATGGTCTCCACGTCGCCGAAGTAGGGCTTCGAGGTCTTGGCGAGCGCGGCGATGATGTCCTCGCGCCAGGCGTCGTAGTCCTCGATGGGCAGGGAGGTAATAAGGCGGGAGGCCTTGGCGAAGGAGTTGTCCAGGTCGTGGATGTCGGCCAGCAGGTGGGACTGGGAGGAGGCCACGCCGCCGGTGCCCTGGCCGCGGCCGACCCAGCCGCCGTTGTCGTTCGGGGTCACGCCGGGGGTGTCGACCAGCAGCTGCTTGACGGAGTCGGTGGCCTTGGCCTCCTTGGTGGCCATGGCGACGGTGCCGATGAAGACGGCATCGACGGGCATCGCCGGCAGGTCGTAGTCGGTGGACCAAGAACCGGTCAGGTAGGTCGCGGCGCGCTCCGGGGAGGAGATGCCGCCGCCGACGGCCAGCAGCACGTTGCGGTGGGCGCGGATATCGGCGTAGGTGGCCAGCAGCATGTCGTCCAGGTTGACCCAGGAGTGGTGGCCGCCGGCGTGGCCGTCCTCGACCTGCATGAGGATGACCGAGTCCGGGTTGGCGGCGGCGATCTTCAGAGTGTCCTGGATCTGGCGGGCCGTGCCCGGCTTGAAGGAGACGAAGGGGAAGCCGTCCGCGTGCAGCTGATCGAGCAGGGCCGTGGCCTCGTCGACCTCCGGGATGCCGGCGGAAACGCACACGCCGTTAAACGGGGCGCCGGCCGCGCGGGCCTTCGGCACGATGCGCGCCTGGCCGAACTGCAAGTTCCACAGGAAGCGGTCGAAGAACATGGTGTTGAACTGGACGGTGCGGCCCGGCTTGAGCTGCGCCTCCAGGTTCTTGCGGTGCTCGGTGAAGACCTCGTCCGAGTACATGCCGCCGCCGGCCAGCTCGGTCCAGTGGCCGGCGTTGGCGGCCGCGGCGACGATGTCCGCGTCCGCCGAGGTCGGCGTCATCCCGCCCAGCATGATGGGCGACAGGCCCGTGGCGGCGGAAAAGTGCGTCTGGGTGTAGACGCCGCCGTCCGGCAGGCGCACCAGGCGCGGGGCGAACTCGGAGTAGTCCGTGCCCTCCGGCAGCTCGTTGCCCGGGGTGGCCAGCGCGTTGCGGGCGGCGGCGGTGGTGGCGTCCACGATGGCCACGCCGGTGCCGGCCACCAGCGGCTGGGTTAGCTTGGTCAGGCCCTTGTCCAGGCTCAGCAGGTAGTCGGCGTCCAGGGCGGCGACGGTGGCCGGCCAGTCGTGCTCGTCGACCAGGATCTGCTGGGCGAGCGTGCGGGCGAAGTCTTCGTCGAGCCCGCACTTGCCGGCGAACTCGACGGTGCGCTCGACGGCGCCGGCCAGGCTGGCGTGGTGGAAGGGCAGGGCCACCGGCAGGTAGTCGAAGACGGGGGCGAGCTCGTCGCCGCCGAACTCGCGGGACTCCAGGCGCTCGTTGAAGGCGGCGGCCGCGGTGGCGATGGCCGTCTCCGTGGCGGCCAGGTCCTCCGGCGCGCCAGCGATGACGAAGTGGCGGCGGCCGTTGACCACCGCCACGGCGGCCTCACCGGCCAAGTGCTGTTCCACCTGCGTGCGGTCCAGGCCCCGGATGGAGAGCATGTGGCTGCGGGTGTCGTGGGCGCCGTGGACCTGGGCCGCGGCGGTGCCCATGAGCACGGCCAGCAGCAGAGCGTCCTGTGGGTTGTCCACCGCGGCCGCGCCCAGGGATCCCTGCGAGTGGCCGGCGGTCTGCGCCGCATCCACGTTCAGGCCGAGGTCGCGCAGCTGGCCCACGGCGGCGATCTGGCCCAGGACGATGCCCGGTACCGAGTAGGCCGGGAAGGCGTCCGCGTCGACGGCCTCGGCGGCCGGCGCGCCGGGCTTGTCCGTGGCCGCGGCCTCCGCGCTGGTGGCCTCCGGGCTGTTCAGCAGGGACTCCAGGCGCTCGAACACGCCCGGGCAGGTGGAGGCGATGGTCCGGGCCACCGGGCCGGCGGCCACGCGCACCTGGGCGAGCAACCCGGTCAACTGCTCCGCCTGCGGGCTCGCTCCGGCGGCGGCCACTGCCTCTTGCCAGGGGGAACCTTGGCCGGCGAAAAGGAGGGCCGGTGAGGTCTCAGCGGCGTTTAACGTCAACAAGGGAGTCAAAGACATATAGGTGTCTACCTCGATTTTTCTGGATTTGGCAACAACTTGCGTGGCACCAACTTCTCCTGTTGCTGAGAACTATGTTGTTAGCAATAGGAAATCAATGCGGTCTAGACACAGTAACCCATCCCACAGCCGCAGACGTACCGCCACGCGCGAAATGTGAGTAATTACTCATATTTTGGGGGCGGGTGACTTCCTCGCGCGGCCGGCGCCGAATCCGCCGGGCGCGGACGCGAATCTGCCGGGAGCGGTTTCGCTGGGCCCAGTTACTGTGCGGCGGCAGCGCCCAGGCGTCGAAACTAAGTAGTTATCTAGATAACGTGAATATTAGGTTGCGAGTTTCTTGCTGAAAGTCTCCGACGGCAAGCCAAAGGCCTTGCGATGCGCAGATGGCCGAGTTATAGGAGGTCTTTTGCGTGATCGGGGGGTATCAAGCGAAAGCCATTTGCCTACTGGTGTTGGTCGCAGGGAGACATTTGATCCGCCGCCTGCTTAGGTTCAGGCATAATTGGCGAGTATGAGAGGCGACGTAAACGACATTGTTCGGATATTTGACGGCAACGACACGGAGCTTGTTATCCCCGTCTACCAACGCAATTATGACTGGAGTGAAGAACAGTGCTCGAGGTTGTTTGATGATCTTGTTGAGGTCATCAAACAAGGGCGTCTAAAACATTTCTTCGGGGCAGTCGTGGGGAACCCGGAGACCAAATTTCGTTGGGTTATCATTGATGGTCAGCAACGTATCACGACCGTTAGCCTGCTTATCTTGGCTTTGGTGGATTCGCTAGATGCTGAGGAAATCGAATCGGAAGACCCAGAGTTGGCCGACAGACTGCGGCGTAACTATCTAGAAAACTCCGGCTCCACTGTCGCAGAACCGAAGCTCAAACTGAAGCCAGTCAAAGACGACATGGATTCTTACCGGCGGCTGCTGACCGGGCAAGAGTTTAATGAGCGCTCCAACGCCACCGCGAACTACCGCTATTTCCGGGAGCGGATCGTAGCTGGTGAATTAAACGGCGATGAGCTCTGGGAAGCCATCGGGCGTCTACAGGCGATGATTCTCGATCTAGAACCGCACGATGAGCCGCAGCGAATCTTCGAGTCCTTGAATTCAACAGGTAAGAGTCTTACCGAGGCGGACAAGATCCGTAACTTGGTCCTTATGGGGCAGCCCGTGGACGTGCAAAACCGCCTGTACGAGGACTTTTGGAACCGAATCGAGCATAACGTCTCGTTCGAGACGAATACCTTTATTCGTTTGTACTTGGTGTCTCGTACTCGTAGGATGCCTCGTTTTGACGCCTTGTATGACGCTTTCAAGAAGTTCTTGGTGAATGAGGGGCGGGAAGTAGAAGAAACGTTGCGTTTAATGCGCGACTATTCCGAGTATTTCCGGGATCTCAACTCCGCGCAGACTGGGGTCCCCTACGCTGACAAGAGGCTGCGTCGATTAAATCTTGCCCCGCACGAGGTGGCCATGCCGGCGTTGATGCCCCTGTTGGCGGACTATCGGGAAGGTGCCATTTCCGCTGATGACTTTGCTAAGACTGTAGAGCTCATCGATTCCTACATTTTCCGGCGCCTTGTGGTGGGATTGCAGACGAATGCTCTAAATAAGATCTTTGCCACCCTGTACAGCGAGGCTCGAAGAATTCGACATGGGGGGGCTTCCATCGCTGATGTGATTGCATTCCTGCTCTACCGGCGCGCAGATACATCCGGCGAGTTTCCGGATGACGAGAGATTCGCTGAAGCATTCAAGACTAAGAACTTCTTCAACTTCCGCGCTCAGAACCGGCGGTATCTCTTTGAATGCCTGGAAAATGGGTTTTCTAAGGACACCGTGGACATTGCGAACGCACTTGAGAGAGGAGACTTGTCCGTCGAGCACATTATGCCGCAAACGCTCACAAAGGAGTGGCGAGCATCCTTGGGGCCGGAGGCCGAAGAGATTCATCAGACTTGGCTGCACCGTATCGGCAATCTGACCGTTACTGGGTACAACTCCGAATACTCCAACTATTCGTTCCAATTGAAGAAGACGGTTGAGGAGGGCTTTAACGCTTCGCCTTACCGGCTCAATCGATTGGTCAAGACCGAAAACGAATGGGGCGTGGAACAGATGCGTCGCCGTACCGATGACTTGGTTGAACAGGCTTTGACGTACTGGCCGATGCCTTCGAGCGAATTCGAGCCGAAGCGGGAACCCCTGCCGCAGATTCCCATGGGGGAGGACACGGACTTTAGCAACCGGAGAATCGTTGCCTACGATTTCGATGAGATGTCTGTGGCGGTTAGTAGCTACAGGGAGCTGATGCGTTCCCTGATTAAGCACTTCGTGACGCAGAGAAGGGATGACATCTTTGCGTATGCGGCAGGACCTTCAGTCGGATTCACTGCGGGGGCGAAACCTGCCAATAGGTATCAGGAAGAAATTGTTCCTGAGCTGTGGGTGACGACTCGAAATTCCACTCGCGACAAAATGACGATTCTGCGGAGTCTTTTTGCCCACCTCGATTTGGACCCAGATGAATTGGTATTCACTCTGCGCCCGGAACCCGCTAGGGAAGAAGAAGCTGAGGAAGAAGGGTGTTTCTCCGATGTCATTAAATACTTGCCGCAGTTCGAAGCGCTAGAGGGGACGGACGCTACCGAAGAGGATATTGCTCCCCTGCGTGCTGGGCTTGAAGGCGCAATGGCAAGCCATTTTCCCGAGCCTCTACCCATGCGGGATACGGGGAATTTGCTCACGGAAGCGACTGAGTCAGAGCTTGAGCCGGAGGAAATCGCGGCGGCTTTTCAGTCGTTGGTTGCTGTCGACAAGCTGCTCTCGGGCCAATACCGAAACGCAGTTGTCAATGGCACTGTATCGGCATTGCTGAGGCAGCTGAAACGATTTAATTAGGTCTAATTGCTGCGCTGGGTCAACGTCTAACTTCGCTACGAACTGTGCAGGGGTAAAACCCTGATGTTTTTAAGCAGGAGAGAGCTCGTAAACTGTGACCTAGAGCTAGCATCACCCCCTTAACAGGGGTGGTTATTGGCTGATTGGGCGGAAGTATTTATCCACGTCACAGAGCTTTGGAATATCTTGAGACGCCTCTTTGCCGGGTTTTGCTAATTTTCTACGCTATTTTCATGAAACAGATCACTGTGACTGGCTACACACGGTAGCTTAGAGTGCAACCTCATCACAGGTTAGTCTCATGAAAATGCCGGTGCAGCTCAGTTGCTGTTATCCCGAGTGGCAGGGTTGCACCCAAAGCATGGAGGTATCTCCCCCCCCTATGACAGTTAAGAAGATCATTGCCACCCTGGCAGCCGGTTCCCTGACCCTTGGGTTGGCTGCCTGTGGGAGTGACGGATCGTCCGCCGGAGGCAACTACGTACTAGCTAACGGCACTGAACCACAAAATCCCCTAATGGGGTTGCCCGCAAATCGTGGACACGTAGTGGAGCTACCTAGTGGTTAGGCAGCTATTTCTTTTCTGCTGGTGGTTAGACCAATGCGGTTCTCAAAGTCGACGGGGCTTGCCATACCGAGTGCGGAGTGTCGGCGTCGAC
>JAQYQB010000011.1 GCA_028726465.1 Mycobacteriaceae bacterium | reverse complement strand
CTGCGACTCGATTACCAGGTTCGCGGCTTCACACCGGTACTCCGGCGTGTATTTCTTGCGCTGTTGACTCACAATGAACATCCTCTCCTACGGACACAAGATCCGCACAAATAGGGTGTCCACTAAACGAGGGTAACCTCACCTTGGTTACAGAAGCTGGTTTCGGCCGGGGTGCAGAATTAGCGGATAAGCTTCTAACCTACCGAGCTTTTCGCACGTCGAGGTCTAGCGCGATAGCGACTCGATCGAGGCTCATGGGCAAACCGAGGGGCGGACCAGACCATGGGGCAATGCCACTGAGTAGGATCGAAAAACCTCCGCACAGCCATCGAATGGGGTGGCGCCGGGTCAGCCACGTGGACAGGTAGGCGCGCTCGAAGGCCGCGTTGAACGCCCCTTTGGCTCAGAGGGTTCGACCATGTGGCCAGCGTCTTATCGGACTTCTTAAGAATTAGGTCCTCTTCGTTTAAGCGTTAGCCGTGCTGTCTTGTTTCCATTTTTCCTCATATCTCCGTGGACTGAGGTAATCCAGTCAAGAGTGCGGGTGGACGTCATTAATAGTGCCGTGGCCACAGGGGCACGAGCATGCGGGCGTGATCAAGGTTGTCGATGCTGTTGTCCTCTAGCAGCTCGTTTCGGATACGGTGATGAAACGACTCAACGAATCGGTTATGCCACAGCTGGCCTGGCGGGGATGAACGCGTGGATTGTCTTAT
The DNA here is from genome assembly GCA_028726465.1 of Mycobacteriaceae bacterium. Classification (GTDB taxonomy): domain Bacteria; phylum Actinomycetota; class Actinomycetes; order Mycobacteriales; family Mycobacteriaceae; genus Corynebacterium. Next base: position 60,330 of record JAQYQB010000011.1, on the reverse strand, counting down.
CCTCACTAGCCCAGGTTTTGGGGCGTGGGCTGGTGGATTCTGGTCCGTTATCCATCCAGATCACCTTTGGGCGCTCGTCATGTTCGATTGGAGCTGGGTCAAGTAGTTTTACCATCGAATCCGTATCGAAGTTCTGGTCGACTGTGAAGGCGACGTGTTCGCGGGTGTGTTCATCGATAATGGTGCAGATCTGGATCGTCTCTTGATCGTCGTGTCGTGCTAGGTGGAATCGCATTGTAAATCCAGCGTCCGTGTATCGTTCGGGTACCGGCCAGTGGTAACATCCCGCAGGCTGTAACCATCGAGGCGTGTCGTGTTTCTTTCTGGCCAGCTCCCCGCCGAGCCTCCTCACGTCAGATCCAGCGGACGGTTCCCCGGCATACCCCGTACCCTTACGCTTGAGCTTTGATCCCGGATTGCCGGTGTCCCCACCGGCGGTGTTCTTTGGCGAAGGCGTGTATGAACGCCTGCGAAGGAGGTGTACTTATCTGGCTGACTCTCGCGGACTCTGGCAGGCCGTTAGGTGCTGCGGGAAAGCCCGACAATCCGGCGGGCAAGCCTGTGGGAATAACCCAGCTCCACCAAGTGTGAAACGGCATCATGGCGGCGAGCTGGGCTGAGAAGGCTGTCTCAGCCAACTCCTTTAAAGCCGCTTTATCCAGCTCAGCCTGCCCCAACAGACGCTTTAGACGGATGTTCTCGTCACGAAGTCGCTAGAGTTCTCTAGCCTCACTCTTGGTCATCGCCTCATTCGTTGCTTGCCACCGGTTCAGAGTTGCTTCGCAGATCCCCGGCCTGGTAAGGATCTGGGCCGTAATCGAGCCTGCTTCCTTCGAATTACGGGCTTTATCGAGCTTACGAAGCGCCCTGCTCGGGAGTGTGTTTGCCGAAACTTTTTCACTATTGCTTCATTCCCCCATACACAGGCAAGGGCATCAACGGGCAATACTCACGTCACCTAGACCTAAAAACCTAAGGAATTCTACCGGATCCTAGCTCGAAAATGTACTACGATAAATTTTGGCAAATCCTTAGAGCACACCGTTGGCGTAAACAAGGCCTTCGGGTAGCGGCTGGTTTGAGCTCCAGCTCCATCACAAAACTAAGCAAAGAGGCCAACCTGCAAACCGATACTTTGATACGGATCTGCGAAGCACCTAACTGCGGCATTGCCGATATCTGTGAACGGGAGTTAGTGAGCGAATAATGAAAAACTTTGCGTTTCTTGAAGACTCGTTTCCTTCGTTAGCAAACCTGGGTAGCTTGGCTGAGGCTTATCGGCAGTCTGATCCTAATTCGGCTTTGATTAAGCTTGGCATGCTTTGTGAGTCGATCGTGTCGATGATGTACAAGTTTGATGGGGTTCGAGAACCTTTTGATAACTCTGCGGTAAAGCGAATTGACACCCTTGAAAGAGAAGGACTCCTTCCAAAAGATGTAGTCGATGTTCTACATCTAGTGCGAAAGGCACGAAACAAGGCAGCCCACGAAGGGTGGGGCGATGAAGAGTCTGCGGCGCAGTTTCTTCCTATGGTTCATTCCGTGGCTGGCTGGTTTGCGCACACGTATGGGCCACTTCATCTTCGGATTCCGACTTATTCCCTGACATCGTTTGTTGAAGAACCCATCGAGCTGCTGGAAGACAAGGAAGCTAGGCTCAAACGAGACGACGAGAACAAGGCCGAGAAGTCAACTCCAGTTAGCAAGCGTGAACGGGTATCGCGTGCGTCTCGTGCAGCGAATCAAAGACCACGTACAGAGGCTGAAACCAGGCTCATGATTGATGAGCAGCTTCGAAACGCTGGGTGGGAAGCAGATACCGAGCGACTTCGCTATGCGCGTGGGACGCGGCCGGAGGCAGGACGTAATCTTGCGATTGCTGAGTGGCCTACCAATTCGACGGTGGGAAGAAGCGGACGAGCAGATTACGCGCTGTTCATCGGGGAGGCTCTGGTAGCGGTAATCGAGGCTAAGGCTGACCATGTGGACATCCCGTCCGTGCTTGATTACCAAGCTAAGGATTATGCCCGGCTCATTAAGCCTGAGCATTACGATCTGACGCTTGGCCACTGGGGCGGCTACCGGGTTCCGTTTATCTTCGCCACCAATGCGCGCCCCTACCTCGATCAGCTCAAGACGAAATCGGGCGTGTGGTTCCTCGATGTTCGCAGTGCGTTGAACGCTCCTCGTGCTCTCCACGGCTGGCCGAGCCCCGAAGGGCTCCAAGCCATCTTGGACGCAGACAGTGACAAAGCGGACCATAGGCTCGCTTCCTACAGTGATGATCTCCTGACCGACCCTAGTGGCCTGAACCTGCGTGATTATCAGGCTGCTGCGATTCACGCCGCAGAAAAAGCCGTGTCGGATGGGCAGAGCCACGCTTTGCTCGCAATGGCAACGGGTACTGGTAAAACCCGCACCGTTCTCGGGATGATCTACCGTTTCCTGAAAGCCAAGCGTTTTAGGAGGATTCTGTTCCTTGTAGATCGGACGGCTCTCGGTGAGCAGGCACTCGATGCATTTCAAGATGTCAAACTTGAAGAGCTGATGAGCCTCGACCAACTCTATGACATCAAGGGCCTAGAAGACCTTGAGATCGATACGGAGACGAAAGTCCGGGTTTCAACAGTCCAAGCAATGGTCAAACGGGTTTTCTATCCCGATGATCAGGTCGTGCCCGCAGTCACGGATTACGACTTAATCATCGTTGACGAAGCACACCGAGGCTACCTCCTCGACAAGGAGATGACTGATGATGAAGTGCTCTACCGTGACCAGTTCGACTATCAATCGGCCTACCGCAATCTGATTGACTACTTCGATGCGTTCAAAATTGCATTGACGGCGACGCCTGCGTTGCACACCACAGAGATTTTCGGAACACCGGTCTACACCTACTCTTATCGGGAAGCTGTCATGGATGGTTGGTTGGTCGACCATGATGCGCCACATCGACTGACCACGAAGCTGTCTACGGACGGGATTTCCTTTGGTAAAGGCGAGACACTGCCGATTTACGATCCGCAGACCGGTGAAATCACCAACAGCGAGGAACTCGCTGATGAGGTGACCTTCGATGTTGAACAGTTCAATCGGCAGGTCATCACTGAGGAATTCAACCGAACCGTCTTGGCCGAGATTGCTCGTGATCTCGACCCGAGCTCACCCGATCAATTCGGCAAGGCACTCATCTACGCTGTTGATGACGCGCATGCGGACATGATCGTGGCGATTTTGAAGGAAATCTATGCGGCCAGTGGTGTCGAGCCGGAAGCGATCATGAAGATCACCGGCAGTGTAGCGGGCGGTAACAAGAAGAAGATTCAGGAAGCGATCAAGCGCTTCAAGAATGAACGCTACCCGTCGATTGTCGTTACCGTTGACCTACTGACCACCGGCATTGATGTGCCATCCATTACGTCATTGGTGTTCATGCGGCGAGTGAAGTCTCGCATCCTGTTTGAACAGATGCTAGGTCGTGCCACACGGTTGTGCTCGGAAATCGACAAGGACAAGTTCGATATCTACGATCCAGTCGGGGTCTACGATGCTCTCGAGCAGGTCAACACGATGAAACCAGTTGTGGTCAATCCCAACACCCGCTTCACCGATCTGCTCGAAGGCCTCACCGTCATTGACGACGAAGACTCCCAGAAATCAGTTATTGAGCAAATCGTGGCTAAGCTTCAGCGTCGCAAGCAGCGTATGAAAGCAGCAGCCGCCGAGCAGGTCACCGACCTTGCTGGTGGGCAGTCGATGTCGACGGTTATCGACCAGCTCAAGCAGCTTTCACCCGCTGACGCTGCTGCGTGGGTGCATGACCATGCGGAACTGTTCGCCTACCTGGATTCCACCACGCTCGGCGAGCCACGTCGCGTGGTGATCTCGCACCAACCCGATGAACTCCTCACCCATACACGAGATTTCGGTGACAGTGCCTCACCAGGTGACTACCTTGATGAATTCACCCAATTCATCAAGAACAACACCAATGAAATCGCCGCACTCAACATCATCTGTACACGCCCGGCTGATTTGACCCGCGGGCAGTTGAAGTCGCTGAAACTTGCCCTCGATCGTGAAGGGTTTACTGAGCAGAAGCTATCGAGTGCCGTATCTCAGTTGTCCAACAAAGAGATCGCTGCCGACATCATCTCACTTGTCCGACGATACGCACTCGGCTCACCACTGGTCAGCCACGAAGAACGCGTTAGAAACGCGGTCAGCAAGCTCAAAGCTGGGCATAGCTTTTCCAAGGTAGAGCTTGGGTGGCTATCGCGAGTTGAGCAGTATCTGGAGAACGAGCTCCTTCTTACGCCTGAGGTGTTTGATGAAGACCCTCGGTTCCGGCAGCAAGGAGGTTTTACCCGTGTCGATATCGCTTTCGGAGGTAACCTCGACAGCGTGATCAATGAGTTCAACAAATATCTTTACGAAACTGAAGAGAGTATCGCGTGAATAACAAAGAAATTGTCGCCAAGCTCTGGAACCTCTCGAATGTGCTTCGTGATGACGGAATCACATACCACGAGTACGTTACTGAGCTGACCTACATCCTCTTTTTGAAGATGGCGAAGGAAACCGGTGCGGAGGTGGGAATTCCTGTTGAATACCGCTGGGATGTGCTGCGGGCAAAATCAGGTGTTGACCTGAAGCACTACTACCGAGACTTGCTCCAGCGCCTAGGCGAAGAAGCACGTGGGCCGGTTCGACAGATCTACACTGGGGCGTCGACGACCATCGACGAGCCGAAGAACCTCGAGAAGATTATCTCGTCCATTGATGAGCTCGACTGGTTTTCTGCGCGCGAGGAGGGCCTCGGTAATCTCTATGAAGGTCTACTCGAGAAGAACGCTAATGAGAAGAAATCCGGGGCTGGTCAGTACTTTACGCCCCGCGTACTCATTGACGTCATGGTCCGACTCGTCAACCCCCAGCCCGGAGAGCGCTGTAACGATCCCGCTTGTGGAACTTTTGGGTTCATGATCGCGGCCAGTGAGCACGTGAGACAACAAACTGCCGACTTCTTTGACCTCAGTGAAATCGAAGCCAATTTTGAGGTCAAGGAAGCTTTCACTGGAGTTGAGCTCGTCCGCGATACGCATAGGCTTGCGCTGATGAACGCGATGCTGCACGGGATTGAAGCACCTATTTTGTTGGGCGACACCCTGTCCCCGTTGGGAAAGGATGTCAAGGGCTACGATGTTGTACTTACCAACCCGCCGTTTGGAACGAAGCGTGGTGGTGAACGCGCCACTCGCGATGACCTTACTTTCCCAACGTCGAACAAGCAGCTGAACTTTTTGCAGCACATCTACCGCAGTCTTAAACCAGGTGGGCGCGCTGCAGTCGTTTTGCCGGACAACGTTTTGTTTGCTGACGGAGACGGCCGCAGGATTCGTGAAGACCTGATGGATAAGTGCAATTTGCACACCATCTTGCGCCTGCCAACAGGAATTTTCTATGCCCAAGGCGTAAAAACCAATGTTCTCTTCTTCGAACGAGGTCGCACCGATAACGGCAATACCAAAGAGGTTTGGTACTACGATTTGCGTACCAACATGCCTTCATTTGGTAAGCGGAACCCGCTAGCAACAGAGCACTTCGCTAGTTTCGAAGCCGTCTACACCGCTCCCGACCGGGCGAGCATTGAGGATGAACGGTGGACTCGTTTCAGCCGAGAGGAGATTCGAGACAAGGACGACACGCTCGATATTGGTCTGGTTCAGGAGGAAGCTGAACAGATCGATTGGGCTTCCTACGACCCTGCCGAGCAGATCAACGAAGCGGCAGACCTCCTCGAGGAAGCTCTTGGCCTGCTCCGCTCCCTTGCTGCCGATCTCCAAGACGGTGAGGAAGTCTGATGGCACGAATGAAATCCCTCCCTCTGGTCGAGGACTTCGACGGTATCCCTGACGAGGCGCTCATCCCCAAAGAAGAACAACCGTACCCGATCCCTAAACACTGGAAATGGGTTCGGCTCGGTTCGGCCTGCAAAGTGAACCCTTCTAGAGACAATATTTCGTCTGTTCCTGTCGAAACAGATGTAACCTTTGTACCAATGGCCGCGGTATCAGATGTGACGGGGCAGATCGAAGACCCTGATTTTAGAAAGCTGCAACAAGTCGCTAAAGGCTATACATCTTTTCAAACCGGCGATGTCCTTTTCGCCAAGATCACACCGTGTATGGAGAACGGTAAATCTGCAATCGTCCCTGATCTGCTTAATGGGCTCGGATATGGCTCGACAGAGTTTTTCGTTCTTAGGCCATCGCCTGCTCTCAACTCTAGGTTCTTACATGCCTTTGTCCGACAACACACGTTTCGAGCTCAAGCAAAAGAAGTTATGGCAGGTGCAGTAGGCCAACAAAGAGTCCCTAAGTGGTTTCTGGAGCAATTTCCATTTCCCCTTCCTCCGCTTGAAGAGCAACAAGGAATCATCGAAAAGCTTGCGGAGAACCTGCAGAGGATCGACAAGGCAGTCGACCGTATCGAAGTGTTCTTGGAGGGGGCTGATCGTCGAACTGAGAGCCTCTTAGAGGCGGCGATTCGGGGCCAGCTCACTGAAGAATGGCGCAACCAACGCGGCGTCCGTCGAGAGGATTGGATATCCACAACCCTTGGTGAATCCTTTAAATGGTCTTCCGGTGGTACACCATCTCGAAAGAACCCGGATTACTATACCGGGGACATTCCATGGGTAAAGTCCGGAGAATTGCCGGATGGCGTAATCTCCGAGACGGAGGAGCGTATCACCGAGCTTGCTATTAAGAACTCAAGTGCGAAGGTTTTCCCCAAGGGATCCGTCGCCATCGCGATGTACGGCGCCACCATCGGTAAGGTCGGCATTCTTGCTATGGACGCTGCGACCAACCAGGCAATAGCCGTCGCGAGGAGTGCGGAGCACACACTTGAGCGGTTCCTCTTTTTTTACCTACGGGCAAATCGAATTAAGTTCATTGCATTAGGTAAAGGTGGCGCTCAACCAAATATCTCTCAAAAGGTAATTAAGGCGTTCCCCTATGAACTACCGAGTATCCAAGAGCAAAAGGAAATCTTGCGTCTCATTGACCTTAATCTCGACATTCATTCAAACGTTGAGGCTCTAGCGGAGGGATCACGAAACAAGCTCGTTGAATCTAGATGCTTGCTCGTTTCGGCGGCATTAAGAGGACAGCTTGCTTTGACTTCTCCAGTGAAGAAGAGGAATATCGACAGTTTTTAGCGCTATCAGAACCTTTTGGCGCATCCTTTGGCGGCGGTGACACAACGGTTCAGTATGCCCGGCAGTTCTTCCGGGGCCGAAGCGTCTGCGCTACGTGGTAGCTCCATCCGGCGCTAGATGGGTATCCTTGTTGCCGTTTTCCTCCTGGTAAACCCCGATAAGTGACGGCAGGCTTCGCTCCACTCTTGTATCCAATCCGTAGGCTTGTGCGACTCATGTACCGGTTCCGGGGCTTTGCTGTTCCGGTTTGCCAAACACCTCGGTATCGACAACATCGAGGACGGCCTGTACGGCCAGGAAATCAACCCGACCAACCACGCGCTGTTACGCACGAACATGCTGTTGCACGGTGTTCCGTTTGAGAAGTTCGACATTCGCATAGGCTGCACCCTCATGGACCCGCAGCACCTCGACGTGCAGCCGGTTGACGTTATCATGGCCGAACTTAAAACAGACGGGCTGGTGAGCCAAGCTTCTCCTCCGCAGTCGGTGCGTAGGGTTCTTGCAAATTGTACGCATTCCGCTCTTTATGTTTCGACGGACCGGTCTGCTTCGCCGGTGAAACCGTGGCCGGCTGTGGGGCATCGTTAAGCACCGAGACGGAAAACAGACGCGGAGGGGCTTTCCTGGCCGGGGTACGGTGAAGCTATGACTATCCCTGACCGCATCCGGGTCCGCGCCGCGCGGGTGAACAACCTGCGCTCCGTGGACGTTGATATTCCCCTGTACTCGCTGGTGGGCATCGCCGGCGTGTCCGGCTCGGGCAAGTCCTCCTTGGCGCGGGGTGTGCTGTATGCGGAGGGCTCTCGCCGGTACATCGAGGCCCTGTCGACGTATACGCGGCGGCGGATGACGCAGAGCCCGCGCGCGGCCGTAGACTCCGTCGAGCACATCCCGGCCGCACTGGCCCTGCGCCAGCGTCCGGCGATGCCGGGGATTCGCTCCACCTTCGGTACCTCGACAGAGCTGCTCAACGTGGTGCGCCTGATGTTCTCCCGGCTGAGCTCCCACGTCTGCCCGCGCGGGCACCGGGTAGCGCCCACCATTGATGTCGCCGCGGAGACGCCGTTTATGTGCCCCACCTGCGGCGAGCAGGTCAAGGCGCCGGGCGCGGAGGAGCTGTCCTTTAACTCCACGGGCGCGTGCGCTACGTGCCAGGGCACCGCGCTGGTGCGCGCGGTCGATGACGCGGCGCTCGTGCCCGATCCGTCGAAAACCATCGACGAGGGTGCGGTGGTTCCGTGGCAGATGTTCGGCTTCAACGTGCAGCCGGACATCGCGCGGGAGTTCGGCGTGCGCACCGACGTTCCGTGGAGCGAGCTCGAGGACTGGGAACGGCAGGTTGTCTTCGACGGCCCCGAGGAAAAGAAGCACATCACGGTTACGAGTAAGAAGGGCGTGCACGAGCTAGATTTCACGTTCCGCAATGCCCGGCTGACCGTGACGAAGGAGCTGGAGCGCGCCGACACCGAGAAGCGCTTGGCGAAGGTCAACCGCTTCCTGAAGGAAGACATCTGCCCGGACTGCCAGGGCACCCGGTTGAGTCCGGCGGCGCGGCAGCCGCGCATCGGCGAGCGCAACCTGGCTGATGTCACCGCCATGAGCCTGGACGACGTGCTGGCCTGGGCCCAGGGCGTGCCCGCCGAGGTCCCGCAGGAGATGCAGGACATGGCAGGCGCGCTGGTCGACACTCTCACCGGTATGGCCCGCCGCCTGGTTGAGCTCGGCCTGGGGTATCTCTCCTTGGACCGGGCCGGATCCACGCTGTCCATGGGGGAGCGCCAGCGCGTGCAGCTCGCCCGCGCGGTGCGCAACCGCACCACCGGCGTCCTGTATGTGCTGGACGAGCCCTCTATCGGGCTGCACCCGGTCAACGTCGACGGCCTGCTGGGCGTGATGCGGGATCTGCTCACCGACGGCAACTCGGTGGTCTTCGTCGACCACGACGTACAGATCCTCAATAAGGCGGACTGGCTGGTGGAAATCGGCCCGGGCTCCGGAAGCAAGGGCGGCACCGTCATCGCCGAGGGGCACCCCGACGCGGTCGCCCAGGACTCCCATTCCTTGCTGGGTGAATTCCTCTCCGGCGATCACTTCACCCCGACGCGAATCGCCGCCGCGGCGGACGAGGTCTTCGGACTCGGGGCGATCCACCTCGAGGCCGACGCCATCCACACGGTCAAGCCGTTGAGCGTGGATATCCCGCTGGGGCGGCTGACCGCGATCACCGGCGTATCCGGCTCCGGAAAGAGCACGCTGCTACTGGAATCCCTCGTACCCGCCCTTCAAGCCCGGGCGCAGTCGGCGGCGCTACCCGCGCACGTCAGCGACCTGAAAGCCCCGGAGGGCATGCGGGTCCAGCTGATTGACGCTAGCCCGATCGGCCAGAACGTCCGCTCGACCGTGGCTACCTACTCCGGCGTCCTGGACGAGCTGCGCAAGGCCTACGCCGCGGTGGAGGCAGCGCGCGAGGACGGGCTGAGCGCCTCGGACTTTTCCTACAACACCGGCTCGCTAGCGTGCCCGCGGTGCAAGGGGACCGGGGAGGTGACTCTGGACGTGCAGTTCCTACCCGACGTGGAGATCGTCTGCCCGGAGTGCGACGGCAGCCGCTACGCCCCGGAGGCTAACCGCTACCAGCGCAACGGTCTAAGCCTGCCCGAGCTGCTCGGGCGCACCGCCCACGAGGCGCTGCAGTTTACGGAGGACCTGCCGCGGGTGCACAAGAAGCTGGCGGAACTCGATGACCTTGGCCTGGGCTACCTGACGCTGGGGGAGGCGACCCCGGCCCTGTCCGGCGGGGAGGCCCAGCGCCTCAAGCTGGTCAGTCAGATGAACCGCGACCACAGCGACGCGGTCTTCGTGCTGGACGAGCCCAGCGTGGGCCTGCACCCGCTCGATGTCCGCACGCTGGTGTCCGTGCTCGACGCGCTGACCAAGCGCGGCGCGACGGTTATCGTCATCGAGCACGACCTCAACCTCATCGCGGATGCCGACTACATCATCGACTTAGGCCCAGGCGGCGGTGAGGACGGCGGGGAGATTCTCGCCACCGGCACGCCCGACCAGGTGGCGGACTCCCCGCAGTCGGTGACCGGCCGTTACCTGGCCCGCCGGCTGGGTAACTAGGGGCTCGGTGGGGTGAGTCTTTAGCTTGTGGTGCTCGGCTGTTGGGGTGGACCTTGGCAGCGCTTAGTGGCTGAGCGCGGCGTGGGCGATGAGGGAGTCGATGCGGCGAACGTCCACGTCCCGGCCGAGTTTGATCTTGATGTGGCCGGCGCGCGTCCACAGCTCGACCTCGGCGGTGAAGTCAAACATCTTGCCAGCATTTTCGCTCGACCACATGTTGATGGCGCTGTAGGGGAGCGAATAGATTTCCACCTTCTTGCCGGACAGGCCCTGGGCGTCGCGGACGATGAGGCGCTTGGAGGTAAATACCGCGGAGTCGCGGAAGGTCTTGAAGGCGGCGTAGGGCTGCTCTCCCTCGATGAGCAGGCATAGATGTCGTCCGGGATGGGGATTTCGGCGGCGAACATCCACTCGGTAATCGTCGACATTTCCATGGTTTTGTCTCCTCTTGATGGGGCGGTGAAGTCTCTTTATCTTTCCATATCCGTTGCGGGAAAGGCTGGGAATAGCTGTGGTTCGGGTTGAGCTTGTGTCCCAGACTGAGTGTGGCCTGCCCGCTGCCTGGGGGTGGGGTATGAGGTGTCATACATTGGTTTGATCTTCGCTTCCACCCCTGTACTTTCAGGTAAGGCAAACCTTAATATGTAGGAAATGAACGAGCTGAGGTCAGTTCCACGGAGGCCTTGGCGGCGGGCGCGCTTTGCGCACTGCGTACTCGGAAGGAGAACAACAATGGCCTCGACTGCCACGATGACGGAACGCACTCAAGTGGTCCAGCCGCTGTCCCAGACGTTGCGGGACGAGACGGCGCGGGCACACGAGGGCGCGGAAGGCTCGGAGTTCATGACCGCGCTGATTAGGGGCGGCCTGGACGCGGAGGCGGTGCACGCCCTGACCGGCCAGCTGTGGTTTATCTACGACGCGCTGGAGACCACCGTGCGGCGGGTAGCACACACCGCGCTGGGGTCTGCGGTGGCGGACCCGCGCCTGGAGCGCCGGCCGGCCCTGGAGAACGACCTGGCAAACATGATGGGTTCCGACTGGCGTGAGAAGGTCCGGATTCTGCCGGCCACCGCGCGCTACGTGGCCCGCTTGGAGTCGCTGGGCGAAGATGAGGCGGCCCGGGTTATCGCGCACCACTACGTGCGCTACCTGGGGGATATCTCCGGCGGCCAGGTCATCGCGGCGCGGCTGGGCACCATCTACGACATCGACGCGGACGCGTTGCGCTTCTACGATTTCGCCGCCATCGGCAAGATTCCGCCGTACCGGGCGGCCTACCGCTGCCAGCTGGACGAGCTGCCGCTGAGCGCTAGCGAGCGGGAGGCGCTGATTGCGGAGGCCCAAGAGGCGTTCGCCTTCAACACCGCGGTCTTTGCGGACCTGAGCGGGGCCCGCGCGGCCCGGCAGCCGCAGCCGGTGCGCTAGGCGCGAGGGTCGCGCGTGGGGGCGCGCGCGTGGTGGGAGTGCGTGGGAAATTATCGGCCTCTGACCGTTTCGCCGGTTGGTGAACTGGGGAAACGGTTTTTCGCGGTGACCGGGGTCGATATTTCTTGGAAGGTTAGGGGGGGGAAATATCGGCTTTTGTGCGTGGGGTGCGGGTGCGGCCGGCGGGGATGGCTGCGTTGAGTGATAGGGGTAGATAATTCCCGACGGGGGTTGGTGGGGTCGGTGTTCCCGTCGGGTTGGGGGCGCTGTCTTAGCGTTGGAGGAGCTCGAGCAGGTCGGCTTGGACCTCGCGGCGGCGGATCTTGCCCATCTGGTCGCGGGCGAGTTCCTCGAAGTGGTAGAAGGTGCGCGGGACCTTGTAGCGGGTCAGGCGCTGTCGGGCGAAGTCCTGCATGCCCTGCGGGTCCAAGGCGGCGCCGTCGCGGAGGGTCACGCAGGCGACGACGTCCTCGGAGCCGTCCTTGCGGGGGCGGCCCACCACGGCTACGTCGGTGACGTCCGGGTGGGAGAGGATCGTTTCCTCGACCTCCGCGGGGTAGACGTTGAAGCCGCCGGTGATGATGACCTCCTTGATGCGGGCGACCAGGCGAATGAAGCCGTCTTCTTCCATGACGGCCATATCGCCGGTGCGGAACCAGTCCTTGTAGAAGGACTTCTCGGTCGCTTCCGGGTTGTTGAGGTAGCCGGAAAAGACCTGCGGGCCGCGGACGAGCAGCTCGCCTTCCTCGCCGTCCGGCAGGGTGACCGAGGGATCGTCCGGATCGGCCACGCGGGCCTCAGTATTGGGGAAGGGGAGGCCGATGTAGCCGGGGCGGCGGTGCTCGTTCATCGGGTTGCCGCAGATGACCGGGGAGGTCTCCGTCAGGCCGTAGCCTTCCACCAGCATTCCGCCGGTGGTTGCCTCCCACTTTTCCACCGTGGCGACCGGCAGGGTGGCCGCACCCGAGAAGGACTTCTTGATGCCCTTGAGGCTCACGCCCTTGTCCTTGGCGGCGTCGGCGAGCTTCTCGTAAAGCGTCGGCACGCCCGGGAACCAGGTAGGCATGTGCTTTTTGACCACGCCCAGGATGAGGTCCATCTTCGGGGCGGGCAGCAGGATAACCTCAGCGCCGACGAAGATGGACATCGTGCACACCGCGGTCATGCCGTAGGCGTGGAAGAGCGGGAGGGCGGCCAGGAAGCGCTCGGGTTCCTCGCCCAGGTTGGGCACCCAGGCGATGGCCATCAGGCAGTTGGACTGCAGGTTGCGGTGGGTGAGCACCGCGCCCTTGGGCGCACCGGTGGTACCGGAGGTGTAGAGGATGAGCGCCGGGTCGGCCGGACGGATATCCGCCGGGGTGAGGTTGCGGCCGTCGCCGCCGATGGCGGAGCTGAGCAGCGTGGACCAGGGGACCGACCCCGGGGCCGGGGCGGTGAGCTGTTCCCGCTTGGCCTTGATGGGCGGCACCGGCAGCTTGAGGGCTAGCTGCTGCAGGCGCGGCATGGCCTCAGTCATGTCGACGGAGATGATGGTCTCCAAAGTGGTGGTCGAGCGCAGCGGCTCCAGGGTGGCGGCGGCCTTGTCCCAGGCGATGGCCACGCGGGCGCCGTGGTCGCTGAACAGGCCCTCCAGCTCGTAGCTGGTGTAGAGCGGGTTGTGCTCGACCACGGTGGCGCCCAGATGTAGTACGGCGTGGAAGGCGATGATGTGCTGCGGGCAGTTCGGCAGCACGATGGCCACCCGGTCGCCCGGGCGGATGCCGAAGGCCTTGAGCCCGGCCGCGGCGGCTCGGACCTGCTGGTCCAGCTCGGTGTAGGTGAGGGTGCGGCCGAAGAAATAGGTGGCCGGGCGGTCCCCGTTTTCGGAGAGATTGCGCTGGTAGACGTCCACGAGGGTTTCGTTGCCTATTTCCACTTCCGCGGGGGTCCAGTCGCCGTAGTGCTGGGTCCAGGCTCGGGTCTCATAGGCCAACATACGAGTGCGATTACCTTCCGTAGGAGAACAAAACTATACAGCTCGCAAGCCTACCTTAAACATGATTTAATCCTCATGTTTTTGGGAGGTGTGGCGAAAAAATTTACCCCCGCCGGGGTGGCGGGGGTTTGGCGAGCGCCGGGTCGGGGTGGCCGCGGCGCGGGGGCTACTTGCGCTCTTGGGCCAGGCGCTGCAGGAGGTCGTCCTGGACTTCGCGGCGGCGGATCTTGCCCATCTGGTCCTTGGCCAGGGCCTCGAAGTGGTAGAAGGTGCGCGGGACCTTGTAGCGGGTCAGGCGCTTGCGGGCGAACTCCTTCAGGCCTTCCGGATCCAGGGCGGCGCCGTCGTTGAGCTCCACGCAGGCCACGACGTCCTCGGAGCCGTCCGGGCGCGGGCGGCCGACGACCGCGATGTCCTTGATGGCATCGTGCACGCGCAGGGCCTCTTCGACCTCCGCCGGGTAGACGTTGAATCCGCCGGTGATGATGACCTCCTTGATGCGGCTGACCAGGCGGATGAAGCCGTCTTCTTCCATCACTCCCAGGTCCCCGGTGCGGAACCAGCCGTCGTGGAAGGCGGCGGCGGTGGCCTCCGGGTTGTTGTGGTAGCCCTTGAAGACCTGCGGGCCGCGGGCCAAAATCTCGCCCTCCTGGCCGTCCGGCATGGTCTCGTCCAGGTTCTCCGGGTTGGCGATCCGGATTTCGGTGTCCGGGAAGGGGATGCCCACGTACCCCGGGCGGCGGTCGGTGGACATCGGATTGCCCACGATGATGGGCGAGCACTCGGTCAGGCCGTAGCCTTCCACCAGCAGGCCGTCGGTGTACTTCTCCCACTTCTCCACGGTGTCCACCGGCAGGGTGGCGGCACCGGAGAAGGCGGCGCGGATGCCCTTGATCGGGATGTTTTGCTCCTCGGCGGCTTCCACGATCTTCTCGTAGAGCGTCGGCACGCCCGGCACCCAGGTGGGCGTGTGCTTCTTCATCACGTCCATGACCAGCGGGATCTTCGGCGCCGGCAGCATGACCAGCTCGCCGCCGATGAGCTGGGAGAGCGTGATGTTCATGGTCATGCCGTAGGCGTGGAACATCGGCAGCGCGGTCAGCATGCGCTCTTCCTGCTCGCCCAGGCCCGGCACCCAGGCCTTGCCCTGGAGCAGGTTGGCGAACAGGGAGCCGTGGGTCAGCTCCGCGCCCTTGGGCTTGCCGGTGGTGCCGGAGGTGTAGAGGATGAGCGCGGTGGTGTCGCGGTCAATTCCCTCCGGCTCCTTCAGGTCCTGGCCGTCGCCGCCGATGGCGTTGCCGATCAGGGTGTCCCACGGGACGGTGTTCTGGGCGGGCTGGGACAGCTGCTCGCGCTGCGACTTGAGGAAGGGCAGGCGCAGGGCCGCGCGCTTGAGAGTCGGCATGGCCTCGATCATGTTGACCGAGACCACCGTTTCCAGATCCGTGGTGCCGCGCAGCTTCTCCAGCGTGCCGGCTGTGGAGTCCCAGGCGATGGCGATGCGCGCGCCGTGGTCCTGGAACAGGCCCTCCAGCTCGTGGGCGGTATACAGCGGGTTGTGCTCGACCACGATGCCGCCCAGCTTGAGCACCGCCCAGAAGGCGGCGACGTGCTGCGGGCAGTTGGGCATGACCAGCGCGACGCGGTCGCCCGGGCGCACGCCGAAGGCCTTGAGCCCCGCGGCGGCGCGGTTGACCTGGCGGTCCAGATCCGCATAGGACTGGGTGCGGCCGAAGAACCAGGTGGCGGGCTTTTCGGCGTTGATGGCCAGGTTGTTGTCGTAGATGTCGAGCAGCGTGGTCTCGCCGTAGTCGAGGGAGTGCGGGGTCCACTCGGGGTAGTGCTGGAGCCAAGCCTTGGTCTCGAATGCTGACATGGGTTCTAACCTCTAAGAATCGGGGAAACTTTCGCAAGCGTAGGTTGTGCTTCCCCTAGTATAACGACGCGGCAACGCGCGGCCGCACGGCGCGGGATTGGTCCCGGCGTCGGCGGCGTCCTGGGAGGCGGTGACGCAGGCAACACCGCGGCGCTAAGGGCCCCGGCGGTATTAGACTGGGGCGCCATGCGCGTGGCGATGATTTCAATGCACACTTCCCCCATCGAGCAGCCCGGGACGGGCGATGCCGGGGGGATGAACGTTTACGTGCTCAACACCGCCAAGGAACTGGCGCTGCAGGGCGTTGAAGTAGACGTATATACCCGGGCGACCCGGCCCAGCCAGGGCGAGGTCGTAGAAGTTAGCGAGCACCTGCGGGTCATCAACGTGGTGGCCGGGCCTTACGAGGGGCTGGAGAAGGAAGACCTGCCCACGCAGCTGGCCGCCTTTGCCGGCGGGATGGTCGAATACGTCAAGTGCCACGGCCTGCACTACGACATCATCCACTCCCACTACTGGCTCTCCGGCCAGGTGGGCTGGCTGCTGCGGGACCTGTGGGGCGTGCCGCTGGTGCACACCGCGCACACCCTCGCCGCGGTGAAAAACGCCTACCGCAGCGACGACGACGCCCGCGAATCCGAGGCCCGGCGCATCTGCGAGCAGCAGCTGGTGGACAACGCCGACCTGCTGGTGGTCAACACCGTCGACGAGGCCCGCGAGCTGGCCGAGCACTACGACGCCCCGGCCGAGCGGATCGTCACCGTCGCGCCGGGCGCGGACACCAAGCTGTTTACCCCGGGCAGCGACCGCAACACCGAACGCGCCCGCCGCGAGCTGGGCCTGCCGCTGCACAGCAAGGTCATCGCGTTCGTGGGGCGCCTGCAGAAATTCAAGGGCCCGGAGGTACTCATCCGCGCCACCGCGGAGATCTTCCGCCGGGAACCGCTGCGCAACCTCCGCGTGGTCATCTGCGGCGGGCCGTCCGGGGCCGGGGCCAGCCCGCAGGCCTACGCGGACCTGGCGCGCGAGCTGGGAGTGGACCGCCGCGTGCGTTTTTTAAGCCCGCGCCCGCCGGAGGAGCTGGTGGCGCTCTACCAGGCCGCGGATATAGTGGCCGTGCCCAGCTACAACGAGTCCTTCGGGCTGGTGGCCGTGGAGGCCCAGGCCTCCGGCACCCCGGTGGTGGCCGCCCGCGTCGGCGGCCTGCCGATCGCCGTCGAGGACGGCGTGACCGGCCTGCTGGTGGACTCGCACGAGCCGGAGGACTGGGCCGACGCGCTGGAGGAGCTGCTCGATGATGACGAGCGGCGCATCGCGATGGGGGAGGCGGCCGTGCCGCACGCCGAGCGCTTTAGCTGGGAGGCCGCGGCCACCGAGCTGGTGGCGGTCTACCAGCGCGCGCTGACCGCGGAGATCCCCAACTGTCATCCGCGTCATGCCACCGGGGGCTAGAATTTCGCGGCGGTGCAGCCCGTTTCGTGGCATGCTGGAGGCATGACTAACGGAAAACTCATCCTATTGCGTCACGGACAATCCCAATGGAACGAGTCCAACCAGTTCACCGGCTGGGTGGATGTCGACCTGACCGAGAAGGGGGAGGCCGAGGCCAAGCGCGGCGGCGAGCTGCTGGCTTCTGAAAACCTCCTGCCTGACGTGCTGTACACCTCCCTGCTGCGCCGCGCTATCCGCACGGCGAACATCGCGCTGAACGCGGCCGACCGCCACTGGATCCCGGTCACCCGCGACTGGCGCCTCAACGAGCGCCACTACGGCGCCCTGCAGGGCCTGAACAAGGCCGAGACCAAGGACAAGTTCGGCGAAGAGCAGTTCATGGCGTGGCGCCGCTCCTACGACACCCCGCCGCCCGAGCTGGCCGATGACGCGGAATACTCCCAGTCGGAGGATCCGCGCTACGCGGACCTGGACCAGGTCCCGCGCACCGAGTGCCTCAAGGACGTCGTCGCCCGCCTGGTGCCCTACTTCGAGGAAGAGATCCTGCCGCGCGTGAAAAACGGCGAGAAGGTCCTGGTCGCCGCGCACGGCAACTCCCTGCGTGCGCTGGTCAAGCACCTGGATCAGATTTCGGACGAGGACATCGCCGGCCTGAACATCCCGACCGGCATCCCGCTGGTCTACGAGGTGGACGCCTCCGGCAAGGTAGTCAACCCGGGCGGTACCTACCTGGATCCGGAAGCTGCCGAAGCCGGGGCTGCCGCCGTTGCGGCCCAGGGCGGCAAGTAGCATTTAGGTAGGCACGAAAACTATCTAGCCGTGCCCGCGGGCCCAGGATCGGACAAGTCGGTGATCTGCGGGGTCCTCCGGGCGTTTACAACCGAGGAAGGCGCGAGCGTGGGAAACGTTCTGGCATTTGTGGCCGGTGCAGTGGTCTGCGCACTGGCCCTGCCCTTGGTGCGCTGGGTGCGCGGGCGGATCCAGCGTTTCCGCACGACGGCGACCGCGGACTCGAACCAGGTCACCACCGTCAGCCAGGTGCTGCACCTGACCATCCAGGGCGCGAACACCGGCGTGGTGGTGGTCGACCGCGGCGGCGACGTCATCCTGTCGAACCCGGCCGCGCACACCATGTCCCTGGTCCACGATCGCGCGGTGCGCCCGGACGTGTGGCAGGTCGCCCAGGAGGTCTACGAGGACCACGAGGAACGCGGCCTCGACCTGTCCATCCCGAAGCGGCGCACCGGCAACCGCGTGACCCAGGTGCACGCGCTGATTAAGCCGCTGACCCTGAACGACAACCGGTTTATCACCGTCTTCGGCACCGATGAGTCCGAGCACGTGCGCATGGAAAACGCCCGCCGCGACTTCGTGGCCAACGTCTCCCACGAGCTCAAGACCCCGGTCGGGGGCATCGCCCTGCTCACCGAGGCACTGCTGGAGGACCCGGAGGACCCGGAGCACGTCAAGTACTTCGGGGCCAAGGCCCACCAGGAGGCCAACCGCATGGCGGAGATGGTCACCGAGCTGATTTCCCTGTCCAAGCTGCAGGGCGCGGAGGCGCTGCCGGAGATGGAGCCGCTGCGCATCGACGACGTTATCGACGAGGCGATCCAGCGCAACCAGCTGGCCGCCGACAACCATAACATCGACCTCATCCGTGGCAGCAACAGCGGGGTGCTCATCTGGGGCGACAAGCCGCTGCTGGTCACCGCGGTGTCCAACCTGATTACGAATGCCATCAACTACTCGCCGGAGGCGCTGCCGGTGTCCATCTCGCAGAAGGTGGTGGGCACCGACATCGTGCACATCCGGGTCACCGACCGCGGCATCGGCATCGCCCCGGAGAACCAAAAGCGCGTCTTTGAGCGCTTTTACCGGGTAGACAAGGCCCGATCCCGGCAAACGGGCGGCACTGGCTTAGGATTAGCCATAGTGAAGCACGTGGTGGCCAACCATGGTGGCAATATTAAGCTATGGTCGCGGCCCGGCACCGGGTCCACGTTCACCATCGAGCTTCCTATTTATCACGAACCAGCCCCGGCGGAAGGTCCCCCGGACACGGACAACAAGAGTGAGAATAAAGCTACGTCGGGTCTGCACAACGCAGTCGCCCGGGTGGCAGCAAGGCGAAAGGATAAAGCATCATGACGACCATCCTCATCGTGGAAGACGAGGAGTCCTTGGCTGATCCACTGGCGTTCCTACTGCGGAAGGAGGGCTTTAGCCCGATCGTGGCCCACGACGGCCAGACCGCGCTGGACAAGTTCGCCAACAACAGCGTTGACATCGTCCTGCTCGACCTGATGCTGCCCGGCATGTCCGGCACCGACGTCTGCAAGCAACTGCGCGCCATCTCCTCCGTGCCCGTCATCATGGTCACCGCCCGCGACTCCGAGATCGACAAGGTCGTCGGCCTGGAGCTGGGTGCTGACGACTACGTGACCAAGCCGTACTCCTCCCGCGAGCTCATCGCCCGCATCCGCGCGGTCCTGCGCCGCGGCCACGAGGCCGCCCCGGCGGCCGAGGAGCAGGACTTCGACGAGCAGATCCTGGAAGGCGGCCGTGTGCGCATGGACGTCGAGCGCCACACCGTCTGCGTGGACGGCGACCCGGTGCCCATGCCGCTGAAGGAATTCGACCTGCTGGAATACCTGCTGCGCAACGCCGGCCGCGTGCTGACCCGCGGTCAGCTCATCGACCGCATCTGGGGCGCCGATTACGTCGGCGACACCAAGACCCTGGACGTGCACGTCAAGCGCCTGCGCTCCAAGATTGAGGCCGAGCCCTCCCAGCCCAAGCACCTGGTGACCGTGCGCGGCCTGGGCTACAAATTCGACCTCTAGCCGAACCTTTCCGGGCTTTCCCGAGCCTTGCTTGGGCCCCGCCCCGCGGCCGCGCGCCGCGGGTCTTTCGCCTTTCTTGGGGCCTTAGGCGCGGGGGTGTTCCTACTGCTTGCGCGCGGCGCTGGCCGGGTGCTGGAGCAGCGGCACGCCGGCGCGGGCGGCCTGCTCGCGGGCGGTGCAGTGCTCGGCGAGGACCTGGTAGTTTTCGGCGCCCATGAGCGCGATGAGCTCGGTGCGCTGGGAGCGCCACATCGGCTCCGCGCTGGTGTGGCAGGACGGGTTGGACGAGCAGTACCAGTCGAAGTCCTCGCCGCCGTCGCCCCAGCCGCGGCGGTCGTATTCGCCGATGGTGGTGCGCAGGATCTCCTGCCCGTCGGGGCGGTCCTCGAAGTCCTCGTAGCGGCGCAGGGGCAGCTGCCAGCAGACCTCCGGTTTGACCACGGTGAGCTCCTGGTCGGCATCGATAGCCCACTGGTGCAGCGCGCAGCCGGCGCCCGTGGCCCAGCCGGCGCGGTTGGCGAAGATGCACGCCCCGCCCACCAGCGGGGTCTTCAGCGCCGGCTCCGGCTCGCCGTCGTCGCCGTCGAGTTCGTCCCAGACCAGCCAGGGCTCGAGCTCGTCGTCGGCCGCGCGCTCCTGGCGCTCCAAGTAGGCGTCGGTGTCCGCGGGGCGGTGCTGCCAGTACTTGGCCGGCATGTTCGCCACGGCATCGTAGAGCTGATCGCGGTCCTGTTCGTCGGCCATGTAGGCGCCGTGTACGCAGCAGCCGACGTCTGGCTGGTTGCTGTCGATACCGGGGCAGGCTGCGGTGCCGAACTGACAGGAGTAGAAGGACTCCACCCAGGTCAAGTCGATGGAAAAGACGTGGTAGGGGTCATCGACGTCGGTAAATTCGAACCACTCCCGGGGGAAATCTGGAGCCAATTCGGTCCCGGCTGCGATCGATTTACCGGCTGGTGAGGAGGCCGGAAAACCAAGATAAACTTCACTAGACTTCGGGCGATTCACACTTTAATACCGTAGACCTACTACGCTAGACGTGTGCGATTAGGTGTATTAGACGTGGGGAGCAACACGGTCCATCTCGTGGCGGTCGATGCCCAGACCGGCGGGCGGCCCACTCCCATGAGTGACTGGAAAACTCCCCTGCGGTTGGTGGAGCAGCTGGACAAGGACGGCAACATCCACTCCAAGGGCGTGAAGAAGCTGGTGGCTGCCGTCAAGGAGGCTGCCGAGTTGGGCAACAAGCTCAACTGCGACGAGTTCATTCCGATCGCGACCTCTGCGGTGCGTTCGGCGAAGAACTCCGAGCAGGTCCTCAAGGAGGTGGAGAAGGAGACCGGCGTCCGGCTGGAGATCCTCTCCGGCGAGGATGAGGCGCGCCTGACCTACCTGGCGGTGCGCCGCTGGTACGGCTGGTCCGCCGGCCGCATCACCAATATGGACATTGGCGGCGGCTCCCTGGAGCTCACCACCGGCACCGAAGAATTCCCGGACCTGGCCTTCTCCCTGGACCTGGGCGCGGGCCGCCTGACCCACAACTGGTTTGATACCGATCCGCCGGCCAAGAAGAAGGTCAGCATGCTGCGCGACTACATCGACGCCGAGCTGGTCGACGCCACCAAGCGCATGCGCGACCAGGGCCCAGCTGGCATGGCCGTGGGCACCTCGAAGACCCTGCGTACCCTGGCCCGCCTGACCGGCGCGGCCCCGTCCTCGGAAGGCCCGTTTGTTAAGCGCACGCTGACCGCGCCGGGCCTGCGCCAGCTGATTAGCTTCATCTCCCGCATGACTGCGGCTGACAGGGCGGACCTGGAAGGGGTAAGTTCAGACCGGTCCCACCAGATCGTGGCGGGTGCCTTAGTGGCCGAAGCCTCGATGCGGGCATTAGGCTTAGAGAAAATGGAAATTTGTCCGTGGGCCCTGCGCGAGGGTGTCATCTTGCGCCGGCTGGACAAGGGTCAAGGATAGGAAGACAACACAGACATGGCTGACGATAAACAGTTGACCGTGGCGGAGCTCCTGGCCCGCAACAAGGCGAGCAAGGGTGCCGACTCCGCCGCGGGCGAGGAACCGAAGCGCCGCCGCCGGCGCCGCAGCCTCGACGAGGGCGGCGTCTCCGTGGCCGAGCTGACCGGCAACCTGAGCAAGGTGGACTCCGCCCCGCACGAGTCCAAGCACTCCAGCGTGCCCATGGATACCCCGGCACCGGTCATCCCCGCCCCGAAGGACGACAAGGACGCCAAGAGCGCCAAGGCCTCCACCGCTGCCGACGCACCGGCTGCGAAGTCTCAGACCAAGGCCGCTGCCAAGGCCGACGTTAAGACGTCCGAGACCAAGGCTGACGCGAAGAAGGCGGAAGCCAAGGCCGGCACCGAGGCGGCCCACCAGCCCTCCGATGACGCGACCGCCGTCATCCAGAAGGTGACCGACGAGCCGGCCCCGGCGGCGAAGAAGCCGGCCGCCAAGACTGCCAAGGCCGACAAGTCCCAGCCCGCTGCGGCCAAGGAGCCGAAGGACCCGCGGATCGCGGCCGCTAGCGCGGACGAGACCGGCGAGATCCCGGTCGTCGAGGACCCGGCCAAGCCGGCCGCTACGGCTGCGGCCACCGGCGGGGCGACCGCCTTTAGCGCGACCTCCGCGCAGGACAGCGCGGCCGACAAGGAGCTGGCCCGCCAGGACGCTTCCGACGAGGTGGCCGCGGACGCCGACGGCGAGGACGAGAAGCTCAACCCGGTGGCCGTGGTGCTGCTGGCCGTAATCGGCATCGTGCTGGGCGCGGTGGTCTTCAAGGGCTTCGAGATCCTCTGGGACCGCTTCAACGGCGTCCTGGTCTCCATCCTGGCCGTGCTGGTCACCGTCATCATGGTCGGCGTGGTCCACGCCCTGCGCACCGCCCGTGACGGCTTCTCCATGGGCCTGGCCGCCGTGGTGGGCCTGCTGCTCACCTTCGGCCCGCTGCTCATCTTGGTCCTCTAGAGCACGCTTCTAGCTTTTCGCTCCCGCACCCCGGGGCGCCGGTTCGATTCTCCGGCGGCCCCGGGGTGTTGGTCTATCCGGGACAGGGGCGGTCCCGCGGCAGGATCGGGCCCGCGGCAGGGTTGGTCCCGCGGCGGGATTGGGCTCGCGGCAGGGTAGGGAAGGTGGCCGCGGCCGCGGCGGCTGTGGCAGGCTGGGGACATGACGAAAATTACAGTTTTAGGCGGCGGAAATATCGGCGAGGCCCTCATTGCGGGGCTGGTAGCTAAGGGCTACGAAGGCGCCGATATCACCGCGACCAACCGCAGCAAGGACCGCAGCGAGTACCTGGAAACCACCTACGGGGTCACCACCACGGCGGACAACTCCGCGGCCGTCAAGGACGCGGACTACGTCTTCGCGTGCTTGAAGCCCTACGGGATCGTCTCGGTGCTGGAGGAAGTGGCAGACAGCCTGCCGGAGGGTGCCGTGGTGGCCTCCATGGCCGCCGGCGTGACCCTGGAGGCCATGGAGACGGCCGCGGGGTCTAAGACCCCGGTGGTGCGCGTGATGCCCAATACGCCCATGCTGGTGGGCAAGGGCATGTGCGCCTGCGCGCCGGGCCGCAGCGTCACGGAGGAGCAGCTGGAGGGCGTGCAGGAGCTCCTTAGCGCGGTTGGCGAGGTTGTAACGGTGGGCGAGGCCGACATGGACGCGGTGACCGCCCTGGCCGGCTCCGCGCCGGCCTACTACTTCTTGGTCACGGAGGCGCTCGTGGACGCCGGCGTGCAGCTGGGGCTCAAGCGCGACGTGGCGGAGAAGCTGGCGGGCCAGGCCGCTGCCGGCGCCGGGGCGATGCTCGCCGAGTCCGGCGACTCGGCCTCCCAGCTGCGCATCAACGTCTCCTCGCCGGGCGGCACGACGGTGGCCGCCCTGCGTGAGCTGGAGGAGTCCGGCCTGCGTGGCGCCTTCTTCCGCGCGGCCGAGGCCTGTGCCACCCGCTCCCAGGAGCTGGGCTAAGGCGGCGGGCCACGGGCCGAGTAAAGGCCCGGGTAGAGGGCCGCTCCTATCTCTGCGACTATTCCCAGGGAATTACAGGCGT
This sequence comes from Mycobacteriaceae bacterium, assembly GCA_028726465.1. GTDB lineage: Bacteria > Actinomycetota > Actinomycetes > Mycobacteriales > Mycobacteriaceae > Corynebacterium. Next base: position 36,339 of record JAQYQB010000011.1, on the reverse strand, counting down.
CCCTTTACCTCCCCCGATGTGGGGGTATATATGTAACGCTCGTGACTAGTCGGGACAGTAGTGAACCCTGTTGTGCCGGAGTTTTTCTGGGCGAGAAATAGATTTCTGGGAAAACTTTTCCACTCAAGTCGTACTAGTCACAAGTTTCACGATAGGCTGGTTCAAGCACGTGCGTGTTCGTCCTGTGGGAGGGGAAGCCTACAGCGCGCCACGGGCTGAAGGGTTAGATAAATATGGTTAATGAAGAAAAGGGAACCTTTCTGACGGTCGCTGAGGTCGCAGAGATCATGCGAGTCTCCAAGATGACCGTTTACCGTCTGGTTCACGCTGGCGACCTGCCGGCAGTCCGCGTCGGGCGCTCCTTCCGCGTCCACGAGACCGCCGTGAGCGAGTACCTGAAGTCCTCCACCTACGGAGTCGGCTAAAGGTTGCTCCTCCCGCCACCCGGCGGGCCGGTTGCTTTCTACCAAGCGCAGCACCCTCCTCTTCCTGCCAGCGGGCAGGAGGTGGAGGGCGCTGTCATTTTTAGAGGTCAGGCTGCGGGGACGAGCGGGCGGTTTTGGGTCACCGGCGCACAACCAGTAATATAAGCACCATTCGTGTCGGCTTATTCTCGCCGCCGCCGCGCCGGCTGCCCGGGCTCGTCCCGGTCGGTTCGGTAGGGCAGCCCGGGCAGAGTGCACCTGCGGGGTATGGCAGGCGAGCGTTAGACCGCCGGCAGGTTTAGTACGTACTATCCGCGAAAGTGAGGAAACCAGCAATGGGTTCTGTTATCAAGAAGCGCCGCAAGCGCATGTCCAAGAAGAAGCACCGCAAGATGCTGCGCCGCACCCGCGTCCAGCGTCGTAAGCTGGGCAAGTAAAACTTCTTGCCGCTTTGGCCCCGCCACCCGGGTTCCCCGGGTCGCGGGGTCTTGGTGTGTCTTGAGGTCGTGCTGTGTCCGCGGGCCGTTGCGCGCCGGTGGCTAGCTGCGGGAGGCCTTCCAGCCGCGCCACCCGCGCCAGCCGCCCAGGGAGAAGGCGGCGGTGATCAGCGCGGGCAGGCCGTAGGTGCGGATGGCCCGGCGCACGGAGCGGTAGTCGCGGATGAGCCAGCCGCGGTCCACGGCCAGGTTGCGCAGCTTATTGTCCGGGTTGATGGCCACCGCGGTGCCCACCATGGACAGCATGGGCACGTCGTTGGCCGAGTCCGAGTAGGCCGTGCAGCGCTTGAGCTCTAGGCCCTCCAGCGTGGCGAGGGCGGCCACGGCGTGCTTCTTGCCGGGCCCGTGGAGGATATCGCCCACCAGACGGCCGGTGAACTTGCCGTCCTCGACCTCCGCGACGGTGCCCAGTGCCCCGGTGAAGCCGTAGCGCTTGGCCAGGATCTGGGCCAGCTGGACCGGGGTGGCGGTGACCAGCCAGACCTGCTGGCCGGCGTTGATGTGCATCTGGGCCAGCTCAGTCGTGCCCGGGTAGGCCTTGCGTAGCAGGGAGTGGTCGACAATCTCCTCGCAGAGCTGGGTTAGCTCGTCGACGGAGCGGCCCTTGATAAACTCCAGGGCCTGGCTGCGGCCGGCGGCGACATCGGCGGCGTTTTCCGCCCCGGAAATCCGAAACTTCAGCTGCTTCCAGGCGATAGGGGCGATCTCCCGGAACTTGAAGAAGCGCCGGCGGGCCAGGCCGAGGGCGAAAAGCACCAGGGACGAGCCCTGGATGAGCGTGTTGTCCACGTCGAAGAAGGCGGCCGCCCCGGCGTCCTGGGGGATGTCCGGGTCTGGGGTGGTAAGACGCAGCCCGCCCGCGGCGTTGAGCGAGCCGCTGACCGAGTCGACCCCGGAATGATAGGAATCCAGGTCGATGTCGAAGAACATCTCGACCGCCTGGGAAGCCGCGGCCTCGCCGGCGGCGCGCTGGGAGGCGTCGTCCAGCGGGGCAAGCGCGGAGTTTTCCAGGAAGTTACGCAGGTTTCCGCGGCTGGCCGTCCAGTTGGCCAGAAAGTCGCGCGGGTTCAACGGCAAGCCGTTGGCGGGGTCGGTCGGGTGATTCACTGTGGCAGGGTCAAGCTTCCTAGACGGGATGTGATCGCGTAGGGGATGGGGCGGGTAACGTATCTATAGTAAACGCTAGCCCGGAGCTTGTCTTAGTTAACCCTTCGACCGCCCCCGGGCAGGGATTGCCCTAAAAAATTTAGGTCAAGGATTGGTGCAAGGAGTGGGCGCGGCAGTGGCTGTAAAGACGGAAGGGGCCGGTGGCTCTGGCCGGCACGTGGTGGAGCTGATGGTGCGCAGCACCTGCGGTTCGTGCGCGCGGGTGCGCGAGCAGATCGCCCCGGTGGTTGCGGCCGCGGGCGCGGAGCTGCGCGTGGTGGACGTGGATAGCGCCCCGGAGCTGGCCGTCGAATTCGGGGACCGCGTGCCCGTGGTCGTGGTCGACGAGGAGGAGTTTTCCTGCTGGGAAGTCGACAACGCGGAGCTGGCCCAGGAATTGGCGCGCTAGTTCGCGGGTTGCACCGAGCGGATGGGCCCGTGGTGCGCGGTGGGGCGGCGTCTAACAGGACGCGCGGTTCGTGAATTCCGCGCCCAACAGGTATCCTTTTGGTTGATTTGAATCAATAATTTGGTTGATCGTGGTGAGGATTCATCACTGAGCGGGGTTAAGGCGCAGGTCGCCTGCCTGCTGGCAAGTCTAGTGGAGTGGAGGAATGCTGCATGAGCGTGCTCGTCGTGGGAATGTCCCACCAGTCGGCGCCCGTGGCGCTGCTGGAGCAGCTAAGCATGGATGAACAGGTGCAACACAGCGCGTGTGCGAAGTTGGTGGAGGCCAGTTCGCTGTCCGAGGCGATGATCATCTCCACCTGTAACCGGCTGGAGGTCTACACCGTCACCAACTCCTTTCACACCGGGGTCGAAGACGTCATCGGGACGCTGCACGCGGTCTCCGGCGTCGATGTGGAGCGCCTGCGCAGCTACCTCTACGTCCGCTACGCCGACGCCGCCGCGGAGCACCTCATGCTGGTGGCCTGCGGGCTCGACTCCATGGTGATGGGGGAGCAGCAGATCATCGGCCAGGTGCGCACCGCCTACCAGCACGCCGCCGAGCAAGGCACCGTGGGCCCGCGCATCCACGCCCTGGCGCAGTCGGCGCTGCACGCCGGAAAGCGCGTGCACTCGGAGACCGATATTGATGACGCGGGCGCGTCCATGGTCTCCTTCGCCTTCGACCAGGCGCTCACGGCCATGGGGGTCAGCGATCTCCAGGGCAAGACCGCCCTCGTGCTGGGCGCGGGCGCCATGGCCTCCCTGGCCGCCACGCACGCCGGCCGCCTGGGTATCGACAAGCTCATCATTGCCAACCGCACCCGGGAGCGCGCCGAGCGCCTGGCCGGGCACGCGGAGCAGGCCGGCGTCCACGCCGAGGTCGTCGACTTCGCCGACCGGGCCGGGGCCCTGGACCACGTCGATCTGGCGGTCTCTGCCACCGGCGCCGACAACTTCACCATCACGGCCGACGACCTGCCCGCCGGGCGCGAGATGATGCTCGTGGACCTGTCCCTGCCGCGCGATATTGACGACGCAGTGACCGAGGATGACAACGTCAACCTGGTCAACATCGAGCGGCTGAGCAAGTCGCTGCAGGCCGCCGGCACCGAGGTCGGCGCCGCCCGGGACCCGCACGTGCAGGCCCGCCAGATCGTGGACCAGGAGCTGGCGGAGTACTCCTCGGCGCAGCGCGTGCGCGACGTGGTCCCGGCCGTGTCCGCCCTGCGTCGCCGCGCCGCCAACCTGGTCGAATGCGAGCTGGCCCGGCTGGAGCAGAAATCCCCGGACCTCAACGAGGACCAGATGAAAGACGTGCGCTATTCGCTCAAGCGCGTGGTGGACAAGCTGCTGCACGAGCCGACCGTGCGCGCCAAGAAGCTGGCCGCCCAGTCCGGTACCGTCAGCCACGAGACCGCGCTGCAGGAGCTGTTCGGCCTGCAGCTGGAAGGCACCGGTGTCTCCGTCGACGTGGACGACCTGCCGGCGGCGGAGACCATTGTTAACTCGCGAAAGGACGTTTAAGTGACCCTCAAGATTGGCACCCGCGGCTCCCAGCTGGCCACCACCCAGGCCGGCCACGTGCGCGATTGGTTAACTGCGAACGGCTACCCGGCCGAGCTGCACATCGTGACCACCGCCGGCGACGTGAACATGGCCCCGGTTGAGCGCATCGGCGTCGGCGTGTTCACCCAGGCGCTGCGCGAGGCGCTGCAGGCCGGCGAGTGCGACATCGCCGTGCACTCCTTCAAGGACCTGCCCACCGCCCCGGACGAGCGCTTCCGCCTGGTCGTGCCCCAGCGCGAGGACCACCGCGAGGCGCTCATCGCCCGCGACGGCCTGGCCCTGGCCGACCTGCCGGAAGGCGCGCGCGTGGGCACCTCCGCGCCGCGGCGCATCTCCCAGCTGAAGGCCCTGCGCCCGGACCTGGACATCCGCCCGCTGCGCGGCAACATCGAAACCCGCATGGGCAAGGTGACCTCCGGCGAGCTGGACGCGGTCATGTTGGCGTATGCCGGCCTGGTGCGCGCCGGCTACGGCGAGCGCGCCACCGAGGTCTTCGACCCGGAGACCATCATGCCGGCCCCGGCCCAGGGCGCCCTGGCCGTGGAGGCCCGCGTCGACGACGAGGAGGCCGTCGCCGCTATCAACACGCTCCTGGACGCCGAGGCCATGGCCCAGGCCGCCGGGGAGCGCACCGTGCTCGCCCGCCTGGAGGCCGGCTGCACCGCCCCGGTGGCGGCTACCTCCCACCTGGCCGACGGGCAGATCACCGTCCGCGGCGGGGTCTTCGCCCTGGACGGGACCCGCCAGATCCTGGCCGAGGCCACCGGCGAGGTCGAGCGCGCCGCGCAGCTGGGAACCGAGGTCTCCGACTCGCTCTTTGCCCAAGGGGCGGCCGAGATTCTCGGCGAGAGCTAGGGATGAGCTAGGGATTTCGGCGCCCGCGAGTTTTTGATTGCGGGCGCTGATTAATTTAAGGTGTATCTAGCACATGATCATTATGCACTGATGATCCGGCCCCTCGAAAAGGCGTCCCGGGACCTGTGTCCTGGGATTTTTGGCCGTTAAATAGCCTTTCGACGAAGTAAGTTATCCTCCGCCATCCCAACGACACGGCGCAGCGAAATAACGGACTGGTCCTGCCACCACCCCGGCACCGACGGGGATTGGAAAGGTGGCATGGGGCCAGTTTTTCGCCGCCCCGAGATTTTAGAAAAGAACCTTATGAGCAACGCTGTGGGCACGAGCCAGGTAGAAGCGCTGGGCAAGATCATCTTTGTCGGCGCTGGCCCCGGGAACCCGGATCTGCTGACCGTGCGCGCCAGGGAAGTGCTGGCGCACAACTCGATTACCATCACCGATCCGGACGTGCTCGGTGGGGTCCGTGACATCGTGGGCACGGCACTGCCGGTCCCGCCGGAAAAGCTCGAGGCGGCCGAGGAAGAATACGCGCAGATGTGCGCGGACGCGAAGGCCGCGGGCGCGCGCCGCAAGCCGCCGCGCCCGGCCCCGCCGACCGCCGCCGATATCCGCGAAATCCCGGAGGACGGCAAGCCGGGCGTTTCCGGCGCCGCCGAGACCAACGCGCAGGTGCTGCGCGCCGCGCTGGAGGAGGCCGCCGAGGTCAGCCGGGAAAAGTCCCTGCCGGAGCCCGGCGACGTGGTGCGCCTGGTGGCGGGCAACCCGCTCAACCGCGAGGCCATCAAGGCCGAAATCACCGCCGTGGCGGCGGCCGGCCTGGAATTCCAGGTCGTGCCCGGCATGTCCCTGCCGTCGACCGTGCCCTCGTTCGCCGGCCTGGCGCTGGGCTCGACCTACACCGAGGCGGATCTCACCGCCGGGGAGATCGACTGGGACAAGCTGGCCGCCGCCGCCCAGCCGCTGGTCCTGCAGGCCACGGCCGAGGACCTACCGGTCATCGCCGCGCAGCTGACCGACCGCGGCCTGCCCAAGGAAACCGAGGCCTACGTGACCGTGCACGGCACGACCCGCCTGCAGCGGACCTTTGAGACCTCCCTGGGCATGCTGGCCAAGCTCGACGCCGAGCTGCCCGGCCAGCTGGTGGTCACCCTGGGCCGCAGCTTCGACGACCGCTCCAAGTACTCCTGGTGGGAAAACCGCTCCCTCTACGGCTGGCGCGTGCTGGTGCCGCGCACCAAGGCCCAGGCCGGCCCCATGAGCGCCCGCCTGGCCTCCTACGGCGCCATCCCGCAGTCGGTGCCGACCATCTCCGTGGAGCCGCCGCGCAACCCGGCGCAGATGGACCGCGCCATCAAGGGGATCGTGGAAGGCCGCTACAAGTGGGTGGTCTTCACCTCGGTCAACGCCGTCAAGGCCGTCTGGGACAAGATCGCCCAGCTGGGCCTGGACGCCCGCGATTTCGCCGGCGTGCACCTGGCGGCCGTGGGGCAAAAGACCGCCGACGCCATCCGGGCCAAGGGCATGGTGCCGGAGCTCCAGCCCAAGCCCAACGCGCAGAACGCGGAGGGGCTGGTTTCCGTCTTCCCGAACTACGTCGAGGACATCGACGCCGTGGGCCGCGTGCTGCTGCCGCGCGCCGACATCGCCGGCGATGCCCTGGTCACCGGCCTGGAGGACCTGGGCTGGGAGGTCGACGACGTGGTCGCCTACCGCACCGTGCGCGCCGCCCCGCCGTCGGCGGAGGTCCGCGACATGATCAAGACCGGCGGCTTCGACGCCGTCGCGTTCACCTCCGGCTCGACGGTGCGCAACCTGGTCGGCATCGCCGGCAAGCCGCACCAGCGCACCATCATCGCCTGCATTGGACCGTCCACCAAGGCCGCCGCCGAGGAGATGGGGCTGCGCGTGGACGTGGTCCCCGAGGTCGCCGACGTGCCCTCGCTTATCGATGCCCTGGCCGCCCACGTGGCCAACCTGCGCGCCGCCGGCCAGCTGCCACCGCCGAAGAAGAAGCGCCGCGCGCGCCGCAAGTCCGCCAGCTAGGTAGGCCGGCCGGGGCAGGCCCTCGCCGGTGCTGCCGCGGCCGGGGGCGGGGATCTATGATTGTGGGCATGACTTACGATTTTTCCCGACGTCCCCGCCGTCTCCGCCAGTCGCCTGCGATGCGCGAGATGGTGGCAGAAACTCACCTGCAGCCGGCGGATTTCATCCTGCCGATGTTCATCGCGGACGGTATCGATAGCCCGCGGGAAATCCCCTCCATGCCCGGGGTCTACCAGCACACCGAGGACTCCCTGCTCAAGGCCGCCCACGAGGCGCTGGATGCCGGCGTCAAGTGCGTGGACCTCTTCGGCGTCCCGAAGCCCGAGGACAAGGACGCCACCGGCTCCCAGGCCTGGGATCCGGAAGGCATCCTCAACCGCGGCGTGGCTGCCCTGCGCAAGGAATTCGGCGACGACCTGCTGATTATGGCGGATACCTGCCTGGACGAGTTCACCAGCCACGGCCACTGTGGCGTGCTGGATGATAAGGGCCGCGTAGACAACGACGCGACCATCGAGCTCTACCGCGACATGGCCCGCGCCCAGGCCCGCGCCGGCGCCCACATCGTCAGCCCGTCTGGCATGATGGACGGCCAGATCTGCCAGATCCGCGAGGAGCTCGACGAGGCCGGCCACCAGGACGTGGCGATCATGGCCTACTCCGCCAAGTACGCCTCCGCCTTCTTCGGCCCCTTCCGCGACGCGGTCGGCTCTTCACTGGAGGGCGACCGTCGCACCTACCAGCAGGACCCGACCAACTTCCGCGAGTCTCTGCTGGAGGCCGAGCTCGACATCGACGAGGGCGCCGACTTCGTCATGGTCAAGCCCGCCCTGCCGTACCTGGACGTGCTGTCCGCCATCGCGGAGCGCTCGCCCGTGCCGGTGGCGGCCTACCAGGTCTCCGGCGAGTTCGCGATGATTAAGGCCGCCGGCCAGAACGGCTGGCTGGACGAGCACGCCGTGATGATGGAGGCGTTGACCTCCATCAAGCGCGCCGGCGCCGACCAGATCTTCACCTACTACGCCGTCGAGGCCGCCCGCGCCCTGCGCGGCTAAGACCGCGGCGGGGAGCGCTTAACCCGCGCATCCCCGCGCCCTTTCCGTTCCCGCCCCGCCCCAACCACTCACCCGAAAGCACAGGTTTTTAGTGACTGAACCGCACCGCCCGCCCGCTGAGCACAACCGGGGCCCGCAGCGTCCGGCCGGCCAGCCCCGGACTCCGGGCAAGGCCCACCCGCACCGCTCCGAGGAGCCGGGCGGACGCTTCGAGAAATTCCTGGCCGCCCGCCCGGAGGCGGTCGGGTTGATGCTTCTGACGTGGAGCGTGGCCGTGGCCGGCGAGGCCATCCACCAGGTGCTCAACGTGGTGATGTCCGTGGTGAACGTGGACGTCATCAAGGCCAACGCCCGGCAGGCGGCCGGCGACCAGCTCGCACAGCTGGAAGCCCTGGGCGAGGGCGCGGTGACCATGGCCACCTTCCTGGCCGTGGGGCTCTCGGCGCTGTTCTCAGTCGCCATCCTCGCCCTGCTGATCAGCCTGCTGGTCATGCTGGCCAAGAACACCAAGCGCTCCGGGCTGGCCCGCCGCATCTGGTTCGCCTTCTCCCTGTACTTCGGCGTACGCGTGCTGCTGGTCTTCCTGGCGCGCCCGACGGCCACCGATGTGCCAGACTGGTTGTACGTGGTGGACGGCTCCGTGCAGATCGTGGTCGGGGTCGCCGCCGTGCTGGGCCTCATCTTCAGCCTGCGCAACGAGACCCTGGACTACACCGGGGAGCTGGAGCAGCTGCGCCAGATGGAGCAGGAGCTCAAGGAAGAGCAGGAAAAGCGCCGTGAGAAAGCGGAGCTAAAGCAGAAGGAAAAGCAGGAAGAAAAGCAGGCCAAAAAGGATCGGAAAGACAAACAGCGCGAGAAGGAAAACCAGAGCTCATGACCTACGGGACCCCTGGATATAGCCCCGGACCATTCGACTACAACCGGGCCTCCCGGAAGGATTCGCGCTGGGACGGCACGGTCTGCCCGCCCTCGCTGCGCTGGGCCTACTGGGTCTTAGTCGCCGCCGCGGTGGTCATGCTCACCTCCGGCCTCGTCGCCTTCTTCGGCGGCCAGTCCGCCGGGATGCCGGCCGGGGACCAGCTCTTTGTGGCCGTATCCAACGTGGTCGGCGCGCTGGTTCTTTCCGTGGCCGCCGCGCAGCTGAGCGGCGGCAACAAGTGGGCCCGCCGGGTGTGCACCACGGTGGCCGCGCTGTGCATCTTCTTCAACGTCGCCGCCCTGGCCCTTGGCGTGGGCGGGATCGCCCTGCTGCTCATCCCCATCCTGCTGGCCGTGGCGATCCTGTTGATGTTCCGCCCGACCGCCAATGAATTCATCCGGGAGCAGAACTAGCTTTCTCCGGACCGGGCGGATTAGCCGTTGGGCGCAAAGATGAACCATAATGGGGGATTATGATGCGCCGTACCCTGACTGATGCCCCCATCCTCGACGCTGCCTGGGGACGCAGCCCTTCGCGACCCCCGGTCTGGTTCATGCGCCAAGCCGGGCGCTCGCTGCCGGAATACCGGAAGGTGCGGGAGGGCATCGACATGCTCGACTCCTGCTTCATGCCGGAACTGCTGGCCGAGATCACCCTGCAGCCGGTCCGCCGCCACGACGTGGACGCAGCCATCCTGTTCTCCGACATCGTGGTCCCGCTCAAGGCCGCGGGCGTGGGCGTGGACATCGTGCCGGGCCGCGGGCCCGTCATGGACCACCCGGTGCGCACCCGCGCGGACATCGACAACCTGCCCATCCTGGACCACGACGTGGAGCAGGTGCAGCAGGGCATCGCCCACATCCTGGAGGAGCTGACCGACTCGCAGGCGCTCATCGGCTTCGTGGGCGCCCCGTTCACCCTGGCCAGCTACCTGATCGAGGGCGGGCCGTCGAAGAACCACGAGCGCACCAAGGCGCTCATGCACGCCGAGCCGGAGACCTGGCACGCGCTCATGCACCGGATCGTCCCCACGGTGCAGACCTTCCTGCACACCCAGGTCGAGGCCGGCATCGACGCCATGCAGCTCTTCGACTCCTGGGCGGGCTACCTCAACGAGGCCGACTACCGGGAATTCGTCCTGCCGTATTCGCAGGAGATCCTCGCCGGCGTGGAAGGGGTCATCCCGCGCATCCACTTCGGTGTGGGCACCGGCGAGCTGCTGCCCGCCATGGCCGAGGCCGGACCGGAGGTCGTCGGCGTGGACTACCGCGTGTCCATGGATGCGGCGGCCGCCCGCGTGCACGCCGCCCACGGCGCGCACTCCCTGCAGGGCAACCTGGACCCGGCGCTGCTGTTCGCCGGCGACGACGCCGTGCGCGCGGCCGTTCGCCGCATCCGGGACGAAGTCAAAAGCGCGCAAGCGGCCGGGCACGCGACCGGCCATATCTGGAACTTGGGCCACGGGGTGCTACCGACCACCGAGGCAGACGCCATCACTCGCGCCGTGGCCATCATTCACGAGGAAGGCTAGGAATTTTTATGCGCATTGCAATCATCGGTGCCGGGCTGGCCGGGCTGACCGCCGCCTACGAGCTTCGCGGCGAGGACCGCCAGGTCGACGTCTTCGAGGCCGCCGGGCGCATCGGCGGCAAGCTCTACACCGTGCCGTTTAACGACGGGCCCACGGACATGGGCGCGGAGGCGTTCCTGGCGCGGCGGGAGGACGCGGTGGAGTTCTTCCACTCGCTGGGCCTGGCCGACCAGCTGGTCACCCCGTCGGGCAAGCGCTCCCTGGTCTATTCGCAGGGCGAGCTGACCAACCTGCCCGCCCCCAGCGTGATGGGCATCCCGGGCAACTCGGAGGTCGTCGCGCACCTGGTCTCGGAGGAGACCTGCCGCAACATCGACAACGAGGAGCCCTTCGAGTGGGAAATCGGCGGCGATGTTTCCGTGGGCCAGCTGGTGGCCCAGCAGTTCGGCCAGGACCTGGTCGACCGGGTCGTCTCCGCCCTGCTGGGCGGGGTCTACTCCTGCGCGGCCGAGGACCTCGGCCTGCGCGCGACCATCCCGAAGCTCGCCGCCGTGCTGGACGACCAGGCCGCCGCCGGCAAGGTCACGCTGACCGGCGCGGTCGCCGAGTACTTCCAGCGCATGAAGGCCCAGGCGGAGAAGAACCAGCCCGCCGGGGCGGAAAACGACGCCAAGCCGAAGGCGGTCTTCAACACCTTCCGCGGCGGCTACGCGCAGGTCTACGACACGCTGGCGGAAAAGTCCGGCGCGGACATCTACGTCGACACCTTCATCAGCGCCGTGGAGAAGAAAGACGACGGTTTTTGGCTCACCGGCGGCGGGGAACCGGCGCAGAAGCCTTACGACCGCGTGGTCATCGCCACCCCGGCGCCGACCACGGCCCGCCTGCTTGCCAAGGTCGCCCCGGCCGCTTCCGAGGCCCTAAGCCCCGTCAAGCTGGCCAGCTCCGTCGTGGTGGGCCTGAAGTTCGACTCCATCACCGACCCGGAGGGCAACTCGCTGCCGGACAACTCCGGCATCCTGGTCGCCGCGGACCAGCCGGGCGTGCACGCCAAGGCGTTTACCCTGTCTTCTAACAAGTGGCCGCACCTGGCCGAGCGCCTGCACGGCGGGGCCCTGGTGCGCGCCAGCTTCGCCCGCTTCGGCGACGACTCCCTGGTCCGCGCTGAGGAAGACCAGCTGGTGGACTACGCCCTCGATGACTTGCAGTCGATCACGGGCTTCGACGGGCGCGCGGCCGGCGTGGGGGAGATCTTCACCCAGCGCTGGTTCGGCGGCCTGCCGCGCTTCGATGCCACGCACCTGGCCACCGTGGAAGCCGTGCGCGAGGAACTCGCCGACGTCGCGGGCCTAGAGGTCACCGGCGCTTGGGCCGGCGGCGTAGGCGTGCCGGCCGTTATCGCGGATGCCCGCGCGGCCGCCGCCCGCTTGGTTTAAGTTGGCCTAGGCAACGATTTAGTTCACGTCGCGGAAGACGAAAATCGAGGAGAAGTCCTTGTTGCCGTGACCCATGGCCTGCTGCTCCTCGAAGTTGGCGATGGCCGCGGCGACCGCCGGCAGCGGCTTGTTGGAGGTCTGCTCCATCAGCTTGGCGTCCTTGCACAGGGCGTCGACGGTAAAGTCGCCCGGCTCCGGGTTGCGCTCGCCGAGGATGAACGGGGCCTTCATGTTCTTCATGAACGCCAGGCCCGTGATGTCGAGCATCTCCAAAATGACCTCGGGGTTTAGCCCCTCGGACTCGCCCAGGTGCAGGGCCTCGAGCACGCCCTCGGCGGTCACGGCCAGCGCCAGGTTGGCCAGCAGCTTGCCGACCGCGGCGATGGGGGCGGACTCCACGCCGATGAGCTTGTTCTCGCCAGCCCACGGGGTGACCAGGTCCATGACCAGCTCGCGGCGCTCGTCGTCCGGGGTGCCCACGTACACGCCCAGCGTGCCCTCGCGGGCCGGGCCCAGGGTGCCCACCACCGGCGCGGCGACGTAGGTCTCCACCGCCGCGGCGAATTCCCGTGCGGCGTCCGGGGAGACCGTCGTGGTATCCACCCAGGTGATCCCCTCCGGGATGAGGTCCGCCTCCACGACGACCTCGCGAATATTGTCCGGCCCGAACAGGGAAGTGAAGACAACCTCCGCGCCGGCCACAGCCTCTTCCGGGCTGGCGGCCAGCTGCGCGCCCTCGTCAACGAGCGGCTGCGCCTTCTCAGCGGTGCGGTTCCACACCGTGACCTCGTGGTCCTTCAGCAGGTGGCGGGCCAGCTCCGAGCCCATACGTCCAGTTCCTAGAAATGCAATCTTCATGCCCTCCAGCATGCCAGTTTTAGCGCTCCCGCGTGGGACACCGCTGATTGCCGCGCGCGCATTCCAATACTGGAAGGTCAACACTCAGCGGACGGAATCACCGGTGGGAGGGAGATGCCGAATTATCTGTGTAAAAAGTATCCGAAGGGTTGCCTACCCTCTAAAAGTGGGTTACTTTGTTCGCATTGGATGAATTTAATAGGGGTTCCCCCTAGGAATCCGTCCGATATTTGCCCTTGTCAATCCACTTTAAAAACAGCGTGCCGGAGGGAAAGAATTAGATGACTTTGGGACCTATCCAGATGCTGATCATTTCAGTTTTCGCGCTTATCGTGATATCCCTGCTTGCGTTCCTCATCGTGTTGGGGTCAAAGTACTAAAGGCCCTGAACACACTCATCGAGCGTGGTTCTGACTAACAGGCGCACCCTAAACTCGTTGCGGGCGGGCTGAGCAAGAGCGAAGTTGGTTTCATAGGTGGGCATCTTAAGAGAGCGTTCCGGTAGAGGAAAAGGCCTTGAAAGCGCAGAGTAGTAAACCTTCAGATTCGGCGATGTTGCGTTCTCCCCGGCTTATCGGCTGGGGGCTGGTCGTGGTTGCTTTTGTTGTTGGGTATCTGATGTGGATAGTCGGCCGGACGTGGTGGTGGCCGTCGGTGATCGTCGCCGGCATTGTTTTGCTGGCCATCTTCGCGGTTGATTGTTACTTGGCGTTTAAAACCAAGAAATACGACTTGTACGCGGCGGCGCTACTGGCCGTTCTGGCACCGGCAGTCGTCATCAGTATCTCGTTTGGATTCTTTTTCTCCGGTCCACCGAGCTAGGAACTGAAGCCCGGACTGGTGTTAGAGGTTGGATTAGAAGCCAGTAGGCCTTTGCACAGCAGTTGTGCTAGGACTGGGTGGAGGCTCGCTCACTGCGGGCCCCGGACGAGGGAGCCGTACCCGGGAAGGCGACAAGACGGCCAGAAAGAATCATGGCTTGGTTAATCCTTGTTGTCTCCGGTGCCTTTGAAGCGGTGTGGGCGGTGGCGCTCGACCGCTCGGAGGGGTTTAGCAAACTGGTGCCCACCCTGGTCTTCTTTGTCGCCTGCGCCATTTCCATGGGCGGGCTGGCTTGGGCCTTAAAGACCCTGCCGGTGGGCACCGGCTACGCGGTCTGGGTAGGCGTGGGCGCCGGCCTGACCGTGGTGTATTCCCTCGTGACGGGGCAAGAGCCCTTCTCCATGCTGAAATTGCTGTTCCTGGCGATGATCGTCGGCGGCATCATCGGGCTGAAAGCCATCAGCTAGCTGCTGCCTAGAGGCCCACGGAGCGTTTGACGTCGCGTTCTACCTGCCCGGGCGAAGGGACGTCGGGAGCCGGGATATCGGGGGAGGGGAGATCCGGTTCCGGGAGATCGGGCACGCGCGGCTTCGGGAGGTCGGGGGCGCGGAGTTTTTCCGGCGGGATGTTGGGGATTTTGGGCAGGCCCGGCTCGGAGAAGCTGATCCCGGGCCGCGGTGCTGGCCGGGGCGGGGCGCCAGCCGGCCCGGCGGGCCCGCGCTGGTGGCGTGAGTGCGGCGCGCCGGGGTTGCCCGGGTGCGGCTTAGTGGAGGACTCGTCGGGGCGGTCGGGCTCTGTGGGGCCGGTGGGGGTCTCGGCATCGTCGGCCGCGGCGGCATCGTTAGCGCCGGGCAGCTGCGGCGCGCGCACTGGGGAGACTTCCCCATCGAGGGTTGTCGCGTCGGGCGCGGTGGAATTGGAGCCGCTGAGCGCGGAGTCGGAGCCCGGCGACCAGGGGCGCGGGTTGGAGTCCGCCGCCGACGTGGGGCGGGTTTCCTCCCGCGCGGGTTCGGCGGTCTGGCAGGCGGACAGGCAAAGGGTAGCGGCGATGGCAAAGGCGGCTGTGCGGTAGCGCGGCAGCATGAAAGATTCCCCCGAATGTTTCTCGATTACTTTGTGTGCGTAGTCGGTGATTCAGTGCGTTGGCTGAGCGTGCTGTGTGCGTGTGTTTTCCCCGAGCAGGTGGCAGGTCCGGGCCACCCAGTTCGCTCCAGCCGCCACCCTAGCGCAGGGCGGCGGAGCACGCAGGGCGGGTGCGGGCGGCTACAACTTTTGTATAGCGCGAAAACCCGTAGAATGTGGGCTATGCCTACTTCTAGCGCCATGACAACGTCCAAGTCCGCCGAGCTTTTCGCACGAGCGGAGAAAGTGATCCCCGGCGGGGTGGATTCCCCGGTTCGGGCGTACGGTTCCGTCGGCGGGCAGGCCCGCGCTATTGCGCAGGGCAAGGGCTCGCAGCTGTGGGACGTGGACGGCAACACCTATGTGGACCTGGTCAGCTCCTACGGGCCGATGATTCACGGCAACGCGCACCCGAAGATCGTCGAAGCCGTGCAGTACGCGGTGGAAAAGGGCCTGAGCTTCGGCGCGACCGCTGAGGCCGAGGTGCAGCTGGCCGAGACCATCGTGGGCCGCACTGCCGTCGACAAGGTGCGCCTGGTCAACTCCGGCACGGAGGCCACCATGTCCGCGGTGCGCCTGGCCCGCGGTTTCACCGGCCGCCCGAAGGTCTTAAAGTTCGAGGGCTGCTACCACGGCCACGTGGACGCTCTGTTGGCCGCGGCCGGCTCCGGCGTGGCGACGCTGGGGCTGCCCGATAGCCCGGGCGTGACCGGCGCGCAGGCCCAGGACACCATCGTCGTGCCCTACAACGACCTGGAGGCCGTCCGCCAGGCTTTTGCCGAGAACCCCGGCCAGATCGCCTGCATCATCGCCGAGGCGGCGGCCGGCAACATGGGCACCGTCGCCCCGGACGAGGGCTACAACGCCGCGCTCAAGGAGATCGCGCACGCCGACGGCGCGCTGCTCATCCTGGACGAGGTCATGACGGGCTTCCGCACCTCCCACCAGGGCTGGTACGGCGTCGACCACGTCGCCGGCGACCTGGTGACCTTCGGCAAAGTGGTCTCCGGCGGGCTGCCCGCCGCAGCCTTTGGTGGCCGCGCCGACGTGATGGACTACCTCGCCCCGGTCGGGCCGGTTTACCAGGCCGGCACGCTGTCCGGTAACCCGGTGGCCATGGCCGCGGGCCTGGCCTCGCTGGAGCTGGCGGACGAAGAGCTCTACCCGCGCCTGCAGCAGCAGGCCGACCGCCTGGAAAAGCTCATCCACCGCGCCTTGGAGCGCGAGGGCGTGGCCCACCACGTCCAGCGCGCCGAGTCGATGCTCTCCATCCGCTTCGCCGAGGGCGAGGGCCGCAACTTCGCCGACATGCAGACGGCCGAGACCTGGCGTTTCACCCCCTTCTTCCACGCCCTGCTGGAAGGCGGCGTCATGGTTCCGCCGAGCGCTTTCGAGACCTGGTTTGTATCTGACGCGCTTAGCGACAATGATTTCGAGAGGATTGAAAACGCACTTGCCACGGCAGCGAAGGTCGCTGCCGCCGCAACAAAGGAGAACTAGTGACTGCCACCATCGTCCACCTGGTCCGCCACGGCGAGGTCTACAACCCGGGCAAGATCCTCTACGGCCGGATCCCGGGCTACCACCTGTCGTCCCGCGGGCACTCCATGGCGGCGCGCACGGCCGAAGTCTTCCGCGGCCATGACGTGACGTACCTGGCGGCCTCGCCGCTGCAGCGCACCCAGGAAACCGCCCAGCCCATCTCCAAGGTCACCGGCCTGGACGTGGAGCTGGACAAGACCATCATCGAGTCGGGCAACCGCTTCGAGGGCCTGCGGACCAAGGGCCTGCGCTCCCAGCTGTGGAACCCGCGCCGCTGGCCGCTGATGCGCAACCCGCTCGAGCCGTCCTGGGGCGAGCCTTATACCCAGATCGCGGATCGGATGATTAACGCGGTCGAGCGCGCCCGCGACAAGGCCGCCGGCCACGAGGCGGTGCTGGTCTCCCACCAGCTGCCCATCGTGATGGTCCAGCGCACCGTGCTGGGCCTGCGCCTGCCGCACGCCCCGTGGGCGCGGGAATGCGATCTGGCGTCCGTGACCTCCCTGGTTTTCCAGAACGAGGAGATCACTGACATCTATTACTCGTCCCCGGCCCACCAGATCTAGCCTTCTGGCCTCGTCTTTAAGTTCTTTAGCTGCCCATTATTAATTCAACGGTCTATTTTCCCGGCCTAGATTTTCAGGTGTATATGTCTTCCAAGTTTGTTGCCGCCGCTGCCGCGCTGATCGCGGCGGCGCTGACCCTGCCCGCCTGCCAGCAGTCGGAGGAAAACTCCAAGAACGCCGTCGCCACGGGGGAGACCTTCGAGTTCATCACCCCGGGCGGGCAGACGGAGATCCGCTACGCGCCCGAGGAGCGCAAGCCGCTGCAGGAGTTCAGCGGCGAGGACCTGATGAACGAGGGGGAGACCATCTCCCTGTCGGACTTCGACGACCAGATCGTGGTGCTCAACTCCTGGGGCCAGTGGTGCGCGCCGTGCCGCTCCGAGTCGGACGACCTGCAGCGGGTGCACGAAAAGCTCCAGGAAGACAAGGCCGGTACCGTCTTCGGCATCAACGTGCGCGACTACAACCCGCAGATTTCGCGCGACTTCAAAGAAGACAACGGCCTGGAGTACCCGTCCATCTATGACCCGCCGTTCAAGACAGCGGCGGCGCTGGGTGGCGTGCCCACCGCGGTCGTGCCCACCACCATCGTGCTGGACAAGCAGCACCGCCCGGCCGCCGTCTTCCTGCGCGAAATCACGGACCAAGACCTGCTGGAGGTCGTCGAGGAACTAGAGCAGGAGTCCGCCTAGCGTATGGAGACACAGCTAATCGTGGCCCAGTCGGGCCTGGGGCAGACCTTCGCGGACACCGCCGCGGCCGGGCCCATCCTGTTAGGAATCATCGCCGCGGCCGCCGCCGGCCTGGTCTCTTTCGCCTCCCCGTGCGTGGTCCCGCTGGTGCCCGGGTATATCTCCTACCTGGCCAGCGTGGTCGGCGGGGAGGTGACTTACGACGCGGAGTACGGCGCCCGCGTGGGCAAGCGCCGCCAGTGGGCGGTGGTCGGCGCGGCGCTGCTGTTTATCCTCGGCTTCAGCGTGGTCTTCGTGCTGGCGACGGTCTCCGTCTTCGGCGCGATCTCCGTGCTGACCTTAAACGCTGACACGCTCATGCGTATCGGCGGCGTGGTCACCATCCTCATGGGCGTGGTCTTTATGGGCCTGGTGCCCGCGCTGCAAAAAGACACCCGCTTGTCGCCCAAGCGCTGGACCACCTGGCTGGGCGCGCCGCTGTTGGGCGGCGTTTTCGCCCTGGGCTGGACCCCGTGCCTGGGCCCGACCCTGGCCGCCATCATCTCCGTGTCCGCGGGCACCGAGGGGATGACGGCGCTGCGCGGCACCATCCTCATCATCGGCTACTGCCTCGGCCTGGGCCTGCCCTTCCTGCTCGTGGCGCTGGGCTCGGCCCGGGCCATGCGCACGATTTCCTGGCTGGGTAAGCACTCGCGTACCGTGCAGTTAATCGGTGGCGTGGCCATGGTCCTGGTGGGCCTGGCACTGCTGACGGGCCTCTGGGGAGAATTCATCAACTGGATCCGGCAGTGGACCGTGGAATACGGCGCGACCCTCATTTAGTTAAGGAGCATTCGTGAAACAGATCGGCACCTGGCTCAAGCGGGGCTGGAACTGGCTGACCAGTATGCGCACCGCCTTGGCGCTGCTGTTTTTGCTGGCGGTCGCCGCGATCCCTGGCTCCCTGCTGCCGCAGCGTGACCTCAACGAGGCCAACGTCAACGAGTTCATCGAGACCAACGGCACCATCGCCGAGATCTACGACAAGCTGCAGCTTTTCGACGTCTTCTCCTCCACGTGGTTCATCGCCATCTTCGTGCTGCTGACCATCTCGCTCATCGGCTGCATCCTGCCGCGCTCGTGGAATCACTACAAGGCGTGGAAGACTCAGCCGACCCGCCCGCCCAAGTTCCTGACCCGCATGCCGCTGCACGCCGAGGGCACCTCGGAGCGCGGCATCGAGGAGCTCAGCGACAAGACCCAGGCGATGTTCAAGCGCTGGCGCGTGGCCCGCTACGAGCCGGGCGAGGATCGCGCCGGGGCGCTGGCCTTTTCGGCCGAGCGCGGCTACTCCCGCGAGCTGGCCAACCTGATTTTCCACGTCGCGCTCGTGGCCATGCTGGTCACCATCGCCGTGGGCCGCATGGTCTACTACGAGGGCCAGGTCATCGTGGTCACCGAGTCCGGCAAGCACGTTTCTGCCTCCGATGCCGAGCAATCCACCGAGTTCTGCAACACCTCGACGTCGAACTACGACTCCTTCCGCGCCGGCCCGCTCTTCGACGGCACGGGGCTGCACCCCTTCTGCCTGGTCGCGCACGATTTCACCGCGGACTACCTGCCGAACGGACAGGCGGAGATGTTTACCTCGAACGTCTCCTACGCCGAGGGCGAGGACATCTACGCCAGCGAAGAAGCCTGGGACGACTACGAGCTCAAGGTCAACCACCCGCTGCGCCTGGCCAATAACCGCGTCTACCTGCAGGGCCACGGCTTCGCGCCCACCGTGACGGTAGAGTGGCCGGACGGGGAGAAGCGCACGCAGACCATGCAGTTCCGCCCGGACGATCTGACGAACTTCCTGTCCTCGGGCGCCATGCGCTTCGACCCGCCGGCCGGCGTGTACCCGGACCTCTACGAGCGCCGCCAGAACCAGCTGGCCATCCAGGGCCTGTTCGCGCCGACGGCCAGCTGGTCCGGCGAGAACGGCGAGCTGCTGTCCTCGTCCTTCCCGTCCATGATGGACCCGGCGCTGGCCATCGACATCTACCGCGGCGACGCGGGCCTGGACACCGGCACGGCGCAGTCCATCTTCTCCCTGGACTCGACGCTGATGCACTCGGGCGCCCTGCAGAAGCTGGAGCGCGTCAACCTGGGGATGGGCGAGTCGGTCACGCTCGACGACGGCACCAAGGTCACCTTCGACGGCGCCAACGAGTTCGCCAACTACCAGGTCTCCTACGACCCGATGCAGTTCTGGGTGCTCGTCTCCGCACTGGTCATGCTGGCCTCCCTGGTCGGCTCGCTGGTCATCAAGCGCCGCCGCGTGTGGGTGCGCCTGCGCCCGAACGCCGACGGCACCACCGCCATTGAGATGGCGGGCCTGTCGCGCACGGACCGGGCCGGCTGGTCGGAAGAGTTCCACGTGCTCTACCGTGAGCTGCTGGAGCTGCCCGATCCGGAGGAGACGGAAGAGGACGAGCTCTACGATTACGAAGACAGATAATCCTCTCCATCTAAAGTTGGATTCCCGTGCTGGCCAGGGGTAGTCTAATCTGCGAACGCAATCTGTCAGAGTAGGTGTGTATGCCGGTCGATCAGAACCTGTCGAACTTTTCGGACATCGCGGTACAGACCGCGTTTGTCATCTATATCGTCGCCCTTTTCATGTCCCTGATGTACTACGGGCGCATGAAGAGCCTCTTGGAGACCCGCCGCGCGGCCCAGGAAGAAAAGGCGAAGGGTCGCAAGGAAAACAAGGAGCTCGCCGCGGTGGGCGCCGGGTCTAGCGACGCCGCCGCCACCCCCGTCGGGGCCTCGGGCGCCGAGCCCGCCCCGACCGCGGACGAGGTTGCACACCGTGAGCGCCGCGCCGACAAGATTGGCAACATGACCCAGTCGCTCATCTGGCTGGCCGTGGTCCTGCACCTGGTGGCGATTGTCCTGCGCGGCCTGGCCACCGGCCGTTTCCCGTTCGGCAACCTCTACGAGTACGTCCTGATGGTCACCGCCGGCACCATGGTCGTCGCCGCGATCTCCCTGCAACGCAAGCAGTGGCGCCCGCTGTGGCCGTGGCTGCTGACCCCGATGTTGGCCCTCCTGTTCTACGGCTCCACCAAGCTGTACGCGGAGTCCGCCCCGGTCGTCCCGGCGCTGCAGTCGCACTGGCTGCCCATCCACGTCACCACGGTCTCCGTGGGCGCGTCCATCGGTATTGTCTCCGGCATCGCCTCGATTCTGTATCTGCTGCGCCGCGCGCAGCCCAAGGGCGAGGAGCATGGCTTCCTGGGCACCATCACGATGATTTTGCCCTCGGCGAAGAAGCTGGACCAGCTGGCCTACCGCTTGGCGGTCATCACCCTGCCCACCCTTGGCTTAGGCATTGTCCTGGGCGCTATCTGGGCGGAGTCCGCCTGGGGCCGTTTCTGGGGCTGGGACCCGAAGGAGACCGTCTCCTTTGCCACCTGGATCCTCTACGCGGCCTACCTGCACATGCGCGCGACCCCCTCGGCCCGCAAGTACGCCCCCTGGGTCAACATCCTGGCGCTGGCCACCATGATCTTCAACCTGTTCTTCATTAACATGGTGGTCTCCGGCCTGCACTCCTACGCGGGCCTGAACTAGCCGCGAGCTTCCCACTAGCTCACTCCCACTAGCTCATTACTGCCGCGATTGGTGGCGGGAGGTCTACCGAATGGAAAACCGCACTCGTAACAAGCCCGGCAAGCCGGCCGGGGACAATCCGCAGTTGCTGCACTTGGGCGAGTACCTGGCCCGGTGCCGCCGGGAGCGCGGCATCCTGCAGCAAAAGCTCGCCGAGGACGCGGGCGTGTCCCGCTCGACGCTGCACACCATCGAGCACGGCGGCACGGGCGTGCGGTGGGAAAAGGTCGCGGCCGTGGCCCAGGCGCTGGGCCTGGAGCTCACGTTTAAGGACGCGTCCGAGTAGGCCGCACCCACATGCCCGCGGGGCTTAGGTCTCGTCCTGCGGGGGCTGCTGCCGGCGCTGGCGTTCCTGCTGGCGGCGCTGCTCGGCCTCCCGCGCCTCCCGCGCGCGGCGCTCCTTGAAGCGCTGCTTCTCAATGTTCCACAGGAACTCTTCGTCATCATCCGGGCCCTTGATCTGCTTGGGGCTTGGGGCGCGGTTATCCGCCTGGATTTCGGTCCGCTTGCCCCACGTGCCGGGGCCGAAGGCCTTCCAGACTAGGATGACGGCGGCAACGATGAGGAGGAGAAGGATGAGGCGTCCCATGCCCTCCATAGTACTTAACCAAAAATTAACCGACTAGCTTAGGCGAAGGTAAAATGTCTGACGTGTCAGCCCACGATAACGAAGCCCAGAACCGCCCCGCGGCGACCCCGGAATCGACTCCCACGTCGGCCCCGGCTCACGATGCCACCCCGGCCACCCCGGCTGCCCCGGCAACCCCGGCGGGCGCCGCCCGGCCGGCCGGCCAGGCGGGTGCGGCGCAGGCTGCCGATGCGGCTACTGCCGCCGCGGGGGAGCGGGGCGAGCACGAGCCGCCCAAGCCCGACCCGGAGCTGCGCTCTGCCTCGCGCAAGGCGATGGCCAAGTACGGCCTGGCCCGCCTGGTTCTCTTCCTGGTCCTGACGGCGGTCATCCAGGGCCTGGCCATGCTCATTGGCGCCCCGGTGCCGCTGATCCTCTCCGCGCTGTTGGCCCTGTTCCTGGCGCTGCCGCTGTCTATGCTCATCTTCACCAAGTGGCGGCTCGAGGCCACGAATTCGCTGGCCGAGTACTCCCGCCAGCGCAAGGCCCACAAGGCCTGGGTCCAGCGCGAGCTGGCCGGCCGTAACTAGCGGCCGAAGAGGAAGGCTACCACCAGCATCACCGGCAGCGCGGCGAAGGTGGTCAGGAAGACCACGTCGCGGGCGACGGTCTGGCCGCGCTGGAAGGTGGCCGCGTAGTTGTAGACCTGCTGGGCCGTGGGCAGCGCGCAGAGGATAACCGCGGCGTAGGTGGCGTCGGCGCTCAGGCCGAAAATGCTCGCCAGGCCGAAGGCCGCCAGCGGCATGCCCACCAGTTTCAGCAGCGTTGCCGTCGCGGTGGGGCGGCGCGCGGAGGGATCGGAAAGCACCGCGGAGGTCTTCAGGGAGGCGCCGAAGCTCATCAGGATCATGGGGATGGACGCCCCGCCCAGCAGGCCGATGGGCTCCATGATGGGCGCCGGGATTTCCCAGCCGCGCCAGGCCACGATAAAGCCCAGGAAGCTGGCCACCACCATGGGGGAGAGCAGCCCGGTCTTGATCCCACCCAGCAGGGACTTGCCGCCCAGCGCGCCCAGGATGAGCGGGGTGAACAGAACCATCTGGATGAAGACGACGGGGATGGCATACGTGGAATCGCCCAGCACGTAGGTGCTCACCGGCAGGCCGATGTTGACGGAGTTGAAGTAGCTGGCCGCGGCCGCGCCGGAGGCGATATCCGGCAGGGACTGGCGGAAGTGCAGGGCCGCGTAGACGGCAGCGACCACGACGGTCGCCCCGATGACTACCAGGATGACCGGGGAGAAGACCACCCCGGGATCCGAGCGCGCCACGGAGTGGAAGAGCAAAGCCGGCGTCGCGGCGTAGAAGGCCACCCGGTTGAACATCAGGCGCTCGCGGTCGGAGCCGATGACCCCGCGCACGGCGAGCAGCCAGCCGACGAAGATGACGGCCAGGATGATGGCGAACCCGGTGATAACCCCTAGCATCTAGCGCACCTTTCCTGCAGTCGGTGGATCCTGCCTAGACGATGATCAGCGCGATGGCTACGACCACGGCCCAGATGAGCATGGCCCGGCCGGCCATGCCGAGGATCGGGATGAGCTCCCGGCCCTGGGCGCCGCGGTTGACGGTGCGCACCGCGCCGAGCGCGAACGGGAAGTAGACCAGGCCCAGCAGCGCCAGCCAGGAGTCGAAGGCGATGCCGATGGTCAGCAGCACCGGCAACAGCAGGAGCACGGTAAACAGCAGGCGGGCGCGCTCGTTGTCCAGGGTGACGGCCAAGGTGATCTTGCCGGTGGCGGCGTCCGAGGGGATATCGCGGATGTTGTTGGCCAGGTTGACCGCGGAGCTCATCGCGCCCACGCCCACGGCCAGCGCGAGGCCGGTCCAGGAGATGCGGCCGGCCTGGGTGAACTCGGTGCCCAGCACGGCCACCAGCCCGAAGAAGATGAAGACGGCGACCTCGCCGAGTCCGCGGTAGCCGTAGGGGTTCTTGCCGCCGGTATAAAACCATGCGCCGGCGATGCACAGCGCGCCGACGAGGATGAACCACCAGGCACCCGCCCACAGGGACAGGATGATGCCGGCGATGCCGGCCACGGCGAAGCAGCCGAAGGCGGCGTACTTGACGTGGGCGGGCTTGGCGAGCCCGCCGCCGGTGAGCCGCTGCGGGCCGGAGCGGTCATCGTCAGTGCCGCGAATGCCGTCGGAATAGTCGTTGGCAAAGTTGACGCCGATGATGAGCGCCCAGGCCACGATGAGCGCGAGCAGGGCCCGCCCGAGGTGGGCCTGGCCCAGCGAGGCGGCCGCGCCGGTGCCGGCGACGACCGGGGCGAAAGCGTTGGCCCAGGTGTGCGGCCGGGCCCCTTCAATCCAATCCGCGCGGGTGGCGGAGTACTTCTTTCCAGCAGCTGACATACAGCCCATTGTGCCACGCGCTCGGTTAGCGCTTTAACTAACTGCCGTCCCAGAGCCAGCCGGAATCCCAACTTACCCACCCGAAAGCACTAGTTCCGACCCGGCGAAGTCAACTTCCCCACTTAACTTCCCACTTAACTTCCCACAGTGTTATGTTAAATGGGAAGCTAAGTGGGAAGCTGGCGGAAGCGGGATAGGATGAACGAGAACGAGCTGGCGACTTTAGTCGCGAATCTGCGCCTCATAGGCACTGATGAGCAATCGGTTGAAGTTAAATCTGGCGTGGGTAAGAGCGTCCGCGAGTCTTTAAGCGCGTTTTCTAACGGCGACGGCGGGCTATTGCTTGTCGGACTTACTGAAGACTTGGCCTTCCAGCCGATTGAGGGGTTCGATGCGCGAAGAGCTCAAGACCAGCTTGAACAGCGCTGCCAGCAGCTAACTCCACCTGTGCGCCCCACAATCGATCTGATTCCCTTCGAGGGAGAGGTAATCCTGGCCGCTAAGATCGAGGCCCTTCCTAGCCGCGATAAGCCTTGTTACGTAACGGACCAAGGCAAATACGGCGGGAGTTATGTGCGCACTGGCGACGGTGACTTACGCTTGACGAACTACGAAATCGATCGTCTTGTGGAAGAGCATGCGCAGCCAAAGTGGGATGAAGAAGCCGTTGTCGAGGCAGGCGTAGATGATCTGGGTGATGCCCAGTTGTCCAGTTTCCTTGCCTTGCAGGAGAAACGCCGCCCTAAAACCTTCGCTGAGGGGCGTGATCTAGCGCTGAAGAGGTTGCGCATTACGAAGGGCAGCAATCCTACTTTGGCTGCGCTGCTTGTCATGGGCGAATACCCGCAGGAGTTCTACCCCCGGCTGACGGCCACCTTTGCTCTTTTTCCTGGTACAGACAAGGCAGAAGTGGCCACTGGCCACCGGCTGCTCGACAGCCAGACCATCACGGGAAGTATTCCAGAAATTGTTCAGGCAGGCGTGGCGGCTGTAGAGCGGAACATGCGTACAGGGGCGCTAATTGGAGATGTCTTCCGCACCGATGTCCCGGACTATCCGCCTGTTGCGGTACGAGAGGCACTCGTCAACGCGTTGATGCACCGCGACTACTCGCCGGCCAGCCTGGGCGCGCCGGTCCAGATCAATATGTTCGTCGACCGGCTGGAAATTACCAGTCCAGGTGGTCTCTACGGCGGGGTATCGGTGCGCACGCTCGGTGCACCAGGAGTTAGCTCCACAAGAAATCAGCGTATTACTACCTTCCTCGAAGACATCCCACTGCCGGGAGGCGGGGCTGTGGCGGAAAACCGGGGGACAGGAATCCCCACTATTCAACGTTCGCTAGCGGATGCGCTGATGCCCCCGCCGACTTATCTCAACCGAATCGACAGTTTTACGATCACCTTCCACCGGCGGCGAGTGGCCTCTACTGAAAGCTACGGGACCGCCCGTGATCAGGTTCTCGCACACCTGGAAAGCTATGTATCGGCTTCAACGACTGAGACTGTACATGCTACGGGGTTGAGTAGAACTGCAGTCCAGAAGGCGCTAAATGAATTAATTGCTGAAGGCAAGGTGGAGCGGACCGAGCCGACGAGGAGCCCGCGTCAACGTTATCGGCTTGTGCGCCGTTAGTCGGAGATTAGCCGGGTTTACTACTTCCCACTCAGCTTCCCACTTAACTTCCCACAGTGTTATGTTAAGTGGGAAGTTGAGTGGGAAGCTGGTGTAGTAGCCATGTTCTATTGTGCTCAGATGTGGCGTCGGGTGTTCTGGCGGCTGCGCCACGCATAGACACCGAGGGCGGCGGCGAAAACCACGGCGTTGGCTACGGTCATGGCGGCGGAGGTGGCAGCCTGGAGGTGGTAGGCGGCCCAGAAGCCGGCGATCGCCGTGCCGGTTGCTACCAGGCAGGCGAGCCCCAGCATGGGCAGCACGCGGTGGGCCAGCAGCCGGGCGGTGATGGCGGGGAAGACCATGAGCGCGATGACCAGCATGGCGCCGGCGGCGTGGAAGGCCGCGGTGGCGCTGAACGCCACCAGGGCCATGAACGCGGTGTGCAGGCCGCGGCCGCCTATTGCCTGGATGCGGCAGAACTCGGCATCGAAGGAGCTGGCCGTCAGCCGCGGGAAAGCCACGGCGACAAAGGCGGCGTTGATGATAAGCACGGTCAGCATGACCCAGAGGTAGTTCGGGTTGGCGAAAACCGCCAGGTTGAGATCACCGACCAGCACGGTGTGCACGTCCAAGTGGACGTGGGACATCTTGGTCGAAATCAGGATGGTGCCGAAGGCAAAGAGGGCGGGGAATACCAGGCCCAAGGAGGCATCGCCGGTGACTAGCTTGGCGCGGCCGAGCCACTCGGTGAGCAGGGCGACGGCCAGCCCGCCGAGCGCGGCGGTCAGCAGGAGCCAGGGTGAGCCGATATCCGCGGTGAACAGGTAGCCCACGGCGATGCCGGGCAGGACCGCGTGGCCGATGCCGTCGATGACCATGGACTCGCCCTTCAGCACGACAAAAATGCCGGGGATAGCGCAGGCCAGCGAAGTGAGGATGGCCAGCAAACAGGCGGAAAAAGCGAGACTCATGCGCGCACCTCCTGGCGGCGGCTTAAGCCTGTGCGGGCGAAGGATACGGCCACGAGGGCGGCCTGGACGAGGACGATGACCGGGCCGGTGGGCAGCGGTCCGTAGGCAATGGAGATATAGCACCCGACCGCGGCGGCCAGCCCGCCGAAGGCGGCAGACAGGGCAATGAAGGGGAGCAGGCGGGTGGTCCACTGCCGGGCGGCGGCAGCCGGGGCGATGACCACGGCCACCATCAACACCACGCCGGAGACCTTGACCCCGGAGACCGTGACCACCGTGAGCGCGAGGAAGCTTAACCAGTCCAGCACCCGGACAGCCAGGCCGGCCACCTGTGCAAAGGAGACGTCAAAGACGACGGCAGACTGTTTATCGTGTACCCAAGAAAGAATCAACAATGTGCCGACGCCAATGACGAGTATGAGGCTCACATCGGCGCGCGTGAGGGTGGAGGCATTCCCCAGCAGGTAGTCCTGGATGCCGGCCTTGCCGGGCAGGGGGTGGCGGGAAATGTACTGCATCAACAGCATGCCGAGTGAGAAGAATGTGGTTAAGGTGGCCGCCATGGCCGCGTCCGGGCGCAGCGGGGTGTGGCGTACCAGGGCGTTGATGATCGCCACGGCGAGCACCCCGGAAAGCACCGAGCCGACGACGAGCGCCAGCGGGTTACGGCCGTTTAGCCCCAGCATGGTGGCGGCGAGGAAGGCGACGAGCAGGCCGGGCAGGGCGGAGTGCGAGATCGCATCCGCCAGCAGCGACTGGCGCCGCAGGTAAATCAGCGGCCCCAGCGCCCCGGCGCACACGCCCAGGCCCACGGTGCCAACGAGGGCCTGCGTGTAGGTGTAGTTGTCTAAGAGATCGAGCGGGTTCATGCAGGCAACCCGAACATCTCATTGACCACGGAATCCTGCAGAGCCTCAGCCACCGGCCCGGTGGCCAGCACGCGGCCGTGGCCGAGGGCTACCACGTCGTCGCAGTAGTGGGTGACCTCCGCGAGGTTGTGGTGGACCAGCAGGACCGCGGCGCCGTCGTCGCGCCGGGCGCGGATGATGGCCATGATGGCGTCCTGGCTGGCGGCGTCCACGCCGGCGAAGGGCTCGTCCAGGATGAGCAGGTCGGGTTCATTCACCAGGGTGCGCGCCAGAAGCGTGCGCTGGCGCTGCCCGCCGGACAGCTGCCCGATGGGCATGCGCGCATGACTATCCATCCCGGTTTCGTGCAGGGCCTTCGTCACGGCCGCGCGGTCCGCGCGGCTGGGCCACTGCCACCAGCGCAAGCGCGGCAGCCGGCCCATGCGCACGACATCAGCCACGGTGGCGGGGAACTGCCAGTCGACGTCCGTGTGCTGGGGCATATAGCCCAGCCGTTGGCGGAAGCGGTCGAGGGACTGCCCGTCGAAGGACAGCTCCTCCGCCGCCAGCGGCTTGATCAGCCCGGTGAGGGTCTTGACCAGCGTGGACTTGCCCGCGCCGTTGGCGCCGACCAGCCCCGTAATCGCCCCGCGGCGCAGCGCGAAGGAGGCGTCTTTAAGAATTGCGTGCCTGCCGTAGCCGGCGGTCAGGTGGCTGACGCGGAGCATCGCCCGCTCGCAATCGCCGTTGCTGCGTGCCCGTGGCACCTGGTGAAGCGTGGACATTCTAGGACAGCGCCTCCGCAACGGCCTCGGCGTTGTGCTGGAAGGCGCCCAGGTAGGTATCCGTCGGCGCGGTCGGGCCCAGGGTATCGGCGAAAAGCTCCTGGTCGGAGACGTGAACGTCCCAGCCGCGGGAGTGGACCGCCTCCTTCAGGGAGGTAATGGCCTGCGGATTGGCCTGGTTGTCCTGGAAGATGACCGGCACCTTCTCCTTGGCGATGGTGTCGGCCAGCTCGGAGATCTGCGTCGGCGACAGCGCGGCCTCGGTGGTGACGAAGTCCGTGGCGTGGACCTCGAAGTTGAAGGTCTTGCCGAAGTAGTTGAAGGCGTCGTGGCCGGTGATCAGCACGCGCGGGTCGGCGCCTTCTAGCGCCTTTTCGGCCTTCGAGTGGGCGTCGGCGATCTTTTCTTCGTAAGAGTCGGCGGCCTTTTCGTAATCCGCGGCGTTGTCCGCATCGATCTCGCCGAGCTTGTCGCCGATTTCGTCGACCACTTGGGACCACAGCTGCGGGCTGTTCCAGATGTGCGGGTCGTAGAGTTTTTCGCCCTCCGGGCCCTGTTCCGGCCAGGGCAACAGGTCGCGCTTGTCGAGCTTCTCGCCGACGCCCAGCTGTTTGTCGCCCAGGGACTCGAGCTGGTCGATCATCTGGGCCTCGAGGTGCAGGCCGTTCCACAGGACCAGGTCGGCGTCGCGCATGGCCTCCATGTCCTGGGTGGTGGGCTGGTAGGTGTGCGGGTCGCCGCCCGGGCCGACCATGGTGGTGACCTCGGCGTCCGGGGCGATGTTGTGTACGGCGTCGGCTAGGTAGCCGGTGGTGGCGAAGACGGTCAGGGGTGTGCCCGCGCTGCCCGCCGATCCGGTGGATTCCGCGGAGTCGGACGAGCAGGCGGTCAGGGTGGCAGTCAGGGTAGCCAACGTCAGGGCCGTAGCGGCCAGGGAAGTGCGACGTTTCACCGTGGGTGCCACCTCCTTTCAAGAATATGGAAATGAATGTCGAAGTTCAATGGGTTGAATAACTAAGACCGTACACAGTGAACCCCGCGCTCTGCAACGAGCTAGCTAAAATAGCCCCCATGCATGTCAGCGATCTGCCCGAACGCACGCAGGACTACCTGAAGGTCCTGTGGGACTATGAGGAACGCCACGGCGAGGGCACCCCCATGGCGCTAGGTGAGCTCGCCACCGCGCTGCAGCAGAAGCTGCCCACGGCCTCCGAGGCGGTCAAGCGCCTGGCTAAGCAGGAGCTCGTGGTCCACGAGCGCTACTTCGGCGTGGGTCTGACCCCGACCGGCCGCGAGCTGGCCGTGGTGATGGCGCGGCGCCACCGCCTGCTAGAGACCTTCCTGGTGTGCACCCTCGGCTATAGCTGGGACGAGGTCCACGCCGAAGCGGACGCCCTGGAACACGCCACCTCCGATCGCTTCGTCGACGCTATCGATGCCCACCTGGGGCACCCGGTCCGCGACCCGCACGGCGATCCCATCCCGCGCGCGGACGGCAGTTCGGAGCCGCTGTCGCCGCAACGCCTCGCCCAGGCAGAACCCGGGGCAGAGGTGCTCCTCGAGCAGGTCAACGACTCCGACCCGGAGCTGCTGCGCTACCTCGACCGCTTTTCCGTGCACCCGGGATCGGCCTTGCGCGTGGTCGCCGCCCCCATGGCCGGGCTGTTAGAGGTGGCAACCTCCGCTGGGGCCACCTTCACCGTGGCCGAGGGCGTGGCCCAGGAAATGGTCGTCCGGCCGGCAGGTAACGACGGCTAGACTGGGCAGGTATGACTTCCCGCGTAGTTTTAGGCTGTACCTCCATGACCCCGCACTCCTACCCGGATTCCCCGCGCCGAGCGGAGATGGTCGACGTCCTGCGCGGCGCGCTGGAGGCCGGGGTGGATACCTTTGACACCTCGGAGATCCAGGGCCCGTTTACCGGCGAGGAACTGCTGGGCGAGGCCCTGGGCGGTCGCGGCACCGTGGTCACCAAATTCGGCTGGGAGATAGAAGGCGGCACCCCGACCGGCCGGCTCAACTCCCGCCCGGAGGTTATCCGGGCCAGCGCTGAGGGCTCGCTGCGGCGCCTAGGGAGGGACCAATTGGACGTCTACCTCCAGCACCGCGTGGACCCGCAGGTGCCCATCGAGGAGTTTGCGGGTACTGTCGGCGAGCTCATCCAGGAGGGCAAGGTCGCCCGTTTCGGCCTGTGCGAGGCCGCCCCGGATACCATCCGTCGCGCGCATGCGGAATGCCCGCTCAGCGTTATCCAGCACGAATATTCCCTGTGGACCCGTGGCCCGGAGGCCACCGTCCTGCCGGTCGCCCGCGAGCTGGGCCTGGATTTCATGGCCTATTCCCCGCTGGGCAAGGGCTTTTTGGCCGGCTCGGCCCAGCCGAACGATGACTCCTCGTCGCCGCGCCTGCACGCGGAGAACTTCGCGGCGAATAGGCAGCTGGCTCAGGCCCTCTTCGCGCTGGCCGAGGAGTGGGGGATGACCCCGGCGCAGCTCGCGCTGGGCTGGCTGCTGGCCCAGGGCACGGATATCTACCCGGTGGCCGGCAGCACCAACCTGGAGCGCATCCGCGCCAACGCCGCGGCACAGCCGCTGGACCCGGCCCAGGTCGAGGCCGTCGATGCCGCCGTGGCCGCCCACCCCGTGGCCGGCGCGCGCTACACGGACAAGCACCTGTCGTTTATGGATGCTGGCCTGGAAAACTAGGCCGGCGGCACAGCCCTAGCCGGCGCTATCGGCCTAGCCGGCGACGGCCGGCTCGCGGACTGGGACGGGCGTCGCCTTGGGCGGGCTGAGGCGCCGCAGCGCGGCGGCCAAGACCAGCTCGATTGGCCCGCGGGAGAACTTGGACAGCCACAGGCGGCTAAAGACCACCAGGAAGGCGCAGATGCCCAGGTAGATGCCCAGCACCCACCAGGTCTGCCCCCGCCCGGAGATGCGCTGGGTCATCCCCAGGCCGAAGTCATAGAAGATCAGGGACGCCAGGATGTTCTGCAGGATATAGCAGCTCAGGGCCATCCGGCCGACGGCTTGGAGGCAGCGGCCGATAACGCCGGCGTGGTTGTTCTTGCGCACGTAGAACTCCGCCACGGCGGCCAGGATCCCGAAGGCCGCGAACGAGGAGGTCAGGTAGCGGGTAATCGCGCTGGCGTCCATGGTGGCAAAGGCGCGCAGGGCCCAGTCCAGGGGTAGGCCGACGCCGAAGGCGAGCAGGAGCACCCGGCGGCGCAGGCGAGATTGCGCGGGGAGGAAGAGGCCGGCGCGGTAGAGGCGCGCGCCGATGAGGAAGAGGGCAATGCCCATGGCAAACATGATGGCTACCTCGTAGCGCCCGCTCCAGAAGCCCGCGAGGCGGTCCTGGACCATCGGCCAGTAGTGCGAGGTGTCGGGGAAGAGCTCCTCCCAGATGTTTGCGTCATCGCCCATCGCGTTGAGATCCATTTGGGCCGCGTGCTTGCCCTGCCAGTTGCTCACGGTGATAAGTCCCAGGACCACCAGGTGGACGCTCAGCGAGAGGCCGATGGCCCAGTTCTGGACCTTCTCGCTGCGGGCGAGCAGCCCGGCTACGACCAGCGCGATGAGGCCGTAGCCCATGAGCACGTCGTAGGAGAAGATGAAGATGTAGTGCAGCAGGCCTTCGAGGACCAGAAGGCCCGCCCGCCAGCGGTAGCCGCCGGGCCAGGGGAGGCCGCGGCGCAGCGCGGACTGGCGCTGGATCTCCATGCCGATGCCGAACATGATGGTCAGCAGGCCGAGGAATTTGCCGTCGCTGACCAGGTAGAGGAGGAAGTCGACGAGCAGCTCGTCTTTCGGTCCGGTGGCGGTGCCGGTGAACCAATTCGTGACCTCCTGCGCCATGGTGGAGGTGGAGAGCACGGTGTCGAAGTCCCGCGCCAGGTTGGCGAAGATCCAGATATTGGTGAGCAAGGTGCCCAGGATGGCGACGCCGCGCAGGACGTCCAGAGCCACAATGCGAGACGCCGGCAACGCCCCGTGTCCTTTATTCATGTAGAGCCTTCTTTCTGCTTCGAATTGACTGAGCAGAAACTCTAAACGCGACGGGTGGAAAGTTACTGGGGCTAGCATGCGCGCTGGCCCCGAAGATGCCGCTAACTAGCCCTGGAAAAGCTGGATGATTGCTTGGCGGTTGACCTTGCCCGGGCCGGTGGTGGGAAGCTCGTCCATCCGGCGCAGATCCTTGGGCAGCTGCCAGCGTGGGGTATCGGTTTCCTCGAGCGCGTCGATGATGTCCCCGCGGGAGGCCCAGCCGGTGTAGGCGGCCACGATGGCCTGGCCCAGCCGCGGGTGGGGGACACCGACCACGCAGACGTCGTTGACGCCGGGCACGGACTGGATGGCGCGCTCGAGCACCTCGGGGTGCAGCTTCAGCCCGCCCGAGTCGATGATGTTGTCCAGGCGGCCGGTGACCTCCAGCCGGGCGGTCTCGCCCTGGCCGTGGAGGAGACCGCCGTCGGAGGTGGCGAACCAGCCGGGCCGGGCGAAGGCCGGGTGATCCGGCACGTTGCGGTAGCCCTGGGCGATGGTGGGCCCGCCCAGGTAGATGCGGCCGTTGTCCACGGCGACCTGGGTGCCGGGCAGGGCCTGGCCGTCGTAGACGCAGCCGCCGGCGGTCTCGGAGGAGCCGTAGGTGGTCACGACGGCGATGTCCAGCTTGGCCGCGGACTCGGCGAGCTGCGGGTGCAGGGCCGCGCCGCCGACCAGGATGGCGTCGAAGGCGCGCAGCGCCTCGATGCCGGCCAGGGAGTCTAGCGCCTTGCCCAGCTGCATGGGGGTCAGGCCGGTGTAGAGGCGATCCCCGGTGCGGTTAAGTTCTGCGGCGGCGTGGGCGAAGGCGTCCACGTTGAAGCCTTCCGTCAGATCCAGGCACCAGGGATCCACGCCGGCGACGAGCGATCGGACCAAGACTTGGAGGCCGGCGATGTGGTGGGCGGGCATCGCCAGCAGCCACTGGCCGGGCCCGCCCAGGCGCTGGTGGGTGGCGTCCGCGCTGGCGACCAGGTTGACCGCGGTTAGCTGCGCGCCCTTCGGGGTGCCCGTGGACCCGGAGGTGGGTACCACCAGGGCGATGTCGGCGTCGATGGGCTGGCCGCAGCGCTGGGAATTGGTCAGCACGGTGGTCTTGGCGCGGTCCGTGGCGGGCACGGGCAGAAAAGACTTATGCCCCGCTATCGCCGCCTCCAGGTCGGGGAGGATGGCGGCGGGCCGGTCGGGGTGGACGGCTAGCGGGGCGAGGAGATGAGTCACGGTCACATAGTTTAGCCGCGGGCGGCGCGTTTGCCGAAGAAGATGCGGTCCAGGGAAATCTGGCCGGCGCCAACGGCGACGAAGGCGAGGGCGGCCGCGGCGATAGCGCCGACGAGCTCCCAGCCGCCACCGTCGATGAACAGGCCGGAGGAGAAGTGGTTGGCGAAGATGCCGGCGCCGATTATTTGCAGGACGACCAGGCCGCTGACCCAGCGGGTGAACAGGCCGGCGATGATGAGGATGCCGCCCACGAATTCGATGACGGCTGCCACGACGGCGGCCAGGCCGGCGGCCGGTACGCCCATGGCGTCGAAGGAGTCGGTGGTACCGGCAATTCCCCACTCGCTGAACTTCTGCCAGCCGTGGCCGATGAGGATGATGCCGAGGACAATACGGGAAAGAAGGAGGGCAATGGAGCTGCTGATTCTCATGGCCGACACTTTACAGTTTAACTAATCCGCTGTCTACTCCAGAGGGAAAATTTGTTGAAAAGTCCACAAAAATTAGCGCAGGCACACCAAAATTTATTAAGCGTACAGTTGGGCTTATGGCACTTCCGAAGAATATTGACAACCGTCCCGTAGCAGTCATCGGCGCTGGCGTTTTGGGCCAGCGCATCTCTTTGATGCTCTCCGCCCGCGGCGGAGTAGTGCACCTGTCCGACCCCGTCTCCCCGGAGGCCCTCGATAAGGCCAAGGCCTATATCGACGCCAACCTGGAAGACCACGTGGCCAACTTCAACGAGACCAAGGGCGGTGGCTTCTCCGCCGGCGAGGTCAAGTACTTCAACGACAACAACGAGGCCGCCCGCGGCGCCTGGCTGGTCATCGAGGCCGTCCCCGAGGTCGTCGACATCAAGAACGACACCTACGAGGGGCTCAAGGACGCCCTCGACGACGACGCCGTGTTGGCCACCAACTCCTCGTCCTACGCGTCGAGCACCTTCGTCGACCACGTCAAGGATCCGACCCGCTTTTTGAACCTGCACTTCGCCATGCCGCCGGTGCAGAACTTCATCGAAATCATGGGCTCCGGCCAGACCGACCAGGAGCTCTTCGACTTCATGCTGGAGCACATGGCCACCTACGGCCTGCAGGTCGTGCCGGTGTACAAGGAATCCACCGGCTTTGCCATCAACCGCGTCTGGGCCGCCATCAAGCGTGAGGTCCTCACCGTCCTGGGCGAGGGCGTCTCCGATCCGGAGGCTATCGATGCCGCCTTCAAGGAACTGACCCAGGGCACCGTCGGCCCGGTGGAGATGATGGACCGCGTCGGCCTGGACACGGTGCGCAACATCGAGCGCCACTACGACGACGAGCTGCCCTGGACCCCCGACGTCCCGCTGGAGCTGCTGGACAAGATGGTCGACGACGGCAAGCTCGGCCTGAAGTCCGGCGAGGGCTTCTACCGCTGGGAAAACGGCCAGCCGCAGAAGTAGCGGCTAGTAGTAATAGGGGAAGTCGTCCCAGTTGGGCTCGCGCTTTTCGAGGAAAGCCTCCTTGCCCTCGACCGCCTCATCGGTCATGTAGGCCAAGCGGGTCGCCTCCCCGGCGAAGACCTGCTGGCCCATCAGGCCGTCATCGGTCAAGTTAAACGCGAACTTCAGCATGCGCTGCGCGGTGGGGGACTTCATGTTGATTTCGCGGCCCATTTGGATAGCCGTGTCCTCGAGCTCGCCGTGATCGGCGACCTCGTTGACCGCGCCCATCTCGTACATCCGCTGGGCGTCGTAGGTCCGGCCCAGGAAGAAGATCTCGCGCGCGTACTTCTGTCCCACCATCTTGGCCAGGTAGGCGGAACCAAAACCGGCGTCGAAGGATCCGACGTCCGCGTCAGTCTGCTTGAAGCGCGCCTCCTGGCGGCTGGCCACCGTCACATCGCAGACCACGTGCAGCGAGTGTCCGCCGCCGGCCGCCCAGCCGTTGACCACGGCGATAACCACCTTCGGCATGGTCCGAATCAGGCGCTGGACCTCCAGGATGTGCAGGCGCCCGCCCTCGACCTTCTCGCGCGCGGTATCCACCGTGGACTCGTCCGCCGTGGCGTCATCGTGCGCGTGCTCCGTGGCGTAGCGGTACCCGGAGCGACCACGAATACGCTGGTCGCCGCCGGAGCAAAACGCCCAGCCGCCGTCCTTCTGGCTGGGCCCGTTACCGGTCAGCAGCACCGTGCCCACATCAGGCGTGCGCCGCGCGTGGTCCAGCACCCGGTACAGCTCATCCACCGTGTGCGGCCGGAAAGCGTTGCGCACCTCCGGCCGGTCAATCGCCACGCGCACAATCCCATCCGCCCGGCTCTCCCCGCGCAGCCGGTGGTAGGTCACATCCGTCAAGTCCTCGAAGCCGGCAACCGGCGCCCACATCTCCGCCTTGAACGGGTTGTCCGTGCTGTATTTCCTTTGCTCAGTCATGGTCTCGACTGTAGTCAATCCCGACGGACAAAAGGCGTGCGGGCACCGCTCTAAACCCGACGCAACGACAGAAGGGTAGAAGGGCTGAAGCCGAGCAGGCAATTAACCTGAAAGTGAATCCGGAAGGTTTGAGTGTCGCGGTTGACTTTTTCGGAAGGCCGGGTAAACTAATCGATATCAAGCCGCAAGGCAAATAGGCTCTGGCCCTCAAGGAATCTTGGGGGTCATCTTCTATTTCTAGAAGCCCCAAACGCTGGGGTTCAGTTCTCAAAAGCCCTGATAGACTTCC
>JAQYQB010000010.1 GCA_028726465.1 Mycobacteriaceae bacterium | reverse complement strand
GGTTTGGCACCTCGATGTCGGCTCGTCGCATCCTGGGGCTGGAGTAGGTCCCAAGGGTTGGGCTGTTCGCCCATTAAAGCGGCACGCGAGCTGGGTTCAGAACGTCGTGAGACAGTTCGGTCTCTATCCGCCGCGCGCGTTGAAACTTGAAGAAGGCTGTCCCTAGTACGAGAGGACCGGGACGGACGTACCTCTAGTGTGCCAGTTGTCACGCCAGTGGCAGGGCTGGTTGGCTACGTACGGGAGGGATAACCGCTGAAAGCATCTAAGCGGGAAGCCTGTTTTAAGATGAGGTTTCATTATTAGGCCCCCGGAAGACTACCGGGTTGATAGGCCAGACCTGGACGCATCGTAAGATGTGGAGGCTACTGGTACTAATCGGCCAAACAACCAACACCACACAAGCTTAAATAATGTTAAGCGGTGTGGAACAAGCAAAAGCAAAGCAAGACATCGTTCATTTTGTCGTGTTCGCGTCCACTATGCAGTATCTGACACAACACCCGAAAAACCAGGCACCAAGAGTGTCCCGGATGTTTGTCGGTGGTCAATAGCGGCAGGGAAACGCCCGGACCCATTCCGAACCCGGAAGCTAAGCCTGCGTCGCGCCGATGGTACTGCAACCGGGAGGTTGTGGGAGAGTAGGTTACCGCCGACACCAAACGAAAAATAACTCAATAACTAAAGGCGCTCGGTAGGGCAGTCACCCGATGACTGTCTTACCGGGCGCTTTTTCATGCCCGCACTAGGCTTGCCGGTTCTTGGGCCACGTGGTGTTAGTTCACCCCGGGTGCGGGTTCATAACTGAGCGCCCGGGCCTAGTAGAATGGGCGGGTATTAGTTTGCTGTCGCGATGGTAGAAATGGATTTAGGTATGTCAGACAACGAAGGTGGCCGTAAGTCTTTTGATTCCGCCGGCGGAGAGCGTCGCGGCGGTGGCCACAAAGGCGGTCGCAAGCCCTACGGGAAGCGCTCGGAAGGCCCCCGCGATGAACGCCGCGGCAACGGCGGCAACCGGGGTGGTCGCAAGCCGGCCCACAAGGGCCGCGGGGGCAAGTCCAATTCCCAGCAGCGCCGTAGCCACCCGCAGCGCAGCGGTTTCCGCGAGGAGCGTCTGAACCAGCGTATGGCCGATCCGGATCTCCCGAACGATATCGACGTGCGGGACCTCGACCCGATGGTTCTGCAGGACCTGAAGGTGCTGTCCAAGGACAACGCGGAGGCTGTTGCCAAGCACATGATCATGGCCGCCACCTGGATGGACGACGACCCGCAGCTGGCCCTGCGCCACGCCCGGGCAGCGAAAAACCGCGCGGGGCGGGTCTCCGTGGTGCGGGAGGTCAACGGCATCGCCGCATACCGCGCCCAAGAGTGGAAGGAAGGCCTCTCGGAGCTGCGTGCCGCGCGGCGTATCTCGGGCGGGCCCGGCCTGATGGCCGTGATGGCGGACTGCGAGCGCGGTCTGGGCAAGCCGGAGAAGGCTCTGGAGCTCGCGAAGGAGCCGGAGGCGAAGGAGCTGGACGACGAGTCCCGTATCGAGCTGGCCATCGTCTTGGCCGGCGCCCGCCAGGATCTGGGCCAGAACGAATCCGCCGTGGTGACCTTGTCCCGGCTGAACCCGAACAAGGACGACCGCGGGATTAGCGCCTGCCGTTTGTCCTACGCCTACGCCAACGCGCTCGAGTTGGCCGGACGCAAGGACGAGGCCAAGGACTGGTTCCAGCACACTGTCGCCATTGATGAGGGCGAGTGGACCGATGCCGCCGAGCGCGTGAAGGAAATCGGCTAGATGGCGTCCCTGTTGGAGTCCCACGACTCTTTGCTGCTTGACCTAGACGGCACGGTGTGGGAGGGCGACCGGCCCATCGGCGCCAGCGTGGATATCATCAACGCCTGCGGCCTGCCGTGCGTGTACATCACCAACAACGCTTCCCGGAGCCCCGGGGCGGTAGTCGACAAGCTGGTCGGCATGGGAATCAAGGCTGATGCGGAGCACGTGTTGACCTCGGCCCAGGCCTGCCTGAAGCTGGCCAGCGAAGAGCTGCCCGCCGGCGCGACGGTGCTCGTCGTCGGCGCGGAGTCTTTCCGACAGCTGGCTCGGCAGGCGGGCTTTAACGTCGTAACTAGCGCGGACGATAACCCGCAAGCTGTCTTGCAGGGCTTCGACCCCGCTATCGGTTGGGCGGAACTGACCGAGGCGGCCCTGGCTATCCGCAACGGGGCGAAGTTCTATGCCTCCAACCTGGATACCTCGCTGCCGATGGAACGCGGTTTGGCCGTGGGCAACGGTTCCTTGGTAGCTGCGGTATCCACCGCAACCGGTGTCGAGCCGGCCTCCGCCGGCAAGCCCGCCGCGGCCATGTTCACCCAGGCCGTCCAAGAGATTGGCTCGAAGGCCCCGCTGGCGGTAGGAGATCGCTTAGACACCGACATCCAGGGCGGCAACGCCGCCGGCGTCGATACCTTCCACGTGCTCACGGGGGTCTCCGGCCCGCTGGCGCTCATCGAAGCAGAAGAAGACCAGCACCCGACCTTTATCGGCGAGTCCTTGCAGGATATCAACCTGCCAGAAGCCGAGCTGCGGCCTGGCGCCCAGGGCGGTTTCCACGCCCGCGTCGACGGAGAGGACATCATCCTGAGCGCGGGTGACCCGGGTTCGACCCCGGTGCAGGCGCTGCGTACCGTCCTCGAGGTGGCCTGGGCCATGCCGCACCCGCCGCGGTACGTGCGCCCGGCCTCCGACGCCGCCGACCAGGCCACCGGGGCGTGGTGGTAATGGCCCGTCCGATCCCACACGACCCGCGGCAGACCCAGGTCAGCCCGGAGGACGTGGACTCGAAGATCGCGGAGATCTTCAACGAACCGGCTGGGGACCTGCCGGAGGAAGTCGACCAACTCAACAACGCCCACGAGGTCCTGCGTGCGGCGCTGCAGGAGAACTAATGCCACCAGCACGCAGGAGGCTGGACGCGGAGCTCGTCCGGCGGAAAATCGCGCGTTCTCGGGAGCAGGCCGTCGAGATGATTAAAGGCGGCCGGGTCTTCGTCAACGGCTTCAAGGCGGCCAAGCCCGCCACTATCGTGGAGCCGGAGGCCTCCATCCGGGTCGAACACGCCGCCGAGGACGATTGGGCCTCGCGCGGCGCCCACAAACTGCTGGGCGCGCTGGAAGCCTTTGACGTCTCGTTGGAAGGCAAGCGCGTGCTCGACGCCGGGGCATCGACGGGCGGGTTCACCGACGTCTGCCTGCGCAACGGCGCGAAGGAAGTGCTCTCCGTCGACGTTGGCTACGGCCAGTTGCTCTGGCGCCTCCAGAACGATCCGCGCGTGAGGGTCTTCGACCGGACTAACATCCGGCACCTGGATCTGGAAACCATCGGCGAGCCGGCCGATGCCATGGTCGGCGACCTATCGTTTATCTCCCTGAAGCTGGTGCTGCCGGCCATCGTGTCCTGCCTTCAGCCCGGGGCCTTCTTGCTGCCCATGGTCAAGCCCCAGTTCGAGGTCGGCAAGGACCGCCTGGGCCAGGGCGGGGTAGTGCGTTCGCCGCAGCTGCGCGCCGAGGTCACGCGCGACATCGCGCTTTTTGCTCAGGAGCTGGGCTTAAGCTGCCGCGGTGTGTGTGCCTCGCCGCTGCCGGGACCGAGCGGGAACGTGGAATACTTCCTGCATCTGGTCGCCGATGCAGCGCAGACCCAGCCGGGGCAGGCAGAATTGGAATCAATGATCGACAAGGCAATCAAGGAGGGGCCGCAGTGAGCCAGGAGAATTCGGTTTCGCAGGAGCGGGAAATCCTGTTGGTGCCCCACGCCGGTCGCAGCACCAATTTGGCGGCCACGGACCGGGCGGCGCAGTTGCTGGACGAGGCCGGCATCGTTGTGCGCGTGTGCGCCCCGGCCGAGATCCTGCCCGACTTCCCGCACGTCCAACACACCGCGGCGGCAGCTGAAGGCTGCGAGCTGGTGTTGGTTTTGGGTGGGGACGGGACCTTCCTGCGCGCGGCGGACATGGCCCGCGCCGTGGACGTGCCGGTGCTGGGGATCAACTTGGGCCACGTTGGCTTCCTGGCCGAATGGGAGGCCGAGTCCTTGGATAAGGCCATCGAGCGGGTAGTGGCACGCCAGTACCGCATTGAGGATCGGATGACCATCGATGTCACGGTCACCGGCCCCGACGACGAGCTGATCGGCCGCAGTTGGGCCCTCAACGAGGTCAGCATGGAAAACCTCAACCGTTCCGGGGTCCTGGACGCCATCCTGGAGGTCGACGCCCGCCCGGTGATGGCCTTCGGCTGCGACGGCGTGCTGATTTCCACGCCTACCGGCTCCACCGCCTACGCCTTTTCCGCCGGCGGACCGGTGTTGTGGCCGGAGCTCGATGCCATCCTGGTGGTGCCCAACAACGCCCACGCGCTGTTTACCAAGCCGCTGGTCGTTTCCCCGAAATCTACCGTGGCCGTTGAATCCGCCTCCGAAACGTCGGCGGCGTTGGTTAACATGGACGGGTTCCGCGAGATCGCCATGCCACCCGGCTCCCGCGTCGAGGTCGTCCGCGGCGAACGGCCGGTGCGCTGGGTCCGGCTCGACGATCATCCGTTCACGGACCGCCTGGTGTCCAAGTTGCGACTTCCCGTCGAGGGCTGGCGGGGACCGCAGCGCTAAACGCCCCCACGGAAGGAGTCAGTGATAGGCGTGCTAACCGATATCACCATCGAAGATCTGGGTGTCATCCATAAGTCGAGCGCCGAGCTCGCCGATGGCCTGACAGTACTCACCGGTGAGACCGGCGCCGGTAAGACCATGGTGGTCACCGGCCTGCGCCTGCTGGCCGGCGCCCGCGCGGACGCCTCCCGGGTGCGCAGCGGGGCGAAGAAAGCCGTCGTGGAAGGCACCTTTGCTACCTCCTCCCAGCGCGCCGCCGAGATCGTGGAGGAATCCGGTGGACAGCCCGACGACAACAGCGAGTTCATCACCACCCGTACCGTCTGGGCAGCCGGCCGCTCCAAGGCCCACCTAGGCGGGAGGGCCGTTCCGGCCGCCACCTTGGCCGAGTTCACCGGCGAGGTGTTGACCATCCACGGGCAAAACGATCAGCTACGCCTGCTCGCGCCGGAGCAACAGCTGGCGGCCCTGGACCGCTCCGACGAGGCGCTGCCCGGTCTGCGCGAGGCCTATACCGAGAAATTCACCGCCTGGCGCAAGCTGGCCCGCGAACTCAAGCGCAAAACCGAATCCCGCCGCGAGATGGCCCAAGAGGTCGACCGCCTGCAGTTCGCCGTGGACGAGATCGATAAGGTCAGCCCGGCGGAGGGGGAAGACACCGAGCTGGTCGAACAGATCCGGCGCCTCCAGGACGTCGACGCTCTGCGGGACGCGGCGACGACGGCGCTGGCTGGCATCGACGGCCCGGAGGGCATCGAGGGTGCGGGCGGCGCCGCGGCCGGCGAAGGCTACGCCGAGCAGGAGGCTGCCTCCACGCAGCTGGGTGCCGCCGCGGCGGCACTGGCTGCCAGCTCGGATTCTCAGCTGCAGGCGCTGGGCGAGCGGATGCAGGAGATCACCGCCCAGCTGGCGGATATCTCCGGGGAGCTGGGGCTGTTCCTCGGCCAGCTGCCGGCCGACCCCAACCTGTTGGAAAAGTCCCTGGTCCGCCAGCAGGAGCTCAAACAACTCATCCGCAAATACGCGCCGGATATCCAGGGGGTAATCGCCTGGCGGGACGAGGCCGTCGCCAAGCTGGGCACCATGGATGTCTCCAGCGAGGCGCTCGAGGAGCTGAAGAAGGACGTCGCGGCTGCCGAAAAGGAAATGATCGCCGCGGCGGAAGTGCTCACCCGGGAGCGCACGCGCGCGGCGGGGGACTTGGCGGAGGCCGTGACCCAGGAGCTGCGCGGGCTGGCGATGCCCAAGGCGCGCATCGAGGTAGCCGTCCGGCCGGCCAAATACTCGCGCACCGGCGCCGACGAGGTGGAACTGGCGATGGCACCTAACGACGCCGCCGACGCCCGCCCCCTGGCTAGCTCGGCCTCCGGTGGTGAGCTCTCGCGCGTGATGCTCGCCCTCGAGGTGATCCTCTCCGCGGACAACGAGGGCGGAACGATGGTCTTCGACGAGGTGGACGCCGGGGTGGGCGGCCGCGCGGCCGTCGAGATCGGCCGCCGCCTGGCCAAGCTTGCGCGCAACCACCAGGTCATCGTGGTCACCCACCTGCCGCAGGTAGCCGCCTACGCGGACTCCCACCTGCACGTGGCCAAGGAGGTCTCCGACGAGACCGTGACCTCGGGCGTGACCAACCTGGACCGGCAGGAGCGCATTGAGGAACTCGCGCGCATGCTGGCCGGCCTCGACGACACGGCCACCGGCCGCGCCCACGCGGCGGAATTATTTGACAAAGCGCAAGCGGAAGTCGCTTCTTTCCGCGCGCCTTGACCACTTTTGCCCCGGGACAGGGAACAATGCCACACATGAGTTTGTTTTCCCGCAACGACGACCTGCCGGGGCTGCACGGCGCATTGCGCGATTGCACCCCGGGCGGCAAAGGCATGAAGAAGTTCCATGCCGGTGATATTGCCGTTATTAGTGCCGCAGATATTTCCCGCCAGGAGGCCCAGGCCCTGGTGGATATTTCGCCTGCTGCCGTAATCAACCTCAACAAGTTCACCACGGGCGCCATCCCGAATTATGGCCCGCACATGCTGCTCGACGCCGAGGTCGTTCTCCTCGAGGACCTGGGCGAGGCCTTCATGTCGGAGTTCCGCGACGGTAAGAAGGCGCGGATCACCGACGACGGCACCGTCTACCTCGGCGACAAGGCGATCGGCACTGGCAAGCTCGTCGAGCGTGCCGCGGCCGAGGACGAGTTCGCCAACGCCCAGCGCGGCCTCATCGACCACATGGAGGCCTACTTCGGCAACTCCATCGAGTTCATCCACTCCGAGGGCCCGCTGCTTATCGACGGCCTCGGCGTTCCGGACGCGGGATCCGAAATGCAGGGCCGGAAGGTCGTCGTGGTCTCGGACACCGAGGGCCACCGCGGCAAGGTCAAGGACCTGCACAACTTCATCCGCGAATACGAGCCGTACCTCATCGGCGTCGACGCCGCCGCCGACACCCTGGTGGAGCTCGGCTACAAGCCGGATCTCATCGTGGGCAACCCGGCGGGTATCGCCGCCGAGACGCTGCGCTCTGGCGCGCGCGTGATCCTGCCGGCCGAGCCGGACGGGACCGCCGAGGGCTTGGAGCGCATCCAGGACCTGGGCATCGGTGCAATGACCTTCCCGGCGGCCACCCAGTCCGCGACGGACCTGGCTCTGCT
Source organism: Mycobacteriaceae bacterium (assembly GCA_028726465.1). Classification (GTDB taxonomy): domain Bacteria; phylum Actinomycetota; class Actinomycetes; order Mycobacteriales; family Mycobacteriaceae; genus Corynebacterium. The sequence continues at coordinate 150,757 of JAQYQB010000010.1, read as the reverse complement.
GCTGGCCGACTACCACGACGCCCAGATGATCGTGCAGGTCGGCAACGCCGTGGATCTGGATGATGTCTTCGCCGACCGCCCGCACGCCACTCCGGCCGCACTCCTGTCGCGGGTCAAAGCGGGAACCCGCGTGGTGGATGCGGACGCCATCATCAACCTCTACACGGTCAACCGCGGCGGCGGGAGCGCGTGGCTGTGGGCCATCCTGGGCATCCTGGTCGCCCTGGCAGTCATCGTGCTGGTGGTCGGCCTCGGCGGCGACGCCGGCTTTACCGACAACCTCGTCGACACCTGGAATAACCTGGCGCTGACCGTCCAAGGGTGGTTCAAGTGAAAGGCTCTAGCGCAGTTCCCGGCGGCGTCATCGCCGGGCTCGGTTTCGGCGTAGCCGCCGGCGTGGCCCTGGGCGCGCTGGTGCTGGCCCCGTCCATGGATACCTCCCAGGCCGGTGGCGGCAACAATGACAGCAGCGACTACGAGAAGGCCGTCCAGGACAAGGAGATCGCTCGCGCCCAGGCCAATTCTTCCGACTCGGTCGTGCGGGAATTTAGCTCCGAGACCGTGCGCGAGACCCTGAGCGATCGCCCGGTGCTGGTCATCAGCACCCCGGACGCCGCCGACGGCGATCTGCGCGGCCTGCAGTCCCTGCTGCACAGCGCCGGCGCGCCGAAGGCCGGCCACCTCAAGCTGACCGAAGACTTCTTCACCCAGGACAAGGCCGACGAGCTCAAGTCCATCGTGGCCAACACCCTGCCTGCCGGGGCGAAGCTGAGCGAGGACAAGATCTCGCCCGGCACGCACGCCGGCCAGGCCCTGGGGGCGGCCATGCTCATGGACCCGGACGACGCCCAGCCGCTGGCCAGCGTCGATGATCGGGCACAGCTGCTGCAGGCGCTGCGCAAGGCCGGCTTCATCGATTACGAGGACGGCACCATGCGCCCGGCGCAGGCGGTGCTGCTGGTGACCGGCTCCGAGAAGGAAGGCTACGCCACGGAGACGCTGGGCACCTTTGCCGAGGCGCTCGAGGAAGTGGGCGGTAACACCGTCCTGGCCGGCCGCGTGGAGCAGGCCGCCCCGGACGGCGTGATCGGCTCGCTGCGCGGTTCCGACTCGCAGGTGTCCACCGTGGATTCGGTGGACCGCTCCTTCGCCCGGATGGCGGCGGTCCTGGCGATCGCCGAGCAGCTCGACGGCGGACACGGCGCTTATGGCTCCGCGGCCTCGGCGGAAGCCGCCGCGCCGGCCAAACCCGAATCCAACTAGCACGAGAGGGATACCGTGGCCCACGAATTTAAAACGCTCGACTCTGAGCTCCTCCTGGACGCTCCGATCATCGCCGTCCGCAAGGACTTGGTCTCCATGCCGGACGACCACCAGGCCTACCGCGAGGTCGTCGAGCACATGGGCGCGGTCGCCATCGTGGCACTCAACGATAAGGGTCAGGTAGCGCTCATCCGGCAGTACCGCCACTCGGTGGGGCAGCGGCTGTGGGAGATCCCCGCCGGGCTGCTCGACGTCAAGGACGAACCCGCCTTCGACGGCGCCCAGCGGGAGCTGCAGGAAGAAGCCGGCCTCGCCGCCGAGGACTGGGCGGTCCTGGCCGACATCGTGACCTCACCCGGTTTCTGCGAGGAGGCCAGCCGGATCTACCTGGCCCAGAACCTGCGCGAGGTGGAACTGCTGGACGCGGTGGGCGACGAAGAAGCTGACATGGAACGGGCCTGGGTCGACCTGGGGGAGGCCGTCGATATGGTCTTTTCCGGCCAGGTGGTCAACTCCATCGCGGTCGCCGGAATCCTCGCCGCCTTCGCCTACCAGCAGGGCGGGCGTACCCTGCGCGGGGTCGATGCCCCCTTCGAGCTGCGCCCGACTTCGATCGCGGCGCGCCGGCCCGGCCCCGATCTCAAGAAGCTGTGAGTAAGCAGCGGTGAGTGATCACCACAGCCCGCTGCGCGAGGTGGCGGATACCTGGCTCAACCACTTGGCCGTCGAGCGCGGCGCCGCGGGCAATACGCTGAGCAACTATCGCCGAGACGTCAACCGTTACCTGGAATGGCTGGAGCAGGCCGGGGTCAGCGACCTTCGGGAGGTCACCACCAGCCAGGTCGAGGCCTATATGGCGGATCTGCGCCGCGGCTATGCCGGGCACAAGCCGCTGGCCGCCTCCTCGGCCAACCGCGCGCTGGTGGTGGCCCGCGGACTGCACAAATTCGCGGTGACCGAGGGGGAGGTAGCCGTCGATGTGGCCGCGGAGGTCTCGCCGCCGTCGACCGGCACCCACCTTCCCGAGACGCTGTCCGTGGACGAGGTCTCCGCGCTCATCGATGCCGTGCCGCACGGACCGGAAGCCACCGCGCTGGATCTGCGCGACCGCGCGCTGCTGGAGATGCTCTACGGCACCGGCGCGCGCATCTCGGAGCTTATGCGCGTGGACGTGGATGAGGTGTCCGGGGGCGAAGGCATCCTCAAGCTCGAGGGCAAGGGCGGCAAACAGCGCCTAGTGCCGGTGGGCTCGATGGCCCAGGCCGCCGTAGACGCCTACCTAGTGCGCGGGCGCCCGGCTCTGAGCCGCGGACTAAGCCCGGCGGTGTTCTTGAACACCCGCGGCAAGCGCCTGTCGCGCCAATCCGCGTGGGCGGTGATCCAACAGGCCGTGGGGCGGGCCGGGCTGACCAAGAAGATCTCCCCACATACCCTGCGCCACTCCTTTGCCACGCACCTGTTGGAGGGCGGCGCGGACGTGCGCACCGTGCAAGAGCTGCTGGGGCATTCCTCGGTGACGACGACGCAGATCTACACCCACGTCAGCGCGGATTCCCTCCGCGAGGTGTGGCGGACGGCCCACCCGCGCGCGTAAAATCAACCAAATAGCCTTGACTGTGACGGTTGGGTGTCGCCGCGTTACGGTCTAAGGGTAATGTGTTAATTACAAGCGTGTAATTGCTAGTTGCGGTACCGGCGTTGCGTGGCGCGCTAGCTAGTCAAGGAAGCAGGTGTGACTGTGAGCGACGATGGTCTGTTCGATGCCTCTGAGGTCGAAGTGGGCTTGACGGGCCGGCCGGTTCGTGAGCTGCCCGAGCCCGCACCCCTTGATTCCCATGGGCCCGCGACCATCATCTCCATGTGCAACCAGAAGGGCGGGGTCGGCAAGACCACCTCGACCATCAACATGGGGGCGTGCCTCGCGGAGCTCGGCCGCCGCGTGCTCCTCGTGGACCTGGACCCGCAGGGCGCGCTCTCGGCGGGGCTGGGGCTGACCCACGACGAGATTGAAGACACGATCTACGACGTCATGCTGGATAGCCAGACCTCTATCCACTCGGCCATCAAGCACACGGCGGTCGACGGCCTGGATCTCGTGCCCGCCAATATTGACCTGTCCGCGGCGGAAATCCAGTTGGTCAACGAGGTCGGCCGCGAGCACACCTTGGCCCGCGCTTTGCGCCCGGTGCGCCGTGACTACGACTTCATCATCATCGACTGCCAGCCCTCCCTCGGCCTGCTGACCGTCAACGCGCTGGCCTGCTCCCAAGGCGTGATCATCCCGATGGAGTGCGAGTTCTTCTCCCTGCGCGGCCTGGCCCTGCTGACGGACACCGTGGAGAAGGTTTCCGACCGCATCAACTTCGACCTGGAGATCCTGGGCATCCTGGTGACCATGTTCGATCGCCGCACCAAGCACGCCCGTGAGGTCATGTCGCGGGTGGTCGAGTACTTCGGCGACAAGGTCTTCGACACGGTCATCACGCGCACCGTCCGCTTCCCGGAGACCTCCGTGGCCGGCGAGCCGATCACTACCTGGGCACCGAGCTCGCAGGCGGCCTCGCAGTACCACAACCTGGCGCTCGAGGTCATTGAGCGCACCAGCCCGTCGCGTGGCTAAGAACGAAGCCGCGGTAGCCGAGGCGCCGGCGGGGGATCCGGTTCAGCCCGAAATCACCGGCTTCCGGATCGCACTGGATAATTTCGAGGGCCCCTTCGACCTGCTTTTGCAGCTCATCCAGTCCAAAAAGATGGCGGTCACCGACCTCGCGCTATCTGAGGTGACCGACGAATTCGTCGAATACACCCGCGCTCTGGGGGTGGACGCGGACTTGGACGAGACCACGGAATTCCTCGTCGTCGCCGCCACGCTGTTGGATCTCAAGGCCGCGCGCCTGCTTCCGCGCGGGGAGGTCGATGACCTGGAGGATCTAGAGCTTCTCGAATCCCGGGATCTGCTTTTCGCGCGCCTGTTGCAGTACAAGGCCTACAAGCAGGTCGCGGATCAATTCGCGGAGTGGCAGCGCCACGCGCAGCGGCGCTACCCGCGGGCGGTCAGTATGGAAGAGCGCTTCGCGGATCTGCTGCCCCCGGTTCGGCTCGGCCATAGCCCGGCTAGCTTTGCGGAGCTGGCCGCCAGCGTCTTCCGGCCGAAGCCGCCGGAGGAAGTGGGCATCGGGCACGTGCACCAGGTGGCCGTGTCCGTCCCGGAGCAGGCCGGCAAGATCATGGACACGCTCAAGTTGCTGGGCCAGGCCCGGTGGATGAGTTTTTCGGCCCTGACCCGGGACTGCACGGTATCCATGCAGGTGGTCGGCCGGTTCCTGGCGCTGCTCGAGCTGTATAAGGCTAAGGCCGTCGACACCGAGCAGCCGGAGTCGCTCGGTCCGCTCTCGGTGAGCTGGACCGGGCTAGACGTAGACCCCGCCGTGGTTGCCGCGGCCAACTGGGACTAGGCGGCAACAACAGCGGGGTATTAGGGGCGGTATTAAGGACGCTGCTGAATGAACTCGAGCACCTCGGCGGACAGCTGGCGGTCGGCGTAGACGCGCACGTCCGGCTCGTCCGGGTTGTCCTCGGTACCGACACGGCGGCCCTCCCACATCTTCTCCAACCCGAATTTCTCGGCGATGTGCGAGGAGGCCGGGTGGTTGGTGGTCACGCGGATGGTGATCGGGGCGTCCGGGTTGACCCGGCGGGCGGAGTCGATAGCTTGCTTAGTCAGCTCCGTCGCGATGCCCTGGCCCCAGTGCTCCGGCAGGAGGCGGTACTTGATGTCCCAGAAGCCACCGGCGCCGTCGACGTATTCGGCGCCGCCGACGCCCAGGAACTCGCTGGGGCGGTCGCGGAAATAGGCGCTCCACGGGCCGAGCTGGTGCTCGGACCAGGAGTTGCTGGCTACTTCGGTCAGCGCGCGCGTGGTGCGGATGTCCATGTGGCGCGCGTTCGGGCGGTGGGTCCAGATGCGGCTGTCACCGTAGACCTTGTGGGCTTCTTCCACGTTGGCCGTCGACAGCGGGATCAGGAGCAGGCGGTCAGTTCGTGTGATCGTATCCATGACACCATGTTATTCACGTCACACGTAGTGTCAAGTGTGATTGGGTAAAGGTTAGATAAACTTTCTCCCCGTGCGGCCTGGGGCGCACCGGGCGTCTAGACTGTGGCGCATGGATTTGCCGATGATTTCCCAGCAGCGCTCCCGCCTGGAATCGATCCTGCTGGTGCTGGACGCGCCCGCGCCGGTAGAGCAGCTGGCCGCGGCACTGGGCGAGGAGACCACGGTAGTCAGCGACTTGCTGCGGGAGCTGGCGCAGGAATACGACGCGCGCGGCTCCGGCATCGACGTGCGCGAGACCACCGAAGGCTGGCGTCTATACACCCGCCCCGCCAACGCCGCGGTGGTCGAGCGCTTCGTACTCGACGGCGCGCAGTCCAAGCTGTCCCGGGCCGCGCTGGAGACCCTGGCCGTCGTGGCCTACCGCCAGCCGGTCACTCGCGCCCAAGTCGCCGGCGTGCGCGGCGTCAACGTCGACGGCGTGATGCGCACGCTCACCCTGCGCGGGCTCATCCGGGAGCTACCGGAGGAGGACTTCGAGGGCTCCGCCCACCGCTACGAGACGACCGAACTCTTCCTCGAGCTTTTGGGCATTGACTCTCTTTCCCGCCTGCCCGACCTGGCCCCGCTGCTGCCCGACGTCGACGCCATCGACGAGGAGTACTAGGCCCGCGGCCCGCTCGCGGCGTTTAGCGTGGTCTGCGGGCGCTGGGGTAGCATGGCGGGGTACCTATTCAACTGCATATATCGAAAAGGATGCACCTGTGAATCCACCCGCTCGCCGCGATGGCACACCGGACAAGAAGGAGCGCGTCGACGAGATCATCGTCTCGAACGCAAAACCGGCACGCCATCAGCACGTTTCTAAGAAAGACCGCGCCGCTACCGCGCAATCGGTAGCCGAAGAATTGGGCGCCGACTGGCTGTATGCCGACGAAGACTCCGCGGATTCCGCCGCGCCCGCCCAGCAGGGCGAGCGCCTGCAGAAAGTCCTCGCCAAGGCCGGGGTCGCCTCCCGCCGCCACGCGGAGGTCCTCATTGAGAAGGGCCGCGTCGAAGTCAACGGCAAGAAGATCACCCGCCAGGGTGTGCGCGTGAACCCGAACGTGGACATCATCCGCGTGGACGGCACCCGCGTCAACGTCAACGAGGACATGGAATACTTCGTGCTCAACAAGCCGCGCGGGGTCCATTCCACCATGGCCGACGAGATGGGCCGTCCCTGCGTGGGCGATCTGATCTCCGAACGCGTGGCCGCCGGCCAGCGGCTTTTCCACGTCGGCCGCCTCGACGCCGACACCGAGGGCCTGCTGCTGCTGACCAACGACGGGGAGTTGGCTAACCGCCTGATGCACCCCAAGTACGAGGTGCGCAAGACCTACCTCGCCACGGTGCTGGGCGAGGGCGATAAGAAGCTGGTGCGCGCGCTCAAGGAAGGTATCGAGCTCGACGACGGGGTCGCCAAGGCCGATTTCGTCCAGGTCGTGGACAAGAACCAGGGCTATTCCCTGATACGCCTCGAGCTGCACGAGGGCCGCAAGCACATCGTGCGCCGCATGCTCAAGGCCGCCGGCTACCCGGTCCAGCGCCTGGTCCGCACCAAGATCCACACGGTGCAGCTGGGCGAGCTCAAGCCGGGCAAGATGCGCGCCCTCAACGACAGTGAACTGACCAGCCTGTACAACGAAGTGGGGATGTAGATGTTAAGCAATATGCCCAACGACGGCCTGCTGCTGGCCGTAGACGGCCCGTCCGGCACCGGCAAGTCCAGCACCTGCCGCGAGCTGGCCAAGCGGCTGCAGGCCAAGTACGTCGACACCGGCGCCATGTACCGCGTGGCGACCCTGGCGGTCTTGCGCGACGGCGTGGACCCGGCCGATGCGCCAGCGGTCATCGAGGCCACGAAGGACCTCCCTCTGGAGGTCTCCGACGACCCGGACACGACCGCCGTCTTCCTGGGCGGCGAGGACGTCTCCGGCGAGATCCGCGGCGACGAGGTCACCCGCAACGTCTCGGCGGTCTCGGCCATCCCCGAGGTTCGCGACAACCTGGTAGCCCTGCAGCGCAAGCTGGCCCACCAGGCCCACCGGGCAATCGTGGAGGGCCGCGACATCGGCACCGTCGTGCTGGCGGATGCCCCGGCGAAGACCTACCTGACTGCCAGCGCGCAGGTCCGCGCCCAGCGCCGCCACGACCAAAACCTCGCCGCCGGCCGCGATTCCGACTTCGACGCGGTGCTGGCCGACGTCGAGCGCCGCGACGCCGCGGATTCCTCGCGCGCGACCTCGCCGTTGCGCCCGGCCGACGACGCCGCCGTCATTGATACCTCCGAGCTCACCCTCCCCGAGGTAGTCGAGCGTTTAGTGCAGCTAGTAGAGGAGTCCCGTAATGACTCATAACCCCAACGACAACGACACTGAGTTTTTCTACCCGCATGGGCAGACCCCGGACGCCCAGCCGGCCGAGGACGGCCTCGAGCGCGACCCCCACGAGGGCTGGGCGGCGGCCGACTTCGACGCCGAGGACTTCGACTACGAATTCGACGACTCCGAGTTCGGTGACGCCGACTATGGCGAGGACGAGGACCCGGAGACCCCGCTAACGGAAGAGGAATGGGCCGAGATCGAGGCCGCCTACGGGATGGGCGGCCAGCAGTACGACTCGGAGGCCCTGTGCACCGTGGCCATCGTCGGCCGCCCGAACGTGGGCAAGTCCTCGCTGGTCAACCGCTTCCTGGGCCGGCGCGAGGCCGTCGTCGAGGACCACCCGGGCGTGACCCGCGACCGCGTGTCTTATATCGGCGACTGGAACGGCCAGCGCTTCCTTGTCCAGGACACGGGCGGCTGGGATCCCAACGTGAAGGGCATCCACGCGGCCATCGCCCGCCAGGCCGAGGTCGCCATGGAAACCGCCGACGTCATCGTCTTCGTGGTCGACACCAAGGTCGGCATCACGGAGACCGACTCGGTCATGGCGCGGCGCCTGCAGAAGTCCGAGGTCCCCGTCATCCTGGTGGCCAACAAGTTCGACTCGGACAACCAGTACGCCGACGTCGCGGAGTTCTACGGCCTGGGCCTGGGCGATCCGTGGCCGGTTTCGGCCCAGCACGGCCGGGGTGGCGCGGACGTGCTCGACGAGGTCCTGCGCCTGTTCCCGGAGACCCCGCGCTCGCACTCGATTACCGCCGGCCCGCGCCGCGTGGCGCTGGTGGGCAAGCCGAACGTGGGCAAGTCCTCGCTGCTGAATAAGTTCACGGGTGAGAACCGCGCGGTCGTCGACAACGTCGCGGGTACTACCGTGGACCCAGTCGACTCCCTGGTCCAGCTGGACCAGCAGCTGTGGCGGTTTATCGATACCGCCGGCCTGCGCAAGAAGGTCAAAAACGCCCAGGGGCATGAGTACTACGCCTCCCTGCGCACCCGCGGCATTATCGACGCGGCCGAGGTCTGCGTCATGCTCATCGATGCCTCGGAGGAGATCTCCGAGCAGGATCAGCGCGTGCTCAACATGGTCCTCGAGGCCGGTAAGGCCCTGGTCATCGCCTTCAACAAGTGGGATCTGATGGACGAGGACCGCCGCTACTACCTGGATCGGGAAATCGACCAGCAGCTGGCGCACCTTCCGTGGGTCACCCGCATCAACATCTCCGCGGAAACCGGGCGCGCGCTCCAGAAGCTAGAGCCGGCCATGATCGAGGCCCTGGAGAGCTGGGACCAGCGCGTGACCACCGGCCAGCTGAACAACTGGATGCGCGAGGCGATCGCGGCCAACCCGCCGCCGATGAAGAACAACCGCCTGCCGCGCGTGCTCTTCTCCACCCAGGCCTCGACCCAGCCGCCGACCATCGTGCTCTTTACCACCGGCTTCCTGGATGCCGGCTACCGCCGCTACCTGGAGCGGAAGTTCCGCGAGCGATTCGGCTTCCATGGCACCCCGGTCCGAATTGCGGTGCGCGTACGCGAGCGCCGCAAGAAGCGCTAGGCACGACGCAGCAGGAAGGCGTCGGTGCGGTAGCGCAGCTGCACCGCGTCCTCGTCGCGCAACCCGGTGTGCTCCCGCAGGTACCAGTTGAGGTTGTGCGTCATCCGCTGGTGGATTTTTTCCCCATTGCGCAGCCAGTAGGCCCGGGTGTGCATGAGCTGGTGTAGCTGCGGCGGAAAGAGCTCCTGGTAAAACGTCGTGCGCAACTCGCGCTCGATGACCCAGGGCGCGGCCAGGGTCGGCAGAAATCCCGGCTTCTGGACGTCGCCGCTGTGCATAATGCGGGCGAGCCGCAGCAGCCACGGATCGTCGGTGACGTCCAGGGTGTTCCACACCAGCAACACGTGACCGCCGGGCCGGACGATCCGGTCGAATTCCGCGCAGGCGGCCGGCACGTCCACCCAGTGCCAGGTCTGCGCCGCCGCGACGGCGTCCACGCTTGCCTCCGGCAGGGCAGTGGCCTCGGCCTTGGCACGCCACGTAGGGACGGCGAGGCGCTTATTGAGCACCCGCGCCATGTCGGCGGAAGGATCGACGGCCCAGACGCGCTCCACGCCCGGCACCGCCGCCAGCAGCTGGGTCAGCTTCCCCGTGCCGGCTCCGACATCGACAACGGTGGAGTGGCCGGCCAGCAGCTGCGCGACCTCAGTCGGATAAGACGGACGCACGTCGTGGTAGGTGCCGGCGCCGTGCCCGAAGGCCCGGGCCGTGGCCGTGCGGTGGGCGGCCCCACGGAACTCGGGGCCTTCTTTTTCCGAGGGGCGGCGGTACGACGGGAAATTGCGCGGGTCAGGCTGAGTGGACATCGCTAATAAACTTACCTGTTTCTCAACTTCCCTTATAGAATGGATGCCTATGTCTAGTCTCCCAGCTCCCGGCGACCAGCGTTGGCTGTTGAAGACTGTCTTCTCGCAGAAGCGGCGCACTATCCCGGCCGCGGTGCTGATGGCCGTGACCTTCGTGTGCAACGGACTGACCCCGGTGGTCATCGGCAAGGCCGTCGACGACGCCATCGCCCGCAGCTCGCTGATCGCCCTTGGGGTCTGGATCGCGGTGCTGGTCGGGCTCTTCGCCGTGAATGCGGCGGCGAGCTGGACCTCGCGGGGCCTGTTTAACTGGGCGATGTTGCTCATCGCGCACGAGCTGCGCATGGCGGTCACGGACCGGATCACCCACCCGCGGGGCATCGGCGGCCGCCGCCGCACTGCCGGCGAGCTGCTGTCTATCGCCTCGACGGACACCCAGCGGGTAGCGAATGCGGTGTTCATGACGGTCTTTCCCGTCGCCGAAATCGTCTCCATCATCTACGTGGCCATCATGGTGGGGGTCATCTACCTCCCGCTGGGCCTGGCCGTCCTTTTGGGAGGGCCGATTATCGTCTGGTGCTCGCTGACGGCGGCGCGCCCGCTGCGCAAGCGCTCCAGCGTCCGCCAGGCCGCCCTGGCCCAGGCGGCCGCCACGGCCACCGACGTGGTGGAGGGGCTGCGCATCATCAAGGGCATCGGCGCGGTGGATCCAGTCCGGCGCCGCTACGCGGAGGCCTCCGATAACGCCTACGACAAGACCATCTACGCCAATGCCGCCCAGTCGCGCCTGAACGCGGTGACCAACGGCATCGGCAGCCTCTACGTCATCGTCGTCGGCTGCGTGGCCGGCTGGCTGGCGCTGCAGGGGCATGTCAGCGTGGGTGAGCTCATCACCATCATCGGTTTGACCCAGTTCATCATCACCCCGATGACCATGCTGGGCCGCAATATCGCCTCGCGCTGGGCCGCCGCCCAGGCCAGCGGATCACGGATCGTCGACCTCCTAAGCCAGCCCGCGGAATTCTCCGCCGCCGACACCGCGGAACTGCCGGCGCTGAGCCCGGGCATCCACGTGGTGACCGGTGAGGTCCCGGACTACCTGGTCCGGCTGCCGCGCGAGCGCTACCTGGTCGCACCGCACCAGGCCGATATCTTCGACGGCACCGTGCGCACCAATGTTTCCGGAGACGACGAGGCCGCCGCCCGGGCCCTGTGGGTGGCCGCGGCCGAGGAGATTCCCGGTGGCATGGACCGCGCGGTGGGCGAGAACGGCGGACACCTGTCCGGAGGCCAGCGCCAACGCGTGGCCCTGGCCCGCGCCATCGCGGCGGACCCAGAAGTCCTCGTGCTTATCGAGCCGACCTCGGCGGTGGACTCGGTCACCGAGGCCACGATCGTCGAGCGCGTTGCCGCCGCCCGCGCCGGCAAACCGACGGTGGTCTACACGTCCTCACCAGCCTGGCTGGCCCAGGAGGTGAGCGCCTAATGCAGTTCCCGAACGCCACGTGTCCGCAGGTACGCCGCTGCGTGACCGAAAACGTGAAGGCCATCCCCGGGGCGGGCTGGCGGCTGATCCTGGCGCTGGTGGTCTTAAGCGCCGGCGCGGCCGCCAATATCCTCATCCCCATCTGGCTGGGCCGGATCGTCGACGTCGTCATCGCCGGCCAGCCGGAGCGCCTAGGCCAGCTGGCCGCGCAGTTGCTGTGCGCGGCGGTTGCCGCCGCCGTGCTGGCGGCGCTGGGCTTTTACCTCATTTCGCGGGTCACGGAAAAGATCATCGCGCAGCTGCGCCTGCAAATGGTCTCCACGGCCGTCGGCCTGCCCACCCACCGGGTCGAGGAGGCCGGCACGGGGGACCTGGTCTCACGTTCTACCGACGACGTTGCTGAGCTATCTGCTGCCGTCACGGAAACCGCGCCGGTGCTCAGTAACTCCGCCTTTTCCATCGTCGCCACCGCCATCGCCCTAGTGACCCTGGACTGGCAGTTCCTCCTGGTCGTCGCCTGCGCCGCCCCGCTGTACTTCTTCGCCGCGCGGGCCTACCTTCGGGTCGCGCCCGGCCGCTACGTGGCCGAGCGCGAGTCCATGGCGACCCGCGCCCGTCGCGTCCTCGAGGTCATCCGCGGCAGCGCGACCGTGCGGGCCTTCCGCCTGGAAGACAAGATGCACGACAAGGTAGGGCAGGCCTCCTGGCAGGTCGTCGAGCGCGGCTATAAGGCCCGCCGCACGATGATCACCCTGCAGTTCTGGATGACCATGGTCGAGCTGGTCATGCTCTGCGCGGGGCTTATCGCCGGCTACCTAGCCACCCAGTCCGCCGGCCTCAGCGTCGGCGCGGTCACCGCCGCCATGCTGATGCTCATCCGCCTGCGCGGCCCGTTGCTGGGGCTCATGCGCATTCTGGACACCGTCCAGTCCGGATACGCCTCCCTGTCACGCATCGTGGGCGTGGTCATCGATCCGCCGCGGCCGGTGACCGCCGCGGGCGCACCAAGCAGCCGCGGCGAGGTCAAGATGGATAGCGTGAGCTTCGGCTACGGCGACGGCTGGGCGGTTAAAGACGTCAGCCTGCGCGTGCAGCCGGGACAGAAGATCGCCCTAGTGGGCGCCTCCGGCGCGGGCAAGACGACCGTGGCCGCCCTGGTCGCGGGCCTGCGCGTCCCGGACGCCGGCAGCGTCACCGTCGACGGGGTAGAGGTCTCCGCGCTGTCGGACCGCGAGCGCGTGGCCCGGCTGGCGCTGATCTCCCAGGAGGTCCACGTCTTCTCCGGCACGCTGCGCGACGACCTGGCGCTGGCGGCGCCTGAGGCCAGCGATGCCGAGATGCAGGCCGCGCTTGACCGCGTCGGTTTCCCCGAGCTGGTGGACGGCCTCGATACTCAGGTCGGCGCTCGCGGGCAACAACTGGACCCGGTCGCGGCGCAGCAACTCGCCCTGGCTAGGATCCTTTTGTTAGATCCAAAGGTGGTTATCATGGACGAGGCAACCGCGGAGGCCGGCACCTCGGGCGCGGCGGTGCTCACCGACGCGGCCCAGGCGGTCACGCAATCCCGATCCGCGCTCGTCGTCGCCCACCGCCTCGATCAGGCCTGCGATGCCGACGAGATTCTCGTCATGGATGGCGGCCGGATCATCGAACGGGGCAGCCACTCGCAACTAGTCGCCCGCGGTGGGCAATACGCCCGCCTGTGGGCCGCATGGAAGAAAGGCCGGGATAAAGCGCAGTGAAACCCATCCTCCGCTCAGTAGCAGCGGTGACCGCCGGTGCCGCCTTGTTGGCCGGGTGCTCGACCGAAGGCACCCCGGACGAGGAGGCGCCCGCTACCAGCTCCCGGGCGTTTAGCGACCTGGGTATCCCGCGTTCAGCGCCGCTGGACGGGCCGGAACCCGGTAGCTTCAAGGAGATCAACCTGCCCTCGGGGCGGACCTACGTCCTCGCGGTGCCGGAAGACTACGACCCGGGCAAGAAATGGCCGCTGTTGATGTCCTTCCACGGTTGGAAAGAATCCAGCTGGAATAACTTTAAGTACACCGATTTCCGGTACGCGGAGGCCATATCCGTCTACCCGCAGGGCAAGAACGGCGCGTGGTCTCCGGCCCCTTACGCGGACACGAAGGGGACGGAGGACATCGCCTTCGTCGAGGAGATCCTCGACACCCTGCGCGCCACCTACACCATCGACGACGAGCGGATCTACGCTACCGGCATGTCCAACGGCGGCGGCTTCGTGGCGTATCTCGCCTGCCAGATGTCCGGGACCTTTAAGTCCATCGCCAGTATCTCGGCCGCCTATTACGAGGCGATCCACAAGGACTGCGCCGACGACCCCGTAGGGCGCTTGGACCTGCACGGCACCAACGATCCCGTGGTCAAGTACTACGGCGGCAAGCGCCACGGCACCCGCTACAACTCGGTGGCGGATGTCCTGGCCCACGACGAGGAGCGCAACCGCTGCAGCTCCCGCATCCGGACCGAGCGCCTTGCCAACTCGGCCCTGTTGCAGACCTGGAGCGGCTGTGAGGAACCGCTGCAGCACATCCGCATCGGCGGCGGCAAGCACGTCTGGCCCGGCGGCGCCTACGACAAGGACGCCAAGGTGGGCAAGGGCTTTGCCACCGACAAGGTGCTCGACTTCTTCGGCATCCCCGGCCGCCCCGAGGGCACGCGGGAGACCTAAGCGCCCCAAAGCCCGCGACGCCACGCAGAGTCGCACAGGGCGCGCATCGATCGCTAAAGGGCCCTAGGCGAACCTAGGGCCCTTTGGTTTTTCGCAGCGCAGTCTTCTTGCCCACGCGGTGACAGCGAAGCTCTGTCTTAGGGGAGAGGGGCTGTTTTAGGTGAACAGGCCCCAGACCGCGGCGGAGATGGTGATGATACCGAGGACCACCACGAACCAGTTGGTCCAGCGGCCGCGGAAGCGCTTGAGGGCGTCGATGCGGTAGATGGCCCAGATGGGCATCAGGTAGAGGATAGCCGCGATGAACGGGCCGCCGATGCTCTCGATAAGGCCCAGGATGTCCGGGTTCAGCACGGCCGCAATCCACGTGGTGACGAAAATGAGCGCGTAAGCGATGTTGGTGATTTGCTGGTGCGTGGTGCGCTCGGCCAGGGACGGCGAGATCTTCTTGAGGATGTAGCGCGCGCCCTCCGTCGTACCCAGCACGTGGCCGAAGTAGGAGGAAATAATCGCGAGGATGGCGATGACCGGGGAGAGGTAGGCCAGCACCGGCACACCGGAGATATTCGCCAGGTAGGACAGCACCGGGATGTTCTGCTCGCGGGCCTCCTGCAGGCCGTCGGCGCCCAGGGCCAGGGTGCAGGACCAGACGAAGAACATGGTGAACACGGTCAGCATCAGGGCAGTGGCCAGCAGGACCTTGGAGGCGTTCTCGTGGGACTTGATGCCCCACTGACGCTGCATGGCCAGGGAGAACTGGGAAATGGCCGGGGAGTGGTTAAAGGAGAAAACCAGCACCGGCAGAATCATGATGATGCCGCCGATAAGCGCCAGCGAGTTGCCGGAGTCGACCTCCATGAAGCTTTGCAGGTCCCACTGCGGAATGAGGTAAATCGACACGCCCGCCAGGCACAGGATGAGCGGGTAGACGATGAACTGGGTCAGGTACAGCATGAGCTTCTCGGAGAAGGCGAAGACCAGGGTCATCGCGCCAATGAGAAGGAAGGACAGCAGCACGCGGTTGATCTGCGGCCCGTTGAACTGGTTGACGATGAACGAGTCCACCGTGTTGGTAATGGATACGCCGTAGATCAGCACGATCGGGTAGATCGCGAAGAAATACAGCACGGAAATAACCAGCCCGATCTTCTTGCCGAAGTAGTCCGTGACGACGACCGTGATGTCCTCGCCTTGGCGCGGGGAGACGCACATGATGCGGGCGAGCGCGCGGTGGGACAGGTAGGTCATGGGTGCGATGAGGATGGTCGCAATCAGCAGTGGCCAGAAGCCGAAGCTGCCCGCGTTAATCGGCAGGAAGAGGATGCCCGCGCCTACGGCGGTGCCGAAGAGCGAAAAAGCCCAGCTAGTGTTGACGGTCCGGCCGGATGCCTGGGCCGGGGCAGAAGAGGTCATGAATAGATCTCCTTGTAGGGGAGGTAAAACGGTGCAAAACGACATCAGCAGCGTAGGAGCCAATACCTTGGGAATTACGCTAACACTTGGGAATGGGCGTGTTTGGTCTTTGGAAACAGAAGGAAACTCACCCCTCAATTTGGGGGTAAATAATGTCAAGCTTTCCGAGTTCGGCAACCGCCCGTAGCCAGGGCTACACCCGAGGGTTAGGTGCAATTTCGGGCCGACAGTTATGAATTTGTTGCGGCGCACGGTGGGCGAGAGCCAAAGAAGTCTGTACGATCGGTAGCGGCCGGTCAAACGGTCCAGATAAGTGAAAATTTAAGCAGTCGAGATACTCGAAACTATTAGGAGTAAATACAATGGGTTTTATGGACAAGGCTAAGGACGCACTGAACTCTGACAAGGGCAAGGAAGCTACCTCCCAGGGCCTGAACAAGGCAGAGGACTTCGCCAAGGACAAGCTGGGCGAGGACAAGTCCGACCAGATCTCCGACGTCCGCGGCAAGGTCGAGGATCGCCTGGGCACCGGCAACGACGAGCAGAAGGGTGAGGACGAGAAGTAAATCGTCTCGCTCAACAACCGCCGTGGCAACGTGGTTCCGCGGCGGTTTTTCATGCGCAGCCGACATGTTAACTATGTTACTTTTTGCTAACTACTGGGTGGACCCGTGGATTTAACCGCTAGGCTAGAGCTTGTGGCTATGTCTCAGGATTCATCCGAAGTCGCAGCCTTATCGAAGACCGCTATTGTCCGACAGGCGCTGCGAATCACCGCGCACCTCGGCGAAGCTCAGCTCTCGCTCGAGCGAGCGGCCTCCTACGCGGGCGTGGATCCTGCCACGGCGCAAGCGATCTTCCAGGACACCCCGGGGCTCATTCGCGAGCTCAACGACCACCTCAACTCGCGCCTGCGCGCCCTGTGCACGGAAGAGGACGCGCGGTTGCCAGAAGGAGCGTGCGCGGTCGAGCGACTGCGGGCGAACATGAACTCCTATTTCCATTTCGGCCAAGAAGAGCCCGCCGGTTTCGCCGCGTTTATCGCCCTGCGCTGGGACGGCGAGCCGGCCATCCAGTTCGAGGAGAGCCCGAACCAGGCCGAGTGGCAGTGGTCCTACGCCGAGATGCTTCGGCGCACCCGCGCGGTATTGGTCGAATACGGCGCGCCCCGCAGCGTCGACTTGTTGAACCGCTATTCTCTGACGGCGCTGGCTGTCGTCCATGGGGCTTCCCACATGTGTGTCTTTGGCGCCGCGCGGCACCTGGCCCCGGCCGGACGCCGGCACACGATGACGCGGGTTTTCGATGTTTTCATCACCGGGCTGGAATACGAGCTCGACGGCCACACGCAGTGCTGCATCGAACCGGTTAATTTCCGTCCCTCCCAAGCTTTTTCCCCGGTGCCACCGGCCCGCCAGTTGCCGCGATCGACCGACCAGGAAAGGACTGTAGCGCTTTACCGCGGCGGGGTCGAACTGTTGGCGGCGTCCACCACGTTTGACGTCTCCATCGAAGAGGCCGCCGAACAGGCGGGTCTCGATCCGGCCGAGGCGCGCCGGCTCGTCGACGGCGACAACCGCTTCGACGCCCAGATCGAACGCTTCCTGGACCACCAGTGCCGCGAGGCAACAGAGGTATTCCTGAGCAATCTCCGCGCGGACGCCAGCCCCTTCAACCGCATCAAAGCCCTGGGCGCCGGCTACTTGGGCCTTCGCGCTGTCGGACCCGGCCGGTTTCCTGGCCATGTCGTGTATCGGCTCCGGCTCCATCATCCCGTCCACCTTCGGGCTGGATGGGAAGGCCGAAAGGCTAGGTCCCACGCTGCGCTTCCTCGTGGAGCAGGTGCGCGACGCCATGCAGGACCACCCCGAAGCGAGAAATACCTGGGCGCTCTACACCTATTCCATGGCGCTGTGGTGCGCGGCCCACGGCATGGCGCACCAGTTCTCGGTCGGTTCCTTCCGGCACTTATCGCTGGAAGAAAAGCTGCGTTCCTCCAGCCACATCATGGATCTGGCGCTCATCGGCGTGGCTAAATCCATCGGCCTCGAAATCCCCGCAACCGCGTGCCATCGGCACGACTAAGAGGGCGCTAACCCGCCGGCCAGAGGGTGCCCACGCGGCTGGTCTGCACGCAGACGGGATCCGCTCCCTCCGGCAGGTCGACCGTGAGCTCGGTCCCGCCGCCAGTGACCTGAACAAAGACTTGGTGGAGCCCGGCGCGCAGCGGCACCTCGGTTCGCTCGCCGCCTAGCGACATCCCCGCGGTGGCCTCCTTGCCGGCCAGGTAGTTCAGCTCCACGACCCACTCGCGGTCCAGCAAGGGTCCGTCCAAGTCCATCGTCAGCTCATGCCCAGAACCCAGCTCCTGCCCGCACTGCTCAATGCCGGCGTGCCCGGCCCCTGGGGCGGGGCCGGGCGTGGTGTTGCGGGCGGGATGGAAATCGGCCGGGACAATATGGCCGTCGCCGCCGACGACACCTGGCTGCTCAGTCCACGCCGCGATGTTTGCACCGGGCAGGATCCTGCTCAGACGGTTGTGCGGGTAGGCGACCGGCAGCAGGACCTGGGTGTCGACCTCTTGGTCGAGCTGCGGGCTGTCACGTCCCGCCAATTCCTGTTCCAGACTGGCGAAGTACTCGCGCGCGGGCTGCTGCGACCACGCCGCCGAATAGGTCAGGGTGCTGGCCACACTCAGGCAGGCCGCGACCGCCCCCAAGGCCAGGAGCATTCTTCCCAGCCCAGTAGCAATCCGCAACCCGGGGAAGGCTAGCGCGGCGGCGATGACGAGGAGGACGCTGGCCTCCGAGAAATGCCGCAGCGTCTGCACGATTTCCAGGGCGGTGTCCTGCCCGCCGCGCCCCAGGCTCACTGCGGCTAGGCAGGCCCCGACGTAGCCGCCGCACAGCAGAAAACCGATAAGGCCGCGGCGGCTGCGGGTGCTAAGCGCCAGGATGATTGCTGCCGCGAGTGCCCCGAGGACAACCATGGCGACCGTGGGAGACGCAAAGGGCGGGCCCGGGTGCCACCTGTCCCAGGACAGGGGCCCACCGGCCGCGGCCGGCAGGAAACCGCGCAAGAAACCGTGCTGCAGGGTCTCTACCAACCCGAGGCTATCGGTGCGGGGGAAGTCCACGCGTAGGGCGTAGACGGCGGCCCAGGCTACGCCGACGCCCAGCGAGGGAAGAATACTGCGCCGGCACCCCAGGAGGAACCAGAAGGCCGCGAGGAAGGGGAGGGCCAGTAGCATGCGCTCGCTGAACAAACAGCCGACCAACACACAGAGTGCCGCGGCCCAGCCGGGCGCCCACGCCGGCCGGCGGCTGTGATCCCCGCCCGCGCGAGCACCGCCGAGCACGCACGCGGTCGCGGCGGCCATCGCCGCTTGCAGCGGGAGGAGGTTGATCGCCGCGGACAGCCAGCTCGTGGCCGGCAGGTTGAGCGGGCACAGGCAATAGAGGACGAAGGCGAGCAAGACCGGCCACCCGCCACGCAAGCGATGGACGAGGTAGCCCACCGCGCCGAGGACCGCGGCGTTGAGCAACCCCAGGACGCAGAGCGCGGCCACCCAATTGAGATCGCCGGCCGCGGCCACCAGCCGCATAATCCCGCGGGCGCCCGGCATCAGGTGCCCGTCGTGGGGCGCAAAAAGGCCGGCCTCCGGAGCCTGCGCCAGGAGGATGAAATCGTCCCAATAGAACCAACCGCGGGCGGCAACGGCCATGCGCACGATCCATCCCAGGATCCCGATGCTCAAAAGAGCCCAGAGCTGGTGGCGGCTGGTACGCATAATGACGGTCATTCTAACCGGCTGCTGTGCTGCCGCCCCGGAACGTGGCCGTCCAGCGGGCAGGAAACTGAGTCAATAATCCCGGCCGACATGACAAAGGCCCGTGCGAAAGCACGGGCCTTTGTGGTGTTTGTCGGACTAACAGGATTTGAACCTGCGACCCCTACACCCCCAGTGTAGTGCGCTACCAAACTGCGCCATAGTCCGCCGTTGCTTGTTGCAACGTTGACTAAGGTTACAACAGTGTCATTGCGCTAGTCGAATCGCCTGCACATCCGGGGTGGGCGCTGGGCAAGCTCGCGGGCCTAGTTACCGCTGGAGTATATCCAGCGCCCGTTCTGGCGGCTAAAGCTGGAGCGTTCGCGCTGCTTGCCGGTGGCCGCGCCCTTGTAGAAAGCCTCGAATTCGACGACCCCGTGATCGTCCAAGGGACCGCCGGCCACGGTGTCCAGAATGTCCAGCCGATAGAAGCGGATGGAATCATCGGCGAGGTTGAGTTCGCTGGGGCGGGTGAAAGGATCCCAGGTGGCCAGCAGGTAATCCTCGTTGCCGGTGACGAAGGCGCTAAACCTAGATCGCATGAGGGTCTCCGCGGTCGGCGCCGGCTTACCAGCGTGGTACTGCCCGCAGCATTCGCCGAAAGTCAGCCCGGTGCCGCAGGGGCAGCGGGCGTCGTCGGCTAGGGGACGGTGAAGGCTCACTTGTCCTCATCCACCAATCGGGCGTTGCCGATGAGTTTAAGGATCTCCGCCTGGCGGGCGGCGGCCAGCAGCGCCTTCTCCTGGCCGGCGTCCAAGTCGCCGAGAAGCTTGATGGAGCGGGTGAAGGTCGCCCCCTCGCCCTGGGTGACGGTCACGTGGACATCGTCGAGCTTCATGCCGCGGGCCGCGGCCTTGATGGCCTGGGCTGTGCCGGCGGCGACGGCGGACATCAGCAGGCCCTCCGGGGTAAAGCCCTGGCCCTTGCCGCCGTCGGCCTTGAGACGGTCGGAGGTCACGGAGCGCTCGTTGTGGCGCACGATCACGCCCATCTTCGTGCCGTAGGCCAGGTGTGCTTCGGCGGCATCGGCGGCCACGACTGGAGGCTGGTTATCCGGCACGATGAACTGTTCTGCCCACGCGCCGATGAGATCGGCGGCGCGCTGGGCGGCCCCCTGCTTGGTGATGAGGTGGTCGGCCTTGTCGAGGGCAACCAGGGACTTCGGGTAGCGGGTCACGCGGAAGATGTTCTGGGCGTTGTCGATGCCGACGGTCTGGTCGATGGGCGAGTGCAGCACCATGAGCGGCTTGCGCAGCTTGCTCAGGTAGTCGACCGGATTGGTCTCCGCGAGGTCCTCGAGGAAGCCGCGGGAGATCGTCAGCGTGCGCCCGCCCAGCACGACGTCGACGGCCCCGTTGGCGTCGACCTCACCGATCTTGTCGGCATAGTGGAGGACCGAGTGGGCGGGATCGAAAGGCGCGCCGATGGTGGCGACGGCGCGCAGGGACGGGATACCGGTGGCGGCAGCCGCCAGGGAGGCCGCCCCGCCGAGGGAGTGGCCCATGAGCAGTTGCGGGGCGTGGTAGTTTTCCGCCAACCATTCCGCCGCGGCCTGGATATCGGCGACGTTCTGGTGGAACGTGGTATCCGCGAAAGCGCCTTCCGACTGGCCTAGGCCGGGGAAATCGAAGCGCAGGGTGGCGATTCCGAAGTCGGTGAGCTTCTTGGAGGTGCGGGACGCGCCCGGGGTGTGGCGCGAGCCGGCGAAGCAATGGGCAAAGATGGCGAAGGCTTCCGGCGGGGTGTCGGGGAAGTCTATAGTCCCGGCCATCTTCAGGCCGGTGGACGACGGTAAGGTGACGTTCACTGATTGCATGCCTATAAGGATAACGAGGCGACTGCGCACGAGCTACTGCGGGTTTATTAGAGTTGAAGGGACCGACGTTCGAGGAGGATGCCACAAGACCATGGGCGCATTTGATTGGTTCTGGAAAGCGATGGGCGCGCAGTCTGAGCGCAACGATAAAAAGTCGAAGGCGGTAGTAACGAGCGCGGAAGATTCCGTCGCCTCGCTGCGCGAGCTGGACGACGCGGCGGTGGCACAGGCCGGCCGCGACGCCATCCGCGGTGGGGAAGTAGCCGACAAGCCGGCCTTCCTGGCCGCGCTTGCCGTAGCCGCCGAGCGCCGCCTGGGCATGTCTCCTTTTAACGTCCAGTCCCAGGCCGTGCTGCGCCTGCTGGAAGGCGACGTCATCCAGATGGCCACCGGCGAGGGCAAGACCCTGGTGGGTGCCATGGCCGCCACCGGCTTCGCGCTGACCGGCAAGCGCGTGCACGTGGTCACCGTGAACAACTACCTGGCCGGCCGCGACGCCGAGTGGATGCGCCCGCTCGTCGAGTTCTTCGGCCTTTCGGTGGCGCCGGTGACCGAGAAGATGACCTCTGACGAGCGCCGCGCCGCCTATCGCAGCGACGTCATTTATGCCCCGGTCAATGAGCTCGGCTTCGACGTGCTGCGCGACAACCAGATCACCGAACGCGAGCAGACGGTCCAGGCCCGCCCGGACGTCGCGCTCGTGGACGAGGCGGACTCCGTGCTGGTCGACGAGGCCCTGGTCCCGCTGGTGCTGGCCGGTTCCGAGCCGGGGCAGGCCCCGACCGGGCAGATCACCGACGTGGTCGGGCACCTGACCGAGAACAAGGACTATATCGTCGCTGAGGACGGCCGCACGGTCTCCCTGACCGACGAAGGGGCCCAGCGCGTCGAGAAAGCCCTGGGGATCGACTCGCTGTATTCGGAAGACAACATCGGCACCATCCTGGTCAAGGTCAACCTGGCGCTGCACGCCAAGGCGCTGCTCATCCGCGACATCCACTACCTGGTGGCCGACGGGCAGCTGCAGCTTATCGATGCCTCCCGCGGCCGCGTCGCCGATCTCCAGCGGTGGCCGGACGGCCTGCAGGCCGCGGTCGAGGCCAAGGAGGGCCTCGAGGTCTCCGAGGGCGGGCGCATCCTCGACACCATCACGCTGCAGGAGCTCATGCGTCGCTACCCGACGGTCTGCGGCATGACCGGCACGGCGGTCGAGGCCACCGACCAGCTGCGGCAGTTCTACGACCTGCGGGTCTCGGTCATCGACCGGAACAAGCCGTTGATCCGGGAGGACGAGCCCGATCGCATCTACTCGACCATCGCGGAAAAGAACCGCGCCATCGTCGGCGAAATCCAGCGCCTCCACTCCGCCGGCCAGCCGATCCTGGTCGGCACCCACGACGTCGCCGAATCGGAGGCGCTCGCCGCGGCCTTGGAGGAGCTGGGCATCCCGGTCAACGTCCTCAACGCGAAGAACGACGCGGAGGAAGCCCGGATCATCGCCGAGGCCGGCGAACGCGGCCGGGTGACCGTGTCCACCCAGATGGCCGGGCGCGGTACGGATATCCGCCTGGGCGGGGCGGACGAGGCCGACCACGACGCGGTCAGCGAGCTGGGTGGCCTAGCCGTCATCGGCACCTCGCGGCACCGCAGCTCCCGCCTGGACAACCAGCTGCGCGGCCGCGCCGGCCGCCAAGGAGACCCGGGCCGCAGCGTCATCTTCGTCTCGCTCGAGGACGACGTGGTCCGCCAGGGCGGCGAGGACGAGTCCTTGTCGGCCCGCCCGGATGCGGACGGACGCATCGAGTCCAAGCGGGTACGCGATTTCGTGGCCCACTGCCAGCGCGTGACCGAGGCGCAGCTGCTAGAAATCCACGCCCAGACCTGGAAGTACAACCAGCTGCTGGCCGACCAGCGCATCATCATCGACGAGCGCCGCGCAAAGTTGCTGGACACCCCGCAGGCCTGGGAGGAGCTTGCCCAGCGGGCGCCGGAACGGGCCGCGGAGCTTTCCGAGGCCGGCGTGAGCGAGGCGGCTCGCGTGCGGGCGGCCCGGGAGATCATGCTCTACCACCTGGATCTCGGCTGGGCGGACCACCTGGAGCACCTCGACGACGTGCGCGAGTCGATCCACCTGCGCGCGATTGCCCGCGAGACGCCCATCGATGAGTACCACCGCATCGCCGTGCGGGAATTCAAGGACCTCGCGCAGCGGGCTGTCGAGCAGGCAGTCGAGACATTCCGCACAGTCCCGGTCGACGAGGCCGGGGCGCACCTAGCGGACGCGGGTCTGGCACGCCCGAGTGCCACCTGGACATATATGGTCTCGGATAACCCCCTCGCGGGGGCAGGCAACTCCGCCTTGAGCAGCATAGGTAATCTGTTTAGGTAGAAGGCCGCTCGCGCGCCGCGCGAAGTCGCTATTATTGGAATAGTTAATTGAGAGCCACCAACCGGAGGTAAAACAATGAGTGAGAACAACGGCACCTCGGAGCCGCAGGTCGAGACTACCTCGGTCTTCCGCGCTGACCTGCTGAAGGAAATGGAAAACGGCGCGGCGGCAACCTCGGAATCCGGCGCCACCGGCGCGGACCAGCTGCCCGAGGGCCAGGCCTTGTTGGTGGTTAAGCGCGGGCCGAACGCGGGCGCCCGCTTCCTGCTGGACCAGGACACCACGACCGCCGGCCGCCACCCGGAGGCCGACATCTTCCTGGACGACGTCACGGTCTCCCGTAAGCACGCCGAGTTCCGCAAGCAGGACGGCCAGTTCGAGGTCGTCGACGTGGGATCGCTTAACGGCACCTACGTCAACCGCGAGCCGCGCAACAGCCAGGTGCTCGAGGTAGGCGACGAGATCCAGATCGGCAAGTTCCGCCTAGTTTTCATTGCTAACCAGGACTAGTACCCGGACCACCGTCGGGACTCAGTCCACACCGCGCAGGCGTTAGGCTCCCGGGCCACAGCCAGGGAGCTTCCGCAGCGCCGGCTTGTAGTGTCACGCGGAGCGGACCGCTCCCGTGGCCCAGAAGACGGCTGCGAACGCGCGGTATCAACCGTTTGTTTTAGGGAATTGGCGAGTAAGGCACAGTGAGCGCAGTACCAAAGAAGACCCAAGCAGCAGGGCAAGCTGCCAAGAAGGCGAAGACCATGTCCATCGGCGTGGTCCTGGGGAAGTTGAACCAGGAATTCCCCGAGGTCACCGTCTCCAAGATCCGTTTCTTGGAGGCAGAGGGACTTATCACGCCGCAGCGTACTGCGTCCGGCTACCGGCGCTTCACCAATGACGACGTGGAACGCCTGCGTTACATCCTGACCACGCAGCGCGACAACTACACCCCGCTGAAGGTCATCCGCCAGCAGCTCGAAGCCATGGACTCGGGCGAGGTCACCGCGATCGTCAGCGCGGGCCAGACCGAGACCCTCGTCAGCCCGGACAAGTTCCGCGCCCCGGTTGTTACCCGTCTGACCGACGGGGACGTGGCCTCGCAGGCCGGCTCCGATCAGAAGACAGTGGCTCACCTGGTCAAGCTGGGCCTGCTCGCGCCGGACGAGTCCGGCTATTTCACGGCTGACGATGTCGCGGTGGTCCAATCGGTCGAGGCGCTGCGCGCCTTCGGCCTCGACGACCGCCAGTTCAAGAGCCTGCGCAACAATGCCCGTCGCCAGGCCGATCTGATCTCCCAGGTCACTAGCCCGGTGGCCAACTCGAAATCGGACACCGCTAAGCTGCGGGCGGAAGAAATGTCGCAGCAGATGACCGCGCTGGTGGTTTCCCTGCATGCCACCTTGGTAAAAACGGATCTGCGCAAAGAGTTTTAGTCGATCGGCGCCGCGGGATTCGCGGCGTGCGGACAAGGAGGACGCGTGGCCCGGATAGCCCTAGAGTTTTTGGGCATACACATGCTCGAGCCGGAGGAATTCCTCTGTGCTCTGTTCCGCTGGAACGCGGGGGAGCGGGTCGTGCCGGTGTGGATGTCGCCGATTGATGGCGCCCGCGTGGCCGCGCACCTGGCCGGGGCGCAGAGCCGCCGGCCGGATACCCATGAGCTTCTCATCGAAGTCCTGAATGAACAGGGCGGCCTGGAATCTGCGGTGGTGACTAGCTACCACGAGGGCGTATTCATCGTGGAGCTGACTACCGGCGACGGCGCGGTGCTGGACTCGCGCATGTCGGACGCGCTCATTTTGGCCGACCACTTCGACGTTCCCATTGAGATCGAGGAAGAAGAGCTTAACCAGGTCGCAGTATTTGTGTCCGCCGAGGACCTGCATCACTACGTGGGGGTGGAGGAGACTACCCCCGGCGGCTCGACCTCGGAAAACTTTGACGAAGCCTCGGACGGGCCGGATTCGGCCTCCGGTGACGCCCAAGCCGACGCCGATTTTTCCGCGATGATGCAGCAGCTCGGCATGACGGAGGACGATTTCCGCGCCCTGGATCCGGACGACTTTATCGAGCCGGGTAGGGATTCCGCCGGTGAGAGCTCCGAAACCAGTGGGAATACTGGTGTAGGTGAGACTGAAGATACTGATGTGACTCGTGATGAAGAGGATGGCGAAGGAAACAGCGGTTCTTAAGTAACTGATGTGAAATAGGGTGCTCCCGAGTTAAGGGAACGTCTAAAGTTAAACTCGAGGTTTAAGTTTCGGCGTGTTACGCCAGATAACGCTTGACTCTTGCCTAGGCTTGACTTTAAATAAAGCATTAGGGCTTCCCCCAAACTTCAATGGAGTAATTACGTGAGCATCGAAGAAGACATCTACGCACACGAGGACAACGGAACTTACGTTCAGGAGTCCCTGTTCGACCTCGGCCCCGACGAGCAGGTCGGCTACCGCGTGCCAATTGCCTGCCAGGTCGCCGGCATCACCTACCGCCAGCTCGACTACTGGGCACGCACCAACCTGGTCAACCCGTCCATCCGCACCGCCCGCGGTTCGGGCTCCCAGCGCCTGTATTCCTTCCGGGACGTGCTGGTCCTCAAGATCGTCAAGCGCCTGCTGGACACCGGCATCTCCCTGCAGAACATCCGCCTGGCCGTGGATTCCCTCCGCGACCGCGGCGTCAACGACCTGGCGGAGCTGACCTTGGTCTCCGACGGCAAGACCGTCTACGAGTGCCGCTCTAACGACGAGGTCATCGACCTGCTCTCCGGCGGCCAGGGCGTCTTCGGCATCGCCGTCCCGGGCATCATGAAGGAGCTGTCCGGCACCATCTCCTCCTTCCCGTCCGAGCGCATCGACGTCGAAGACAACGTCGTCGGACTCGACGAGCTGGCCGCCCGCCGCCAGCGCAAGTCCTCCTAAGAAGCTCTCCTAGCCCGGCTTCATCCGGGCCACTCACTAGGCTCCCCAGCCGTCGCTCACGCGGCCGGGGAGCCTTTTGGCGTGTGCATAGAGGAATAAAGCCCCCGCCCGCCGGTAAGGCGGGGGAGGCTGCAAGTGGCAAGCGGGGAAGCGTGTTTAGTCTAAGCGCCTCGGCAGGGCGCTCGCGCTGGCTATTTCACGCCGGCGGCCGTGCCGATGGCTCGGTTGACGGCGTTGGCGTCGTCGGCGCGGTCGACCTTTTCGAAGTAGTCGGCGGCGTCTTCCAAGGCCTTATCGACCTCGCCGTCGCCCAGGTGCACCACGGAAATCTCCACGTTGCTGTCCTTGGCGGAGGCCAACTGGCTGGCGAAGTCCTCGTCGGCCAGCGCGTCGTCGGTGCCGGTGGTCACCAGCACGACGCGGGCGGGCGCATTGGATTCGCGGGCATAGTCGGCGGCGTTGTTCGCCGCGGCGACGATGGCGCTGCGGGTCTGCGGCACGCCGCCGGTGCCGAAGTTGTTGACCACGCTAGCGGTCTCGCCGGCGTCGCTAAAGCCCAAGTTCTGGCGGTATCCGACGGTAGCCGTGGCGGAAATCGGGGAGGAGTAGTTCCACAGGGACACGGCCTTGTCCTCGCCACCGACGCCCTCGGCGGCCCCGGCCACGCCGCCCGCCGCAGCGTCGAAGTACGGGGCCATCTGATCCGAGGTATCCAGCAGGAAGAGCGTGGCCTCCGGAGCATCCGGGGCAGTGGCGCCGGCGGCCGCGGCGGTGGACGCGGCCGCGCTTTCCGAAGCGGGCGCGGAGGATTCCGCGGAGCTTGGAGCCTCGCTGGCCGCGGAGGACTCAGAGGCGGCCGGCTCGTCGGTGGCGGTCTCCTCGGCGGCCTGGGTAGTTTCCTGAGCGGCCGTATCGGTCCCGTCGCCGGTGTCGTCGTTGCCGGTGAACAGGTAAAGAAGCAGGCCTAGCACCACCAAAATGACTAGGACAATGACGGCGATGAGCCATCCGGCGATAGCGAAGTTGTTCTTGTCGTTGGCATGACGGGCCATTTCGTCTTCCTCACTTGTGGTGCTTGCGGGGCCACGACGCTCAGTCCGCAGGACCAAGCGTGCTTAGCTGCCCAGTCTAGTGGCTTGGGCCTGCTCAATGAGTCCGACAAGCCGCTGGCGGATGGGTTCGGCCCGCTGGGCCAGCGCCCGCTGCCGGTGCACGTATTCTGCCTTGCCTTCCGGGGTCTCGATGGCGACGACGCCAAAACCCCAGGAACGGCAGTCGTACGGCGAGGCCTCCATGTCCAGCACGCGGGCATCGACGGCCAGATCTAGCGCGTCCAAGAAGACCTCCCCGGGGACGAGGGGCCCGAGCTTCCACGCCCACTTGTAGAGGTCCATCGTCACGTGCACGCAGCCGGCCTGGTCGTTGTTCGGCTGCTCCTGCCGGTTCAGCGGCCGGATGTTGAGCGGCCGGGCCGGGGGAGTAAAGAAGCGGAAGGCGTCGTAGTGGTTGCATTTGAGCCGGTGGGACTCCACCACCGCATTGGTGCCGTCGGCGCCCAAGCGCAGGGGCAAATCGTGCCGCGGGGAATCGGTGCGGTAGACCATCGCCCACTCGTGGAGGCCGAAGCAGTCGAAATTGACTGGGTTGCGCGCCGACTGAGTAAGCAGGCGGTGGATATAGGACACGGAGTCGCCCCGGCGGGCCCAGAACGCCTCGAGATTAAGCCCGACCGTACCCTCCGCGTCGCGGTGATAATCCCGCCATTCGGCGTGGGGCGGGTGGCCGGCCAACCGGGTACCCACCCCGGGATGCCAGGCCCGCAGGTGGCTGGGGCGGACCGGATAGTACTGGAAAAGGAAGTCGTAGACCGGATGGTAACTGCCCGGGTGGCGGAACCGCGCCATACGGTCATCCGCCCGTGCCTCATGGGCAGCGAGTAGTTCCTGCCACTGTTGCGGGGCAAGGACTTCGGCCATGGTCTACTTCCTCCTCGGGTTCTTCCTATCGGCGCCGGTGCGCTTGTTCGTCCGGGTGGAGCCGGCGGCCGTCTTCCGGCCCCGGCTGCCGCTGCCGCGGCGCGGGCGCGGCTTCTTGGTGCCGGGCTGGCGCTCAGCGGAGCTCTTGCGGGCCTTGCCCGAGCCTGCCTGCGGCTGCTGACCCGGCGGGGGCAGGGGAGTCCCAGGCGGGTTGGTGGCCCCGGTGACCTCTACCAGGCGCGGGTCGTGGGCGGGATCCGCGGAGTCGGAGAGATCGATGACCGTGGCGTCCACCCCGGCCTTGCGGAGCAGCTGGGTGATTTCGTCGCGCTGCTGCTCCATGCCCAGGGTGACCACGGTACCGGACTCGCCGCCGCGAGCGGTGCGCCCGGCCCGGTGGAGATAGGCCTTGTGCTCGGCGGGCGGATCGACGTGGACTACCAAGGATACGCCGCTGATGTCGATGCCCCGGGCGGCGATGTCGGTGGCCACCAGCACCGGCACGCTGCCGTCGCGGAAGCCCTCGATGGCGCGGGTGCGCGCGCCCTGGCCCTTGTCACCGTGCAGCGGCTGGGCGTTGATCCCGTTGCGGCGCAGCTTCTTGGTCTGGCGGTCCACGCCGTGCTTGGTGCGCATGAACATGATGGTCTTGCCGGCGCGGGCGGCGATGGTCAGGACCACGTCGTTGCGCTGGGGCCGATCGCCCACGTAAAAGGCGTAGTGCTCCATGGTGTCGACGGCGGCTTCCACCGGCGCGGTGGAGTGCTCAACCGGCGAATCTAGGAAGGTGTTGACGACTTCTTCGACGGCGGCGTCCAGGGTGGCCGAAAACAGGAGGCGCTGCCCGTCCGCCGGGGTCAGGGCTAGGAGCTTTTTCACCTGCGGCAAAAAGCCCATGTCGGCCATCTGATCGGCCTCGTCCAGCGTGGTGATCTCCACCTGGGACAGATCCAGGTAGCCCTGGTTGATGAGGTCTTGGGCGCGACCCGGGGTGGCGACCAAGACGTCGACGGGGCGGGCTAGCTGCCGGATGTGGTTGTTGATGTTGACGCCGCCGACCACGGCGAGGGTGCGGAGGTTGAGGCTGGCCGCCAGGCCGTCGAGGCGCTCCTGGATCTGGGTGGCCAGCTCCCGGGTCGGCGCTAGGATGAGCCCGCGGGGCTTGCCCGGGCGCGAGACGCCCTTGCCGCCCAGGCGGGCCAGCATCGGCAGCCCGAAGCCCAGGGTCTTGCCGGAGCCGGTCGGGGCGCGCCCTAGCAGGTCCTTGCCCGCTAGTACGTCGGGGATGGTGGCCGACTGGATAGGGAAGGGGCTGTCCATCCCCTGCTGGGCCAGGGTGTCGACGAGGGCGCGAGGTAAGCCGAGATCGGCGAAAGTAGTCATAAGGTGCTTTAGTCTAGCACCGCATGACTAAAAGACGACTAGTCCCACTGGCTCAGGCTGCGGTCACCGGACCACTCGAGGTGGTAGGTGCCCGGCTTGTCGGTGCGCTGGAAGGTGTGGGCGCCGAAGTAGTCGCGCTGGCCCTGAATCAGGGCGGCTGGTAGGCGCTCGGCGCGCAGGGAGTCGTAGTAGGACAGCGAGGAGGCGAAGACCGGTACCGGCAGGCCCAGCTGGGTCGCGGCGACGACCACTCGGCGCCAAGCGGAGATGAGCTTGCCCAGCTCGTCCTGGAAGTACGGCGCCAGGATGAGCGCCGGCAGCTGCGGGTCGGCGTCGTAGGCCTCGCGGATGCGGTCCAGGAACTTCGCGCGAATGATGCAGCCGCCACGCCAGATGGTGGCCAGGTCCCGCGGGTCGACGTCCCAGTTGTGCTCGGCGGAGCCGGCCTTGATCTCGTCGAAGCCTTGGGAATAGGCGATGAGCTTCGAGGCATAGAGCGCGCGGCGGACGTCCTCGATGAACTCGGCGCGGTCAAGGTCCAGCGACTCGAAGGTGGCCTCGGTACCGGCCGGCAGCCCCGCGTCCTGGGCGGCGGCGCGCTGCGCGGTGGACGAGGACAGTGCGCGAGCGAAGACGGCCTCGGCGATGCCGGTGATCGGCACGCCCAGCTCCAGACCGTTGATGGCGGTCCAGCGGCCGGTGCCCTTCTGGCCGGCAGCATCCACGATGACGTCGACCAGGGGCTTACCGGTTGCCGGATCGTCCTGGGCCAGGACCTCGGCGGTGATCTCAATCAGGTAGGAATCCAGGTCGCCGGAGTTCCACTCGCGGAAGGTCTCGGCGATTTCGTGCGGGCTCAGCCCGGCGCCGTAGCGCAGCAGCTGGTAGGCCTCGCCGATGACCTGCATGTCGGCGTATTCGATGCCGTTGTGGACCATCTTGACGAAGTGGCCGGCACCATCGGGGCCGATGTGGGTCACGCACGGGGTGCCGTCGACCTCGGCGGCGATGGACTCCAGGATCGGGCCCAGGGTCTCCCAGGACTCGGCCGGCCCACCCGGCATGATGGAGGGGCCGTTCAGGGCGCCCTCCTCGCCGCCGGAGATGCCGGCGCCGACGAAGTGGCGGCCGCGGGCGGCGACTTCCTGCTCACGGCGGATGGTGTCGGTGTAGTGGGCGTTGCCGCCATCGATGATGATGTCGCCGTCATCCATGGCGCTGGCCAGCTGGTCGATGACCGCGTCGGTGGCGGCGCCGGCCTTGACCATGATTATGGCCTTGCGGGGGCGCTCCAAGGAGGCCACGAAGTCTTCAATGGTCTCGGAGGCGATGAAGCTGCCTTCACCCGCGTGCTCGTCCATGAAGGCGCGAGTCTTTTCCGGGCTGCGGTTGAACACGGCCACGGTGTTGCCATTGTGGGCGAAGTTGCGGGCGAGGTTAGACCCCATCACGGCGAGGCCAACGACACCAATCTGGGCGAGATCCTTAGATTCAGTCATGCCGCCTAGATTACCGCATAGACCATCGGCACAGCCGAAAGACTAGATTGGGAAAGCATGAGTGCTAGCGGACAACCCTTAAACACGACTCACGAGCTAGAACAGCTGCTGTACGGGGCCCACGAAACTGCCCTGGATACCGCCCAGCTGGCCACGATCAACCGGCAGCTGACCGGCCTCGACGCCACCCTGGGGATCACCTACACGGTCATTCGCAACGGCGAGGTGCGCGCCACCATGGCAGTCGATGCCCGTCACCACCAGCCGTGGGGCGTGGCCAACGGGGGCGTGTACGCGTGCTTGACGGAATCGGTCGCCTCGGTGGCCGGCGTGGTCGCCGCGCGCCGGCCCGTCGTCGGCGTCAACAACAACACCGACTTCCTGCGCCCGGCCAGCTCCGGCACGCTGACCGCCACGGCCACGCCGCTGCACCTGGGCCGGCGCACTCAGCTGTGGGGCGTGGACATCTGCGACGAGCAGGGCCGGCTGATGGCCCGCTCCCAGCTGCGGACGATGCCCCTGGGAGGCTAGCGCCCTAGAGCCAGTTGTTGCGGCGGAACCACCAGAACATCAGCGCCACAATCCCGATCATGACCAGCAGAGCGATGGGGTAGCCGTACTCGGTGTGCAGCTCCGGCATGTGGTCGAAGTTCATACCGTAGATACCGGCGACCATCGTGGGCGCGGCGGCCATGCCGACCACGGCGGAGATGGTGCGCATGTCGGAGTTTTGCTGCATGGACACCTTCGCCACCGAGGCATCGATTAGCGAGGTCAGCCGCTCATCGAAGGAGGCGACCTCGTCGCGGACCACCAGCTCGTGGTCGTTGACGTCGCGCAGGTAGGAACGGATCTTTTTGGGGATCAGGTCCTTGTGGTCGTTGACCATGGCCTGCAGGGCCGTCGACAGCGGCGCGACGGCGTGCTTCATCTCCAGGATCTCGCGCTTGAACATGTAGATGCGGTCGATGTTGAACTGCGCGCCCGGGGTGAAGACCTCCTCCTCGACCTCATCGACCTCGGTCTCGAGCAGGGTAGTGATCTCCTTGTAGCGGTCGACCATCATGTCCAGGACCTTCCAGGCCAGCGCGATGGGGCCGAGCTCGACCAGGTCCTGCTCGTCGTTGATGCAGTGGGCCAGGTTGGGCAGCTTCGCACCGTGGCGGACGGTGATGAGGAATTCGTAGGCGACGATCATCTGGATCTCGCCGGTGGTAATGATCTGGCGCTTGTCCTTGACCTCGTCGTGGTCGCGGTAATTGACCGAGCGGGCCACCACGAAGAGCTGATCGTCGTAACGCTCCAGCTTGGGGCGCTGGTGGGCCTGGACCGTGTCCTCCACGATCAACTCGTGGATATTGAACTCGCTGGCTACCTGGGTCATCTGGCTTTCGTACGGCTCGTGCATGCCGACCCAGATGAAGCCACGCCCGTATTCGCGGAGGGCTTCTTGCGCTGAGCGCGGGGTGTACTCACCCGGCAGGGCCTCGCCATCGACGAAGACGCGGCAATGCTCGATTGCCTCTTCGACGGGGACCTTGAACTGGGTGACCTCGGGTTGCGACAGCTTTTTCTTGCGGGGCCGAAGCGGGTTGGGCACATTTGCCATGGCGGCCTCCTCCTCGTGGTCGGGCAGTAGTAGCCGCTCTGTGCGGCGAATAAAGTGTAGCGCGAAACCCCGCCCTATAATGAAACCTATGCCTACGTGGAAAGAACTGACGACAGCCAACCCCGCTCATTCCCACAACTACGCGCGGCGTTGGAAGCTGATGCAGGCCCAGGGCAAAGACATCAACGGCGAAGCACGCCTCATTGATGCCATGGCTGAGCGCGAATCCAAGATTCTCGACGCTGGTTGCGGCACCGGCCGCGTCGGCGGCGAGCTGGTCCGCCGCGGCCACGACGTCCTGGGCGTCGACGTCGACCCCGTGCTCATCGAGCACGCGGAGCACGACTTCCCGGAGGGCCGCTGGGTGGTAGGGGACCTCTCCGCCGAGGAGATCCCTGAGTCCGGCTTCGATCTGGCCGTCTCCGCGGGCAACGTCATGGGCTTTCTGGCGCCGGAGGGCCGGGAGCCGGCACTGCGCCACATCTTCGAGGCGCTGCGCCCCGGCGGCCGCCTGGTGACCGGCTTCGGCGCCGGCCGCGGTTGGGAATTCGCCGATTTCATCGCCCAGGCCGAGCAGGTCGGTTTCCGCGTGGACAACCAGTTCAGCTCCTGGGACCTCAAGCCCTTCGGCCCGAACTCGGCCTTCCTGGTCGCCGTCTTGACCCGACCGGGCGCCGACCTCATCCAGTAGCGGTTCTACCGCCCCCGGTTAGAAGCGCCGGTCGGCTTGGTCGAAGAAGGCCAGCTCGGCCAGGCTGGCACGGTAGAAGGCGTCGAAGGCGCGCTGGCGCTGGCCCTCGGTGGCCTCCTCCAGGGCGTCCTCGACCATCTGCAGGGCACGCTGGGTGCCTTCCACGAAGTCGGGGCCCGAGTACATCTGCAGCCACGCGTGGAAGGGGTGATCCGCGCGATCCTGGGTCAGCAGGTGCCGCCCGACCTCGGCGTAGAGCCAGTAGCACGGCAGCACGGCCGCGGCGGCGACCGCGTAATCCTCGGTATAGGTCGTGGCCACCAGGAAATCCGTGTAGGCGCTGGTGACCGGGGAGGGGCGGTCGGTGGTTTCCCCGCCCAGCCAGTCACGGTGTAGCTCGGATTCGGCAACCAGGACCTCCGCCGCCCCGGCGGCCCAGAACTGGCGGTCCTGCGGGTCCCGGGCGAGCGCGCCGAGCCGCCCCAGGGCAGTAGAGTAGTGGCGCAGATAGATCGCGTCCTGGGCCACGTAGACGCTGAAATCGTCAGCGTCCAATGTGCCGTCGCCCAGGCGGCTGATAAACGGCAGATCAACTAAATCCTTCCACAACCCCAGGGTTCCGGCCCAAAGCGCCGCCGTGTGCGGTCCGGCCGCCGGGATGACCGGCTGCGGGGCGGGCTGGGAATCCGCCGCGGCATAGGCGGCGGCAAGGTCCACGGCCGGCACCGGCTCGGCGCTCGCCGCCCGGGCCAGGCGGCGCTGCCTGTGCCCGTGGTCGACCGGCCCGTGGCCGCGGCCCACCGCCAAGGCGTCGGCGTTGGCGATCGCCTCGTGCAGCCAGCGGGTGGACCACTCCAGACCCGCGGCGAGCCCCTCGCCTTGGCCCAGCCGAGTGGCCAGCGCCGAGGACAAGGAGCAGCCGGTCCCGTGCGTGTTCTTGGTCGCCACCCGCGGGCAGGACACGCGGTGGATAAGGCCGGTGCCATCGACCACGGCGTTATCCGCACGGTTGTCGCGCAGGTGCCCGCCCTTGACGATGACCGTGGTCCCGGTGCGCTGCGCCCAGCCCTGGGCCATGGCCACCGCCTGGTCCACGTCGGTGGCTTCCTCCTCGGGGCTTAGCCCGCACAGGACCGCCAGCTCCTTGAGGTTGGGCGTGACGCAATCGACCCGGCCCGCCAGATCGAGAATCGCGGCTTCGGCTTTCTTTTCCAACAGGCGATCCCCGGAGGTAGCCACCATGACGGGATCCAGGACGACCGGCGTGCTACCCAGCGTGGCGATGAATTCGCGGACGATGTCGATAGTCTCCGGGGTGCCCAGCATGCCGATCTTTACCGCGTCGATGTCCACGTCGGCGGCCACGGAGGCCAGCTGGTCGCGCAGCACCTGCGCCGGCGGGGTGAAGATGGAGTCCACACCCTGGGTATTCTGCGAGACGATCGCGGTGGTCACGGCCATGCCGTAGCCGCCCGCGGCGCTAATCGCCTTCAAATCGGCGTGCAGGCCCGCCCCGCCGGTCGGGTCGGTCCCGGCGATAGACAGGACGCGGGCAACGGGCAGCGGCTGGCTAGGCCGAGTGCCAAGTGGGTAGACGTGAGTCATGGTTGTACTCCTATCGAGCAATAAATTGAGCGCAGCATTGAACGCTGGGCGTGCAAAAGCCGTGCGCAGTGCGGCAGAGGGCGGATTGACTAACGGCGAAAGGCGGCGACGAGTTCGCTCGCGGCGGAGGCCGGGTCCTCGGCGGCCATGATGGCGGAGACCACGCAGACTCCGGCGAAGGCGCTGCCTTTCAGCTCCGCGACGTTGTGGGCCTTCAGCCCGCCGATGGCTACGGCGGGCATCCCAGCCTCCTTGGCGCGGCCTGCCAGGGTTGCGGCAGCCTCGACCCCGATGCCGGCGGGCGCGTTCGCCTTGGTGGCGGTGCTAAAGACGGGCCCGATGCCGAGAACGTCCGGGCGGGCCGCTCCCGTGGCGCTGAGTGCGGCGTCGAGCTCCTCCTCGGAGCCGACGGACAGCCCCACCAGTGCATCGTCGGCCAGCAGCGAGCGGGCTTCGGCGACACTGAGATCGTCTTGGCCGACGTGCAGGTGGCAGCCGAGCTCGGCGGCCAGCTCCACGCGGTCGTTGATAAACAGCGGGATCTGGCCCAGCTCTTCCTGCAGGCGGCGGGCGTAGGGGAGCAGCTCGGCGTCGCTGGCTTCCTTGTCCCGCAGCTGCACCACGGTAGCACCGCCGCGGCAGGCGGCCACGGCGATGTCGGCGACGTTGTCCCGGCCGCCGGCTAGCCCCGGGTCGGTGACGAGGTAGAGGCTCCAGTCGATCGGGCTCATGCCAGTTCCACGGGCTGGAGGGCGCTGTAGGTGATGAGATCCTCGGGGCCTAAGTCGTAGAGGGCGTCCATCCAGGCGACGGCGAAGCTGCCGGGCGACTGGGCCTGTTGGTAGGCCAGGGAGCCGGCCACGGACACGTGGGCGTGCGCGGCGATGACCGCGGCGAGCGGCGGCTGACCGGTGCCCAAGTAGGCGGCGGTGATAGCGCCCAGGCTGCAGCCGGTGCCGATGACCCGCTGGAGTAGCGGCACGCCGCCGGCGAGCTCCCAGGCCTCTTCCTGGGTGACGAGGACGTCCTTCTCGCCGGAGATAGCCACCACGCCGCCGGTGCGCTGTGCCAGCGCCTGGGCGGCGGGCAGGGCGGCGGTCGCCGTGTCGGTGGCATCGACGCCGCGGCCGCCCTCGCCCAGCTGTGCCAGCGCAATGATCTCGGAGGCGTTGCCACGAATGGCCGCGGGCTTCGCGCCTACTACTGAGCGGGCGAATTCCGTACGGGTGGACAGGCCGCCGGCGGCAACCGGGTCGAGCACCCACGGGTTTCCGGCCTCGTTGGCACCGGCGATCGCCTCGCGCATGCCCTCGTACTGGGCCGCGGACGGGGTGCCGATATTGATGAGGATGCCGTTGGCCAGGCGCGCGAACTCGCGGGATTCCTCCGGGGTATCGCACATGGCGGGGCTGGCGCCGATCGCCAGCAGCGCATTAGCGGTGACGTTCGTGACGACGGTATTGGTCAAGCACTGGACCAGGGGATTGCGCTCGCGCACAGCGGCGAGAGCAGCGCATACTGCTTCCTTCACAACACTTTCCTTCGCTAGTTCTAACTAAGAGCAGGTTCCATGGGTATGTTCTCAGCCGGAATCAGTCCTTCCGGCACCCCAATGTTGTGCCGTCCACCCTAACAGAGCCGGACCCGGAATTTTTCTGGTTTGGAAGAAAACACCCCCAACGGGGAACGCGACCAAGGCCAGTGCAGGCTCCTCAGAACACAGCTACGAGCCGCTAGGGACAAAAAAGACCCCGCCGCGGTACGCGCTGGTGAGAAACCAGCGCGCACTTGCGGCGGGGTTAAGGTGCGGGTGCTCGGCGGCACCGCACGCGGGGGCTCTTTAGGCCTCGGAATCCTTCGTCTTCTTGGCCAGCGCGTTGCGGGCGGTGCGCATCTGCTCGGTGATGGCGAGGTTACCTCGGTCGCGGGTAAACGCGTTGGAGATCCAGTTGATGAAGGTGACGAAGCGGTTGCGCATGCCGACCAGGTAGGTCGCGTGCAGCGCCAGCCAGCCCAACCAGGCGAAGATGCCGGTGAACTCGACCTTGCCCATCTTCACCACGGCGTTGAAGCGGGAGATGATCGCCATGGAGCCCTTGTCGAAGTAGTCGAAGGGTTCCTTCTCGTTGGCGGTGGACTCCTCGTCGACCTTGGCGTCGATGAGGCGGCCGACGTGGGTACCGCCCTGCATAGCGACCTGGGCCAGGCCCGGCAGCTTGTTCAGGTTGATCATGTCACCGATGACGTAGACGTTGGAGTACTCGCCCACGGTCAGGTCCTCGTTGACGGAGACGCGGCCAGCGCGGTCGGTCTCGACGCCGGCCTGGTCGGCGACCATCTTGCCCAGCGGGGAAGCGGACACACCGGCGGACCAGATCTTGGTGGCACCGGTCAGGGTGGTCTCGGAGTCATCCTTGGTGTTCTTGTAGGTGACGGTGTCCTGGTCGACGTTGGTGACCATAGCGTTCAGGCGGACGTCGACGCCGAGCTTTTCCAGCGTGCGCTGGGCCTTGCGGCCGAGTCGCTTGCCGAACGGCGGCAGCACCTGGGGAGCGCCGTCCAGCAGGTAGATCTTGGCCGAGGACGGGCCGTAGGTGGAGAAGGCGTCGGTGAAGGTACGGTTAGCCAGCTCAGCAATCTGGCCGGTCAGCTCCACACCGGTCGGGCCAGCACCGACGATGATGAAGGTCAGCAGGCGCTCGCGCTCAGCCGGATCCTCGGTGAGCTCGGCCTGCTCGAACGCGGAGACGATGCGGGAGCGCAGCTCCAGAGCGTCGTCGATGGTCTTCATGCCCGGGGCGAACTCGGCGAAGTGGTCGTTGCCGAAGTAGGACTGGCTGGAGCCAGCGGCCACGACCAGGGAGTCGAAGCCATAGGTGCGGTGGAAGTTATCGTTTTCCGCGGTCACCGTCTGGTTTTCCAGGTCGATGTCGGTGACGGTGGCGTTGACAAAGTTCGCGTTCTGCTGCCCGCGCAGCATCTGGCGGGTGGACGGGGCGATCTCGGAAGCGGAGATCATGCCGGTAGCCACCTGGTAGAGCATCGGCTGGAACAGGTGGTGGTTCTTCTTGTCGATGATGGTGATATCGACTTCCGTGCCTTTAAGCTGCTTTACGGCGTTGATGCCGCCGAAGCCAGCGCCAATAACGACGACGTGGTGACGTCCTCCATTGGGGCGGTAAGGGGTTGCTGACATGTAGATGACTACCTTCCTAAATGCTTGAACTAAGTACCTACCGTTGAACATTGTAAACGCTACTCCCCGGAACAGATAGTTTCACCCCGATATAAACCAGGGGTCTCGGCATGGCACCCGGGCCGCGGGTGGTTTCGGCATTAATCTAGGAACGATTGGACTGAACGCGAGGCCGCCTACACAGCGTTTTTGCCTGCAGTAGCAGGTGCTGTGCGGGCGGCGTCAGGATTGGACTTTTGAAGGAAATGGCCTTGGAGCATACTGCGGCGATCGATGCCGAGCAATGGCCAGGCGTAGCCCGCGTGCCCAGCGGCCGCCTGCTGGGGCTGCGGGCCCGCCACGCGGAGGCTGATTTTGCCCGCGCCTGCGACCGCGCGGGGCTGGTCCTCGATGCCGAGGATCCGGAAGACCTAGACCTGAAGGTCGAATACGACTCCTTGTTCGCGCGGATTGCGAGCTCTGGCTGGCTGGGCTTGGCCGAGTCCTATCTGGCCGGGGAGTGGACCACGCCCAACTCGGACAAGTTGGTCCACGTCCTTACCCGGCTGGTGCAGTGCGGTTATTCCCCGAAAACACCTACCGCGCCCGTGGCCGCCTACGAAGGCGGGGAGATCCCCCAGGAGTTGCTGGCTCTCTACGCTGGCGACAGCGTGAGCCACCAGGGCGGAATCTTCGCCACCGGCGTGCCGACCACCACCCGGCAGACGATCGACCCGCAGGGCAAACCCGTCGATACCGAGCAGCACAACCGCCGCGGCCTGCCGGCCGGTGCCCATTTCGTCGACGTGACCACCATGACGGAGCCCCAGGCGGTCGACCGCGAGGATCTCAGGTCGGCCCAGACGCGGGCGGCGAACTGGCTACTCGATGCCACCGGCGTCCGCGCCGGCTCGCATTGCCTGGTCTTTCCTTCCTCCGGCGCGCGAGCCGCAGTGGAGGCGGCCGGGCGCAAGGCGACCGTGGATCTGCTCTCTGCCGATCCGGACAGCCTGCGGCCGCTGGAGGAGTTCTTCCTCCTCGAGGGCGCGGATGACTCCGTGCATTGCCAGCTTATCGACGCCCCGATTCCCGGTCCTCGCCAGTGGCGCGGCCGCTACGATTCGATTATCAGCGTCGAGCTTTTCGAGGCGCTGACCCCGCGGCAGCGCGCCGACTATATCGGCACCCTGGCACGGCTGCTGATCAGTGGGGGAAAGGCAGCCGTCCAGTCCTTGGTCGCCACCGAGCACATGACTCCGGCCGCCCGCTCAGCGTGCCAGGTCCTGCGCGCCTATATCTGGCCGGGCCTGGAGTACCCGACGGTCGCCGACGTGCACAAGGCCTTTGAGAAGAACGGACATCTGCGGATCATCGGGGAGACCCACACCGGTTCGCATTACCGCGAATCCATCACGCAGCAGCGCTCGTTCTTCTCCGGGCGCCTGCGGGAGGCGGCCGCGGCCGGCTTCGATCCCGTCTACCGCCGGCTCTGGATGTTCCAATTCGCCCTCCGCGAAGCCCTCCTGAAGGCGGAGATGCTCGACTCGGTCCAGTTCGTCGCCACGCACCGCAGCCGTGGCGGACAGCGCTAGCTCACGGCCACCTATTGTTTACCCTTTAACGGGGTAGGCTGTCCGCAGCTAGTTGCGCGACGGCCTTAATGGCCAGCTAGGCTAAGATAAATGAGTCAAGAACTGGATTTTTACGACCCGACAGGGGAGATCGAGGACGCCGACGGCGGCCCGGAGCTAGTGATTGAGCGGGAATTTCACCAGGGCCCGTCCGTGATCTGGGGCTACCTGACGGACACCAAGGATCTGGGTCGTTGGCACGGGGAGTGGACCAAGGAGTCCGACAGCCCCGAGGGCCACCCGTGCTACTTGGTCGACCACGTCGGCCGCACCAAGGATGTCCACATCGAGGTCACCGAGAAGGTGAAGCCGGAATACCTGCGCTTTGAGGTCAGCTTCGCCAACCGCCCGAACGCCTGGATGGATCTGCGCCTGACGGACACCCCGGATGGCTCCGAGCTCGAACTGCGCCACGGCCTGGCCGGCCTCGAGGACCGCGCGGAGTTCATCGGACCGATGTGGGAGTTCCTGCTGGACCGCCTCATGGCCGCAGTCTCCGGCGACGACCCGGACATCCTGGAATGGGAAAGCTATTACCCGAACCAGTCCGAGTACTACACGCTCGACAACAACCAGTAGGCCAACCACTTGGGCGACTGCGTGCCGCAAGCCGCCGGCACGCAATACCGCCGTTTGTAGAAATGGCGGGGAGTGGCCCCGGATCTAAAATGACATAATGTACATTATCGGACAATAACGTATATCGGGCGTTCACCAAGGCTAGCCCGGTTCGGTTCTACGGACTCGTCAACGACGGTCGCTTGTTGCGACTCTCAGTGTCACTACGCCGACAACCTCTTCGTGGCACTCGACGCCGCCAATGCTCCTGTGGCGCTCGTTGGCCCGGCTAAGTCGTAAGCCATCCAAATTGGGACGCAGGGTCCTGCGGACATCTCCGTGCCTTACCGAGCCCGGGCGGCAGCCTTCTTAGCCCCTAAGCTCTCGTGGACAACCTCGGTCTCATGACCTATTCCGCAGGAGATCCGCAGATCTAGACCCCTTCACCCCTAGGGGGAAGTTCGCCCTATTAACGTCACTGTGACTTTAATAGCGGGAATATCAGGGGGGACGACCGATCACCCTGTCGGCGCCGGATCCCTATTTGATATCCGGGAGGCCTTCGGCATGCCTCCGGCAGATCTCCCGGGCCCCGGTATGGCGGGCGCGCTACTTTTTCTTCTTGTTCTGGTAGGCCTGCTGGAGCTGCCAGCCGGTCAGGCCAGCTAGCGCGATGGCGATGACCATGACGAGCCACATCTTCTGCGTGGCCACGAAGATGGCGAAGCCGATGACCACCACGAGGCGGAACCACAGCATCGGAATCATGCGTTCGGTCAACATTGTGGGTCCTCTCGTTCTCGTGTGGCGCCCGCAACTTATGCGGCGGGCTCTGACTGTGGTCGATGTATTGGGTTAAGTGGCGAAGAGCGGAGCTTTGTCCGTAAATTACTTAGTTTGCGAAAGGAACTAATCCTGCTTCTCGAAGGAGATAAGGATGTTCACGTCGCCCTCCTCGGCCACCTTGGCGGCCAGGAACTCCGGGGTTTTCACGTTGTAGTCAAGGCGGTTGATTGGGATGGTACCGCCGATAACCAGGTGCTCGCCGTCGCGGAGGACGTCGAAGTCCTGCTTGATTTCCTGGGTAGCGTCCTTGATGGTCAGCTCCCCTTCCATGGTGACCTTCCCCTTGGTGCCGTCCTCCGGCACGCCAGACAGGTCTACCGGCGCCGTCAGCTTGAAGAAGGCCTCGGGGAACTTATCGGTCTCGAAGAGCTTGGACTTCATGTTCTGGTCGCGCACCTTCTTATCGGTGGTCAACTCCTCCATGAGCACCTTGATGGAGCCCTCGGTCACCTCCTGGTCGGTGACCTCGATCTCGCCGTCGACGGCCGTGGTCGAGCCCGAAGTCAGGCGGCGTTCTGCCGGTAGCACCTCGTTGAAGCTAAAGCCCACGGAGGTAAGATTCGGGGCCGTTCCGTCGCCAACGCGCCACTGGCCGTTGACGTCGGTGCTGGCCTCCTTCGCCCGGGAGTCATCGAGCGGCTCGGTGGTCACTCCGGGGCCAGCGATCATCGAGTAGATCAGCGGGCCCAGGCCCACGATGGTCAGCCCGATAATGAGGATTACGAAGACGCTGATCACCAGAGTCCGGTTGTAGAAAAGCTTCTTTAACATGGCGTTTTACCTTAACTCCTCTAGGTGGCGGGCCAAGGCCACCATCTCTTCGCATAACTGGCTGATTTCGCTGGCTTCGGCACCCTCCTGGACGGCGGTCTGGATATCCTGCGCCCCGCAGCGCAGCTCGAACAAGCCATCGGCAAGTTCGGCCGCGCTCTTGGGCGACATGATAATCGCGTCCTCCGGGATTGTAGTCCCCGAGACCGCGTTGCGCTGCTCGTAAGCGCGCTGCTTGCAGGCCGCGCTGCAAAACTTCCGGGGTCGCCCCCTGCCGTTTTGGTCCATTTCCTTATTGCACCACTGACAAGTGATCTTTGTGCGGGAATGAGCCGAAGTACGCATCACGGTAATCCACCTTAGCCCATTAACCCCTACCTGGGAACAACCACACCGCGTTCTTCGTTATACTGTTAGGACTGGACGCGGGAATAGTAATCTCCCCGCACCTTCATAGGTAAATTTAGTAAAGGATGATGTTGCATGGCAGATCGCGTACTCCGTGGCAGCCGAATGGGCGCCGTTAGCTACGAAACAGATCGCGACCACGACCTTGCGCCCCGCCAGATGGTGAAGTACCGCACCGAAGATGGCGACATTTACGAGGTCCCCTTTGCCGATGACGCAGAAATCCCCGAGGAGTGGATGTGCAAGAACGGCAAGGTAGGCACCTTGGTCGAGGGCGAGGGCGTGGAGTCCAAGCCGGCTAAGCCGCCGCGCACCCACTGGGACATGCTGTGCGAACGCCGCTCCCTGGACGAGCTGGACGAGCTCCTCGAAGAGCGCATCCAGCAGCTGCGCAAGCGCCGTCGTTCCGCTGCCCGCCTGCTGCGCGAGCAGCAGGAAAAGAAGGATAAGAAGTAACTCCTCGCCCGGGCGAGCACTCCCCGAGCCATAGAAAAACCGCCTGCCACTGATCCAGAAGGGTTCAGGGCCGGCGGTTTTTCTTTGCGCGTCTATTTCACGGTGGCCGCGCTATTGATGCGCTTACCCGTAGTCACGCTGAAGCAATGCAATTGGTTGTGGTCCACGGTGGCCACGACCCGGCTGCCCTTTTCCGGCGCGGTCCGCGGCTTGGCGCGCATGACTAGCTCGTTGCCCGTGGGCGAGGCGGCCTCCTCTGTCGTGGCCCCCGAGCTGAGCTCACTGCCGCCCGGGATCTGGCCGTAGAGGTAGGAATCCGCGCCGAGTTCCTCGACCAGTTCCAGGTCGAACGGGATATAGGCGCTGCGGGAGGCCTCCTCTTCGCCCTGTGCGACCAACTGCAGGGCCTCGGGACGCACGCCCAGGATGACCTGCTTCTCTCCGGCATCGGCCAGGGCCTGGGCGGCATCGTCAGGCAGTTGGATCCAGGCCTCACCGGAGGACGCGCGGCCTTGGGCGTCGACGGTGAACCGGCCCAAGTTCATGGCCGGAGAGCCGATGAAGCCGGCCACGAAGGTGGTCTGTGGGGCCTCGTAGAGCTCACGCGGGGTGCCGACCTGCTCGAGCACGCCGCCGTTGAGGACGGCGATGCGGTCGCCCATGGTCAGCGCCTCCGTCTGGTCGTGGGTGACGTAGACGGTGGTCACGCCAAGGCGGCGCTGTAGGGCC
The DNA here is from genome assembly GCA_028726465.1 of Mycobacteriaceae bacterium. Classification (GTDB taxonomy): domain Bacteria; phylum Actinomycetota; class Actinomycetes; order Mycobacteriales; family Mycobacteriaceae; genus Corynebacterium. Next base: position 106,776 of record JAQYQB010000010.1, on the reverse strand, counting down.
GCGATCTGAGTGCGCGTTTGCACGCGCAGCTTGGCGTCCAGGTTCGACAATGGCTCGTCCATGAGGAAGACCTGGGGGTTGCGCACGATGGCGCGGCCCATGGCCACGCGCTGGCGCTGGCCGCCCGACAGCGCCTTCGGCTTCCGGTCCAGCAGATCGACCAGGCCTAAGGTCTGGGCGGCCTCGTCGACGCGGCGGTTGATCTCTTCCTTCGACTCCCCGGCCAGCTTCAAGGCAAAGCCCATGTTGTCGCGCACGCTCATGTGCGGATAGAGCGCGTAGTTCTGAAAGACCATGGCGATATCGCGCTCGCGCGGGTCAAGGCTGGTGACGTCCTTGTCACCGATGAAGATGCTGCCCGAGGTGACCTCTTCGAGGCCCGCCAGCATGCGCAGCGTGGTCGATTTGCCGCAGCCCGATGGGCCGACCAGGACGAGGAACTCGCCGCCGGCGATCTCCAAGTCGAAGTCGTCCACGGACGGCGCTTGTGCGCCCGGGTAGGTCAAACTGGCGTGTTTAAAGCTCACGGTAGCCATGGTGTCTCCTCCATCGGCAGGTACGTGCCGAACGATCCGAGTGGAAAATAACTTTTGACTAGACTACCGCGCCCATAGCAAGCCCCGCGCTAGCCGCGCCGCATGGCCTTCCACTGGTGCTTGGCCAGGTTGCCCAGCTCCTCGCCGAAGTCGCCGAGCCAACGCAGCTTGTTGCCCGCCTTGTGCGGCAGGTCGTAGGCGCCGATCTCCTTGAGAGTCTGCTGGGCGATGCGCCCGGTCTCGTGGGCGACGTCGCCGGCCTGCTCCGCGCGGTGCTGCACGCCCCACTTGGTGACCTCGAAGAGAGAATCCTTGACGAAGGAGCCGTCGAGCTTGGACTCGCCGTACTCGCGCTCGGTGAAGGTGATCGGCACCTCGCGGACGTCGAAGCCCATCTTGACGGCGCGGAAGGCGACGTCCACCTGGAAGATGTAGCCGGCGTTCGACAGCTCGTCGAAGTCGAGGGCCTCCAGCAGTTCGCGGCGGAAGGCGCGGTAGCCGGCGGTCATGTCCGACAGACCGGCGCCCAGGGCCACCGAGATGTAGATGTTGCCCAGGCGGGACAGGTACTCGCGGGAGGCCGGCCAGTTGACGGTCTCGCCGCCCGGGATGTAGCGGGAGCCGATCACCAGGTCGGCGCCGTCATCGATAGCTTCCAGCAGCAGGTGCAGCTGCTCCGGGGCGTGGGAGCCGTCCGCGTCCATCTCGCACAGGACCTGGTAGTCGCGCTCTAGGCCCCACTCGAAGCCGGCGAGGTAGGCGCCCAGCAGGCCGCCCTTGCCCTCGCGGTGCAGCACATGAAGGTTCTCATCCTTAGCGGCCAGCTCATCGGCCAGGTCGCCAGTGCCGTCCGGGGAGTTATCGTCCACAACCAAGACGTGGACGTCCGGGGTGGCGGAACGCACGCGGCCGGTGATGAGCGGGAGGTTTTCCAGCTCGTTGAAGGTGGGGATGATGACCAGCGTCGACGCTGAGTTAGCGGTCACGAGTGGGAGACTCCTTCTATTTCTTGGCCCGCGTGGAGCGGGTGTTCTTCTTCGCCCTTGCGGCCGTGGGGCTCGCGGCGGCCGACCGCCGGGATCCGGCAGAGATCAGGGCAGCCAGCGCTAATACTCCACCAATAATAACCATGGCCAGTTCCAGGATCGAACCAAAGCGTACCGCAAGCGTCTCGCCGCTGCGCAGTGGCAGGTCCTCGACCAGGTATTTGGCCTCGAAGATATTCGACTCCTGGCTGACCTTCCCGTCCGGGTGAACGATGGCGGAGACACCGGAGGTCGCCGGGACCACCACCGCGCGGTCGGTTTCCAGCGCCCGCATGCGGCTCATGGCTAGCTGCTGGTAGGTCATGTCGGAAAAACCGAAAGTGGCGTTGTTGGTCGGGGTGGTTAGAATCTGCGCGCCGGACTGCACCGCGGTGCGGAAAGCCTGGTCGAAGATGACTTCGTAACAGGTTGCCACGCCGACTGCGACTCCGGCCATGCTCACCACGCCGTTGCCGTTGCCGGGTTTGAAGTCGCCGGCGAGCTCGACGTAGTCGGACAGCTTGGCGAAGAAATCCCGCATGGGCATGGTCTCGCCGAATGGCTGCAGGTACTTCTTATAGTGCCGGTCGCCGGAGTGCCCGCCGGGCTCGAAGACCTGCATGGTGTTGCGGGCGCCAACCTCGTCGTAGGTCAAGGTGCCGACCATAATCGGTACGCCGACGGCCTCGACCGCGCCCTCGATGGCAGCACGCGCTTCCTCGTCCGTGAAGGGGTTGACGTCGGAGGAATTCTCCGGCCAGATGACCAGGTCCGGCTCGTGGCCGTCGTCGGCCAGCTGCTTGGTTACCCGCACGTGGTTGTTGAGGACCGCGCGGCGCTGGGCGTTAAAATCCAGGCCCATCCGCGGAACGTTGCCCTGCACGGCCGCCACGGTCACCCGCCCGGTCTCTTCGCCGGCCATGCCGCGGGTCCAGCCGGCAACGAAGCTGGCGGCAACAACCGCCACGATGACGCCTAGGGCCGTGAAACGAACGGCGTGGCGCCGCGACCAGACCGCCACGAGGCTCGTGCCAATCAGGCTGGCCGCCACCGTCACCAGCGCGGGTCCGCCCCACTGCACCAACTGCGCCAGCGGCCCGTTGACCTGCCCCCACGCCAGGCGCACCCAGGCAAAGCCGCCGAAGGGCACGGACGAGCGGACGAATTCCACCGCCAAGTACACGAAGGGGAAGGCGAGGAATCCGAAGCGCCAGCGAGCTACCGCTGCCCCACACAGCCCGGTCAGGATGGCATAGAGGCTCAGCGCCGCCGCCAGGGCCAGGTAGGGCGTGTTACCTACCAGCTCCCCGATCCACGGCAGCAGCAGCGCGTAGGTGGCGAAACCGTGGACGAACCCCAGCCCCGCGCCCAAGCGCAGCGAGACGCGCTCCCCGCGCCATGGGGACAGGCTGAAATAGAACAACGCGATGCCCACGCAGGCCATGGGCCACCAATTCAGCGGGGCATAACCGGTATAGACCACCGCCCCCGACCCGGCTGCCAGCAGCCACCGGGCGAGCAGTCGCCACACTAGCGCTTATCCCCCGGCTGCGAGCCGTCCTCGCCGCCTGTATTCCCCGAATCCGGCTCTCCAAAGTCGGACGGGTTAGCGTTTTCGGACCAGCGGCGGATCTCTTCTTCCTCGAGCACGGTCGGCTCGTGCGACGCGCCGGCGCCGCCCGCGGGCCCGCCGAAGCTGCCGTAGCTGTCATGCTGCTGCGACATCGGGCTGCGGTCATACAGGCGCACGCCGAAGTTCTCCACCGAACGCAGCAGGCGGAAGGCGATGAAGCCGCGCAGCAGCGCCCGGGTCGGCGGGAACAGGAAGAGCAGGCCCACCAGCGTGGTGAAAAATCCCGGCAGGGTGAGCAGGATGCCGCCGACCATGGTCAGGCCGACGTTGCCGGCGGTCTTGCCCGGGGTATCGTCCTGCATAACGGCGGTGCCGTCCTCTTGGCGCACCACCTTGGAGCTCATGATCCGGCGGGCCTCCCAACCGGCGATCGACATCCCGAAGAACATCGTGGCGAACAAAGCGACCAGCGCCCAGCCCACGCCAATGAGCGAGACCACAGCCCAAAACGTCAGGGTTTCTAAAACCAGGTAGGCAACAAACAGCAGAAACGGCATAATTCCCTAGCCTACCTGCCTGACTGGACAATGTGGAACAGGCGCGAAGGCGGCGATGAGACTCACCCACGGCGGCGGCAATTAGACTACTGCCTATGGCATTGCTGAATTTCTCCCACTCAGGTTCCGCGCCGTCCGCTGATACCCTCATCCCCGGCGGGCTTACCCGCTCGGACGACTGGTTTGCGCTCGGGAAAACGGCCTACGACTTTGCCGACGGCAAGGTTTACCTGGGTGCGTGGAGCCGCGTGGCCCTGCACGGCATCCAGGATCAGGAGGCCGTAGCGCACGGCCTGGGCCAGCTGTCGTGGCCGGGCAGCGCGCATCAAATTCTGGCTTCTCCCCTGTCTGATGCCGCCCGCGAATTCGCCCGCGGGCTCGCCGACCGCTTGGCCGAGGACGGGGCCGTTGGTCCGCCCGGTAGCGCCCGCGTGGCCATCGGCGCTGGGGACGAGCCGTTGCAGGTTGTGCCGGCCCGCTTCCGGGTAGCCTTAGCCGGGTCTTCCTTTACCGTCTTCCGCGGCGCTGAGGAACTGGCCAGCCACGCTGCCCAGGAGGATGCCTGGGAGCACGTCCGGGAGCTTCTTCAGCAAGAAGCCGCCGACGCCGCCGATATGGCTGGCGGGGCCGGCACGGGTGATGCCAACACGGATACCGGCTCGGTCGGGCCCATCGGTTGGCTGGGCGATCACCGCGACGACGGCCTCGTGGATCTGGGCACTGCCCTGCCCGAGGGTGTTTTGCCGGCCGAGTACGCCACGCTGCTGGGCCACCTGGGCGTGCCGATTACCGTCACGCCCTTCGGCGGGCTCGTCCTGCACGGCCTGGCCGAGGGCGACGCCGACGTCGTGCTGCGCGTCCTGGCTCCCCGCGGGTTCATCTTCGACGCCAGCGCGGTCAGCCCGGAGGGCATCATCAGCCCCATGGACTAGCGCGGCATGTGCCGCCAGATGGGGCGCGGTACCAGGGCCATCACCCACGCCAGGAGGCGCAGCGTGCCGGGGATCCACAGTGTCCGACTGGTCAAGGCGCCACCGGCTGCGGCCTTGTCCGCCTCCCCACCGATGGCGTCGACGACGTAGCGCGCCACCACGTCGGGGGTTACGGACAGCGGCGCGGGTTTCATGCCCTCGGTCATGGAGCCGATGACGAAGCCGGGCCGGGCCGTGATCAGCGCCAAGGGCCCGCCGTGCAGTCGGTCCGCCAGCCCCTGGCAGAAGGCGTCCAGGCCGGCCTTCGTGGAGCCGTAGACGTAGTTGGCCCGGCGGGCGCGCCAGCCCGCGATGGAGGAAAAGGCCACGATATGCCCGCGTTCCATTTCGTCGGCGAGCACGGTCAGCATGGAGACCTGCGCGGTGTAGTCCAGCTGGGCGATATGGGCGGCGTGGGCCTCGTCGGTCTCGGCGCGGTCCTGATCTCCCAAGATGCCAAAGGCCACCACCGCCGTGGTGATCTCGCCAGCGACTTCACGGGCGCGGCGCACCACGGCGCGGTGGTTGTCCATGTCCAGCGCGTCGAAGTCGAGGAAGTCCACCTCGCTCGCGCCGGCAGCCCGCAGCCGGGAGCACTGCTTATCGATGCCTTCGTCCCCGCGGGCGGCAAGCACCACCCGGCGCCCAGGGGCGAGCAGCGCGGCGATCTCCGTGCCGATATCCGAGCGCCCGCCCAGCACCAGGACTGCGCCCGGGATCTGGGGAGACGTACTTGCCTGGCCGGCGGTGTTGTTCTGCGCGCTCATCGCAGGCCGCGCTCGCCCTCGTTCAGGCTCTCGGCCACGCCGTCGCCGTTAATGGTGACGATGTCTTCCAGGCGCATGCCCCATTCGCCCTCCTTGTAGATGCCGGGCTCGATGGAGAAGGTCATGGACTCGGCCAGCTCCAGATCGTTGCCGGCGGCGATGAAGGGTTCCTCGTGGGTGGATAGGCCGATGCCGTGCCCGGTGCGGTGGGTGAAGTACTCGCCCCAGCCGGCCTCGGCGATGATCTGGCGGCAGGCGTCGTCGACGCTGCCCGCGGTGGCCCCGCGGCGGGCCTGCTCCATGCCGGCGGCGTGGGCCTGTCGCAGCACCTCGTAGGCGTCCTGGAAGTCCTCCGGCGCGCGGGAGACGTCGCCGCCGACAACGTAGGTGCGGGTGCAGTCCGAGTGGTAGCCGGCCCCGAAGGTGCCTCCGATGTCCACGACGACCGGCTCTCCCTCGTTAAGCACGCGCTCGGAGAAGCTGTGGTGGGGGTTCGCGCCGTTGGGGCCCGAGCCGACGATGACGAAGTCGACCGCGTCGTGCTCCTGCAGGATGAGTTCGGTGAGCTGGTCGGCGACCTGTTGCTCGGTCACACCGGGCTGCAGCAGCGAGGGCACGCGGGCGTGGACGGCATCGATAGCCAGCGCGGCCGCGCGCAGCTGCGCTATCTCCTCGCCGTCCTTGCGGGAGAACAGCGCGCCGATAACCTGGTCGGCCGCCACCCACTGCGCGGACGGGAACTGGGCCTGCAGGCCCAACAGGTGCGCGGCGTCCATAACGCCGGAAACCGCCAGGCGCGCGCCGTCTTCGGCTACCGCCGCGTGGGCTTGACGCAGCTTCTCCGCGGCCAGCGCGTGGGCGTTGGTGCCATCCTGCCAGCCGTGGAAGGCCAAGTTGAGCTCCGCGACCGGGGCGGCGGCCAGCTCCGCGCCATCGGTGGCCGGCGCCAGCAGGAAGGCCTCCCCCTCGGCCGGGATGGCCAGGGCGCTAAAACGCTCGTGCGAGCTCATCCAGGAGCCGGTGAAATAGGCGAACTCGGCGCCCGGGCTAATCACCAGCGCGGCCACGTCGTTGGCGCGCGCCTGCTGCTGCGCCGCAGTGATCCGGTTTCGATAGACTTCGGAAGGGAAAGCAGAAGAATTTTCACTCATAGGACAACAGTGTAACCGCCCATGAATGACTCCTTCGACCAGTGGGAAGAAATTGCCAGCTCCACCACCGTGCGCCTTAACGAGCGCAACCGGGTCTGCACCGGCGTGCTCATCGCCGAGCCCCACAGCGGCACCGTTCATTCTGCCGCCGGGCCCAGAAGCACGCGCCTGGTGCTGACCTGCGCGCACTTCTTCCGCACTGCCCCGCGGCGCGGGTACCACGTCAACGGGTTTAGCGGCGGCAAGAAGTGGCGCCGCCGGATCTTGGCGGTGCGCACCATCGACGGCAGCGACTGTGCCCTCGCCCTCCTGCACCACCCAGTAGAAGTCCCCGCGCTGCTCGGCCTGTCTGCGGCTCGGCCGCACTGGGGCCAGGAGGTCACCACCTACGGCTTTGGCGGGCTGGGCGGGGCCACCGGGCGCCAGGAGGCCCAACCCCGCTGGGGACGGGTCCTCCTCGGCCTTCCCGTAGCGATCGGGCGCAACCTGCGTACCGTCGTGCGGCCCGCGGCCTTGGTGCGCAACGCTCCCCCGGCGGTCAAGGGCGACTCCGGCGGGCCGGTCATCGCGGACGGCACGATCGTCGCCACGCAGTCACTTATCGCGGATCCCTTCGGGACCAACCTCGGAGTCGCGACCGTCAGCGTCCTCGCACCGCACCTGCCGGCCATCCGCGCCGCTGCCGAGGCTCTGTGCGCCGAACCACGGTTTGTATAGGAACCAAGCGCTGTAGTGAGTCGCTGGTGAGGCCTTAAGCGCCGATGGCCACCACGCCGCGCTGGATAGCGTCCATGGCCCGGCGGGCGTTGGCCCGGATACCGTCCTCGTAGCCGGTCTTGGCGACCTGCTGGAGCAGATCCACCACCTGGCGGCACCAGCGAACGAAGTCGCCGGGGGTCAACTCCGCGCCGCACTCGGCCGCCGCGGCCAGGCAGTAGCCCAGCGGGGCGCCGGCGGCCCACTGGTGCATCGCCAGGGCGAAGCCGGCCTCCGGCTCGCGCGTGACCGGCAGGCGGTGGCGCTGCTCGTCGGCGACCAGCTCGGTGTAGATGCGCCAGGTGGCGTTCATCGCATCGGCCATCGCGTCGGTGGCGGCTTCCGGCTCGCCGCGGGTGGCCTTGCGGTTTTCAAAGGTGCACAGGGAGACCACGCCGGCCAGCTCCGCCGGGTCCAGGTCGTTCCAGATCCCGCGCTTGAGGCACTGCGCGACCAGGAGATCCGACTCGTTGTGGATCTTGGCCAGGCGCTCGCCCTCGTCGGTGATCTCCGAGTGCCGGTCCTCGCCCGCGCCGACGAATTCGACGTAGTCCATCTCGGACAGCAGGTCGACGATGCGCTCGAAGGTGCGGCCCAGGGTGTCGGTGGCCTGGGTGATCTTGGCGCGCAGCTTCTCCGCGTCCTTCTCGCGCCGGGCCAGCTTGTGGGCCATGCTGGCCAGCTGTTCCCGGTCCGTGGCGGGCCAGGCGTGGACTGGGTGCTGCCGGATGGCATCGCGCAGCTGCCCCACCTTCTTGTTGGGCCGGTGGCGCGGGGTCAGGCGCATCTTCTTTGGCCGCGGGTACTTGTTGCGCTGGAAGAGTTTCTGCACGTAGCCCGCGGACTTGCGCGGCGCCTTGGTCACGCGCCTAGGCAGCTTCATGTGGCCGACCACGATGGGCGGGTTGGCGATCCCGGAGGCATCGATACGGCCCGACCAGCCGCCTTCCGTGGTCACCCACGGGCGCGGATCCTTGGTCTGGTTGGCGGGCGTATTGACCACCGCCAGCAACGGCTGCTTCTTGGTGGCCAGGGCGATGACGTCGCCGACCTGCAGCTTGGCCAGGACCGTGGTGACCTCCTTGGAGCGTTCCTGCTTGCCGCTGACCTGGGAGGAGCGTTCCTCCGCGGTCAGCTCCTGGCGCAGCTGGATATAGTCCAGCAGCTCCTGGCGGGCGGTGGTGGCATCGCTGGCCGGCGGGGCCAGCGCACTGATTAACTCGTCGAGCTGCTCGCGCAGCTGGCGGGCGCGGTGCTCGGCCTTTTCGACCTCGCGGGTTTCCTCGACCACGGAGCCGTCGGCCTGGAACTGCGCGAAGGACTTTTCCATCAGGCGCAGCGAATCCTCGAAGCCGAGCATGCCCAGCAGGTTGATGGCCATGTTGTAGCCGGGCTCGAAGGTGGAGACCAGCGGGTAGGTGCGCGTGGAGGCCAGACCCGCGACGTAGTGCGGATCCATCGCCGGGGCCCACTGGACCACGGCGTTGCCCAGCGTGTCGATGCCGCGGCGGCCGGCGCGGCCGGTCAGCTGCGTGTACTGGCCCGGGGTGAGGTCCACGTGGGCCTCGCCGTTGAACTTGATGAGCTTTTCCAGCACCACCGTGCGCGCCGGCATGTTAATTCCTAGCGCCAGCGTCTCCGTGGCGAAGACCGCGCGCACCAACCCGCGGACGAAGAGGTCTTCGACGATGTGACGGAAGGCCGGCAGCATCCCGGCGTGGTGGGCGGCGAAACCGCGGCTCAAGGCTGTGCGCCAGGACTTAAAGTTCAGCACCTCCAGGTCTTCTTCCGGGATCCCCTCGACGCCGGCGTTGACCGTCTCGACGATCTCGGCGGCCTCCTCCGGGGTGGTCAGGCTCATCCGGGAGCGCAGGCACTGGTAGAGCGCGCCGTCGCAGCCGGCCCGGGAGAAGATGAAGGTAATCGCCGGCAGCATGTCCTTGCCCTGCAGGGCCTTCAGCACCTCCGGGCGGCCCAACGGGCGGTAGCGGTCCTGGGGGCGTCGTGCGCCGCTGCGGCCGCCGCCCGAGCGCGCCCGAAAGCCCTTCCCCGACTGGTAGTCCGCGCGGCCCTCGTCCGTATCGCCTGCCTCCAGCCGGCGGACGCGGCGGAGAAGCTCGTGGTTGACCTCCCCGTCGGTGCCGGGTTCGAAGAGAGAATAGACCTGACGGCCGATCATCATCCACTGATCCAGCGGCACCGGGCGGTGCTCGGAGACGATGACTTCGGTCTCGCCGCGCACGGCGCGCAGCCAGCGTCCGAACTCCTCCGAGTTCGACACCGTGGCGGACAGCCCGATGATGGAGACATACTCGTCCAGGTTCAGAATCACTTCTTCCCAGACCGCGCCGCGGGAGGCATCCGCCAGGAAGTGGATCTCATCCATGACCACGTGGCTTAGGCGATCCAGCGCGGGCGACTTCGCGTAGATCATGTTGCGCAGCACCTCGGTGGTCATCACGACTATCTCCGCGTCGCCGTTGATGGAGACATCCCCGGTGAGCAGGCCGACGGCGTCCTCGCCGTGCTGGTCGACCAGGTCGTGATACTTCTGGTTGCTCAGCGCCTTAATCGGGGTGGTGTAAAAGCACTTAGTCCCCCGGGACAGCGCCAGGGAGACCGCGAATTCGCCGACGACGGTTTTGCCGGCGCCGGTCGGCGCGCAGACCAGCACGCCGCTTCCGCGCTCTACCGCCTGGCAGCCGAGTAGCTGGAACTCATCGAGCGAATAGGACAGGTTGTGCGAGAAGTATTCCAGATGCGACTGCGTCATAGCCGCCCAGCTTACCCGGCCCTAGAGCACGTCGTCGAAGAAGCCGGCCTGCGGCTGCTGCGGGCGGGCCTGGCGGCTGCCTTGCTGCGGCTGGGCGCTTAACGGACGCGCGGGCGCCGGGGCGCTGGGATGGCTGCTCGGCGGGTTGACCGGGGTGGGCGCGGGTACCGGTTCGGCCGGCCCCACCGCCCCCGGGCCGGGGCCCAGCGGCGAGGCCTGCTCGTCGTCTAGGTCCATCCACTCCGGGCGCTGGCGGTTGCGGCGCTTGTCGTTGATGCGGCAGAACTGGAAAGCCGACTCGATGAGGATCCACAGGGCCGCGGACAAGGCAATGAGCGAGTAAGGGTCGGCCGGGGTGATAAAGGCGGAGATGATCATCACAATGATGAACAGGATGCGGCGCTTGCCCTTGACGTGCTCGTACTCGAGCACGCCGACCAGGTTGAGCGCGATGATGATCAGCGGGACCTCGAAGGCGATGCCGAAGAGGATGAGCATGGTCAGCATCAAACCGAAGTACTCGTTACCGGTCAGCGCGGCGGTCTGGTATTCCGCGCCGACGGACATCAGGAACTCCAGGCCCTCGGAGAGGACGAAATACGCCAGCGCGGCGCCGGCGACGAAGAGCACGCCGGCGACGCTGACGAACATGAAGGTGTAGCGCTTTTCCTTCTTGTGCAGGCCCGGCACGATAAACGCCCACACCTGGTAGAGCCAGACGGGCGAAGAGATGACCGCGCCGGCCAGGGCGCCGACCTTGATGCGCAGCATGAGCATCTCGAACGGGGTCGTGGCCAGCAGGCGGCAGGTGCCGTCGTTGGTGAAGTCGGCGCGCTTGTCCGCCGGCAAAGAGCAATAAGGCTCGCGGAGGATCTCGCCCAGGGTGGACCAGCCGAACGGGGCGTTTTGGTACCAGAGGAAACCAATGATCGTGCCGACCACCAGGGCGAGCAGCGAGTAGACAATGCGCCGGCGCAGCTCCTGGAGGTGCTCGATGAGCGTCATCTCCCCCGTCGGGTTCTTGCGCGCCCGGCGGGCCTCCTGTGCCTTCTTCAGGCGTGCCCACGCGCCTCCGCGCTGCCGTTGACGGCGCGCCGGTGCGCCGGCGCGAGCACTGGGTTGCGGTAGGGGCCGCGAACCTTCAGAACCCTTCGGGCTAGGTGACATCGCTTCTAGAACACTTCCTGGTTAGCACGACACAAGACGAACAGCTCCCGCGAACGGGCGGGTGGGGACTTTACTGATTGTCAGGACGCGGTGCCTGCTGGTTGTTCTGGTCGTAGCGCGGCTGCATCTGCGGGCTGTTCCAGAAGTCCTCGTCCGACTGCTGCTGGCTAGCCGGGGTCTGGCTGATCTGGCCCTGCTGTTGCTGGCGCTGCTGCTGCTCGTCCTGGTAGCGCTGGTCGTCGTTGCCCATCTCGTGGACCTCCGACTTGAAGATGCGCATCGAACGACCCATCGAGCGGGCCAGATCCGGCAGCTTCTTCGCGCCGAAAAGCAGCACGATCAGCAGAATGATAATGGCAATTTGGGCGGGTCCGACCGTCATAGTATTTCTCTCTTTCTCCTCCACAGGCGCCGCGGAGCGGCGATTTTGCCCCTAAGAGCCTAACGCATTCGCTGGTTACTCGCTAAAGGTTGCCAGCGGCTAATTAGTCAGTATATCTCTGCAGGCCCGCTTCGCTGGCGTGCGCAATAGCATTCTTAACCGAATCTGGGCCAATTACCCGGAACCTGTCAGCATGCCCGACAGCAAACCGCGCGAACCACTCCACCGATCCGATGGGCATAGAGGCTGCTACGTAGCCGTTTCCGAGATCCTCGCCCAACCGGATGTCGTAGTCATCGGCCAGCCAGGTGGCTTCCTTCTTCAGCTCAATATGGGCTCTGTCACTGTCCGCTAGCCCGAAGGGGTCCCGCGGATCGAAATCCAGCTGCCGCAGATGGGGCTGGGCCTCCTCGTCCAAGACCGTGGCCTGGCGGATCCGGTCCATGCGGAAGCGCCGGTGCTCCCCCTTGTCTTCTTCCCAGGCCACCAGGTAAACCTGCGAGTCGAAGATGAAGATGCGGGCCGGGTGGACGGTCCGGGTGCGCTCCTCGTTGGAGCTGGCCGACCAGTAGCGCAGCCGGAGTTGCCGCTTGGTCTCAATAGCCCGGGCCGCGGCCACCTGCGCGGCCGACTCGGCCTCCTCCGGCTGGGCGATGGAGTCGTAGATAGCGCGGGTCTTATCGTCCATGATGCCGCGGACCTTCTCCGCTGCGCTTTGGACCGCGGCCGTGTCGATGAGCCCGGGCATGGACTCCAGCGACTCCAGCGTCAGCAGCAGGGCGCCGGCTTCCGTGGGGGTAAGCCGCAGCGCCTGGTTGAGCCCTTGGTCGTCCACGATGGTCACGCCTTCGCGGTAGCCGAAGCTGATGTCGATCAGATCCTCGGTGCGCTGCCCCACCCCGGAACAAAAAAGGCGGTTGAGCGCGCTGTTGAGCTCGGCCACGTCCATGCCGAGGTCCTGGGCGGCCTCCATGAGCGTGGCCTTGGGGTGGCTACGGAAATAGGGGATCAAGTTCAGGGACTGGACCAGGGCGTGCAGTTTCTGGGGTGCGTCGGCCATTAGTAGCGGGCCTCCTCATCCTGGTTGTCCTGGGAAGCGGTGGCGGCAGCCGCGCGCAGCAGCGCGGCGATGTCCTCGCGCACGCTGGCCGGCTCGAGCACCTCCACGTCCGCGGCGTAACCGGCGGCCGTGCGCACGAGGAAGTCGCGCGAGATTTCTTCTATCACCACGGTGCCGTCGGGGCCCGGCGTGCCGAGGGCTTCCAGCTCCCCGGCTTTGCCAGCGGGGATGCGCAGGACGGCGCGCTCGACGACGTCCCGGTTAAGGGAGGCTTCCACGACCTCCTGCAGGGACTGGGTGGGCTCGCCGTGTTCCGGGGTCTGCCGGGTCGCGCGGATCTCGGTGACCCGCAGCAGCCGGAAGGCGCGGGGCGCACCGCGATCGTTATCCCAGCCCACCAGGTAGACGCGGTTGTGCAGGGTCACCAGCCCCCACGGGTCCATGGAACGGGACTGGGCGCTTTGCTGCGGTCCGGGCACGTAGGTGAAGTTGATCCGCAGCCCCTTGCGCACGGTGGTCAGGATGTCGCGCACGATGTTTGGATCCAGGCGGGTCAGGTCATTGTCCGCGGTGTAGACCGGAGCGCCGCTTAGGTCGCGGGAGGCCCCGGAGGCCGCGATCTTCGTCCACGCGGACGAGGAGAACGAGCTCAGCCCGCCCGGCTGCCCCATTCCGGCGGCCACGCCCAGGACCATGGCCTCCTCCGGGGTGAACTCGACCTCGGCTAGCTGGTAGTCGGCCTGCTGCATGCGGTAGACAGACTGGCTGCGCTCTTCGCCGAGTCCCCCGCTGGTTTTGGACGCCGACTGGATAACCGGCACGCCGGCGCGCTGCAGGCTGCGGATGTCGCGGCTGAGTTGCTTGTGGAAGGCCTCGTCGCCCAGGTCCTGGTAGCCCGCCACGTGGGAGCGGATCCACGCGGCGGAGCGGTCGGGGCTGCCGCCGTTCGAGGCGGCGCCGTGGAGGGCGAAGCAGAGATTGGTCAAACGCTCGACGGCCTTGTCGCGGCGCGAGCCCTGCGTGACGGTAGCACCAGCCAAGTTCTCTCCGCTCTCCTTCCCCGTGGCACGAGCACGCCGGCCGGTTTCGCCGGCTGGGCAGTGCCTGCCTAGTGTCCTTGATTTTCCTGCATGTAGTCTAGCAGCGGTTTAAGCCGGGGATCGTCCGCGACGAAAGGATCTAGGAACTGCTCGACGCGGGGCTCGGGCCGGTTGACCTTGAGCTTGGTCCAGTCGACGGTGACGTTGGCACCGGTCTGCCGCGCGGCGGCCAGGAATTTCCCGCGCATCGCCGCCCGAGTCGTGGCCGGGGCCTGCTCGCGCGCGGCGGCGATCGCCTCGTCCGTGGTCCACCGCCGGACCAGGCCGCGGCGGCTCAGCACACTGTAGAGCCCGCGCCCTGCCCGGATGTCGTGGTAGGTCAGATCGACCTGCGCCAACTTGGGGTGCGACCAATCGCAGTCCAGCTTCTGCTGGAAGCTGTCCAGCAGCTTCTTCTTGATCACCCAGTCGATCTCCTCATCGACCTGGCTGAAGTCCTGCGTCTCGACGGCCGTGACCATGCGCTCCCACAGGTCGACGACCCGGCGCATCTCGCTGTTCGGCGTGCCCTCGTCGGGCCGCTCGTCCATCCAGCGCGCGGCAGCGCTAACCAGCTGGCGCTGCACCTCGATGGCCGGGATGGTGCGCCCGTCCTCCAGGGTCAACGGGGTCTGGCCGGTCTGGTCGCCGGCGATGGCGCGCATCTGGGCAATGGGCTCGTTGACAGCGAAGCTGGGCACGTCGAAGCCGGCCTCGAGCATCTCCAGCATCAGCAGGGCCGAGCCCACCTTCAGCGCGAAGGTCGGCTCCGCCATGTTTGAATCACCCACGATGACGTGCATGCGGCGGAAGCGGGAGGAATCCCCGTGCGGCTCGTCGCGGGTATTGATGATGGGCCGCGAGCGCGTCGTGGCCGAGGAAATGCCTTCCCAGACCTGGTCCGCGCGCTGCGAGAGCACGAACTGCGCGGGAGCAGACCCCGTCGCCGGCTTGATGCGCCCGGCGCCGCAGATGAGCTGCCGGGTGATGAAAAACGGCAGCAGCGCCGTGCTCAGCTCTTTGAGCACGAGGTGGCGCGAGACCAAGTAGTTCTCGTGGCAACCGTAGGAATTGCCGGCCGAGTCCACGTTGTTCTTGAACAGGTAGACCGCGTTTGCCTCCCCGCTCGCGCGCAGTTCCTCCTCGGTGGCGCGGGCGAGTTCATCGACGATGGCATCGCCGGCGCGCTCGTGGTTGAGCAGCTGGGTCAGGCTGTCGCACTCGGCCGTGGCCACCTCGGGGTGCGAGCCGACGTCCAGGTAGAGGCGCGACGAATTGGCGGTGAAAATATTCGAGGACGAGTACTTCTCCACCACCGGGCGGAAGAGCTTGCGTGCCAGCTCATCCGGGTCCAGGCCGCGGCGGTCCTCCGGCGACGAGGAGAACAGCCCGTATTCGGTCTCGATGCCCATAATCCGGCGCGCGAAGGGCCCGGGCGCCTGCTGCGGGCCGTGGGTGGACAGCGGGCTCACCGGCTACTGCCCGCCCTTCTGCACGTAGTGGCGGACGAATTCCTCGGCGTTGTTTTCCAGCAGGCCGTCGATCTCATCGAGCAGATCGTCGGTTCCGGTGGTCGAAATCTGTGCCTGGCCGGAGCCCAAGGCGCCGTCTTCGGCGGAGCCATCGTGGTCGTCGCCGCCACCAGAGTGAATCTGTTGGTTCTGCTGTGACATGGTGTTGTCTTCTCCCTTCCCAGGCCGGTGCCTTTAAGGTGCGTGTGTCTAAAGCTTCGCTAGTGCTACTAGTTCTAACGGTACTCCGGGCTAATCCCCTCGGTCTTAAGCCGGGAGATGAGCTGGTCGATCCCCAGCTCGCCGTGGATTATCGCCTCGCGGGTCTCCGGCGGCGCCGTTAGGAGTTCGTCCAGCTCGAAAAGCGCGGTGAGATCGCCCTGGCGAAGCGCCACGTACTGCCAGTTCGCCGAGATCAGATCGGCGGCGTAGTGCTGCATGAACGCTCCCCGCAGGCCCGCCCGGGAACCCGGCGGGGCGACCTCGGCGGCACGCTCGATCTCCTCCTCGCTGACCAAGGTGCGCAGCTGCCCGCGGCGCACCAGCGCGTGGTAGAGGGACTTGGCCGGGTCGATGTCGGTGTACTGCAGGTCAATGAGCGCCAGCTTGGGGTCATCCGCGGTCACCCCGCGATCCAGGTAGCCCTTGATGAGGCGGTACTTGGCTACCCAGTCCAGCAAGTGCGCGGCCTGCAGGGGATCGGCATCGAGCAGCTCGATAACCTCGTCCCAGCGGCGCAGGACCTCGCGCTCGGCGTCGGTGTCCGCGCTAACCCGCGAACGGTAGACGGACAGGATTTCCAACGCGGTCGCCTCGCCGCCGCCGCGCAGCGGCAGCTCCTCCTTGAGCTCCAAGTCCCGGCTGACGGTGCTCACGGCCTCGACCGGGTTGGCCAGGCGCACGTCGCCGAAGTCCACGCCGGCCTCGATGGCGTCCATGACCAGGGAGGTCATCCCCAGCTTCAGCAAGTTGGAGGTCTGCGACATATTGGCGTCGCCGATGATGACGTGCAGGCGCCCGAACTGGTGGGCGTCGGCGTGCGGCTCGTCGCGGGTATTGATGATGCCGCGGTTGAGCGTGGTCTCCAGGGAGATCTCCTGCTCGATATAGTCCGCGCGTTGGGAAATCTGGAAACCGGGCTCCTCGCCCTCCGGGCCAAGCCCGACGCGCCCGGCGCCGGTAACAACCTGCCGGGTAACGAAGAACGGGATGAGGCCCTGGGCTAGGTCATCGAAGTCAGTGCTGCGCGACCACTGGTAGTTCTCGTGGGAGCCGTATGATGCCCCCTTGCCGTCCACGTTGTTCTTGTAGAACTTCAGCGGCGGGCAGGGCTCGTGATCACTTAAGACCGAGGTATCCTGTGCCGTCAGCTGGGCCACGGCCGCGGCCGCCTTGCGCAGCACCACGTCGCCCGCGGCATCGTAGAGCATGCCCTCCCAGGCGTTCCGGCACTCCGGCGAGGAATACTCCGGGTGGGCATGGTCGACGTAGAAGCGCGCGCCGGAGGCAGTGACCACGTTGGCCACGCCGATGGCGTGCGGGTCCACCACTGGGACGGTCTGGTAGCGCTTGAGGTCGAAGCCGCGGCTGTCGCGCAGCGGGTGCTCCTCGGCGAAGTCCCAGCGCGTGCGGGCGTCGGTGTGCAGGGCGGCGTAGGCGACCACCGCGTGGGTCGAGGAGACGATCGGCGAGAAATCCGGCCGATCGGGGGTCACGATGGCGTATTCGGTCTCGGTTCCTAGAAGGCGTGCCACGTGGGGCTCCTAAATCCAATCAATTCGACGTGCGTGATGGGCTGCCCGGTGGCGTTGCCGCCGACGATCTTGGCCCACTCCTCCGGGTTGGTCGAGGTCGGCACGTGCTCGCTCTCCGACTGCTCGGCCGCGATCGCCTGGGACAAGTGGCGCATCTCGATGGCCGCCTGCTTGCCCGTGGCCAGGGACTCCTTGATGGCCAGCTTCTTGGCACGGGCCACGATATTGGCGATCATCGCGCCGGACACGAAGTCGCGATAATGGAGAGTGGTCACCGAGTCGTCGGCGTGGTGCAGGTTGACGAACGGGCGCGGGGCGAAAAGCTCCGCGATGCTCGACGAGATCAGCGCCTCCCGGTCTCCCGCGTGCGGGATGGACTCCGGGAAATGGCGCTGCATGATTTCGCGCGCGCCCTGCTTGTTGGGCCGGCTGACGCGAATCTTGATGTCGAGGCGGCCCGGGCGCATGATCGCCGGGTCGATAAGCTCCTCGCGGTTCGTCGCGCCGATGACGATGACGTTGCGCAGGTCCTCCACGCCGTCGAGCTCAGCCAGCAGCTGCGGGACGACCGTGGTCTCCATGTCGGAGGACACGCCCGAGCCGCGGGTGCGGAAGATGGACTCCATCTCGTCGAAAAAGATGATGACCGGGCGGTTGGTGGACTTGCCGGCCAGCTCGCGGGCGCGCTCGAAGATCAGGCGGATCTTGCGCTCGGTCTCGCCCACGAATTTGTTGAGCAGCTCCGGCCCCTTGACGTTGAGGAAGTAGCTGGGCTCGCCCGCCCCCATCTTCTGCGCCAGGGAGTGGGCCACCGCCTTGGCGATGAGCGTCTTGCCACAGCCCGGCGGGCCGTAGAGCAGAACGCCCTTGGGCGGGTGCAGCTCGAAGGAGCGGTAGAGCTCCGGGTGCAGAAAGGGCAGTTCCACCGAGTCCCGGATCTGGGTGATCTGCGCGTCCAGGCCGCCGATATCAGAAAACTCGACCTCGGGGATCTCCTCCAGGGACAGCTGGGAAACCTCCGTCTTGGCGACGACCTCCAGCCCGATGCCGGCCTTCGTATCCGCCAGCACGGTATCGCCGGCGCGCAGCGAATCGCGCAGCGACTCGGCCAGGGTGATGACCCCCTCGTCGGCCGGGCCGTTGGTGACCAGGGCTCGGTCGGGGCCCAGGCGCTCCAACACGGTGGCCAGGTGCCCGGTACGCTGGGCTGCCACGCCCTCGACTACGACGATGCCATCGCCGATGCGCACCTGCTGGCCCACCCGCAGGGAGCCCTGCTCCACCTCGGGGGAGATTTTCAGGCGCATGTGGCGCCCGTTGGTAAAGACCTCGGCCTCCTCACGGCCGCCGGAAGGAGTCTGGCTATAGCCCAGGAACGTGCCGTAGGTCGAGGCCGGCTCGGCCAAGGCGTTGACATCGGCGGCGAGCTGGCCGAGCTTGTCGCGCGAATCCTTCAGCAGCTCCGCGAGCTTCGCGTTGCGGTCGGCCAGCTGTGAAATCTGGCGACGCAACTCTTTCGTGTCATCCATGTCACTACCCTAACGTTTTTAGCGACGAGCGGACTATCCGCCCCAACATTGTGCGGGGTTGCCTATCCCCCGCGGATAGATTCCCTAACGGCGGGCGCGGCGCTGCGGGCGCGGCGGCGTCACCCCGTCGGCCAGGCGACGGGTCCAGATGAGGAAGGCCGTGTGCGCGTTCATGCGGTGCTCCGGGCGCGTGGCCAGGCCCTCGACCTTCCACTCGCGGACCAGGGATTCCCAGGCACGCGGCTCGGTAAAGCACTTGAGCTCACGGATGCCTTCCATCACCTTCATCAGCTGCGGCACGGTGGCCACGTACGTCATGAAGACGCCACCCGGGATCAGCAGGTCGCGGACCTTCTCCAGGTGCTCCCAGGGCTCCAGCATGTCCAGGATAATCCGGTCGACCGGGCCACCCAGGTCTTCGACCTGCACGTCGGCCAGATCGCCCAGGCGCGGGGTCCACCACTCCGGTGTCTCGCCGAAGTATTCCTTGACGTTGTCCACGGCGTATTCCAGGTGGTCGTCGCGCACCTCGTAGGAAAAGACCTGGCCCTCCGGGCCAACTGCGCGCAGCAGGGTCATCGACAGCGCGCCCGAGCCGGCGCCGGCCTCCAGTACGCGGGCGCCCATGAAGATATCGCCCTCAACCAGGATCTGGGCCGAGTCCTTGGGGTAGATGACGGCCGCGCCGCGGGGCATCGACAGCACGTGGTCCACCATCAGGTGGCGGAAGAGCAGGAAGTCCGAGCCCAGGCTGGAGGTGACCACCGAACCCTCGTCGAGGCCTACGATCTGGCTGTGCTCGATGATGCCCTTATGCGAGTGGAACTGACCACCCTCGGCTAGGACGATGGTGTAGTGCCGGCGCTTGGCATCGGTGAGCTGGACGCGGTCGCCGTACTGGAAGGGGCCGGAATAGGCCATGTGCTTGTTGCTCCTTGCATCTTATTGGGCCAGAAAGGCTGGCCGCCCGTTGTGAAGCGGGGACCAGTCAACCCGGCTATTTTAGCCGACCAGGTATTCCAGCAGCGCGCCGGACAGTGCAGCCTGGTCAGAAACGCCGACCATCTCGCGCGCCGAGTGCATCGACAGCATGGGCACGCCGATGTCCACGGTCTCGATGCCTAAGCGGGTGGCGGTAATCGGCCCGATGGTGCTGCCGCAGGGCACGTCGTTGTTGGCCACGAAGCGCTGGAAGGGCACGCCCGCGCGCCGGCAGGCGTTCTCCCAGCGGGTGATGGATTCGGAGTCGGAGGCGTAGCGCTGCTTGCCGTTGATCTTGGTCACCGGGCCGTGGCCGATGAGCGGCTGGTGGTGCGGATCGTGCTTCTGTGCGTAGTTGGGGTGCACCGAGTGCGCCGCGTCCGCCGACACGCAGTGCGACTGGGCGAAGACGCGGAAGAGATCGTCGCCGCTGGCGCCCAGGCCGACGGCAGTGCGCTGGAGGATATCGGCCAGGATGGGGCCCGCCGCGCCGTAGCGCGAGTTGGAGCCGACCTCCTCGTGGTCGAAGGCGGCCATCACCAACACGTCAGGGCCGTCGTAGCCCTGGGCCGCGGCCTTGAAGGCCTGCAGGCTAGCGTGCACGGAGCTCAAATTGTCCATCCGGCCGGCGGCGATGAACTCTTCGGCCGGGCCGAACAGTCCGGCCGGCTGCGCGGCGGCAGTAATCAGGTTGAACGCGGCGATGTCCGTGGCCTGCACCCCCAGCTGCTCGGCGACGTACTCGCCCAGCGAGGCATACTTGCCCCCGTCACTGAGCTGCCAGACCGGCTGCAGGTGGAACTGGCGGTCCGGGGTGAACTCGTCCTTGCGCACCATGTGGATGGCCAGGTTCGGGATCCGCAGGATGGGGCCGGTGCTGACCAGGTGCGTGGTCTGGTCCCGCAGGGTCACCTGACCGGCCAGGGTCAGCTCTCGGTCGAACCAAGAGTGCAGAATCGGCCCGCCGTAGACCTCCACCCCGATCTGGTCCCAGCCGGCATGCTGGAAATCCGGCTCGGGCTTGACCGTGAACCCCGGCGAATCGGTGTGGGAACCGACGATCCGAAAGCCCCGCAACTTCTCGCCCGCGCCCTCAGCCAGCCGGGGCGGGACGATATAAGCCATCACGGCGCCCCCGCGGACCACAACGTGACCGCCGGGGCTCACGTCCCACGCGTCCTCCTCGCGCTGGCGTTGGAAACCGGCTGCCACCAGCTCGCGTTCCACGTTGGCCGCGGCGTGGTAGGAACTCGGGGAAGCGTCAATGAAGTCGAGGAAATCCTGCGTGCTAGTCATACCCTCTACCTTGCCACGTCCGCGCGCGCGATAGGGTAAAAACACCATGACTGAATCTTCCCAGCCCGCTACCCCGGCCCAGCCGCGCAAGCCGCGGCCCCTGGCGCTATCGCCCTCCCGCGCCTCCGACTACCAGCAGTGCCCCCTCCTCTACCGTTTCCGCGCGATCGACCGCCTCCCGGAGCCCAAGACCTTGGCGCAGGTCAAGGGCACCCTGGTCCACGCCGTCCTGGAGGAAATGCACGAGCTGCCGCGCGAGCAGCGCACCTATCCAGCCGCGGTGAAGATGATCAAGCCGGCCTGGGAGAAAATGCGCGCCGGGGACGCCGAGCTGGACGAGCTGGTGCCCGAAGATCAGACCCTCGATTTCTTCGTCCAGGCCCGCGCGCTGGTCAAGGGCTATTTCGAGATGGAAAACCCGCAGGGCTTCGACTGCCAAGAAGTCGAGATGTACGTCAACACGGTCCTGCCCAACGGCGTGCCCGTGCGCGGGTTCATCGACCGCGTCGACGTCGCCCCGACCGGTGAGGTCCGCGTGGTCGACTACAAGACCGGCAAGAAGCCGGCGCCTAGGTTCAGCCACTCGGCGCAGTTCCAGATGCGCTTCTACGCGCTGGTCTACTGGCGCCTGCTGGGCACCATCCCCACCCAGCTGCGCCTGATGTACCTCAAGGTCATCGACTCGATGTTTTTGACCCCCAGCCGCGAGGAACTCGAGTACTTCGAGCGCGATCTCGGCGAGTTATGGGCGCGCATCGAAGGCGACGGCAAGGCCGGCACCTTCCACCCGAAGACCTCGAAGCTGTGCGGCTGGTGTTCCTTCCAGGACCTGTGCCCGGCCTTCGGAGGCGCTCCCCCGGCCTACCCGGGCTGGCCCGGCTCGGCGGCCGATGCCGCCCCCACCAGCTAGCCGGCCTTCCGCCGCGCCCGTTATTCTGCCCCGGCTCGGCCTGCAGCCCTACCGGCGGAAAGCCCTGCGCAACGCGTAAAACCCCGCAGGCCCGAAACTCGAAAGTTCGGGCCGCGGGGTTTCGCGATCCTTAAGCTATGTAAAGCCTAGAACAGGCCGGAGATGAGGCCGTCGGCGTCGACGTCGATGTTGTTGGCCGCCGGCTTCTTCGGCAGGCCCGGCATGGTCATGACGTTGCCGGTCAGGGCGACCACGAAGCCCGCGCCGGTACGCGGCAGCAGCTCGCGCACGTGCAGCGTGTGTCCTTCCGGGGCGCCCAGGGCCTGGGCGTCGTCCGAGAAGGAGTACTGGGTCTTCGAGATGACCACCGGGAGCGTGTCCCAGCCGTTGTCCTTCAGGTACTTCAGGTCCTTGATGGCCTTGGAGCCGTACTCGACCTTGTCCGCGCGGTAGATCTCCGTGGCGATCTTCTCGATGGAGGCTTCGATGCCCTCCGCCGGGTCGTACAGCGGCGCGGAGTTGCCGCCCAGGTTGTCCAGGACGATCTGGCCCAGCTCGAGGGCGCCGTCGCCGCCCTTGGTGAAGACCTCGACCTCGGCCAGCTGCACGCCGACCTTCTCGGCCCAGTCGCGCATGAAGTCACGCTCGGCCTGGGTATCCGACGGGAAGAGGTTGAGCGCGACCACCGGGGTGACGCCGAACTTGCGCACGTTTTCGACGTGGCGCTGCAGGTTCACCACGCCCTTCTCGAGGGCCTCGACGTTTTCGTTGGTCAGCTCGTCCTTGGCCACGCCGCCGTTGTACTTCTGGGAGCGGATGGTGGCCACCACCACGGCGGCGTCCACGTTCAGCTCGCCGAAGCGGGACTTGATGTCCACGAACTTCTCGCCGCCCAGGTCGGCGCCGAAACCGGCCTCGCTGAGCACGACCTCGCCGTATTCCAGGGCGGTCTGCGTGGCCAGCAGGGTGTTGCAGCCGTGCGCGATGTTGGCGAAGGGGCCGCCGTGTACGAACGCGGGGGTCCCGCCCAGGGTCTGGACCAGGTTCGGGTTGAGGGCATCGCGCATCAGCGCGGTAAGCGCCCCCTCGGCCTCGAGGACACGGGCGGTGACCGGGGCCTGGTCGTAGGTGTAGCCCACGGTGATATCGCCCAAGCGCTTCTTCAGGTCCTCCAGGCTGGTGGCCAGGCCGAGGATGGCCATGATCTCGGAGGCGGCCGTGATGGTGAAGCCGGTCTCCGCCGGCACGCCGTGGGCCGGGCCGCCCAGGCCGGTGACGACGCCGCGCAGGGCGCGGTCGTTGACGTCCAGGCAGCGCTGCCAGGTCACCCGCCGCGGGTCGATGTTCAGCTGGTTTCCCTGGTGGATGTGGTTGTCGATGATGGCGGCCAGCGTGTTGGTCGCCGCGGCGATGGCGTGCAGGTCGCCGGTGAAGTGCAGGTTGATGTCCTCCATCGGCACGATCTGGGAGTAGCCGCCGCCGGCGGCGCCGCCCTTGATGCCCATGACTGGGCCCTGGGAGGGCTCGCGCAGGGCCACGATGGCCTTCTTGCCCAGCTTGGCGATGGCGTCGGTAAGACCAATCAGGACGGTGGACTTGCCCTCGCCGGCCGGCGTCGGGGACACGCCGGTAACCAGCACGAGCTTGCCGTGCTCGCGGGAGTGGTCCAGCTTGGTGATATCGACCTTGGCCTTGGTGGTGCCGTACGGGATGAGGGCGTCGGCGGGCAGGCCGGCTTTCTCCGCGATATCGGCGATGGGCTGCAACTGGTGGGACTGAGCGATTTCAACATCGGATGGCTGAGTAGTCATGGTCCCTATCGTACCGAGCTGGCGCGCCCGTGTGGCCAGTTTCATCCATAGACCCAAAGCGATAGAAAAATCACCCCGGAACCGCTGTTGTACTGCGGCGCCGAGGTGACGAGAAAGCTGGGGATGCCCTCCCCGGTGGGCCTAGACCACCACTGCCCCGATGGCGTAGCAAAGCACGATGGACAGCACGATGCTGACCACGCCGGGGACCAGGAACGGGTGGTTGAACACTGCCTTGCCGATTCGGGTCGAGCCGGTGTCGTCCATCTCCACCGCCGCAAGCAGCGTCGGGTAGGTCGGCAGGACGAACAAGGCGGAAACCGCCGGGAACGCTGCCAGAGCCGTGAGCGGGCTAACGCCCAGCGCCAGGGCGGCCGGCATGAGGGCCTTGGTGGTAGCGGCCTGGGAGTACAACAGTGCGGCGGCCAGGAAGAGCACGACGGCCAGCAGCCACGGGGTGGCCTGGATAACGTCGCCGGCCAGGGCCTGGATGTCCTCGATGTAGTGGTTGATGAGGGTGGTGCCCAGCCAGGCCACGCCCAGCACGCAGACGCACGCGGACATGCCGGACTTGAAGACCTGCGTGCTCAGGACATCGCCGGCCGGGATCTTGGTGGCCATGACGATGGCGGTGGCGGCAGTCAGCATGACGGCCATGATGGCCTCGTTACGCGGCAGGGTCGGTTCTGCAATCAGGCCGACCTGCTCCGAGGTGATGGTGGCCCAGAGCATCACGATGACGATGGCGACCAGGAAGATGAGAACCGACAGCTTCGCGCCCGGTGCCGGGGTAAACGAGGACGCCCCGATGGGTTCCTTGACGCGGCCGGCGGCCTTGCGCTCGAGGTAGACCGGATCGACGTCCAGCTCCTTGCCCATCTTGTTGGCCAGCCAGGCCGCCGGGAAGATGGACAGGAAGGTCGCCGGGATGAGGACGGCCAGCACCTGCAGGTAGCCCACGCCGGCAGGCTCCAGGAGGGACGCCATCAGCACGACGGCTGCGGAAATCGGCGAGGCACAGATAGCCATCTGGGAGGCGACGACCGCAATCGACAGCGGGCGCGACGGACGCACGCCGCCCTCCTTGGCGACCTCCACGATGACGGGCATGGTCGAAAACGCGGTGTGGCCGGTGCCGGCGAGCACAGTCATCAGCCAAGTGACGACCGGGGCGAAATAGGTGATCTGGCGGGGGTTTTTGCGCAACAGGCGCTCGGCCAGGTGGACGAGGTAGTCCATGCCACCGGCGCGCTGCATGGCGGCGATGGCGGCGATGACGCACATGATGATGCCGATGACGTCGAAGGGAATGTCTTCGCGGGTGACCGGCACTCCGGTCAGGCCCAGGGCCAACACGCCCAAGCCGCCGGCGAAACCAATGGCGATGGAGCCCAGCCGGGCGCCCAGGAAGATTGCCGCGAGGACAATCAAGATATGGATAACAACCATGGAGGTCTCCAAACGTTGTAAAAAATTATCACTACGTTACTATTGTGCCCCGCCGGGGTGATTCATCCCAATTGAAATGCCCGGTTGTGTTGATTGCCACACCCGCTTCGGTGGATTGGCGTCCGTTAGGGCAAAAACAAACCCTCCGGCCGCGGGGCCGACTCCCCTATTCAGGGAGCCAGCCGCCGCAGCGGGAGGGCATGCCGAGCGTCGTGCTCTACGCGTTAAGAATTAGTTCTCATCCATGTAGAGCTTGCCGCGGAACTCCGGGTGCATGAGGTTTTCCACGGACAGCACGCGGTCCAGGGTCTCCTCGTCCAGCAGGCCCTTCTCCAGGACCAGGTCGCGCACGCCCTTGCCGGTCTCCAGGGACTCCTTGGCGATGAGGTCGCCGTTGTGGTGCCCGATGAAGGGGTTCAGGTAGGTCACGATACCGATGGAGCTCTCGACGTAGTGGCGGCAGACGTCCGCGTTAGCGGTGATGCCCTCCACGCACTTCTCACGCAGGGTATCCACGGCGTTGCCCATGATGCGGATGGACTGGAACAGGGCCTCGCCGATGACCGGCTCCATGACGTTGAGCTGGAGCTGGCCGGCCTCGGCAGCCATGTTGACGCTGATGTCGTTGCCGAAGACCTTGAAGCAGACCTGGTTGACGACCTCCGGGATAACCGGGTTGACCTTACCTGGCATGATGGAGGAACCGGCCTGGCGGGCCGGCAGGTTGATCTCGTTCAGGCCAGCGCGCGGGCCGGAGGACAGCAGTCGCAGGTCGTTGGAGATCTTGGACAGCTTCATGGCGGCGCGCTTGATGGCCGAGTGCAGCAGCACGTAGGCGCCGCAGTCGGAGGTGGCCTCGATGAGGTCGCGGGCGGTCTTCATCTCCAGGCCGGTGACCTCGGACAGCGCGGCGGTGACCTGGTGGCGGTAGCCGGCGGGGGTGTTCACGCCGGTACCGATGGCGGTAGCGCCCATGTTGATTTCCAGTAGGCGAGCCTGGGCGTCGCGCAGGACGGCCTGCTCCTCCTGCAGGTTGTGGGCAAACGCCTTGAACTCGTCGCCCAGGGTCATCGGGACGGCGTCCTGCAGCTGGGTGCGGCCCATCTTCAGGATGTCCTGGAACTCGTTGGCCTTCACGCTGAAGGCGTTCTGCAGCGCGTCCATCCGCTGGATCAGCTGGTCGATGGAGGCGTACAGGCCCAGGCGGAAGCCGGTCGGGTAAGCGTCGTTGGTGGACTGGGACATGTTGACATCATCGTTCGGGTTGATGATGTCGTAAGCGCCCTTTTCCTCACCGAGGTACTCCAGCGCCAGGTTGGCGATGACCTCGTTGGTGTTCATGTTGACCGAGGTGCCCGCGCCGCCCTGGAAGACGTCCAGCGGGAACTGGTCCATGCAGCGGCCCTCTTCCAGAATCTGGTCGCAGGCCCACATGATGGCCTCCGCCTTTTTCTTCGGCAGGGTGTGCAGACGGCGGTTGGCCATGGCGGCGGCCTTCTTGACCTGGGCCATGCCGCGGATGAACTCCGGAATGGAGTTGATGGTCACGTACGAGATCTGGAAGTTGTCCATGGCGCGCATGGTGTGCACGCCGTAGTAGGCGGAGTTAGGAACTTCCATCTCGCCGATGAGGTCCTGCTCGATGCGGGACTTCTTCGACTTAGCAGCGGTCTGCTTGGTCTGCTTGGTCTCCTTGTCGGACTTAGCAGAGTCGGAAGCGGTGGAGGCTGCGGTGGTTTCCTTGTCCTGGACGTCCTCAGAAGGCTTCTTAGTATCCTTCTTGGCATTCTTTGCCATCTCGGCGACGCTCCTTTGCGTTTTTCGGGGATGAATTTAAGTACTTCAAATACTTGACCCCCATGGTAGCTAGCAAAGGAGTTTTAGAATCCTCGCGCCGAAGGTGTACCCCTAAATGCGGGCAATGCGGAGTTCGGAACCCAGAATTGCCTCGGCGCCGAGGCCTGAAAGATCATCCATCAGTTGGTTCGCCTGCTTCTTAGGCACCAGCGCGCGCACCGCGACCCAGCCCTCGCGCGCCAGCGGAGACACCGTCGGGCCGGTCAGCCCCGGGGTGATTTCCGAGGCAGCCGGGAGGTTTTCCTCCGCGATGTTGTAGTCGATCATCAGGTAGCGGCGGGCGTTGAGAATACCGCGCAGACGCCCCAGGAGGATCTCCTCCTCGCGCCCCACGGTCGCGCCCTTGCGCTGGATGACCACGGCCTCGGAGCTAATCAGCGGCTCGCCGAAAGGCTCCAGCCCCTGCTCCCGCAGGGTGCGGCCGGTGGAGACCACGTCGGCGATGACGTCGGCGACGCCAAGCCGAATGGAGACCTCCACTGCCCCATCCAGGCGAATGACTTCGGCCTCCAAGCCGCGCTCGGCCAGGTCCTTGCGGACCAGGTTCGGGTAGGAGGTGGCGATGCGCTTGCCGCCCAGCTGGTCCACGCTCCAGCCCTCGCCCTTGACCCCGGCGTAGCGGAAGGTCGACCCGCCGAAACCGAGGTCGAGGATCTCTTGGACGTCGGCCTTGGCGTCGGCGGCCAGGTCACGGCCGGTCACGCCGATGTCCAGCACGCCCTTGGCCACGTAGATGGCGATGTCTTTCGGGCGGAGGAAGAAGAACTCCACCCCGTTGGCCTCGTCGACGACGTTGAGCGACTTGGAGTTGCCGCGGGACTTGTACCCGGCTTCCGCGAAGATGGACATCGCGGCTTCGGACAGCGAGCCCTTGTTGGGCACTGCGATAGTGATCATGCGTGTGTCTTTCTTCCCTGCTCGTGTGTACTCGAATGGACTGGGTACGCCGTGCGCCAGAGGCAGCGCAGCGCGGGCGTTAGAGGTACTTGTAGATGTCCTTGGGCTCGAGGCCACGGGCCAGCATCATCACTTGGGTCCAGTACAGCAGCTGCGAGATCTCCTCCGAGAGCTCCTCGTCGGATTCGTACTCTGCCGCCAACCAGACCTCGCCGGCTTCCTCGATGACCTTCTTGCCGATGTGGTGCACACCATGGTCCAGGGCGGCAACGGTGCCGGACCCTTCCTCCCGCTCGGTGGCCTTGGTCTTTAGCTCTGCAAATAAATCATCGAAGGTTTTCACGCCATCTATTGTTCCATAGAAATTAGCCAGTAGGTCGCAAGCGCTATTTTTCTACCCCCGATATGCGGTTATCTGCTGCCACCACGCGTAGACATCCGCAGCCCCAGCCGGGGCTAGGTGACGGTGGCCGTGCAGCTGCGAAATCTGCACTACCCCGTCTGGCACGGCGACGTGGTCGTCCTCCGGCAGGCCAATGACCCGGCAGCCCGCCTCGACCGCCGCGGTCATGCCGGCCGTGGAGTCTTCGAAGACCAGACAGTCCCCCGGGTCGGCGCCGACGCTGCGCGCAGCCTGGAGGTACATGTCCGGCGCCGGCTTGCCGGTGGGCACCTCGTCGCCACAGATCGTGTCGTAGAAAAACTCCGGCCCGATGGCCGCGATGGCCCCGTCGGCGACGTAGCGCTCCGTGTTGGTGGTCACCAACATTGGCATACCGTCCGCGTGGAGCTCGCGCAGCAGTTCCCGGACGCCGTCAAAGACCTCCAGGTTGCCGGCGAAAAGTTCCCGCACCTTGGAAAACATCAGCTTCCGGTACTTGGGGTAATCCTCTTCGGTCAGCGTGACCCCCGCCTTCGCCGCGCAGATCTCCAGCGTGGTGGCGAAGGTCGAGCCGACCGTGGCCAGCCGTTCCGTCGGCGTCAGGCGCTTGCCCAGGGTCTCCGAGAGGTAGAACGTCGCTTCCGCCCACAGCGGCTCAGAGTCGGTCAGCGTGCCGTCCATGTCCCAGAAGATGGCCCGGGGCCGGGCCGGGAAGCCGGTATCGCCCGGAGTTGTTGCGGCTTGGTCCAGGTGGGACTCGCTAGGAAGCGGCATAGAAATTCGTGACTACTTTCTTCTTGGGTCGGCAAATTCGCGCCCGGGTGCGCGGGCGCGCTGCTGCGCCAGCTATGGCGCCGTGGCGTGGCGGCGGGGGCTAGTCCGGCTCAGGGATCTGCGCCAGGGCCTCGTCGTCCGCGCCGGTCGCGGCGGAAGCGGAGTAAACGAGCTCGGCGAGCTCTTCCTTTTCTTCCGGCTCCAGCACCGCGTAGTCGTTGGCCTTGTTGAAGGCGACCAGCTCCACCTGCCGCTTGGCGATCACCGCGGAGAGGACGTCGCCGTTCGGATCGTCCGGGACCGCGTCTAGGTCGTCCAGCAGGCCTTCGATAATCTCCTTGAGGTCCGGCAGGACCGCGGGATCGAAGGGCTGGTCCCAGAACTCTTTCTCGTCTTCCTTTAGGTAGTCACCCGTGGCGAAAGACTTAAGGTTGGCAATGAACTCGTCGACGGTGGGCTGGAAATCTGCGCGAATGCTCATGCGCTTAATTCTTACTCAATTCCGCTACGCTCGCACGCCGAGCAGGCTTCGCAGCGCAACCGTCACCAGCTGCTGGGCGGCAGGATCGTCCTCCCCGCGCTCGCCGGCGGCCCACTCGTCGAGGGCCTCCAGCACGCGCGGGGTATCCAAGTCGTCGGCCAAGGCGGCGCGGATGTCCTGGACCAGTTCCTCGGCCCGCTCGCGGGAGCCGGCGTGCTCCAGGGCCTCGCGCCAGTGAGAAAGGCGCTGCTGGGCGGCCGCCAGGACCTCATCCGACCAGTCCCGGTCGCTGCGGTAGTGGCCGGCGTAGATGCCGATGCGGATGGCCGAAGGCTCCACGCCCTGTTCCACCAGCTTGTGGACGAAGACGAGGTTGCCCAGGGACTTAGACATCTTGGTCCCGTCCAGCCCGATCATGCCGGTGTGGACGTAGAAATCGGCCATGCGGTCCACGCCCAGGCCGGCCTCCGCGTGGGCGGCGGAGAACTCGTGGTGCGGGAACTTCAAATCGCTGCCGCCGCCTTGGATCTCGAAGGTCTTGCCCAGGCGGTTGGTCGCGATAGCCGAGCACTCGACGTGCCAGCCCGGGCGACCGGGCCCGAACGGGGACTCCCAGGCCGGTTCACCGTCGCGGTGCGCCCGCCAGAGCAGGGCATCCAGCGGGTTGCGCTTGCCGGCGCGGTCTGGGTCCCCGCCGCGCTCGGCGAAGAATTTCTCCATCTCTTCGCGGCTGTAGTTGGACTCGTAGCCGAACTGCTCCGTGGCCTCGATGGAGGCGTAAACATCCGGGTACTCCGGATCATCGACCACGTAGGCGGCGCCGCGGTCGAGCAGCTTCTGGACCAGCTCGACAATCTCGTCGACCGCTTCCATGGCGCCGACGTAGTCCTGGGGCGGGATGACCTCCAGCAGCTCCATGTCGGAACGGAAGAGATCGATCTGGGAGGTGCCCAGCTCGCGCCAGTCGACGCCGTCGCGCTCGGCGCGTTCAAAGAGCGGATCGTCGACGTCGGTGATGTTCTGCACGTAGTGGACGTCGTGGCCGTTGTCCATCAACATGCGGTTGACCAGGTCGAAGGTCACGTAGGTCGCCGCGTGCCCAAGGTGCGTGGAGTCGTACGGGGTAATGCCGCACACGTACACACCCGCCTGCGGGCCGTCGACCTTAACCTCGCGGACGGCGCGGTCCGCGGAATCAAAAAGCTGCAGGGGAACAGAAGCGCCCGGGACGGGCTGGATTTCGGGCTGGGGCCAAGTATGCATGCCCACCATCGTAACGCCGAGTCCCGCCGACGCGCATAACGCCACAGCCGGGCCTGTACGACCCACGGGCGAGTCCGACGCTAGCCCTACTCCTTAAGGCTGCAGCACGCCGAAGGCCAGCAGGGCCATGACAAAGAGGCCGACCGGGATACGGTAGGCGGCGAACCAAGAGAAGGAGTGGTTGGCCACGAACTTCAGCAGCCAGGCGATCGCGGCGTAGCCGACGACGAAAGCGATGCCCGTGCCGACCAGCAGCTGGGTGCCGGTGGCGGACTGCCCCACGGTCGGGCCGAAGGCATCGCCCAGCGAGAACAGGCCGGAGGCCAGCACCGCCGGGATGGCCAGCAGGAAGCTGAAGCGGGTGGCCACCTCGCGGTCAAGCCCTAAGAAGAGGCCGCCGGAGATGGTGCCGCCGGAGCGGGACACACCCGGGATGAGAGCCAGGCACTGGCACAGGCCCATGATGATGGCGTCCTTCATGGTCAGCTCGTCGAAGCCGCGGGTCTTCTTGCCCATCTTTTCGGCCAGGATGAACACGAAGGAAAACAGGACCAGCATGGCCGCGGTGATCCACAGGTTGCGCAGCGCGTCCCGGATGAGGTCCTTGCCGAAGAAGCCGATAATCCCGATCGGGATGGAACCGACGATGACCATCCAGCCCATCTTCCAGTCCTGGCCGCGCGAGTCCTTGTCGACCCAGCCACGGAACCAGCCGGACAGGATCTGCCAAATCAGCTTGGCGAAATAGACCACGACGGCCAGCTCGGTGCCGAGCTGGATGACCGCGGTGAAGGAGGCGCCAGCGTCCTGGCCCCAGAAGAGCTCGGAGACAATGCGCAAATGCCCCGAGGAGCTGACGGGGAGGAACTCGGTAAGGCCCTGGACTACCGACAAGACGATGACTTGCAACCAGGACATATCTGATTGTTCTACGCCTGCTTGGGCGAGGTACTGCACGTTATTCACCCGGAACAGCATACTGACGCCCCCGCCACCCACGCGAGGACCACCCCGGGCGAGTCTGACTTTCGAAGCAAGCTCACACCTTCCGGACAGTTCTGATTAACTCGCGCCGCCTCCCCACTGCCCCGTGGCGTTCCCGGCCGATTCCGGCGGCTGGTGGGACTGCTGGATTTGGAGGTCTCACTGCTAGGATGACTGTTTGTGACTTCTAAGACCGGTTTCGCAGTAATGACTGTCTCCGCAGTCTCCGCCCTGGCTCTGGCGGGGTGCCAACAAACCCCGCCGGAAGAGGAGGCGGACGACTCCGCCACGGTCGGCAACGCCACCCCGGCTGAATCCCCCGCCGCCGCGGATCCCGACGGCGAGGTCGCCCAGCTCCCCCGCGAGGTCGCTGAGGTAACCGACATGGCCGCCACCGGCGAGACCATCGCCGTGCGCAGCTCCGATCACCTGGCCGTGGGCGATGCTGCCGCTTTCCAGGACGGCTCCGCCGCGGTGGTGGAGATCCCGACCGATTGCGGCCAGCTTTCGGCCGCCGACAACGAGTTCCTGCTCGGCTGCGGCACCGAGGTTCTCTCCTTCGACCCGGCCCGCCCCACACAGCCGGAGAAGATCGCGGTCGACGAGGAATTCCCCGTCACCGCCGCCGCCCGGACCTCCACCGGCGAGCTTTTCGTGGCCTCCAACCAAGGCTCCGACGTCGCCATCTACAAGGACGGAAAGCGCAGCGATTCCTTTGCCGTCGAGGACCCGACCGACCAGCTTCTGGCGGTACCGAACCAGGACGGCACGGACAACGTGGTGCGTACCCTGCGCGCGGATTCCACCATCCAATCACTGGATTGGGAGCAGTCCCGCGCGGGCGGCCGCCTGCGCGTCGGCGTCGGCCTGGGCCAGGCCTCAGTCGGTGAGAACGGCACCATCGTGGTTTCCGACACCTTGGGCAAGCGGATCGCTATCTACAACGCCGAGGACGTCATCCGCCTGCACCAGTACGGCAACACCGACGGGGTGCCGTGGGCCACGGCCTGGGACGAATCCCGGCAGCTGGCGTGGACGACCACGACCGACAACAACCAGGCGCAAGCCTTCGAGATCTCCAAGGGCGTTCCGGAGGAGCGCGCCAAGGTCTCCACCGTGGCCAACGCCCAGCACATGGTCGCGCTCAGCGACGGAACCATCGCGATTGCCTCCGCCTCCGGCGACGGACTGCAGATCATTAAAGACATTTAAGGAGTTTCCACCATGCCCACCATCTTCCGCACCGTCCGGGGCAAGGTTTACGATGCCGCGCTCAAAGCCATGTTCCAGATCGATGCCGAGCGCATCCACCACCTGATGAGCTCGGCCCTCCACGGCTTCCACGTCGCGTGGCCGGTCAACCGCGGGCTGAACAAGGTCCTGCCGGTCAAGGACCCGGTCCTGCGTCAGACCGTTTTCGGCGTGGACTTCCCGCGCCCGCTCGGCCTGGCCGCCGGCTTCGACAAGAACGCCACCGCGGCGGACGCCTGGGGGCCCATTGGTTTCGGCTACGCCGAGCTCGGCACCGTCACCGCGGCCGCCCAGCCGGGTAACCCGGCTCCCCGGCTCTACCGCCTGCCCAAGGACAAGGGTCTGCTCAACCGAATGGGCTTCAACAACCAGGGCGCGGAGGAGGTAGCCCGCAATCTGCGGGCCCGCCGCAGCGACGACGTCATTGGCATCAACATCGGCAAGACCAAGGTCACCCCGGTGGACCAGGCCGTCGACGACTACCGCCGTTCGGCCTCAGTTCTGGGATCGCTGGCCGATTTCCTGGTGGTCAACGTCTCCTCTCCGAACACCCCGGGCCTGCGCGATCTGCAGGCCGTGGAATCGCTGCGCCCCATCCTCACCGCCGTTGCCGAGGTAACCCCGGCCTCGGTCTTGGTGAAGATCGCCCCGGACCTGTCCGACGAAGACGTCCTCGCCGTCGCCGACTTGGCCCGCGAGGTCGGCCTGGCCGGCATTGTCGCCACCAACACCACCATCTCCCGCGAGGGGCTCAAGACCCCGGCCGCAGAGGTCGAGGACATGGGCGCCGGCGGCGTCTCCGGCGCGCCGGTGGCCGCGCGCTCCCTGGAGGTCCTGCGCCTGCTCCACGAGCACCTGGGCGGCGAGCTGCCCATCGTCTCGGTCGGCGGCATCTTCACCCCGCAGCAGGCCTGGGAGCGCATCACGGCCGGCGCCAGCCTCCTGCAGGGTTATACCCCCTTCATCTACGGCGGCCCGGACTGGATCCGCGACATCCACCTAGGGATTGCCGAGCAGATCCGCGCCCACGGCCTGAGCAACATCAGCGAGGCGGTCGGCTCCGGCCTGCCGTGGAAGAACTAATCCCTTCCAACAAGGAGCGAAACATAAACAAAAGCTAGGGCTGCCTTCGCAGCCCTAGCTTCTTCTTTTCGGCGCTTTTCATTTCTAGGTAGTGTGCCAGCGCGTCCGGCCGCCCGCCAGCCCGTGCTGGGCACTGACTTCCTAGGAGCGAGGGGCCAGGCTGCGGCGCAGCACGAGCGCGCAGACCAGCGCTAGGCCGGCGTAGATGAGCAGCCACCACTGGCCCATCACGGCCAGCTCGGCACTGGGCAGGAAACGGCTGGCGATGATAATCAGCACCGCCCCGCCCAGGGCCACCACCTGAGTGATGCTGGGGCGCTGGTCCTTGCGGATGGTGGCGAAGGCGCCGATGATGAGCGCGGCGACCACCAGCGCCACGCGGGCTGGGGTCCACACGAAGGGGCTCATCCACCCTTCGGTGAGTACCGCGACGATGGTCATGATGACGAGGACGAGTGCGACGGCGATAAAGGCTCCGCCCACTCGCAGCTGCAGCGGGATCGTCACCCCGGGATTGTCGTTGTTGGCCATAGGGTCAGTGAGGACTACTTCTCCTCGTACCAGCCCCACAGGATGGCGCGGCCAATCGCGTGGAAGTGCAGGTTGAAGCCCAGCACCGTCGGGGTGGCGTCCGGATCAATGTCCAGCTTTTCCGTGTCCACGGCGTGCACTGCGTAGAGGTAGCGGTGCGGGGCGTGGCCGGCCGGCGGCTGCGGCCCGTGGTAGGTGCGCTTGCCGGAGTCATTGCGCAGGGAGATAACGCCCTCGATGCCGAGGTCTTCGGCGGCGCCCGCGTTGGTGGGCAGCTCGGTGACATCGGCCGGGATGTTGAAGGCCGCCCAGTGCCAGAAACCGGCGGCGGTTGGGGCATCCGGGTCGAAGCAGGTCACGGCCAGGGACTTGGTGCCCTCCGGCAGGTTGGACCACTCCAGCTGCGGGGAGATGCTCTCCGGCGCGCGGAAGCGCTCTTCGATCTCGTCCCCGTCGACGAGGTCGGACGAGGACAAAGCGAACGACGGGAGATCCCGCAGCGGCGCATAAGGATCGGGGCCAGGGAATCGAGAATCGTTGTAAGAAGTCATACTCCCATTTGTACCGGAAAACACATTCCGTGTCTGTCAGTAACGCGCACCATATTCATCCTCCCACCGCACCCCAGAGTTTGGCGCAGTTCAAAAAGTGGAACTGCGCCGCCAGTTGCCCCGCCAGTTGCCTGGACCGCGCCCGCGGAGGGCAGCCGCCCTCCCTTGCCCACTCGGGGAAGGAAAGGAACTCCCTAACAATGGTTCCATAATCACGCGGGCGTTTACGGCCCTGTGCTGGCGATTTGTTTGCCCGCCGCCGGCAGGCTAGAGTTTTGGGAGTGCCGAAGCCGGTAACGGCTGAAAACACCCTGCCCGGGTGGCGGAATGGCAGACGCGCTAGCTTGAGGTGCTAGTGTCCTATTAACGGACGTGGGGGTTCAAGTCCCCCTCCGGGCACAATGACTCTCCCGCGTTCTTCGAACAAGAACGCGGGATTTTTCTTTCTGCACCACGTCGACTTCGCACAACACTGATAGAGAGCACAGGCATAGAGCAAGGTGGCCGGCATGCACGATGAGAACTCCGCGTGGGGCTGGTTGCGCAGCTTCGGCAGCTTCTTGGCCCAGGTCGCGCGCGACGCCGTGCGCACGCTGTGTGGGTTGGGCTGGCGGCGTTGGCTGGTCATCCTCGTGGCCGTGGCCGCCCTCGCGGTGGCGGCGCGCTATGTCGACGTACCCGAGTTGGCCGACCTGCGGGCCGGCGCGCAGCAGTACGGCGATTTCTTCGTAGTGCTTTTCGCGCTGTCCTATATCGTCTTTACCCTCTTTCCCCTTCCGCGGACCATCTGGACCGTGGCGGCGGGCATCCTCTTCGGGCCGGTGCTAGGGCTTAGCCTGGCGCTGGTCTGCCTGACGGTATCGGCCGCGCTCGCCTTCTTGGGCGTGCGCAAGCTCTTCGGCGAGTGGATGCGCCCGCGGTTATCCCACCCGGCGGTGGCCGGACTTAACGCCCGACTGGCCCGCCGCGGCTGGCTGGCCATCTGCAGCCTGCGCATGGTGGCGGGCGTGCCCTTCTCCCTACTCAACTACACCGCCGCCCTGACGAGTATCCCGTTCTGGCAATTCGTCAGCGCGACTTTGGTCGGTTCCATCCCCACGACGGTCATCGGTGTCTTCTTCGGCGAGGCCCTCACGAGCGGGCTCTCCCCCTGGATCCTCGCCGCGTTCCTCCTTGCCGCAGCCGCCGGGCTGGGCGGCCTCTATGTTGAGTCCCGGCTACCCCAACCTCAACTAAGTCAAGCCCAGGAAGTAGACTAAAAGAAAAGGTCAAGGCTTTTGCCTTGCCATAGTTCCCTATTGGCCACTTCCGGGAAGGAGCTGGATCCCTATGCTCGCCGTGCACGCTCGCTACCGCGGTTCCTCCATGCACCGCGCCGACCTCGTCAAGCGTTCCGCCCAGGCGCTCGCCACCCTCGACGGCGTCGACGATTTCACCATCCTCGGCGTGGAGGACATCTGCACCGTGGTCGACTCCCCCTCGTCGGTCTGCGAGGTCGTCATGGCGCTGCTGGCCGACGGCGATTGGGCCGTCGGGATCGGTCTGTGCCCCGGCGCCACCGACAAAGCCGTGGCACGCGCGACGGCCTCCGGGGCCTTGGGGCGCTCCGCCCGCGCCGGCCAGGTCCGGGCCAAGACGGACGTGCGCGCCCGCAAGTCGGAGGCGGACGACATCGCCGCCGCCTTCGGACTGCTCGGCTACGTGCTCCATAAGCGCACCGCCGAGGGGCGCGAGGCCACCTCCCTGGTGCGTTCCGGTTACAACCAGAAAGAGGCGGCCGAGGAGCTCGGCATCTCCAAGCAGGCGATGTCCCAGCGCCTGCAAGCCGCCGGCTGGGCGGCCGAGAGCGCCGGCTGGCAACTAGCCGTCCGCCTTTTGGAGCGCGGCAACCAGGCCTAGAGCAGGTCCTCCTTGGAAAGCTCCGGGGTGGTCACGAAGTCCACGAGGCGCTCGACCGCGCCGATCAGGCTGGGCTCTAGGTCGCGGAAGGAATTCACCGCGCTGTAGACGCGGTGCCAGCCTTCCTTCGGATCGGACCAGCCCACGCGCTTGCAGATACCCGTCTTCCAATCCTCGCCGTAGGGCACTTCCGGCCAGCTCTTAAGGCCCAGGCGCTCCGGTTTTACCGCGGCCCAGATATCGATGTACGGGTGCCCGGTGACCAGGCAGTCCGGGCCGACCGCGCGGGTCAGCAGGCTCTCCTTACTACCTTCGACTAGGTGGTCGGCCAGCACGCCAATGCGGCGCCCGGGCTCGGGGCGAAACTCCGCGAGCCGCTCCGGCAGGTTGTCTAAGCCCTCGAGGTATTCGACGACCACGCCCTCGACGCGCAGGTCGTGGCCCCAGACCTTCTCCACGATCGCGGCGTCGTGGATGCCTTCGACCCAAATGCGCGACGGCGCGGCGACTTTGGCCTCGAGGTTTTCCACCCGCCGGGAGCCGGAGTTCGAGCGGCGCGGGGCTTGCTTTTCCACGTAACGCACCAGGGTCACTGGCTTGCCCTCGATGAGGAAGCCGCCTTTGACTAGGTTGAACACCCGCTCGTTGCCGTGGCGGTCGGCGAGCCGAACGACCTCGCCGAAGACCGTCTTATCCACGCCTTGGACCGCCCCGGTAAATTCCTGCTCGTCCCCGCGGACCTCCACCACGAGCCCGGGTTCGGCAGGCACCTCGGGGTAGTTCTTCGGCTGCTTGCGCGCGTGTCCGGCGAAAATATCGCCGCCGTAGGGGTCTCGGGAGTTGAAGCTCATGGCGGAATATCTTATCTACTAGACTGTCCCGTCATGGATATGCGCGCCGAGGTGTGGTTACCACTGCAAAACACCGCCGTCTGGTTGGGAGCCTGGCTCTACCACCACGAGTCGGCGGATGCGACGCTGCAGGCCCTCGAGGAGCTTGGCGGGCCGGTCTATGTCCGCCACGGCGAGCCCGGTATTGAGCTGCTGCGGCTCATCCGCGACAACGCCGCAGACGACGCCGAGCTGTCGCCGGGCTCCCGGCCGGAGCCGGCGCTGCGGTTGATTCTCTCCGGCCCCGGGGATCCTCCCGCCCTGCCCGCGGGTACGGAGGCCGCGGAACACGTGGCGGCGAACGGGGCCGGCGGTATCGTCGTGCGCACCGCAGATCCTGACCGCCACCTGGTCTTAGCCCCCGACTTTCACGACGGGGCGACCTGGTGGTTCGCCTACGAGGTGGCCGGGCGCCTGCCCGAGCCGGCCTGGCTCAGCCCCGGCGAGGCGAACGCTGTGCTTTCAGCTGCG
Source organism: Mycobacteriaceae bacterium (assembly GCA_028726465.1). Lineage (GTDB taxonomy): Bacteria > Actinomycetota > Actinomycetes > Mycobacteriales > Mycobacteriaceae > Corynebacterium. The sequence continues at coordinate 68,424 of JAQYQB010000010.1, read as the reverse complement.
ACGGAAGAATCCGCGCAGCTCATCGAGGCCACCGGGCAGCGTAAGATAAACGCCGCCGACGCCCGGCTTACCGTCGGCACGCTCGCGGATTTCTACGACACCCCCGGCCTGCCGTCGTGCGTGCCGGGGCGCGCGGCTAAGCTTTTCGCCCGCGCCGATCGCGTGGCGGCCATCATCGAGACCGTCACGGATCGCCTGGGCGATCACAGCCTGGATCCCCAGCTGCTGCGCCTGTGGCGGCACATCCGCCAGGCGCGCATGGCCGGGGTGGCCTACGCGCTCAGCGATTTCGCCCGCTAGCTGGATTTACGCAGCGACCAGATGTCGCAGCAGCCCGGGGCGCAGGGCTCGCCGTTGACGGTGCAGCCCTGGGTGGTGACCTCGCCTAGGTCCTCGCGGGGCGCGCCGGCGGTCATCTCTTCGACGAGATCGACGATCATCTCGGTAAAGGCCGGGGTCGGCCCGGCGGTCCGGGTGCGCGACATCTCGACCCCCATCTCGCGGCAAGCCTCGGCCAGCTCCGAGTCCAGGTCCCAGATGACCTCCATGTGATCGGAGATGAAGCCCACCGGACAGACGACGATCGCATCCACGCCCTCGTCGTTGTGGATGTCCGTGGCGTGGTCCACGATGTCCGGCTCCAGCCACGGCGTGGCCGGGTTGCCGGAGCGGGAGTTCCACACCAGGTCGTAGCGGCCAATCCCCGCCTGCTCGGCGATGAGCCGGGCCGCCTCCGCCACCTGGCGGGAGTAGAGGTTCTTGTCGCCTTCCGCGCCGCCGACGGCGTCGTGCGCGTTCGGCACCGAGTGGGCGGTAAAAAGCACGCGGGTGCTGTCCCACTTGTCCTGCGGGATCTCCGCGCACGCGTCCTTGAGCGCGCGGGCCATCTCCCCGATGAACTTCGGGTGGGAGTAGAACTGCCGCAGCTTCGTGAACTCAATCTCGGGCAGACCCTGCTCCGCCAGGTGCTTACGCATGGCGACGATGTCCTCGTCGTACTGCCGGCAGGCGGAGTAGCCGCCCCAGGCGGAGGTAGCGAAGACGAGCGCGCGGCGCACGCCGTCGGCGGCCATCTGCTCCGCTGCCTCGTTGGCAAACGGGTGCCAGTTGCGGTTGCCGAAGTAGATGGGCAGATCCATGCCACGGCGGGCGAGCTCGCCCTTGACATTGTCGATGATTTCGCGGTTGAGCCCATTGAGCGGGCTGACACCATCGAAGTGGAAATAGTGCTCGCCGACCTTCACGAGGCGCTCCCGAGGGATGCCGCGGCCGCGAGTGACGTTCTCCAGAAACGGGACGACCTCCTCGTTTCCTTCCGGGCCACCGAAAGAAAGAACGAGGAGGGCGTCATAGCCAGGATTAGTCTGTTGTGCGTCAGTCATAATCCTGACAGTACCAACTAAAGTTGGTGGCTTAATATTTGGCGACGCTAGATGAGACGTACGGCATACGGTGCCATACCCCCGTAACGCACCGGAGATTTCTGCACGTTCTGGCCCGACTGCGGGGCCTCCAGCATCATGCCGTCACCCAAGTAGATGGCGACGTGGTGCGAGGCGTTGGGGCCGTAGAAGATCAGGTCGCCACGCTCCATCTCGGAGGTCGGGATCTTCTCGCCGTGGTTGTACTGGTAACCGGTGAAGTGCGGCAGGGAGATGCCCACGCCGGCGAAGGCGTAGAGCACCAGGCCGGAGCAGTCGAAGCCAACCTTGTTGTAGTCGCCGAAGGAGTCGGCCACGCCGCCGTCGCGGATACCCTGGGTCGGGCCGTTGGCGTCGCCGCCGCCCCAGGCGTAAGGCACGCCGATCTGGGACTCGGCTCGCGCGATGACGGCCTCGATCTGAGCCTCGCGGCCCATGTCGGAGACAGCGTCGCTGGCCTCTTCGGTCACCGAGTCAGAGGTCTCGAGCTCCTCCAGCACGCCGCCCAGCTGGCTCGTCAGGTCCGCGTCCTCTTCGCCCTGACCCTCGCCCTGCAGGGCCGGAAGGCTACCGGTGGACTCGTCCGCGGTAGCTTCCTCGAGCTGCGAGTGCACCGGCTGAGAACCGGCCACAATGCCCTCTGCCACGGCCATGGCCGCGCTCGACAGCACTGCCATGTCCTCTGCCGAAGAACCATTCTCGCGTGCGCTCAGCTGGTCACCGGAGTCGGCATCGCCGGCACCGGAACGCGGTGCCGACTCGAGCCCCTGCACGGTCGGCTCATCCTGCTGCGAGCCGTTGTTGCCCGCGCCGGCGCTCTCCGCGCTGGTGGAGGTAGCCGAGGAATCGCGGGCCTCGGTCGGCTCCGCGGATTCAGACGAACCAGCGGACTCAGTCGAGGCAGAAGACTCGGATGCGGAGGCGCTCTCCGAGGTCGAGGCCTGGGCCGAGGTGCTGTTTTCAGCGCCCGCGCGAGTGGAGGTCGACTCCTCCCGTGGGGCGGCCGTCGAGGTCGCAGTCGCGGACTGCGAGCGGCCGCTAGCAGCAGACTGGTTGTCATCCTTGTCGGCGTCTTCAGTGCCGCGGTTAGCGCTGTGCGAGTGACCGCGGGCCGCATCCAATGCTTCCTGGGCGTCTTCTTCCTGGTGCGCCAGTTCGTCGCGCTCGGCGGAGATCTTTTCCACCTCGGCCAGGGAGTCTTCCAGGGTCTTACGGGCGTCCTCTTCGGCGGAGGTCGCGCGCTCCTCGCGCTGGTCGGCCAGTTCCTTGGCCAGGCGCAGCTGGGATTCCTTGTTGGCCTTCTGCGTGCGAACCTTTTCCAGGTCTTCGACGACGGCACGCTGCTTATCGGACTGGTCCGCCAGGTAGCTCTGGCGCTCCAGCTTCTCCGCCCGCGCGTCGGCGCCGGCGGCGTTGGTCACCGCGTCCGAGGTACCGGAGCGGCGGTAGACCGAGCGGGAAATCTCGTCGAGCTTTTCCTGCGCCTTTTCGACGTCGACCTGGGCGCCGTTGAGTTCTTCCTTGGCGGTGGCGGCGCCGTCGCGGGCCTGCTGGGCCTCGGTGCGCGCGTCCTGGAGGTCGACCAAAGCTTGGTTGACGATCTCGCGGTAGCGACCGATCTCGCCCTCCAGGCGAGAGATCTCGCCCTGGACGTCGGCAATGGCGCCGGCGACGTCGGAGATCGAGCTGCTACCGCGGGTAAGTTCCCGGGTCAGGCGCTTCAGGTCGTCGCCCGGCTCATCGGCGTTGGCAACGGTCGGGGTCAAAGTGGCGACGGTAGACAACGCTGCCGTACAGGCAACAGCGGAAAACGCCGCCCGGAAACGGGACTTGAAAGAACGGCCGGAATTACTCCGCGCGTTCACATTGGATGTGGTGGCCACGAATATGCTCCTTGGCCAGCAAGCTAGGCGTGTTGAGACAGGCCTACCTCGCACAAAAGTATGCCGAAGCCGCAGGTTCTCAACCGTGAGCAGAAGAGCGCGCTCACCCATCCCGTCTATGGGAACGGCTGTTGGGCGGACTCAGGCACAGACTTCCCCATCGGCATGAGCTCCGGGCGCAGCAGCCACCCCGCAAATCGGTCATCGCGGAACGAAAGACCGTCGGTATGGGCACGACACTTAAGAACAAAGGTAAAGGCCTACGACTTGTCTCCTCCTAGCCTGCTGGTAATACAAAGATTGGACATTAACTCCAACCCATAGGCCAACTGCCGGACTCGGCAAACGGTTGAACCCCAACCACAACGGCCCTTCGCCCGGTCTTGGCGTGCTTCCCCACATGCCCGTACCGCGTACGTCTGAACGTTCCAGTCAAGCCTCAATCCGTGAACCATGTTCCACAATTCACCTCATGAGTTGCTATGGAAACCATAAAGCACATACGCCATATCTCGCATAGGTTTCTCACAAACCACACGAGTTAAGTAAAGTCACAGCACTTAACATTTCGCCGTCACCAGCACTGTTACCAACTTGAGACTAAGCCTGTGAGTTTCGTCACTTTCGTGCTTTTCTTGCTCGATCATGTAACGCGTGCCCCACCGACGGGCGTGCGGATCGAAAAAGTGGTCAACCCTACAAGGTTGACCACTGCGCCTAACGGCGGCGCCCCTTAACACCTACCGACCCCGATTTATTCCCGGGCCCCACGACCAGAAGCGGCCCTATCGTTACATGGACAATTGTTACGCTCTTAGCGCGGACACCTAGCGCCGGCGGGTGCGCCTACTGCCGGCAACACCCGCACTACCCCTCTAGGCCGGAGCCGGTTCGGTTCGCTGGACGCCGCGAACCGCCTGCCGGAAGGCCCAGATTGCCCCGACCACGGCAAGAACCGCGACCACGACCATCGCAGCGGACACGTAGCTAAACGGAGTCTGGTCGACGCCGACATAGAAGGCGTCGAGGGCCTCGGATTGCACCAGCCCTGTAGGGACCCCGGCCTGGGCAGATTCAATCTCGGCGCGGGACAAGGAATCACTAACCACAGAGATAGTTCCGGGAGACTGGACGATGACCGTATCCAGGCCGGTGGCGTCCTGCAGCTCCTGGGCGACGTCGCGATAATCGGCCGGCGAACCGCCCGCGATGTCCACGACGGCAATCCCGTCGCCGTCCCGCAACGAGGCCTGCGCGTCCGCCTGCGCACCCGGGTCCCCCGCTAAAACGGGGTTAGTAAATGCAACCGAATCCTGGTCCAGCTGTTCCGCCAAGTCCGGAACATCTACCCCTTGCGGAATCATCGTCTCGTCTCCTTGTCGCATCCCAGGTCCTTCCCCAACAGTGCGTTGAGCTGGGAATAGACCGGACCCGGTGGGATTGTTTACGGGGCCACATTACGCATCAACTCGCAGCCCACGCGCATCCGACTCGCCGCGAAGCGTCAAAATGCTGGAAACAGAACGCGCGTACTGTTATAGTTAAGGCAGTCGACGGTTCAGCCATCTATGATGGATAAATGAACCATCGCGTTCACGTCGTCTCCGAAGTATATATCCCATGGCTATTAACTTCGCCCTAGTTTCCCGCTCACGCGGGGCGCCCGGGCGAGTATGCGGAACTAATACCTGAGCGACGATGGCGAACATCTTAGTTCTCAAACAAGGAATGGAGCTCCCTGTGACTGAAAGCTTGAACTCTTTCGGCGCCAAGAAGACTCTTGACGTCAACGGCAAGTCCTACGATTACTTTGACATCAACGCTGTCGAGGGCATGTCCAAGCTGCCCTACTCGTTGAAGGTCCTCGGCGAGAACCTGCTGCGCCACGAAGACGGCAAGAACGTGACCAAGGAGCACATCGATGCCCTGGCCAACTGGGACCCGAAGGCTGAGCCGGACACCGAGATCCAGTTCACCCCGGCCCGCGTTCTGATGCAGGACTTCACCGGCGTTCCCTGTGTGGTCGACCTGGCCACCATGCGCGAGGCCGTGTCCGCTCTGGGCGGCACCCCGGATCAGGTCAACCCGCTGAACCCGGCCGAGATGGTCATCGACCACTCCGTTATCACCGAGGCCTTCGGTTCCTCCGACGCTCTCGAGAAGAACGTCGAGATCGAGTACCAGCGCAACGAGGAGCGCTACCAGTTCCTCCGCTGGGGCTCCGAGAACTTCTCCAACTTCCGCGTGGTGCCCCCGGGAACCGGTATTGTCCACCAGGTCAACATCGAGTACCTGTCCCGCGTCGTCTTCGACAACGAGGGCCTGGCTTACCCGGATACCTGTATCGGTACCGACTCTCACACCACCATGGAAAACGGCCTGGGCATCCTGGGCTGGGGCGTCGGCGGCATCGAGGCCGAGGCTGCCATGCTGGGCCAGCCGGTTTCCATGCTCATCCCGAAGGTCGTCGGCTTCAAGCTGACCGGTGAGATCCCGGTCGGCGTGACCGCTACCGACGTCGTTCTGACCATCACCGAGATGCTGCGTCAGCAGGGCGTTGTCGGCAAGTTCGTCGAGTTCTACGGCAACGGCGTCAAGTCCGTCCCGCTGGCTAACCGCGCCACCATCGGCAACATGTCCCCGGAGTTCGGCTCCACCGCGGCCATCTTCCCGATCGACGAAGAGACCATCAAGTACCTCGAGCTCACCGGCCGTCCGGAAGAGCAGATCGACCGTGTCCGCGAGTACGCCAAGGCACAGGGCATGTGGCTGGAGCAGGACGCTCCGGAGGCCGAGTACTCCGAGTACCTCGAGCTCGACCTGGGCACCGTGGTTCCGTCCATCGCCGGCCCGAAGCGCCCGCAGGACCGCATCCTGCTGTCCGAGGCCAAGGAGCAGTTCCGTAAGGACCTGGGCAACTACACCACCGACGAGGTCATCGTCGACGAGACCACCGTTGAGGCCAAGCGCATGACCGACGAGGGCGGCGCTCCGGACGACGACGTCGACGTCACCGGCGGCCTGAACCAGTCCCGCGCGGGCAACAACGAGTCCGCCGCCAAGGGTTCCTCCGGACGTCAGTCCCACCCGGTCGTGGTCAACTCCCCGAACGGTGGCGAGTACACCCTGGACCACGGCATGGTGGCTATCGCCTCCATCACCTCCTGCACCAACACCTCGAACCCGTCCGTCATGGTCGGCGCCGGCCTGATTGCCCGCAACGCGGCTAAGAAGGGCCTGCACTCCAAGCCGTGGGTCAAGACCATTTGCGCCCCGGGTTCCCAGGTTGTCGACGGCTACTTCCAGCGCGCCGACCTGTGGAAGGACCTCGAGGCTCTGGGCTTCTACCTCTCCGGCTTCGGCTGCACCACCTGCATCGGTAACTCCGGCCCGCTGCCGGACGAGATCTCCGACGCCATCAACGAGCACGACCTGGCTGCTACCGCAGTCCTGTCCGGTAACCGTAACTTCGAGGGCCGCATCTCCCCGGACGTCAAGATGAACTACCTGGCGTCCCCGATCATGGTCATCGCCTACGCTATCGCCGGCACCATGGACTTCGACTTCGAGAACCAGGCCCTGGGCCAGGACCAGGACGGCAACGACGTCTTCCTGAAGGACATCTGGCCGTCCACCGAGGAGATTGAGGAGACCATCCAGTCCGCTATCTCCCGCGAGATGTACGAGGCCGACTACGCCGACGTCTTCAAGGGCGACGACGCATGGCGCAACCTGGACGTTCCGGAGGGCGAGACCTTCGAGTGGGACGAGAACTCCACCTACGTCCGCAAGGCACCGTACTTCGAGGGCATGCAGCTCGAGCCGGGCGACGTCGAAGACATCAAGGGCGCTCGCGTCCTGGTGAAGCTGGGCGACTCGGTCACCACCGACCACATCTCCCCCGCTTCCGCCATCAAGCCGGGCACCCCGGCCGCCCAGTACCTGGACGAGCACGGCGTGGCCCGCAAGGACTACAACTCCCTGGGCTCCCGTCGTGGTAACCACGAGGTCATGGTCCGCGGTACCTTCGCGAACATCCGCCTGGCTAACCAGCTGGTGGACGTGACCGGCGGCTACACCCGCGACTTCACCCAGGAGGGTGGCCCGCAGGCGTTCATCTACGACGCTGCTCAGAACTACAAGGAGCAGGGCACCCCGCTGGTCGTTCTGGCTGGTAAGGAATACGGCACCGGTTCCTCCCGTGACTGGGCTGCTAAGGGCACCAACCTGCTGGGCGTCAAGGCCGTCATCACCGAGTCCTACGAGCGCATCCACCGCTCCAACCTCATCGGTATGGGCGTGGCTCCGCTGCAGTTCAAGGACGGCGACTCCCACGAGTCCCTCGGCTTGGACGGCACCGAAACCTTCGACATCGTTGGCCTGAGCGAGTTCAACAACGAGGGCCACCCGAAGGAGGTCCACGTCACCGCCACCAAGGAGGACGGCTCCACCGTCGAGTTCGACACCGACGTGCGCATCGACACCCCTGGTGAGGCTGACTACTACCGCCACGGCGGCATCCTCCAGTTCGTGCTGCGCCAGATGGTTAAGTCCTAAGCTGGCTAGGCTCGATATAGCCGCACCCTGAAGTTAGAGGGGGCTGCACTCCCGCGGCGTCAACCTGCGGGAGCCTCGCGGCCCCCTTTAGCTATTCCCGCACCCGCCCCGCGGGGCTCATGCGCCTACGCGCAATTTCCTGTCCACGTCCACCCACAGAGCAAGAGGTCACAACATGCCCATCGTCAGCGATAGCGAACTCAACCGGCGCCGCCACGACATCCTGATAGGTGCTCGGCGCTGCTTCGCGGAGCATGGCTACGAGGGTGCCACGGTGCGCCTGTTGGAGGAAGCGACAGGCAAGTCCCGCGGTGCTATCTTCCACCATTTCGGTGACAAGGAGTCGCTGTTTTTGGCCCTGGCCCGCGAGGACGCCGCCCGCCAGGCGGAGGTCGTCGCCCGCGAGGGCTTGGTTGAGGTCATGCGCAACATGCTCAACCAGCCGGAGCGTTACGACTGGCTGGCCACCCGCCTGGAGATCATCTCGCTGCTGCGCACGGATGCCTCCTTCCGTGCCCGCTGGAAGGACCACCAGTCCATCCTGGACGACGCGGTCCGCCAGCGCCTGTACTCCAACGCGGAGAAGGGCCGGCTGCGCGACGACGTCCCCGTCGAGACCCTGGTCATCTACCTGGAGACCTTCATGGACGGGTTCATCAACCGGCTGGCCATGGGTGATACCCAGCGGCTAAGCAGCGTCCTCGACATCGTCGAGCACTCCATCCGCAAGGACGGCGTCGACTAGGACAGGTCCTTCCCCGTCCGCCCCAGCCACAATTCGTGCACGGCCAGCCCCGCAGGCAGGTCGTGCACGAATTTTTCGTTGTGGCAGGTCAACACCACCGCCGCGCCCGTGGCCGCCACCCGGGCGATAAGTCCGGCGATGACCTCTCGGTGGGCGGGCGCGAGGTAGGTATCCGGTTCGTCGAAGACTACGACGCGGGCCGCCCGCCGGGTGGTGGCGACAACCTGGGCCACCCGCAGCTGGGAGACCGGCAGGTCCAAAGGGTGCGTTTGGGGGTCAAGGCCGAGTTGCCTGCACGCCTGTGCCGAGCCCAGCATCGTCTCCACGGTGGGGGCCGCCACCTGGTCGAAGGGCGACTGCAGGCAGGCCGCGACGGAGTCACAAACCGGTTCATGGCCATCCAGGCCCGCCAACGCGCGCACCAGCGTGGTCTTCCCCCTGCCGTTGTCCCCGCGCACCCACAGCACCCGACCGGGTACGAGATCGAAGTCGACCGGACCCACCTGAAAACCCGGGTCCTGGGTCTGCCGGAACTGCCACCAGCGCCGCCGGCCCGCCCCGCGGCGCACCACCAGGTCCCGCACGGGCAGGCTCTCCCCCGCCGCATCCGCTACCGACCCGGCCGCGGGCTCTATCCTCGTCCCGGCACCCGGCAGGTCGAGGGCCTGCACCGCGGCTGCCAGGTCCGGCTCGTCCGTGGTGGCGGCGAGGGCGACGACCCCGCCACCCAGGTCTTCTTCCACGGCGTGGCTGATCGTCACCACCCGGCTGCCGTCCAAGGCGTGGAGGAGCTCGACGATGCCCGCCCGGGACCTACTGTCCAGCCCCGCGAGCGGCTCGGTCAGCACGACCGCTGCCGGGGAGACGATGGTCAGCGCGCCGATAGCCAGACGGCGGGTCTGGTCGCCGGACAGTTGCCGCGGGTCGCGCTCCGCGTGCTCGCTTAAGCCCACTTGCGCGAGCACCGCGGTGCACTGGCATTCCATGCTCTCCCGCGTCCATCCAGCGTGCTCGAGCGGGATGGCCAGTTCCTCAATGACCGTGTTACGCAGCGCGGAGATGTGCACCTGCGGGTCAGCGCCTAGCACCGCCCGGGTCTCCAGCGCGCCGGCCAGCGCCTCGGCGACGTCTTCAACCTGGTAGCTATACGGCACCACGACTTGCACCAACCGCGCGGAGGACTCCCGAACGCGGTCGGCCAGCTGGGCTAACTCCATAGCGACCACCCCACGACGGCCAGCCCGGCGACTACGGCGGCCCAGCGGAAGACCCGTTGGCCTAGGGTGGCCGGGACCGGGCGGAGCACCGTGCGCGGGCCGGGCTGGTCGAAGCCGACGGCGGTGAGTGCCTTGGCCTGCGCCGTGGCTTGGTACAGCAGCAAGGAGACCACCGGGCCGATATAGCGGCTGGCCAGGTTCCGCCAGCTAGGCGCGCGGCCTTCCAGGCGGTTAGCGTCCCGGACTACGCCGACGACCCGGGTGCCCCGCGGCAGCAGCTGCAACGAGGCGCCCACGATATAGGCCACCTTGTGCCCGGCCTTAGAGGCCTGGATCGCCTTGGCAACGTCGGGCACGTCCACGCAGGCCACCGCGGCGAGTACCACCGCGACGAGCGCGAAAAACCGCAGCGACAAGACCCCGGCCAGGACCAACCCGTCGCGGGTGACGAAAGCAAAGATCTGGTCCTGACCGTGCGGGGCGTGGATGGCGACCATCGACAGCGCCGCGGGCAGAGAAATAGCGCAGGTCATCATGGCCACCGCCGGCCCGCGGCCGCGGTAGGTGCCGACTACCAGCGCGAGCCCCAGCACCACCGCGGAGACCGCCGGGTGGTTCAGCGCGATGACCAGCAGCCGCGCCACCGCGGCAAAAGTCGCAGGCGTCGCCGGGTGGAGCCTGCGCTGCGGCGCCCGCGGCGCGTTACCGCCACCGCGCGTGCCCGCGGCCGGGCCCTGGCCCGTCCCCATCCCCATGCCCATATCGGTTGGTATTCCCGGCGGCTAGGACTTCGTCTCGGCGTCCTGGCGCGGCTGCACTGCCGGGTGCAGGCGCTTGAGGACTCGCTGCGGCAGCGCCTTCACCGTGAGCGCCACGACTGCAAGGACCACGATCTTGTCGAGCGGATCGGAGACCAGCGACTGCATGGTCACCGACGCGAGGAGGGAATTGCCGAATTCGCGGAAGACCGAGACCAACGCGCCCGTGCCCAGACCCGCCGTGCCGCCGTAGACGAAGGCCGCGACCGGAGCGGCGAGCATGCCGCTAACGATGCCGATGATGGCGCCGCTGACCACGATGCGCCAGATGCGTTGGAAGGCACCGCGCTGGATGACCCACCCGGCCATCCACCCCGTGGCCGCCGACACCGCCGCAAACGGCAGGGCGGCCGGGTTGATAAAGCCCCAGACCACGGATGACAGCGTGCCGGTGGCCAGGCCGGCCACTGGGCCGAGCAGGGCCGCCATCAGGACGGTGCCCAGGGAATCTAGGTAGAGCGGCACGCCGATAGAGCCGATGAGCTCACCGATGACGATGTTGATGACCAAGCAGACCGGGATGAGGGCGATTGCCTCGGCGGATAGCGACGGCAGCGCGCCGGCGAGCAGCAGCGCTGCCCCGCCGAAATAGCCGGCCAGGGTAATTAGTGCCTCGGGGCTGCCGGCCACGGACTCCCAATCCGTGGGCCGCAGCAGAACCAGGTAGATCCAGGTGCCGGCGACGACCAGGGCGCCGGCCACCATGAGGGCGCGGCGGCCGGCGCTGAGCTTGGCCGGGCCGGGGGTTCGCGTCTCGGCGGAATCAGCAGATGGAGCGGACTTTGAAAACAGTGGGGACATAGAAATTGACCACCTACGGGTTGGTAGTGGATAGGAAAAGCACGGCTATTGCCGTGCTGCCTGCTCTATGTCACCTCGAGCCAGCAGCTGTACGGTGGCTATCTTAGCGTTCCGGGTGCTGTAGCCCGAATTCGGCTAGCAGCCGCCAGCCCCGCTCCAATTCCGCGTGGGCGCGGTCGATGTCCACCCCGGTCACGAGCGAAGCGTTGGCGTCGCGGCCCCAGTGCCCGCGCAGGTCGGCCACGCTCGTGCCCCGCAGCAGTGGGCTGTCGACCTCGACGTCCATGGTGGTGGGCACGGCATCATAGGCGCACGCGCCCAGCGCCACGATCGCGGTTACGGCGTCGTGGACCTGGGCCTGGTAGCCCTCGCCTTGCGCGTCGTGGAACTCGAAGTAGAACCGCAGCATCTCGAGCATCGCCTCGGCCAGGTCCGCATTATCAAGCACGCCCGCCAACCGATCGGCGCGCTCCGGGGTGATGAGGAATTGCTCGGTCACCTCCAGCGAACACAGCACCACCGGCGGCAGTTGGGCGTGGAAGAAGCGGTGGGCGGCCAAAGGGTCCACCCAGAAGTTCCACTCGGCGGTCGGGGTGGTGTTGCCGCGGTAGTTGACGGCCCCGCCCATGACGGTGACCTGGCGGAACCTCGCGAGGTTATCCCACTGCGCCGCGTTCGTCAGCGGTCCGGTCACGATAAGATCTAGGGGCTCCTCCCCGTCCAGGCACTGCTGCCACAGCTCCCGCCACGATTGTTTCGGCTCTGCCCCATCAGCCAGGCGCGCGTCGAAGTGCCCCAGGCCGCTAGGTCCGTGGGTCTCCGGGGTGGTGACCAGCTCGCGATCGGCGGGGCCGGCCTCCCCGACGGCCACGGGGACCTCGGGCAGGCCGCAGGCGTCCAGGAGCCAGCGGGCGTTAACCGCGGTTTGCTCGGCGGTGGCATTGCCACCCGTGGTGCTAATCCCGACCAGCTCGATTTCTCCGGCGTGGTGCCGCCCGGCCAGGTACAGGATGGCAACGGCATCGTCGATGCCGGGGTCGCAATCCAGCAGGACCTTGCGCGGTGCCTGCCCCGCCCCTGAATTCACTCGCTCAATTGCCATCTCGTCTCTCGCCTCCATCCCAGGTCCTTTCTTAGTGCCCACAGTCTCCAGAGTCTGCACGGCCCGCAAAGTCTCCGAAGTCTCCAGAGTCTCCAATATTCTCGAGAATCTCCGCAATCGACGAAGTCTACGGGACCGACAGACGCTCTCCCGGTCTAGGCGATTTCGCCGAGCGTCCCTTCGCCATCGACGAAGGAAACCGGGCTGTGCGGGGTCTGCTCCCGGGTAACGACCTCGGTGATGACCGCGGCCACCAGCTCGCGGGAGGTGTGCTCATCGGTAGAGGTCGCAGGCTGATCGGCAACCAGCTGGATGCCCGCCGCCGGCTCGTCGGTAAGCACAGCTGGGCCCAGGATGACGTAGTCCAAGTCCGTGGAGTTCAGGTAGTCGTCCACGGCCTTCTTGGCCAGCGAATAGGTGTAGAGGTCGTGATCCGGGTCGAACTCCGCTTGCGTCGCGCCCTTGTAGGAGACCATGACGTAGCGCGGGACCTTTGCGCCCTGATCGCGCAGCTGCTCCAGGCCGTGGATGCTGGCCAGTGCGGCGTCCTGGTCGACGTCGATGGTGACCTGCTCGCCGCCGCGGCCGCCGTTACCGGCGGACCAGACCACCGCGTCGAACTGGCTCTCCAGCTGGGCCCAGTCCTCCACAGTTAGTTGGGTGACGTCCGCCAGGTACGGCGTCGCACCCAGCTTTTCGATGTCGGCCTGCTGATCCGGGTTGCGGATGAGCGAGGTGACTTCGGCGCCGGCCTCGCACAGCTTCGGTGCGGCGAGCTGGGCGACCTTGCCGTGTCCGCCGATGATGAGGACCTTGAGTTCTTTGTTCGCAGTCATAAGCCCCACCGTACCAACGTGAGGCGAATTACCTTGCCGATTTTGCCCTTTAGCCCGCCACCTGTGGAGTGACAGATACAATAGGGACATGTTTGCGATTATGACCGTGACCGGTGTGGATTCCACCGGTATTGTTGCCTCCGTGTCCACCCAGCTCGCCGAGCTCGATGTGAATATTGTTGACATCTCCCAGACGTTGATGTCCGGTTTTTTCACGATGATTCTGCGGGTCGAGTTTGATGATTCTGCCACCTCTATTGCCGAAATCCAGTCGAAGATGGATCCGGTCGCGGAAGCGAAGAAGCAGTCCATTCGCATCCAGTCCGAAGAACTGTTCACCACCATGAACGAGGTCTAAGGAGAGTCTGGATTCATGGTTAACACGTTCAATACTCACCGGGTCCTCGAGACCATTGAGATGATCGACAAGTACCGCCTGGACATCCGGACGGTCACGATGGGCATCTCCTTGCTCGGCTGCACCCGCTCCACGATGTCTGCCACCGCCGAGGCCGTCTACGACCTGGTGACTAAGCGCGCCGAGCGCCTGGTCGAGGTCGCCCGCGGTATCGAGACCGAGCTGGGCATCCCGATTGTCAACAAGCGCATCTCCGTCACCCCGGTCTCCCTCGTGGTCGCCGGCGTCGAAGGCAACCCCGTCGAGGTCGCCGAGGCCCTCGACCGCGCTGCCAAGGAAGTCGGCGTGAACTTCGTGGGCGGCTATTCCGCCCTCGTGGAAAAGGGCGCCACCTCCGCGGAGAAGAAGCTCATCGACTCCATCCCGGAGGCCCTGTCCACCACCGAGCTCGTCTGCTCCTCGGTCAACATCGCCTCCTCCCGCGCCGGTATCAACATGAACGCCGCCAAGCGCATGGGCGAGGTCATCAAGGAGTCCGCGGAACTGACCCGCGACAACTCCGCCATCGCCTGCGCCAAGCTGGTCGTCTTCGCCAACTCCGTGGGCGATAACCCGTTCATGGCGGGTGCCTTCCACGGCATCGAGGAGCCCGACTGCGTCGTCTCCGTGGGCGTGTCCGGCCCCGGCGTGGTCGACCGCGCCCTGGGCTCGCTGGAGGGCGCGACCCTCAACGAGGTCGCCGAAGAGGTCAAGAAGGCCGCATTCAAGATCACCCGCGCCGGCCAGCTGGTAGGCAACCTCGCCGCGGAGCGCCTCGGTGTCCCCTTCGGCATCGTGGATCTGTCCCTGGCACCTACCGCCGAGTTGGGCGACTCCGTCGCCCACATCCTCGAGCACATGGGCCTGGACCAGGTCGGCACCCACGGCACCACCGCTGCGCTGGCGCTGCTTAACGATGCCGTCAAGAAGGGCGGCATGATGGCCTGCTCCCGCGTCGGCGGCCTGTCGGGTTCCTTCATCCCGGTCTCCGAGGACAAGGGCATGATCGACGCGGTCAAGTCCGGGGCCATCTCCATGGACAAGTTGGAGGCGATGACCTCCATCTGCTCCGTCGGCTTCGACATGATTGCCCTGCCGGGCGATACCTCCGCCACCACCATCGCCGGCATGATCGCCGACGAGGCGGCCATCGGCATGATGAACCATAAGACGACCGCGGTGCGCGTCATCCCGGTGCCCGGCGCCCAGATCGGCGACGAGGTCAACTTCGGCGGCCTGCTGGGCTACGCCCCCGTCATCCCGGTCAACACCGTGGGCAACTCCCAGTTCATCAACCGCGGCGGCTTCATCCCCGCCCCGGTCCACGGTTTCCGCAACTAGGAGCCGTTCCCTACTTCGCCTGGTCCCCGGGGTTGGCCGCCTTATAGGCGCCCACCCCGACCAGGCAGACCACCCCGCCCAACCCGGCCAGCCCACAGGCGACCGGAGCCGGCGGGGTTTCTAGTAGGAAAAGCGCGAAGCGCCAGGGCGAATGCGCGACCGCCGACCACAGCGCAGTTTGTACGAGGAACGCCCCTACTATCGCCACCATCACAGTATCGCTACGTAGCCACCGGCCCAGGACAATCCATGCCGCTTGAAGCAGTGAGCAGGCATAAAAGAACCTCAGCCCCTCCTCGGTCAGCACCACTACCGCCACGGGCAAACCCCACAGGACGCCAACGAGGAGGCTGTCCGGCACCTTCCAGTTTCGTTCGCCGATTTCCTCAAGCTCCGACGCCCGATTGCGAAAGGTCAACGGAATCAGACACCCGTAGGCGATTTCCGCCACCACCGCCACGTTTACCAACCCTTCTCGGGAAATCCATGGCAATGAAATAGCGACTCTCCCGATAGCGACAACCGCCACGACACACCCCAGCGCCACAGCGACTACCGCAATGAGCCGGTGGGAACGCCAGTACAAAGCGAACATCGAACGCAAGACACTACCCTCCCTGCCGAACGGTGGCGTCGGCCGGCGGGCATAGCGTTTCCTCTAGCCTTTGCTGGACCGCTTCGACCGACAGCGGCTTATCCATCGGCCACGGCTCCATGGTTCGCACCGAGCTCAATCCCTGGGGATCGCGGCCGCAGACAGCAACGCCTGCCTGGCTGAGATATCCCACGGCCACTTGGTCGATGAAGTCTCCCAGTACCCCGTCGACGTGCTCCGCCCCGCTAAAGAGAAGCTGCCCACCGGACGCGGCGTCCCAGACCACGGGGCCGGTGACTCAGGGCCGGAGCCCTTCCGGGACGAGCTCGTTGATCTCGTCTAGGGCCTGGACATTGAGCTCGACGTTGTGCTCTGGGACTTCCGGCCACGTGCACACCTCGTCCACGCACCGGATCTCCTCTGCCGCGCGAGGTTTGCCCCCGCCCACGCCGACGGTGCCAGCGAGCGCAAAAGCAAGCACCGCGCTGACTACTGAGGCTCCAACGCTTAGGGGCACCCCGACATGGACTCGTCCGCGCGATACCGCCGCCGTGAGTCCTAGCACCGCTAAAGCCAATGCGCTCACACTGAGTGCTGCAACCAGCACAGCCTGCGGATCTATCGTGCGATCCAGTGCGCAGCATGCCGTAAAATCTCCGGTCAATACCCGTAGCCGGCCGGGCTGCAGGGCCGGGGTCAGCGCGTACCAGACGTACGGAACCGCGACGCCTAGCAGAATGGCAAAGACCGGGCGGAGCATAAGTCCCAAACAGAAGCCGACGACCGACCAGGCCAGCCCGACTACCAGGCAGTACAACACCATCCCGGTCAACGTGGACAGGTTCGGCGCAGACGAGCCGGGCAGGAGCAACACCAGCCCCAGCAGAAAACCAGCGAGGGGGACGAAGATGAAGCCTCCGGCACGGCTGGCGAAAATCTTCAGCCCGGTCCGTGGTGACAGTGGCCGAAGTGCTCGGAACCGGGAGGCTTCCCAGGCCACGGCGCACACGCTGGCCGGAACCGCCACGAAGAATGAGACGGTAGCCTGCGCCAGTGCCGATTGGCCGTACCCGCCACTGGTCAACTCCCCCAGTGGCACCAAAAGGATGGCTAGCCCCACGATCACCAACCACACTGACGGGCGGCGCAGCCAGTGCGACAGACCAAATAGGCGTGTCATGGTCTCTGCCCCCTTTCCACGAAAGACCGAGCGAGCACCGCCACGGGCCCTGAACCGGTTTCCCCCAACTGGCGAAACTCGTCCCGGCTCCCGTCGAAAGCAATAGCGCCTTCTAAGACGACTAGCACTCGGGAAAAGGCGCCTGCAGCTCGCCCGGGTCGTGCGTCGAGACAACTATCGAATGCCCGCTGCTTGCTACGCGTTGGTACGTCTCCGTCAGCTGCTGTTTACTCAGTGGATCCAAAGAGGCACTCGGTTCGTCGAGCAGCAACGTGTCTGCCGCGCTGTTCAGCGCAGTCGCCAGCCCCAGGCGGGCAGCCTCACCGCCACTCAATCGGTCGCACCGGTGCCCGCGCAAAGAGGCAAGCCCCACGGAATCCAACCACCGCGGCGCATCGGCGCGTGCGGCAGCCGAGGTTTGCCCTTGCAACCACGCCACATACGCGCAGTACTCCAGGCAGCTGAACCCAACGATGGGCGTGAATTTTTGCGGGACGTAGATGGTCCTTCCGCTGCGAACTACCCTGCCGGAAGAGGGATGCAGAATCCCTGCGGCGACGTTCATCAACGAGGTCTTGCCCGCGCCGTTCGGCCCCAAGAGCAACGTCGGACGTTCATCCAATTCCAGCCGCGGGACCGAGCACGTGACGCGCCGCCCGCGCCTCACCTCAACGTTTTCTAGGTAGACAGTCATGGATTCCTTTGCGGGAGATGCTTAAACCTTCGGCCGTCGTCTCCTGACGTGCGCAGGATTAACTGCACAGCGCCGGGGCCACTAAGCCACTCACACACAGGACAAAAAGAGCGAAATAGTATTGCCCTGCGCACACTTCTCTTAAGACCCTAAAACACTCGGACTGAATAAAAGTACCAAACGGAAGATTCTCCACGAGAGTCGCATGGACACTGCACTAACCTTCAATACGTTTGCCCAGCACACTCCCACAAAATTGACCTCCAAAGGTAGCGAGGACCCCGAACAAGAAAAAGTGGCAGCCTAGCCAAAGCCAGGGCTGCCACTAAGTGCGTTAGGTTCTAACGGCGCCGGATGCCTCCGAGGAGGAAGCCGGCGGGGCCGAAGGTGCCGATGACGGCGGTGATAATGGCCCAGAGCCACTTCGGCCCGCGGATCTTGCGGCTGGGTAGGTGGTAGAGGTAGTGCCACGCGGTCGCCTTGAGGACGCCGTCCAGGACGAGGGCGCCGATAACGCCCTTTTGCTCGGCTGAAGAGAGCTGCGACCAGCGCTTGTTCAGGTCGTGTTGGCACTTATCCCACGAACAGGACATGGTTGACTCCTTTTCCTGCGTCACGGTCGGCGCAAAGTAGTGAAATGTTATCCCCTATTTTAGTGTTTAATTCGGGAGAAATCGGCGCTTTTGGTGTTGCGTTAGCCACCTCCGCGGAGGTGGCGAAGCCCACCTAGGTTAACGGCCGGTTAACACCATGCAACCTGGGAATTAATTTAGTGTGACAATTCAGATAGGTGCATGAACTAAATTGTTCAAATCTCGAGGCAGGAGTAATGTTTCGGACCGTCCGCGACGCTTGGGCGCCGCAGATGCACTCTGTACTACTCAAATCATGCACTGCAAGGGGCCGACACTGTGACAGCGACTCTGATCATCCTGGCGATCGTGGTGATTACCGCCATCGCTTTTGACTTCACCAACGGTTTCCACGACACGGCCAACGCCATGGCGACCTCGATTGCCACGGGCGCGCTCAAGCCTTTTACCGCGGTAGCCATCTCCGCGGCGCTCAACCTGGTGGGCGCGTTCCTCTCCGTTAACGTGGCCGCCATGGTGGCTAAGGGAATCGTCAACCTGGACTCCTATGACCTCTCCGGCGCGGGCACCGGCGCAGTGCCGGCCGACGGCCAGGCCCTGCTGATGGTGGTCTTCACCGGCCTTATCGGCGGCATCCTGTGGAACCTGTTCACCTGGCTGCTGGGCATGCCGTCGAGCTCCTCCCACGCGCTGTTTGGTGGCCTGATTGGCGCGGCCTTCGCCGCCATGGGCTCCGGCGGCGTGGAGTGGTCCTCCATCGCCGGCAAGATCATCATCCCGGCCCTGGCCTCCCCCGTCATCGCCGCGCTCGTTTCCGCGTGCGCCACCGCCCTGATCTACTGGGTCACCAACACCATCCCGACGAAGGTCAAGAACGAACACTTCCGCCACGGCCAGATCGTGACCGCCTGCCTGGTGTCCTTGGCCCACGGCGCCGGTGACGCGCAGAAGACGATGGGCGTTATCTTCCTGGCGCTGGTCGCCGCTGGCGAGACCTCCGCCGAGTCGCGCATCCCGACCTGGGTCATTTTCGCCTGTGCAATCGCCATCGCAGCCGGCACACTCTCCGGCGGCTGGCGCGTTATCCGCACCCTGGGCAAGGGCTTGGTCGAAATCGAGTCCCCGCAGGGCATGGCCGCTGAGGCCACCTCGGCCGCCATCATCCTGACCTCAGCCACCGGCGGCATGGCGCTGTCCACCACGCACGTGTCCACCGGCTCCATCATGGGCACCGGCCTCGGCAAGCGCGGCGCCGACGTCCGTTGGGGCGTGGCCATGCGCATGGCCGCGGCCTGGCTGATCACGCTGCCCTGCGCCGCCTTCGTCGGCTTTGTCAGCTGGTGGCTCGCCCACGGCGTATCCGCCTTCTCTTCACTAACGGTGGGCGCCATCGTGGACTTCGTCCTCCTGGTCGCCATGGCCGCCCTCATCGTTGTCCGCTCCCGCATGAACCCGGTCGACGCCTCCAACGTCAACGAGGACTGGAACAAGGACTCGGAGTCCGTTGACTCCTCCATGTCCCGCCCCCAGGAGCCCGTCGCTGCCGCCGCCACCGCGTCTGCTCAGCCGGTCGCCGCATCCGATTCCACTAACGCGCAGGAAGGTCGCTAAACGCCATGACCGTCACCGAGATTTTCCAGTCCATCCTCCACGTCGCCGGGCTTGCCCTTCTCTTTGGCGCCGGCATTCCGCTCCTGTTTTCACTCGGCATGCGGTGCATGACCGGCGATCCCATCCGCAACGCCGATGGCGTCGTGGTGGACGACACCCCGGCCAGCCCCCAGATGAAGGTGCTTGGCTGGACCGTCTACGCCGTGCTCGCTGCCGTCATCATCCTCGCCATCGTCTGGATTGCCCGCGACACCATCGCCCACTACTTCGGCATGGAGCTCTTCGGCGGCCTCTAAAACCGGCCGGGCCACACCGCCCGGCCATAAAGTGAACAAAAGGTTAACACTCGGTTACCTAGGGGTTGCTTTCACAGAACGACCGTCCTATAATTGAGCTATCAACTATCGAGACGATCCGTATTCACGTGGAGGTGAATCATGATGACCACAATGCGCACCATCCTGGATGGCATTGCTGATACGTTCAAGGATTCTCTCACCGGTACCGGCGTGGATACCATTTCTGCTATCCCGGTCGACGCCGCGGTGGCTGAATACTTGGTCGAGGCTGACTCGACCCCGGCGAGCACCAAGGAGGCCGCAGCGGCCTTCGAGACTATCGCCGGCCACGCCCCCGATACCGACGAGATGATTCAGCTCGAAGCATTCCTGCTGAGCTTCGGTTGGCTGCGCTAAAGCCAACCCATACATACAAGCACCGCCGCGGCCTGCCTTCCTGGCAGCCCGCGGCGGTGCTTTTTGTTTCGAGCTTCCCCGCTACTGCCCTGCCGCCTGGGCACACGGATGGCAGGGGGCGTAAGCGGTGAGGCGTTTAGGCCAGCTCGACGATCTCCATGTACTCGTCCGACCAGAGGTCCTCGTCGCCGTCGGGCATGATGATGACGCGCTCGGGCTCGAGGGCCTTGACCGCACCCGGATCGTGGGTCACGAGGACGACGGCGCCGGTGTAGGTGCGCAAGGCGTCCAGGACCTGCTCGCGGGAGATAGGGTCCAGGTTGTTGGTCGGCTCGTCCAGCAGCAGGACGTTGGCGCGCGAGGAAACCAGCGTGGCCAGGGCCAGGCGGGTCTTCTCACCGCCGGAGAGCGTGCCGGCGGGTTGCTCCAGCTTGTCGCCGGAGAACATGAACGCGCCGAGCAGTCCGCGCAGGTCCTGCTGGCCGGCCTCTGGGCAGGCCTCGATGGTGTTTTCCCAGACGGTCTTGTCGCCGTCGATGGTGTCGTGCTCCTGGGCGAAGTAGCCGATGCGCAGGCCGTGGCCGCTGACGATGCCGCCTTCGCCGTCGGTGCGCTCCACCCCGGCGAGCAGCTTGAGCAAGGTGGTCTTGCCCGCGCCGTTGGTGCCGAGTACCACCACGCGGGAGCCCTTGTCGATGGCCAGGTCCACGCCGGCGAAGACCTCTAGGGAGCCGTACATCTTGGTCAGGCCCTTGGCGTTCATCGGGGTCTTGCCGCAGGGGGCCGGTTCAGGAAACTTGATGCTGGCGAACTTGTCGCTCACGCGCACCTCGTCCAGCTCGTTCATCATGCGATCAGCGCGGGCGAGCATCTGTTTCGCGGCCGCGGCCTTCGTCGCCTTCGCGCCCAGCTTCGCGGCCTGCTTGTGCAGCGCCGCGGCCTTCTTCTCCGCGTTGGCGCGTTCGCGGCGCCGGCGGGCCTCGTCGGTAGCGCGGGCGTCGAGGTACTTCTTGTACCCCATGTTGTAGACGTCGGCTTCCGCGCGGACCGCGTCGAGGAACCAGATCTTGTTGCAGACGGCCTCGAGCAGCTCCACGTCGTGGGAGATCATGATGAGGCCGCCCTCGTGCTTGGCCAGGAAGCCGCGCACCCAGGTAATCGAGTCCGCGTCCAGGTGGTTGGTCGGCTCGTCCAGCAGCAGGGTCGTGTTCGACTTGCCCGCGCCCGCGGTGGCGGAGAAGAGGATCTGGGCCAGCTCCACGCGGCGGCGCTGGCCGCCCGACAGGGTCTTGAGCTGCTGGTCCAGCACGCGCTGCGGCAGGCCCAGGTTGTCGCAGATTTGGGCGCACTCGGCCGCGGCCTCGTAGCCGCCCAGCGCCTGGTAGCGCTCCTCCAGGCGCGAGAACTTCGCGATCGCCTTGTCGCGCTTGTTGTCGTCGTCGGTGTTTTCCATGATGTGCTGCTGCTTTTCCATGGAACGCTGGATTTCATCCAGGCCGCGGGCAGAAAGCACGCGGTTGCGGGCGGACTGCTCGATATTGCCCTCCCGGGAGTCCTGCGGCAGGTAGCCGATGGGCCCGGAGGTGGTCACCGAACCGCCGTAGGGCTCCGTCTCCCCCGACAGGATTCGCATCGTGGTGGTCTTTCCGGCACCATTGCGTCCGATGAGCCCGATGCGGTCCCCCGGCTGGACGCGCAGGTGTTGGCCCGGGGCGTTGAGCAAGGTACGGGCGCCGACGCGAACTTCCAAGTCATTGGTAACAATCACAACCCGCTAGTCTATCAACTTCCGCGCAGCACAAAGCCAGGCCCCCTGGACGAACCAAGGAGCCTGGCTAAGTGAGAGAAAACGAAGTCGAGCCTAGACGGCGAACCCGAGGGCTTGGAGCTGTTCGCGCCCCTCCTCGGTGATCATGTTCGGACCCCACGGCGGCATCCAGACCCAGTTGATTTCCAACTGGTCGGCTACCTTGTTGCCCACGACCGCCTGCTCGGCCTGTTCGGCGATGATGTCGGTCAACGGGCACGCCGGAGAAGTCAGCGTCATGTTAACGACGGCCTTTTCCTTGCCCTCGTTTTCTTCCATCCAGATCTCGTAGACCAAGCCGAGGTCGACGACGTTGATGCCGAGCTCGGGGTCGATGACGTCACGGAGGAACTCAGCGACGTCGTAGGCCTTCGCGATCTGCTCCTCGGTCTGCTCGGGGCGCTCGCGGCCCCCATCAAAGCTCGAGGACTCGTTCTGGTACGGGTCAGTGGGCTGGGTCATTAGTGCTCCAATTCGTTGAGTGCGTCGCCTGCAGCGGCTTGGAATGCCTTCCAGCCTAGCAACGCGCATTTGACTCGGGCTGGGTACTGAGAAACCCCGGCGAAGGCCACGCCGTCACCGATGATTTCGTCGTCGCCCTCTTCCTTGCCGCGGGAGGTCACCATCTTCTCGAACTCGGCGAGCTTCTGGTTGGCCACCTCCAGCGGCTGGCCCACGATCTCCTCGGCCATCACCGAGGTCGAGGCCTGGGAAATCGAGCACCCTTCCGCGTCGTAGGAAATGTCCTCGACCGTCTTGCCGTCTTCGGACAGCTTGACGCGCAAGGTCAGCTCGTCGCCACAGGACGGGTTCACGTGGTGAACCTCCGCCTGGTGGCCCTCCCGCAGGCCCTTGTACTGCGGGTTCTTGTAGTGATCCAGGATCACCTCTTGGTACATCGAGTCCAGCATCTACACCACTCCAAAGAATTCTTGCGCCTTCTTGATGGCGGCGACCAGCTGGTCGACTTCCTCGCGCGTGTTGTACAGGTAGAAGCTAGCGCGCGCCGTGGACTGCACACCCACCGCGCGGTGCACCGGCCACGCGCAGTGGTGACCCACGCGGATGGCCACGCCCTGATCGTCAAGCACCTGGCCCATATCGTGCGGGTGGACCCCGTCGACGAGGAAGGAAATCGCCCCGCCGCGGCGCTCTGCCGTCGTGGGCCCCACGATGGTCAGGCCCTCGATCTGGTTCAGCTGCTCCAGCGCGTACTCGGTCAGCTCATGCTCGTGCGCCTGGATGTTGTCCATGCCGATCTCGGACAGGTACTTGACCGCTGCGCCAAGGCCAACGACCTGGCTGGTCATCTGGGTCCCGGCCTCGAAGCGCTGCGGCGGCGCGGCGAAGGTGGTGCCCTCCATCTTGACGACCTCGATCATCGAGCCGCCCGTCAGAAACGGCGGGAGGGCCTTTAGGTGCTCGGCCTTGCCGTAGAGCACACCGATGCCGGAAGGGCCACACATCTTGTGCCCGGAGAACGCGGCAAAATCAACGTCCAGGGCGTGGAAGTCGACCGGCATGTGCGGGACGGACTGGCAAGCGTCCAAGACGGTGAGAGCACCCACGGCCTTCGCACGGGAGACGATCTCCGCGACGTCGGCGACGGCACCCGTCACGTTGGACTGGTGGGTGAACGCGACTACCTTGACGGACTCGTCGAGCTCCAGGGAGTCCAGGTCGATGCGGCCGTCCTCGGTCACCGAGTACCACTTCAGGGTCGCGCCCGTGCGGCGGGCCAGTTC
Source organism: Mycobacteriaceae bacterium (assembly GCA_028726465.1). GTDB lineage: Bacteria > Actinomycetota > Actinomycetes > Mycobacteriales > Mycobacteriaceae > Corynebacterium. The sequence continues at coordinate 44,386 of JAQYQB010000010.1, read as the reverse complement.
CTGCCACGGAACCAGGTTGGCGTGGTGCTCCAGCTCGGTGATGACGATGGTGTCATCGGCCGTGACGGCTAGGTCACCGGCGCGGTCGTCGCCCAAGACGTAGGCCACCTCGTTAAGGGCCTCCGTCGCGTTCTTCGTAAACGCGATCTCGTCCCGGTCGGCGCCCACGAAGGCGGCGATTGCCTGGCGGGAGGACTCATAGGCATCGTCAGCTTCCTCGGCCAACTGGTAGGCGCCGCGGTGGACGGGAGCGAAGGTGTGCAGGACGAAGTCCTCCTCCGCCTTCCACACCGGCAGGGGCCGCTGCGAGGTCGCCCCGGAGTCGAGGTAGACCAGCGGCTTATCCCCGCGCACGGTGCGGCTGAGGACGGGGAACTGCGCCCGAATAGCTTGAGTATCTAGTGCTGACATAGTCTCCAGCTTTACTTGACGAACTTGTCGTAGCCCTCGGCCTCGAGCTGGTCCGCCAGTTCGGCGCCGCCCGTCTTAACGATCTGGCCGTGAGCGAAAACGTGGACGTAATCCGGCTTCACGTAGTTGAGGATGCGCTTGTAGTGCGTAATCAGCATGATGCCGCCGTTGGTCTCTTCCTGGTACTGGTTGATGCCGTCGGAGACAATACGCAGCGCGTCCACGTCCAGGCCGGAGTCGGTCTCGTCCATGATGGCCATCTTCGGCTTCAGGATGTCCAGCTGCATGACCTCGTGGCGCTTCTTCTCGCCGCCGGAGAAGCCCTCGTTCACGGAGCGGTGAGCGAAGGACTTATCGATCTGCAGCTGCTCGCGGGCCGCGGTCAGTTCCTTGTTCCACTCGCGCAGCTTCGGGGCCTCGCCGCGGGTAGCGGTGACGGCCGAGCGCAGGAACTGGCTCATCTTCACACCCGGGACCTCGGTCGGGTACTGCATGGCCAGGAAGAGGCCGGCGCGGGCGCGCTCGTCTACTTCCATGTCCAGGACGTTCTCGCCGTCGAGGAGGATTTCACCCTCGGTGACCTCGTACTTCGGGTGGCCGGCGATGACGTAAGACAGGGTCGACTTGCCGGAGCCGTTCGGCCCCATGATGGCGTGGGTCTCACCGGAGTTAATGGTCAGGTTCACGCCCTTGAGGATCTCCTTGGGCTCTTCGCCCTCTTCGTTCGGGAGCACCTGGGCGTGGAGGTTCTTGATTTCCAGAGTTGACATAGCGATTTAATCTTTCTGTTGCGTGGGTTTCAGCAGGGGCGCTAGGCGTTGATCTTCGCTAGCTCGTCAGAAACACGGTTTTCCAGCTCTTCGCGCAGGGACTCGACCGGAATACGGTTGATGACCTCGTTGAAGAAGCCGCGGATGATGAGCCGGCGGGCTTCTGCCTCCGGGATACCGCGGGACATGAGGTAGAACAGCTCCAAGTCATCGAAGCGGCCGACGGTCGCAGCGTGGCCGGCGCCCGTGATCTCGCCGGTCTCGATCTCCAGGTTCGGGATCGCGTCGGCGCGCGCCCCGTCGGTCAGGATGAGGTTGTTGTTCGTCTCATAAGTGTCGGTGCCCTGCGCGTCGGCGCGGATGAGCACGTCGCCCACCCAGCAGGTGCGGGACTCGGCCTTCTTGTCGCCCTGCAGAGCGCCCTTGTAGAGCACGCGGGAGCGGCAGTTCGGCACGGAGTGGTCGACCAGCATGCGGTTTTCGAAGTACTGGCCGGAGTCCGCGAAGTAGACGCCGAGCAGCTCGACGTCGGCGCCCGGGGCGCTGAAGGTCACGCGCGGGACGATGCGCACGATCTCGCCGCCGAAGATGGCGGAGTTGTGGCGCAGGGTGGCGTCGCGGCCCATCTTGATGGCCTGGTGCGACAGGTGGACGGCGTCGTTTTCCCAGTCGGCGTCGACAATGACGGTGACGTGCGCGCCGTCGCCGATGACGAATTCGACGTTGTCAGCGTGGGTGCCGGAGCCCTCGTACTTGAGCACGACGGTCGCCTCGGCGTGGTGGCCGACCTCGATAGAGGTCGCGCCAAAGCTGGTAACGCCGTCGCCGCGGCCGGTGATCGTCACGATGGTCGGCTCCTCCAGCCGGGCCTCCGGCTCGATGGTCACGACCTGGGCCTCCGGCATGGAGGTCCATGCCTGGGCAGCCACGCGGTCGGTGGGCTTGCCGGCCCGGCCCAGCCGCTCGTCGGTGGGAGCGACCGTCTCGGTGCGGACCTCGTCCGGACCGGTGACCTTCACGTCTTGGGCTACGGCCTCAGCAAACTCGCCGTTGTGCAGGCCGCGGAGGTTGCGCAGGGAGATAAAGCGCCACACCTCGTCGCGACCCTTCGGGATGTCGAAGTCCGCCACGTCGAAGGAACCGAAGAGATCACCCTTGGTGACCTGGTTCGGGTTCTTACGAGCAGAAAATTCGTTTGAGTTCACCATCGGGACTAGCCCACCGATCCTTCCATCTGTAGCTCGATGAGGCGGTTGAGCTCGAGGGCGTACTCCATCGGGAGCTCCTTCGCGATAGGCTCAACGAAACCGCGCACGATCATAGCCATTGCTTCTTCTTCCGCGATGCCGCGCGACATCAGGTAGAACAACTGCTCCTCCGACACCTGCGAGACGGTCGCCTCGTGGCCCAAGGTCACGTGGTCGTTGCGGATGTCGTTGTAGGGGTATGTGTCCGAACGCGAGATGCTGTCGACCAGCAAGGCGTCGCACTCCACGTTGGAGGTCGAGTGGTGCGCGTTCTGGTTGACCTGAACCAAGCCGCGGTAGGCCGCGCGCCCGCCGGCGCGGGCCACGGACTTGGACACGATGTTCGAGGAGGTGTGCGGCGCCATGTGCGTCATCTTCGCGCCGGTGTCCTGGAACTGATCTTCGCCGGCGAAGGCGACGGAGAGCACCTCACCGCGGGCGTGCTCGCCGGTCAGCCAGACGGCTGGGTACTTCATGGTCACCTTGGAGCCGATGTTGCCGTCGACCCACTCCATGGTCGCGCCCTCTTCACACTTGGTGCGCTTGGTCACCAGGTTGTAGACGTTGTTCGACCAGTTCTGGATGGTCGTGTAGCGGCAACGGCCGCCCTTCTTGACGATAATCTCCACGACGGCGGAGTGCAGGGAGTCCGACTTGTAAATCGGCGCGGTGCAGCCCTCGACGTAGTGCACGTAAGCGTCCTCATCGACGATGATGAGCGTGCGCTCGAACTGCCCCATGTTTTCCGTGTTGATGCGGAAATATGCCTGCAGCGGGATGTCCACGTGGATTCCCGGCGGAACGTAGATGAAGGAGCCACCGGACCAGACGGCGGAGTTCAGCGAGGAGAACTTGTTGTCGCCGGCCGGGATGACAGTGCCGAAGTATTCCTTGAACAGCTCCTCGTGCTCGCGCAGGGCAGTGTCGGTGTCGACGAAGATAACGCCCTGGCGCTCCAGATCCTCGCGGATCTGGTGGTAGACGACCTCGGACTCGTACTGGGCGGCGACGCCAGCCACCAGACGCTGCTTTTCGGCGTCCGGGATACCCAGCTTGTCGTAGGTTTCCTTAATGTCGGCGGGCAAATCGTCCCAGGTCTGGGCCTGCTCCTCGGTCGACTTGACGTAGTACTTGATGTTGTCGAAGTCGATCCCGGACAAATCCGCGCCCCAGGTGGGAATCGGCTTCTTCTCGAAGATGTTGAGGGCCTTGAGCCGCTGGTTGAGCATCCACTCGGGCTCGTTCTTCTGGCGGGAGATGTCGCGAACGACCTCCTCGCTCAGTCCACGTCGTGCCGATGCACCGGCCACGTCCGAGTCGTGCCAGCCATATTCGTACGCACCGATGGACTCGATGATCTCGTCATCGGTCATCTTGGCCTCGGTACCCGGCGCAGATTGTGCCTGAGTCATGACCCGCTCCTTTCTCACTGCGTGTGAAGATTAGTTGCGTTGTTTAAAAATTGGTGTCAAGGGGATGTTAGTCGTGCAGATACCGTGACCGTCCGCGATGGAGGCCAAAGGCTGCACGTGCTTGCCTAACAGGGCGGAAAAGACCTCCTGCTCCGCCTCACACAACTCGGGGTGCTCCGCTGCCACGTGAGCCACGGGGCAATGGTGCTGACAAATCTGCACTCCCTGGCCCGCGCTGGTCACGGTGGCGGCGTAGCCGTGGTCGTCCAAGGCCGCGGCGAGCTCCGCCGCGATCTCTTCCACGGATTCGCCCTCCTGGACCAAGGGTTCCACGTCCGCCAGCAACCGCTCCATGCGAGCTTTCGCAAATTGCTTGACGGCCGCAGAGCCGCCGACTTCCCTAAGGGCGGTCAGCGCTTCGGAGGCGAGTTCGTCGTAGGCGTGCCCGAACTGGGCCCGCCCCTTGTCGGTGAGGCGGAAATGTTTGGCGGGGCGCCCGCGCCCGGCCGGTTCCCCGTACTTGGGGTGCGGCCGACGGTGGACCACCTCCGTCAAATCCTCTTCCACCAGGATGTCTAGATGGCGTCGCACGCCCGCGGCGGAAAGCCCCAGGCGCTTTCCCAGGTACGAAGCGGTGACCGGACCGTCCTTGAGCAGCAGAAGCATGACTTGGCGGCGGGTATCCCCCTCCGTGGAGCGAGACTCCTTTGCCGGGCTCGCCGCCGCGGCAGCTCGCGCCTTGTTCGTCATGTCTTCCACCTCCTTGCGCACTGGCCGTGCACACCTAACAAGTCGTATCCGAGCCAGCCACCTCGATACCGGGGCTAACACTTTAGACAACACTAGTGTTCCCTAATTCATTCCCGAATGCCACCAACGCAGGTTATCGGCGTGCCGCCCGCGGGCCCCCGCGGGTGGAGTGCGTAAAGTAGACGCCGATGAAACAGATTTTCGCCGACGGTCTCCGATCCCTGAGATCCGCGCTACCCCGCCTGGGCACGGCCGGTTCTCGGTCGGCGTTGCTGCACACCAGCGACGAGCCGGAGGCCCGCGCCGAGCGCACTGCAGGCGGCGAAAGAGGCTCCCGCTTCGACCTCCTGCCGGTCGATCCCGCGGGGGGTAGTCGGGGGCGATATTCCGTCAACCATCTGCGCGGCTTTTTCGTTCTGCGGTGGATGGGCACCGTCGGCGCGCTCCTCATCGCCTTCGGCGGCCTGGGCGCGGGTGCGGTGCCCGTGGTGGGCAACCCCTACGACAACGTCCCCTTCGGCTCCTTGATGTCCCGCATGCTCCAGACCGCCTCCGCCCTGGTCTTTCTGGGCGTGGCCCTCTTGGTGCTCGCCTGGGTGCTGATGGCGCCTTACGTGGGCGCGCCCCTGCGCCGGGCACAGCGGCAACACCCGGCCGTGGCCCCGCACCTTATCTGGCGCACCTTCGCCGGCTGGGTCATCCCGCTTATCCTGACCGCTCCCCTGTTCACCCAGGACATCTATTCCTACTTGGCGAACGGCTCCATCGTCGTCGCCGGCCTGGACCCCTATTCCGCAGGCCCGGTCCAGCTGCTGGGCCCGGAAAACGAGCTCGCCCGGTCGGTGCCGTTCATCTGGGCCAACTCGCCCTCCCCGTACGGGCCGGTCGCCCTGGGGCTGGCGGGCGCGGTCAGCTGGCTGACCCAGGACTCCATCCTCCTGGGCGTTATCGCCCACCGCCTGCTGTCCATCCTCGGCGTGGGCGCGGCCGGCTGGGCGCTGACCCGGCTGGCGCTGCGCTGCCGGGTCAAGGTGGCCACGGCCCTGTGGTTGGGGATCCTCAACCCGCTGACGGTGCTCCACCTCATCGGCGGCATCCACAACGAGTCGATCATGCTGGGGCTCATCCTTCTCGGCGTCGAATTCGGCCTGCGCGCCGCCGACCGAGTGGCGGATCTCCCGGCTGGCGCGCGGCTTAATAGCCCCGCCGGGCGCGCGATCGCCGGCTACCTGGCCGTGTCCGTCGCGCTCATCTCCTGCGCCGGCATGGTCAAGGTCACCGGCTTTATCGCCCTGGGGTTCGTGGGCATGACCCTGGCGCGCACGCTGGTCCATTACCGGGGTGCCAGCCCGCTGCGGGCCATCGCCTGCTCGGCCGCGCTCCACCTGGCCCTGCTCATTGCGACCATCGCCGTGGTCACTGTGCTCACGGGCATCGGCCTGGGCTGGATCACCGGCCAGGGCGGCGCGGCCACCATCCGGTCCTGGATGTCGGCGACCACCTCCGTGGGCGTGGGCGCTGGCTTTATCGGCATGCAGCTGGGGCTCGGCGATCACACCGACGCCATCCTCTCGGTCACCCGCACCCTGGGCGTCCTGGTCGCCGGGGTGTTCATGGTGCGCATGCTTTTCGCCACCTTCCGCGGCTCCATCCACCCCGTCGGCGGGCTCGGGGTCTCCACGCTGGTGCTGGTCGTCTTCTTCCCGGTGGTCCACCCCTGGTACATCCTGTGGGCGGTCTTTCCCCTGGCTGCGTGGGCCAACCGCTTGGTCTTCCGCGCCGCGGTGGTCGGCTACTCGGCCATCGTCAGCTTCTTCGTCCTGCCCCGCGGCCTGGGCCTGCCGCCGATGACCATCCTGCTCATCTACCTCGCCGCGGCGGTAATGTTCGTCATAGTCGGCGGAATCTGGTGGGTGCTATTACGCCGATCGCGGGTTGATCTCCTAAGGTAGAGCGGTGTGACTAAAACTTTCGATGGATCTTTAGCTTTAGAGCTCCGCGGGGTGCACAAGACCTACAGCGGCAAGCCCGCCGTCAACGGGCTCGACCTGCGGGTTCCCCGCGGGCAGATGCTCTGCCTGCTCGGCCCCAACGGCGCCGGCAAGACCACCACCATTGAAATGTGCGAGGGCTTCATCGCCCCGACCTCCGGGTCCATCCGGGTCCTCGGCCTGGATCCCACGTCCCAGGCTGACCAGGTGCGCGCCCGGATCGGCATCATGCTCCAGGGAGGCGGCTCCTATTCCGGCATCCGCGTGCGCGAGATGCTGCACCTGGCCGCCAGCTACAACCAGAACCCCCACGACCCGGACTGGCTGATGGAGCTGCTCGGCCTCGAGGGCGTGGCCCGCAACACCTACCGGCGACTCTCCGGCGGCCAGAAACAACGCCTCTCCCTGGCGCTGGCGATTATCTCCCGGCCCGAGCTGGTCTTCCTCGACGAGCCGACCGCCGGCATGGACGCGCAATCCCGGCTGGCGGTCTGGCGGCTCATCGATGCCCTCAAGCGCGACGGCACCACCATCGTGCTGACCACCCACCTCATGGACGAGGCCGAAGCCCTGGCGGACTATATCGCGATTATCGACCGCGGCGAGCTGATAGCGGAGGGCACGCCTAGCGAGTTGATGACGCGCACCGCTAACCCGCAGGTAACGGTGTCCACGGACGAGGCCATCGACCTGGATCGCTTTGCCCGCGACTGCGGCATCGGGCTCGATCTGGTCCGCCCCCTGCACTACCGCGTCCACGCCGCCGGCACGCCGGAGCTGCTCGCCCGGCTGACCCAGGCGCTGGCCAACCAGGGGGTCCTCGCCCACCGCATCGACACCGCCCACCGCAACCTCGAGGATGTCTTCCTCGATCTCACCGGCCGCGAACTACGCAGTTAAGGGGAAAAGCCATGGATACACCCACCACACCTGCTGATTCCGCCCGGGCTGTCGGGCGCGCTGCGGACTTCCCGCCGGGCACCTTCCGCCCGGCACCGCAGCGGGCATCGGCAGCCAAACTAGCCTGGGCCCAGGGTCTCATCGAATCCAAGCTCATGCTCCGCCACGGCGAGCAGCTGCTGCTCAGCATCATCATCCCGGCGCTGCTGCTCTTCGGCGCGGCCCGGATGCCGTTGCTGGCGGACGAGATTCACCTCGACCAGATCTTCCCGATGGTGCTGGCCGTAGCCGCCACCAGCGCGGGCTTTACTGGCCAGGCCATCTCCCTGGCCTTCGACCGCCGCTACGGCGCCCTCAAGCGCACCGGCGCCTCCGGCGTGCCCGCCTGGACTATCGTGACCGGCAAGATCATGGCGGTGCTCTCCATGGTCACCGTCCAGGTGATCGTCCTGGGAGTCATCGCCGTGGCCCTGGGCTTTAGGGCCAGCTGGGTGGGCGTGCTGCTCGCCCTGATCATCCTGCTGTTCGGCGTGGCGACCTTCACCGCACTCGGCCTCATCCTGGGCGGGACGCTGTCGTCCGAGATCGTCCTGGCGCTGGCCAACCTCATCTGGTTCCTGCTGCTGGGCGTCGTCGGCTGGGCGATGTACAGCCAGGGGCTCGGCTCGAACGGGCTCCTCAACGTGGTGCCCACGGTGGCACTGGCGGGCGGACTGGCCGACGCGTTCGCCGGTCACCTACCCTGGGTGCAGATGCTGGTCTTGGCCGTCTGGGCAGGCGCGGCGTCGTTGGCGGCGGCCAAATGGTTCCGATTCGAGGGCTAAGTGTGAGTTATTTCTAAAAACCCAGCTTGACCCCTACTTTTCTTTTTAGTTCGACCCCCAAACGGAGTACCCTAATGACCGTGAGTGACAACGTGACAACCTCTGCTTCCCCCGCCTCGGGCGATACCCGCCCCGGGTTCTTTTCCCGCCTGGGCAATTTCGTCCGGAACGGCGTGCCCAGCCTGCGCCAGCAGCGCATCATCGCGTTCATCCTGCTGCTGTGCCAGGGCGGCATCACGGTCTCCGGTTCCATCGTCCGCGTGACCGGCTCCGGGCTGGGCTGCGTGACGTGGCCCAATTGCCACCCCGGTTCGCTGGTGCCGCTGGAGGGCACGGCCCCGCTGATCCACCAGTTCATCGAGTTCGGTAACCGCCTGCTGACCTTCGTGGTGCTGGCCGCCGCCCTAGCCGCGGCCTTCGCCATGCACCGCGCGCGCCGCCGCAAGGAGCTCAAGGTCTACGCCTGGATTTCGGTCGCCGGCATCTTCGTCCAGGCGCTTATCGGCGCCCTGTCGGTCTTCCTGAAGCTGAAGTGGTGGGCGGTGGCCATGCACTTCCTGCCGTCGATGGTCCTGGTCTGGATCGCCGCGCTGCTGTATACCCGCCTGCGCCAGCCGGATGACGGCACCCCGACCCAGGCCTTCCCGCGTACCATCCGCAACCTGGCCGCCGTCGCCGCGGCCGCCCTGGCCGTCGTGCTGATTACCGGCACCTTCGTCACCGGCTCGGGCCGGCACGCGGGCGACGCCGAGGAAGGCATGCTGGGCCGCCTCCACCTAGACACCGAGTCCATGGCCGTGGTCCACGCGATGTGCATGTACGTCTACCTAGCCCTGACCCTGGTCGTCATCATCCTGCTCTACCGCAACCGGGTCGCGGCCCGCCCGCGCAACATCGGCTGGTACCTGGTGGTCGCTATTTTGATTCAGTGGGCCATCGGTGTCATCCAGTTCCGCCTGGGCATCCCCCGCTGGACCATCCCGGTGCACATCGGGATGTCCTCCCTCGTCACCGCCCTGACCGCGGCTCTGTATGCCTACGGCTTCGTCCGCACCGGCGGCACCGAGGGCCTCAAAACGGGCTCGATCGAGGGTGATAAGCACTACGCGGATCGCCAAGCTGCCCTCGCCGCGCGCTAAAAACAGTTAACGTGGGTGTATGCATGCTATTCAAGTAAAGCGCACCGGCGGCCCGGAAGTACTGGAGTACGTGTCCGTGGATGCCCCCGTCCCCAGCGACAACGAGGTTCTCGTGGATGTCGAGCGGGCGGGGGTTAACTATATCGACACCTACTACCGCGAGGGCATCTACAACGCCAACGTCCCGTTCATCCTCGGCCTGGAAGGCGTCGGCCGCGTCAGCCACGATCCGCGCGGCGAGATCGCCGAGGGCACCCTGGTGGCCTGGCACCACGCCTTCGGCTCCTACGCCGAGCAGGTCTGCGTGGACCGCAACCGCATGGCCCAGGTACCGGACGATTTCCCGCTGAATATCGCCGCCTCCATGATGCTGCAGGGCATGACGGCGCACTACCTCACCCACGGCGTCTACCAGCTGGAGGAAGGCTCCACCTGCCTGATTACCGCCGGCGCCGGCGGCGTGGGCCTGCTGGCCACCCAGATGGCCAAGTACCTAGGCGCCACGGTCTACTCCGTGGTCTCCTCCGACGAGAAGGAGCAGCTGGCCTACGAGGCGGGCGCGGACCAGGTCTTCCGCTACTCCGACGTGCTGGCCGAGCAGGTCCGCCGTTTCAACGGCGGCCAGGGCGTCGACGTGGTCTACGACGGCGTCGGCCAGGCCACCTTCCAGGAGTCCCTCGAGGTCGTCCGCCCGCGCGGCACCGTCTGCCTGTTCGGCGCGGCCTCCGGCCCGGTCGACCCCATCGATCCCCAGGTGCTCAACACCCACGGCGCGATCTTCCTGACCCGCCCGTCGCTGGCCGCCTACACGGCTACCGATGCCGAGTTCCAGAAGCGCTCCCAGGCCGTCGTCGAGATGATTCGCAGCGGCCACCTCACCCTGCGCGTGAGCAACGAGTACCCGCTCGAGCAGGCCGAGCAGGCCCACCGCGATCTGCAGGCCCGCAAGACCACCGGCTCCATCGTCTTGAACCCCCGCGCCTAGCACCCTAAGCGCCTAAAACCCAGCCCGCCTACCGCCCCGTGGAGTTATCCACGGGAGGTGAGGCGGGCTGGGTTTTCTTATGCGTTAAGCCGGTTCGGCGGGCCTATTAGAAGCCGAGAGCCTCGCCGACGGTCTGCCAGCCCAGGATGGCGTCGATAGACAGGCCGATAAAGAGCACGGACAGGTAGTTGTTCGAGTAGATGAACAAGCGCATGGGCTTGACCGTCTGGCCGCCCTTGACGCCCTGGTGCAGGCGGATGGCCATCCACAGGAAGGCCGCACCGGAGAGCACTGCGACCACCAGGTAGATCCAGGAGGTGGCCGGGACGATGAGCCAGGACACGATGACGGTGCCGATGGTGTACCAGACGATCTGGCGGGTCACCTCCTGATCGGAGGCCACCACGGGCAGCATCGGGACGCCGGCGCGGCGGTAGTCTTCCTTGTACTTCATGGCCAGCGCCCAGGTGTGCGGCGGGGTCCAGAAGAAGATGATGAGGAAGAGCACGATGGCCTGCCACCACTGGCCCGGCTCGCCGGCCGGGGCGTTGTCCTTGATGACCGCCCAGCCGACCATCGCCGGCATGCAGCCGGCCAGCCCGCCCCAAACGATGTTCTGGGCGTTGCGCATCTTCAAAAACTTCGTGTAGACGAAGACGTAGAACAAGTTCGTCAGGATGACGAAGAAGGCGGCCAGCCAGGAGTTGGCCATGACCCCGAGCCAGAAGATGGACAGCGCCAGCATGATCCAGGCGAAGATGGCGGCGTTGCGCTTGCTGATCTTGGCGCGGACCAGCGGGCGGGCGCGGGTGCGCTGCATCTTCTGGTCGAGGTCGTAGTCGACCACGTTGTTGAACGTGTGGGCGGCCGCCGCGCCCATCCAGCCGCCGAAGAGGGTGGAGAGGATGAGCCAGATATTGTCGCTGACGGCCTCGAGACCGCGCTGCGCCTGGAGCATCGCCGGAATTGCTGCGACGAGGAGGAGCTCAATGATCCTCGGTTTAGTCAGCGCAATATAGGCCTTGATGGTCTCCAAGGAATCATCCTCCAGCGTCCTGGGCACGAGCGGGTTGGTGGTCAAAAGGCGGCCGCTAAAGGCCGCAGTTAAGTGGTCGCCCCTTCGCGGGCGATAGTTCCGCGCACGCCGTGATTCGTTACCAACTTCACAACGCCGGCGGGTGGGAAGGCTCCTACGGGGCTTTAGTCGGACTAGGCGCGCCGCGAAAAAGTGCGCGCTGGTCCAGCCCCAGCCTTTCCTATCCCTGCCAGCCTACAACGTTTGGCTGATAAACCTTAAATTCTCTCCGCTGCCGTGTCGAGACACCTCGACACCGGCCCAGTACGGCCCGGCTGGCGCCTGAGTTGGCGACGGCCGGTCGCTGCTCGGCCCCAGCTCAGAACGAATGCGGGCCGAGCGAGTTGGGCGCCCCACCGCCGGGCCGGCTGGTGTGTCCGCCGGACAATTCTCCCCCGGCTTCGGTAGTTGCGCCCGGAGGTGCTCCCTTGGGGCCGCAAAGTTCACTAGACTGAGGGAGGAATTTTTCTATGTCGAAAACACCGAGCTAGTAAGGACCATTTACCGTGTCGGAAATTACCTTGTCGCCTGAGCTGCAGGCCATGACCGAGCGCCGCTACCCCGAGGATTGGACCGACCGGGACACCCGGGCAGTCGATACCATCCGCGTGCTGGCCGCCGACGCCGTGCAGAACTGTGGTTCTGGGCACCCGGGTACCGCGATGTCGCTCGCGCCGCTGGCCTACACGCTGTACCAGCGGATCCTCAACCACGATCCGCAGGATAAGGACTGGGCCGGCCGCGACCGCTTCGTTTTGTCCGTGGGCCACTCTTCGCTTACCCAGTACATCCAGCTCTTCCTGGGCGGTTTCGGCCTGGAGATGGACGATCTGAAGGCCCTGCGCACCTGGGGCTCGCGCACCCCGGGCCACCCGGAGGTCCACCACACCGACGGTGTGGAAATCACCACCGGCCCGCTGGGCCAGGGTCTGGCGTCCTCGGTGGGCATGGCCATGGCCGCTCGCAAGGAGCGCGGTCTGTTCGACCCGGAGGCACCGGCTGGCGAGTCCCCCTTCGATCACTTCGTCTACGTCATCGCTTCCGACGGCGACCTGCAGGAGGGCGTGACCTCCGAGGCCTCTTCCCTGGCGGGCACGCAGCAGCTGGGCAACCTGATCGTCTTCTGGGACGACAACCGCATCTCCATCGAGGACGACACCAACATCGCCTTCAACGAGGACGTCGTCGCCCGCTACGAGGCTTACGGCTGGCACGTCCAGACCGTCGAGTCCGGCGAGGACGTCGTGGCCATCGAGAAGGCGGCGCGCGAAGCCCAGAAGGTCACCGACAAGCCCTCCTTCATCCGCATCAAGACCGTCATCGGCTACCCGGCGCCGAACAAGATGAACACCGGTGGCGCCCACGGCGCCGCCCTGGGCGACGAGGAAGTCGCCGCCACCAAGGAGATCCTGGGCTTCGACCCGCAGGAGACCTTCCACATCGACGCCGACGTGCTCGAGCACACCCGCGGGCTGGTCGAGCGCGGCGCGCAGGCCCACGCGGACTGGCAGCAGCGCTTCGACGCCTGGGCGGAAAAGAACCCGGAGGCCAAGCAGCTCTTCGACCGGATGCAGGCCCGCCAGCTGCCGGAGGACTTCGCGGCCGAACTGCCGACCTGGTCCACCGAGGACAAGCCGCTGGCTACCCGCAAGGCCTCGGAGGCGACCATCCAGGCGCTGGCCGCTGCCCTGCCGGAGATGTGGGGCGGCTCGGCCGACCTGGCCGGTTCCAACAACACCGTGATTAAGGGCGCGGATTCCTTCGGCCCGACCGCCATCACCACCGACGCTTGGTCCGCCCAGCCCTACGGCCGCAACCTTCACTTCGGCATCCGCGAGCACGCGATGTCGGCGATCATGAACGGCATCGCCCTGCACGGCAACACGCGCGTCTACGGCGGCACCTTCCTGATCTTCTCCGAGTACCAGTTCCCGGCCATCCGCCTGGGCGCCCTGATGTCCACGGATACCTACTACGTCTGGACCCACGACTCCATCGGCCTGGGCGAGGATGGCCCGACCCACCAGCCGGTCGAGACCCTGGCCGCCCTGCGCGCGGTGCCGAACCTGGCGGTGATCCGCCCGGCGGACGCCAACGAGACCGCCCAGGCCTGGACCGCCGCCCTGGAGCGCCCGGCCGCCCCGAAGGGCCTGTCGCTGACCCGCCAGAACCTGCCCATCCTGGACGGCACCGCGGAAAAGGCCGCCGAGGGCGTGCGCCGCGGCGCCTACACCCTGGTCGAGGCCACCGGCGGCGAGCCTGAGGTCATCCTGATTGCCACCGGCTCCGAGGTCCAGTACGCCGTCGAGGCCGCCAAGGTGCTCGAGGAGCAGTCCGTGCCCACCCGCGTGGTTTCCGCCCCGTGCCTCGAGTGGTTCGAGGAGCAGGACGCCGAGTACCGCGAGCAGGTGCTGCCGGCCAAGGTCCGGGCCCGCGTGTCCGTCGAGGCCGCGGTGGCCCAGCCGTGGCACAAGTACACCGGCACCTTCGGCCGCAACATCTCCCTCGAGCACTACGGCGCCTCCGCCCCGGCGGAGGAGCTCTTCAAGAAGTTCGGCTTCACCGCCCAGGCCGTCGTCGAGGCTGCCCAGGAGTCCCTGGCCGCCGCCCGCGCGTAGTTTTTTCACCCGCCCGACCGAGCTACCTAACCCGAGATTTTCCTTAAGGAGAACGCACATGAACAACGTTGACAAGCTCGCCCAGATGGGCACCTCGACGTGGCTGGATGATCTGTCCCGCCAGCGTCTGCAGTCCGGCAACCTCCGCGAACTCATCGACACCAAGAGCGTGGTCGGGGTGACCACCAACCCGACCATCTTCGCCAAGGCCATGTCCCAGGGCACGGCCTACGATGCCGACATCGCTAAGCTCAAGGAGCAGGGCGCGGCCGTGGACGAGGCCGTCTACAGCCTGGCCATCGACGACGTGCGCGCCGCCTGCGACGAGCTGCACGACGTCTTCGTCGACAGCAACGGCGAGGACGGCCGCGTGTCCATCGAGGTCGACCCGCGCATCTCCGACGACGCCGAGGCCACCTTGAACCAGGCCCGCGACCTGTGGAAGAAAGTCGATCGCCCCAACGCGATGATTAAGATCCCGGCGACCGACGGCTCGCTGCAGGCCATCGAGGACGCGCTGGCGGAAGGCATTTGCGTCAACGTGACCCTGATCTTCTCCCTGAAGCGCTACGTCAAGGTCGTTGACCGCTACAAGGAGGGCATCCGCCGCGCGGAGGCCGCCGGCTTGGACGTGACCAAGATCTTCTCGGTCGCCTCCATCTTCATCTCCCGCATCGACACCGAGGTCGACAAGCGCCTGGAGGAAATCGGCACACCTGAGGCGCTCAAGCTGCGCGGCCAGGTCGGCCTGGCCGAAGCCAATCTCTGCTACGGCTTCTTCGAGTCCGCCTTCCTCCACCCGGAGCGGCTGCCCGCCCCGGATCCGCTGCCGGCCGGCGCGAACTTCCAGCGCCCGCTGTGGGCTTCTACCGGCGTGAAGAACCCAGAGTACCCCGCCACCCTGTACGTAACCGAGCTGGCCGGCCCGGAGACCGTCAACACCATGCCGGAGGCCACCCTGGACGCGTTCCTGGACGCGGACGTGCGCCTGGGCGATGCCCTGACCGGCATGCTGGAGACCGCCAACAGCACCTGCGGGCACGCGGCCCAGCTGGTTTCCCTCGAGGAGGTCTACGAGCAACTCGAGCAGGAGGGCGTCGACAAGTTCGTGGCCTCCTGGAACGAGCTGCTCGAGACCATGTCCGCGAAGCTCTAGGGCCGCTCCTCCGTCCGCCTGAAGGTGGGCGTTGTGTCCCTCCCTCAGGCCGCGATTCGCAGCGCACCGCCGAAGTAAACCGACGGTGCGCTCCTCGCTACAATGGGTAACCGCAACCTTAAAATAAATATTGTCTTCTTAATCTCCGGCGAAAGGATTTCCCGTGTCAGACCCCAGTTCCTGGGACAACCCGTTAAGGGATGAAAGAGACAAACGCCTACCCCGCATTGCTAGCCCCTCCGGCATGGTTATCTTCGGCGTTACCGGCGATCTGGCACGGAAAAAGCTCCTGCCGGCCATCTACGACTTGGCCAACCGCGGCCTCCTGCCGGCCGGCTTCACCCTGGTCGGCTACGGCCGCCGCGACTGGGACAAGCAGGCGTTCGCCGACTACGTCCTCAAGGCCGTCCAGGCCGGGGCCCGCACCGAGTTCCGCGAGCACGTCTGGCAGTACCTGGCTCAGGGCGTCGAGTTCGTCACGGGCGGTTTCGACGACGCCGGCTTCGACAAGCTCTCGGCCCGCCTGAGCGAGCTGGATACCGCCCGCGGTACCGGTGGAAACTGGGCCTATTACCTGTCCGTCCCGCCGGAGTTTTTCTCTAGCATCTGCCACCAGCTCGAGCGCGTCGGCATGGCTAACAGCTCCGACAACACGTGGCGCCGCGTCATCATCGAAAAGCCCTTCGGCCACGACCAGAAGTCGGCCCGGGAGCTCAACGAGGTCGTCAACGCGGTCTTCCCGGAGCAGTCGGTCTTCCGCATCGACCACTACCTGGGCAAGGAGACGGTGCAGAACATCATGGCGCTGCGCTTTGCCAACCAGATCTTCGAGCCGATGTGGAACGCCCACTACATCGACCACGTGCAGATCACCATGGCCGAGGACATCGGCTTGGGCGGGCGCGCCGGCTACTACGACGGCATCGGCGCAGCCCGCGACGTCATCCAGAACCACCTGCTGCAGCTGCTGGCGCTGGTGGCCATGGAGGAGCCTTCCTCCTTCGAGCCGGAGGCCCTGCAGGCCGAAAAGACGAAGGTGCTGCGCGCCACGACGCCGGTGCACCCGCTGAACAAGACCACCGCCCGCGGCCAGTACACCGCCGGCTGGCAGGGCTCGGAATACGTCAAGGGCCTGCGCGAGGAGGACGGCTTCGATCCGGAGTCGACGACGGAGACCTACGCGGCCTGCACGCTGGAGGTCAACTCCCGCCGCTGGGGCGGCGTGCCGTTCTACCTGCGCACCGGCAAGCGCCTGGGGCGCCGCGTGACCGAGATTGCCTTGGTCTTCAAGCACGCCCCGCACCAGCCCTTCCAAAACGGCCAGGCCGACGCTCTGGGCCAGAACGCCGTGGTTATCCGCGTCCAGCCGGACGAGGGCGTGACCATGCGTTTCGGTTCCAAGGTGCCGGGCTCGACCATGGAGGTCCGCGACGTGAACATGGACTTCGCCTACGCCGAGGCCTTCACCGAGGAATCCCCGGAGGCCTACGAGCGGCTCATCCTCGACGCCCTGCTGGACGAGTCCTCGCTCTTCCCCACCAACGAGGAAGTCGAGCTGTCCTGGGCGATCCTGGACCCGATCCTCGATTACTGGGCCGAGGCCGGCCAGCCGGACGAATACCCGGCCGGGACCTGGGGCCCGGAGTCCGCCGACAAGATGCTGCGCCGCCGGGGCCACTCCTGGCGCCGCCCTTAAGAGCTCGAGCGAAAAGAGAGATTTGCCATGATTATCCCCTTGCCAGATACCACCACGCGCGACATCTCCAAGAAGCTGGTCGAGGCCCAAGAGCACTACACGCTGACCACCGGCCGCGTGCTGACCCTGATTGTCTCCGCGTACCAGGGCGATGACATCAACGTCATCCTCGACTCCATCCGGGATGCCTCCCACGAGCACCCGGCCCGCGTGCTGGTCGTCATCTCCGAGGACCCGGAAGCCGACACCAGCCTGGACGCGGAGCTGCGCGTCGGCGGCGAGGCCGGTGCCTCCGAGATCGTGATTATGCGCCTGCACGGCGAGCTCGCCCACCAGGCCGAGGCCGTCGTCACCCCGCTGCTGCTGCCCGACACGCCGATTGTGGCGTGGTGGCCTACCCGTTACCCGGATTCGCCGGCGGAAGCCCCCATCGGCAGCCTGGCCCAGCGCCGCATCACCGATATCGCCCATTCCGAGGGCCCGACCCCGCAAATGCTCCAGCAGCTCTCCGACGACTACCAGCCGGGTGATTCCGACATGTCCTGGGCGATGATCACCCTGTGGCGCGGCATCGTCGCCTCCGCCCTGGACCGCCTGCCGCACGAACCGGTCGGATCGGTGACCATCTCCGGTCCCAAGTCGCACCCGGCCGTGGACCTGGCCGCCGGCTGGCTGGCCGATCGCCTGGGCGTGGCGGTGCGCCGCGCCGCGGACGACCCGAGCCTGCACCACCACTTCCCTATCTCCAAGCTCATCTTCCACCGCGATTCCGGCGACATCAGCCTCACGGTCGTCGACCACGGCAGCGTCGAGCTGGCCGTGCCGAACTCGCCCACCTCGCTGGTGGCGCTCAGCGTGCGCTCCCAGGCCGAGGTGCTCGCCGAGGAACTGCGCCACTTGGACACCGATCAGATTTTCGCCAACGCTCTGCGCGCCCTGCCGCGCGTAAGCTACGTCTAATCAGAAAGGCACTCCCACATGGTCGATATTCGCCGCGTCAAGGACAAGGCCGCCCTCACCGAGCAGGCCGCACTCGACTTCATCGATCTGATCGCCGCCTGCCAGGCACCCGGCGGCGGCCGCCACGGCGACGGGGTCGCCCGGGTGGTGCTCACCGGCGGCAGCGCGGGCATCGGCATGCTCGAGCAGCTGCGCCGTTTTGCCGACGCCGCCCAGGCCCAGGGTGAGGATTTCCCGGCCCTGCAGGTGGATTGGTCCCGCGTGCACGTCTTCTTCGGCGACGAGCGCAACGTGGCCGTCGACGATCCCGAGTCCAACGAGGGGCAGGCGCGCGCTGCCCTGCTCGACCACGTCGGCATCCCGGATTCACACGTCCACGGCTACGGCCTGGGCGCGGCGGACCTCGAGCAGGCCGCCGCGGACTACGCCGCGGTGCTGGACGAGTTCGCCCCGCGCGGTTTCGATCTGCACCTTCTGGGGATGGGCGGCGAGGGCCATATCAACTCGCTGTTTCCCCACACCCCGGCGGTCCGCGAGGAAGAACGCCTCGTGGTGGCGGTGACGGATTCCCCCAAGCCGCCGGCCGAGCGCGCCAGCCTGACCCTGCCGGCGGTCCGCCGCGCCGAGCAGGTCTGGCTGCTAGTTAGCGGCGAGGAAAAGGCCGAGGCCGCCCAGCACGTCATCGACGGCGCAGACGCCCTCGACTGGCCGGCCGCGGGCGCCCAGGGCGCGGCGGCTACCCGCCTCTACCTGGCCAACGACGCCGCCCGAGGCTAGTCCCGGGCCGCCCCACCCACGCGGCACCGAGAGGACACAATAGACACTAAAATACGCAAACACCGCCTAGCTGGTTTGACCAGCTAGGCGGTGTTGGTTTTCGGCGGTTAGCTAACGCGGCGGCACACGCCGCGTTGGACGGTTTAGCTGAAAGCGGTGATCAGGTTCAGGCCGATCACGCAGCCGAGCCAGATGATGACCATCACGATGGTCACGCGGTCCAGGTTCTTTTCCACGACGGTCGAACCGGACAGGTTGGACTGCACCCCGCCGCCGAACAGGCTCGACAGGCCGCCGCCCTTGCCCTTGTGGAGCAGGACGAACACAGACATCAAGACTGCTGCGATAACCAGAATGATCTGCAATGCCAGGGTCATTAAAATTCCTTGCTTCTCGATAAGGCCGAAAGGTCCGCGCGCCGGTCAGCGGGAGCACGCAACGCGCGCGCCACGCTCCAGCGCTTGAAGTACTCCGGCTAGTCTACACCACCTGCCATTACGGCAGTAGTAGCGCCCCGCCAAAACCCCGGCACCAGAGATCCTCGGTGCCGGGGCGGACGCGGCTGCTACTGGACGGCGTTGGCGGCGTTGGCCACCAGCTTGGCGAAGTCCTCGCCCACCAGGGAGGCGCCGCCGACCAAGCCGCCGTCCACGTCCGGCTGGCTGACCAGCTCGGCCGCGGAATCGACCTTCATGCTGCCGCCGTAGAGGATGCGCATCTGCTGCGCGGTCTCCTGACCGGCCAGCTCGCCGAGGACGCCGCGGATGGCGGCGCAGACTTCCTGCGCGTCGGCGGCGGAGGCGACCTTACCGGTGCCGATAGCCCAGACCGGCTCGTAGGCCACGACAACCTTTGCCAGCTGCTCCTTGTCCAGGCCGGCCAGCGAGTTGCGCGTCTGGTTGACCACGTAGTCCACGTGGGTACCGGCCTCGCGCACGTCCAGCGGCTCGCCCACGCAGACGATCGGGCTAATGCCCTGGCTCAGGGCCGCCGCGGACTTCTGCGCCACCGTCTCGTCCGTCTCGTAGTGGTACTGCCGCCGCTCCGAGTGGCCGACGATGGCCCAGCTGGCGCCCAGCTTGGCCAGCATGTGGGCGGAGACCTCACCGGTGAAAGCGCCGGATTCATGGCGGGAGACATCCTGCGCGCCGTAGGTGATCTTCAGGTTATCCCCGTCGACCAGGGTCTGGATGGTGCGCAGATCCGTGAACGGCACGAGGAAGGCCACGTCCGCCTTCTCGTAGTATTCCTTCGGCAGGGAGAAGGCGAATTTCTGCACCGAACCGATGGCCTCGATGTGGTCGAGGTTCATCTTCCAGTTGCCCGCAATGAGCGGTTTACGTGCCATGACGTGGTGGTCCTTTCTTAGGGTGTAAACGTAGGCTGTCCGCGCAGTTACGCGGTGCGTGCGAGAGCTAGGCTTCGAGGACGGAAACGCCCGGCAGCTCCTTGCCTTCCAGGAACTCCAGGGAGGCGCCGCCGCCGGTGGAGATGTGGCTGAAGCCGTCCTCGTCCAGGCCCAGCGCCCGCACGGAGGCGGCGGAGTCGCCGCCGCCGACCACGGTGAAGGAGCCGTTGGCCTTGGTGGCGTCGATGATGGCCTGGGCCACGCCGGCGGTGCCGCGGGAAAAAGCCTCCATCTCGAAAACGCCCATCGGGCCGTTCCAGAACACGGTCTTGGACTCGGCCAGCACGGAGGCGAACTCCTGGACGGTCTTCGGGCCGATGTCCAGGGACATCCAGCCCTCCGGGATCTCGGAGACCGAGGTGGTCTCGTGCTCGGCGTCGGCAGCGAACTCGGTGGCGGAGACCAGGTCGACCGGCAGGACGATCTTGTCGCCGAAGCGCTCGAGCAGGTCGCGGCAGTTATCGATCTGGTCCTCCTGCAGCAGGGACTTCTGGACGTTGTAGCCCTTGGCCGCCAGCAGGGTGTAGCACATACCGCCGCCGATGATGATCTTGTCGGCCTTGCCGGCCAGCGCTTCGATGACGCCGAGCTTGTCGGAGACCTTCGCGCCGCCCAAGACGACGACGTAGGGGTGCTCCGGCTCCTTCGCCACGGTGGAGAGCACATCCAGCTCCTTCTGGACCAGCTTGCCGGCGTAGGCCGGCAGCTTCTTGGCGACATCGTAGACCGACGCCTGGGCGCGGTGGACCACGCCGAAGCCGTCGGAGACGAAAGCGCCGTTGTCGGCGGCCAGGGCGGCCAGCTCGCCGGCGAAGGCCTCGCGCTCGGCCTCGTCCTTGGAGGTCTCGCGCGGGTCGAAGCGGACGTTTTCCAGCAGGACGACGTCGCCGTCGTTCAGGCCGTTGGCGCGCTCGTGCGCGTCCTCGCCGCAGACATCGCCGGCCAGGGCGACGTACTGGCCCAGGGCCTCGGACAGGGCTTCCGCGACCGGAGCCAGGGAGTACTTCGGGTTAACCTCGCCCTTCGGGCGGCCCAGGTGGGCGGTCAGGATGACCTTGGCGCCGCCGTCGACCAGCGCGCGGATGGTCGACAGCGAAGCGGTAATACGGCCCGGGTCCGTGATATTGCCCTCGTCATCCAGGGGGACGTTGAAGTCGGAGCGCACGAGCACGTGGCGGGACTCCACGCCCTCGGACAGCAGTTCGTCTAGCGTCTTGAAAGCCATAGTTTTTCTACTCCTTTGGCGAAAGTTGATGCACCTAAAACAATACCGACCCAACGCGGGCGGCGCCGTGAGTTGGGCTGGGCCTGCGCTGGGTCGGTGTCACAGAAACTAGTTCTTAGAGAAACTGTTTCTTAGAGGTTGGCTGCCACCTGGTCGGTCAGGCGCAGCAGCTGGGCGGTGTAGCCCCACTCGTTGTCGTACCAGCCGAGAACCTTAACCAGGTTGCCGTTGGAGACCTTGGTCATACCGGAGTCGAAGATGCAGCCGTGGCCGTCGGTGACGATGTCAGTGGAGACCAGCGGATCCTCGGTGTAGCCCAGGACGTCAGCGAACTCGCCGGTGGAGGCTGCCTTGATGGCGGCGTTGACTTCCTCGACGGTGACGTCGCGGGAGGCGGTGAAGGTCAGGTCGGTAGCGGAGCCGGTGATGATCGGCACGCGCATGGCGTAGCCGTCCAGCTTGCCCTCCAGGTTCGGCAGGACCTTAGCCACGGCCTTGGCAGCGCCGGTGGAGGTCGGAACCATGTTGACGGCAGCGGCGCGAGCGCGGCGCAGGTCCTTGTGCGGAGCGTCCTGCAGGCGCTGGTCACCGGTGTAGGCGTGGATGGTGGTCATCAGGCCGTTTTCGATACCGAACTTCTCGTCCAGCACCTTGGCCATCGGAGCCAGGCAGTTGGTGGTGCAGGACGCAGCGGAGATGATGTGGTGGTTAGCCGGGTCGTACTCCTCGGAGTTGACGCCGTAGACGAAGGTGGCGTCGACCTCCTTGCCCGGGGCGGAGATGATGACCTTCTTGGCGCCGGACTCAATGTGAGCGCGGGCGCTCTCGCCGGTGCGGAACTTGCCGGTGGATTCGATGACGATGTCCACGCCGTGCTCGCCCCAGTTGAGATCCTTCGGATCCTTCTCCTCGGTGACGACCACGCGCTTGCCATCGACGGTGATGGACTCGTCGTCGTAGGTGATTTCGCCCGGGAAGCGTCCCAGGACGGAGTCGTACTTCAGCAGGTTTGCCAAGGTCTGGTTGTCGGTCAGGTCGTTGACCGCGACGATCTCCAAGTCGTGCTCGCCTTCGACGACTGCGCGGAAGAAGTTGCGGCCAATGCGCCCGAAGCCGTTGATGCCTACGCGGATAGTCACTTGATGTTCTCCTAGAAAATTGGATGTACGTAAGGTTTTACGTCTGGTGGAACTCACCGAGGGCTACGTGAGGTAGTTTGGCTTTTCCTCGACAACTTCCAACAGGTCCGATACTACCGACGCTCGCGCTAGCGCGCACGGGTTACGGAAAGCAAATCAACAAAACCAGACATATTCCCACATTCAGTGACTAATATTCCTGGACACGGCCACAAAATAGCGCCCATAACCGCAGGTAGACGCGCGGTGCCCGATTGGGCCTGCATACCCGCGAAGGAAAGATAGCGGACGTGATTCTGGGCACAGGACCACGGGCGGGGCGGGTTAGACCACTCCCCTGGTCGCTCTGCGGCGGGCTAGTTCTCGCCGTCGTCCTGGTGCTCGCCGTGCCCGGCGCCGTCCGCGTCGAAGAGGTCCTCGGTGACCGCTTCGCTCGTCGACGGGATGCCCAGCTCCTCGGCCCGCTTGTCCGCCATGGACAGCAGGCGGCGGATACGGCCGGCCACCGCGTCCTTAGTCATCGGCGGATCGGCCAGGCGGCCGAGCTCCTCCAGCGAGGCTTCGCGGTGCTGCACGCGCAGCTGGCCGGCATCCGCCAGGTGCTCCGGCACGTCGTCGCCCAGGATCTCCATGGCGCGTTCCACGCGGGCGGCCGCCGTAACTGCCGCGCGGGCCGAGCGGCGCAGGTTGGCGTCGTCGAAGTTCTGCAGGCGCTCCCCGCTCATGCGCACCTCGTTGCGGAGGCGCTTCTTCTCCCACTTCAGGCGGGTGACCTGGGCGCCCATGCGGGTCAGCAGCGCGCCGATGGCGTCGCCGTCGCGCACGACCACGCGGTCGGCGCCGCGGGTCTCCTTGGTCTTGACGGACAGCCCCAGGCGCCGGGCGCAGCCCACCAGGGCCAGGGCGGCCTCCTGGCACGGGCAAAGGACCTCGAGCGAGGAGGACCGCCCCGGCTCGGTGAGGGAGCCGGCGGCGAGGAAGGCCCCGCGCCACGCGGCCTCGTTGTCGGCGATGGAGCCGGAAATCACCTGCGGCGGCAGGCCCACTACCGGGTGCCCGGAGCGGGTGATAAGCCCCAAGCGGCGGACCAGGTCGGGGGTGCCGTCGGTGATGCGGATGTGGATGCGGGCCCGCTTGTGGGCCTGGGCGGCGGTCGGGCCCACCACGTGGCTTCCCACCTTGATCCCGTAAAGCTCGTCTAGGGCCGCGATGACCCGGTCGGCCGTGTCCTGGTCGGGCAGCTGCACCTCGTACATCATGGAGCTGCCTGAGACGGTCAGCTCGCCGGCGAAACGCAAGATGGCCGCCAGCTCTGCTGCCCGCGCGCTAGTGCGGGTGGCGTGCACCGCCGTTAACTCTTTTTTCACCGCGTCGGTAAGAGTCATCTTTTATGCCTTCCTGCCCTTTCTATCCTGCGGTGCCAGCTTCCGGCCCGCAGCACCACACCGGTTGTCGTCAGGTAATCGAAATAGAGATGAAAAAATATTAAAACAGACTGCCTATTCTAGCGCCCGGCCTCGAGGAAAGCGGAATGCATCCGGGAAAGCGCAGCGGACAGCTTATCCGGATCGTGGACGCTGGTGGGCTGCCCATTATCGTCCAGCCGGCAGAGATCCGCATATTCGACCGTGGCGCCTAGGGCGCGGGCCGCGCGCTGCAGGTACTCCCGCTCGCTGGGCGCGGTGAGGATCTTCTCCTCCACCAAGATCTTGTCGATCCGCAGGCCCGGGGCGTGCTGAGCCAGGACGTGGAGGTGGCGCTCCGCGGAAAAGCCTTGGGTCTCCCCCGGCTCCGCGGACAGGTTGAGCACCACCACGCGCAGGGCATCGGCGGCGCTGATGGCCTCCATCAGGCGCGGGATGACCACGTGCGGCAGCACGGAGGAAAACCACGAGCCCGGCCCCAGCGTGATGAGGTCGGCCTGGCCGATGGCTTCCAACACCAAGTCGTTGACCTTTGCGTCCTCGGGGATGATCCGCACGCGGCGGACCTGGCCCGGCGTCGAGGCGACGGCCACCTGGCCGCGGACCGAGCGCACCACGCGCGGGTCCTCGTCGAGGCCCGCGACCTCGGCCTCGATTTCCAGCGGCTCGTTGACCACCGGCAGGACCCGGCCGTGCGACTCGGTCAGCTCCGCGACCTTGTCGAGGGCGGCCTGGCTATCGCCCAAAATCTCCGTCAGCCCCGCGATGAGCAGGTTGCCTAGCGCATGTCCGGCCAGCGCCCCGTGCCCGCCGAAACGGTGTTGGAGCGTGGTCGCCCAGAAGCGGCCCTCGTCCTCGCCGTCGGACAGCGCCGCCAGCGCCATGCGCAGATCCCCCGGCGGGATGATCGCCAGCTCGCGGCGCAGGCGCCCGGAGGAGCCGCCGTCGTCGGCCACGGTCACGATTGCGGTCACCTTCGTGGCGCCGGTCTCCTGCGCCGCGAGCAAAGTTTGGTACAAGCCATGCCCGCCGCCCAGGCAGGCTACGTGGAAGGGATTAGACATTGGAAAAGATCCCTGCCGCCTTTCTATGGTCTCATCGCCGGTGGCCGCTGCCCCGGGCCTAAAATCTTCAAGGCCCAGGACACGGGACTTAGCAGCGGGTTGGGCACAGATCGTGCCCGTGCCCGCCCCATCCGGCCCGTCGGCCACCGACTCTGCGGGCGTTTTCGCCCCGGTTCGTTGTGGGTGTATTCAGTTCCTTTAAGTTTTCGCTATCCGCGGCGGGCTATATTTTCTAGTCCCGCTCGATATCTCTGTGCAGGACGCTCACGTCGACCTTGCCCTTCTCGCCGAGCCGGTGGGCGATCTCCTCGGCCACGGCCACGGAGCGGTGGTGCCCGCCGGTGCAGCCGACGCCGACCGTGATGAAGTTCTTGCCCTCGTGGTGGTAACCCGCCAGCATGGAATCCAGCATCGCCATGAATCGATCGATGAACTCTTCCGCGCTCGGTTGGGAAAGCACGTAATCAGCCACCGGCGCGTCCGTGCCGCGGTAGGGCCGCAGCTCGTGAACCCAGTACGGGTTCGGGAGGAAGCGCACGTCGACGACCAGGTCCGCGTCGCGCGGCGAGCCGTGCTTGAAGCCGAAAGACTCGACGGTGACGTGCTGCTTCTGGCTGCCCAGCGGCCCGAAGGAGGCCTCGATGGCGCGGCGCAGATCGTGGACCGACAGGTTCGTGGTGTCCAGGATGATATCCGCGCGGGCGCGCACGCTCGCGATGGCGTCGCGCTCCCGCCGGATGCCAATCTTCAGCGTGTCCTCGCCCTGCAGCGGGTGGGTGCGCCGCACGGAGTCGAAACGCCGGATCAGCACGTCGTCCCGGGCATCCATGAACAACACGGTGGGCTGCATGTCCCGCTCGCGCAGCTGGTCGAAGGTCTCCAGCAAGGAACCGGGGAACATCCGGCTGCGCACGTCGGTGACGACGGCGACCTTGTCGACGGGCGAGTCGTCCTGGGCGCACAGCTCCAGCAGCTCCACGATGAGCACCGGGGGCAGGTTGTGCGCGACGAAATAGCCCTTGTCTTCTAAGACCTTGGCCGCCGAGCTGAGCCCGCCGCCGGACATGCCGGTCAGCAGGATGGGAGGGGTGACAAATTGTGCCATGGGGCCATTCTATCTGGTTCGCGGCCGATCCCGGCCCGCCAGGATTCTTAGCGGGCCTGCAGGCCGTCGAAGACGGTCTGGGCCAGCTTCGGGCCGAAGCCCTTGACCTCGGCGATTTCCTCGACGGAGGCCTGCTTGAGCTTCTTGACGGAACCGAAATGCTTGACCAGGTCCTTGCGCCGTTGCGGCCCGAGCCCGGGGATGGAGTCCAGCACCGACGAGCGCATCCGCGCCGAGCGCTGCTGGCGGTGGTAGGTAATCGCAAAGCGGTGGGCCTCGTCGCGGATCTGCTGCAGCAGGTAGAGCGCCTGCGAGTTACGCGGCAGGATCACCGGCTCGTCGTCGCCCGGCACCCAGATTTCCTCCAGGCGCTTCGCCAGCCCCACCAGCACGACGTCGTTAATGCCCAGCTCGTCGAAGACCTCCTGAGCCGCGGCCACCTGCGGCGCGCCGCCGTCGACGATGAACAGCTGCGGCGGGTAGGCGAAACGCCGCCCGGCCTCCGCGGATTCCTCCACGACCTGCTCGTCGGAGAAGGTCTGCTCCTCCGATTCCTCATCCGGGTTGGCCAGCTTATCCACGTGGTGGCGCTTGAAGCGGCGGCGGGTGACCTCCGCAATCGAGCCGACGTCGTCGGAGCGGCCGTCGCCGGCCGCTTCCTTGATGCGGTAACGCCGGTAGTCCGACTTCCGCGGCAGGCCGTCCTCGAAGACCACGAGGGAGGCCACCACGTCGGTGCCCTGGATGTGGGAGATATCCGTGCACTCGATGCGCAGGGGCGCCTGCTCCATGCCCAGGGCTTCCTGGATGTCCTGCAGCGCGGCCGAACGGGCGGTCAGATCGCCCACGCGCTTGAGCTTGTGCTGGCGCAGGGCGTCCTTGGCATTGCGCGCGACCGTTGCCATCAGGGCGCGCTTGTCCCCGCGTTGCGGCACGCGCAGATCCACCCGGGCCCCACGCAGCTCCTCCAGCAGTTGCTTGACCTCCGCGTCCTCGGCCGGCGGACGTTGGACCAGGATCTCCGGCGGGACCACCTTGACCGTGCGGGACTTCGCGTGGGATTCCTGGTCGACGCCGCGCCGCGGCACCCCCAGGTCGATGGCCGCGTCCTCGGCGGCCTCCTGCTTCTCGCGCTCCACGGCGTCGGAATAGAACTGGATGAGGAAGTTCTGGATGAGCGCCGGCAGCGCCGGATCCTCTTGCCCCTCGGCGACCGTCTCGGTGCTGGCCTGGTCGCCGACCTTCTCCACGACCCAGCCGCGCTGGCCGCGGATGCGCCCGTCGCGCACGTGGAAGATCTGCACCGCGGCCTCGAGCTCGTCGGTGTGGAAGGCGATGAGATCGGCGTCCGTGCCGTCGCCGAAGACGACGGCCTGCTGCTCCATGATCTTGTTGATGGCGCCCAGGTCGTCCCGCAGGCGCGCGGCTCGCTCGAATTCCAGGTTGGCCGAGGCCTCTTCCATCTCCTGGGTGAGCTGGCGGGTCACCGGGGCGGTATTGCCGTTCATGAAGGAGACCAGGCGTTTGACGGTGGCGCGGTGCTCGTCCTCGCTGACGCGGCCGATGCACGGGGCATCGCACTTGCCGATATAGCCCAGCAGGCAGGGCCGGCCGAGCGCCTCGTGGCGGTTGAACACGCCCTTGGTGCAGGTGCGCATGGGGAACACGCGGGTGAGCAAGTCCAGGGTCTCGCGCACGGCCCACGCGTGCGAGTAGGGGCCGAAATAGCGCACGCCCTTGCGCCGCGGACCGCGGTAGAAAAACGCGCGGGGGAAGCGCTCGCCCACCGAAACCGCGAGCATCGGGTAGGTCTTGTCGTCGCGGTACATGACGTTGAACCGCGGGTCGAAGCGCTTAATCCAGGTGTATTCGAGCTGGAGGGCCTCCACCTCGCTGGCCACCACGGTCCATTCCACCGACGCCGCGGTCAGCACCATCTGGCGGGTGCGCGGGTGCAGCTGGGTGATGTCCTGGAAGTAGTTGGACAGGCGGGCGCGCAGGTTTTTTGCCTTGCCGACGTAGACGACGCGGCGGTTTTCGTCTCGGAACTTATAGACCCCCGGTTCCGTGGGGATGGTTCCGGGGGCCGGCCGATAGGTAGTTGGATCAGCCACGGCGGCGCCTAATCCTGCGGCATGTAGCGGGCTTCCAGGGCGCGGAACTTGTTGACGGAGTCCATGATGGTGGACTTGTCACCGGCCTGCAGGGCCCACATCGGTACGTATTCGAATTCCGGCAGCTCGAGGCGCGCCATGCGCGCGCCCTCGGGGAAGGACAGGCCGTAGATGACCGCCCACGGGTAGAAGCGGGTGCCCACGATGTTGCGGATCTCTACCCCGTCCTCGTTGGCCCGCACGCGCGGGCGGGTCAGGATGAGCCAGAACAGGATGGACAGCAGCACGCCCACACCAGGGAAGGCGAACTTGTCAATGGTGGTCACGGTCGCGCCCGTGAACTCGATGTCCAGGGTTAGGCCCATGAAGATGTGGACCGCCATGACCACGATGACGACGATGACCGCCAGCTTGCGCAGGTACGGGGACTTGACCTCGAGATCCCACGGCTTGTTGCTGGTCTGGGCGAAGGGATCGATGCGGGTATAGGCCAGCAACTCCTCTTCGGACAGTTGTGGCTTCGCCGGCTTGCCAGTGCTGTCAGTCATCAGTGCTCCACTCCTTTTTCTGCGCCCTCATAGTCTACGTCCGCACTACCGGATTGGTTAATCGCCCGCAGCTTCACAACGGTGTCGAGCGCCGCCACCATGGCCTCGGAACCCTTGTTCTCAGCGGAGCCGGCAAAACCCGCCCGATCGACGGCCTGGTCGTGGTCGTTGACGGTGAGGATGCCGTTGGCCACCGGGGTGGACTCATCCAGCGCGATCCGGGTCAGCCCCTGGGTCACGGAGTCGCAGACATAGTCAAAGTGCGGGGTGCCGCCGCGGATGACGCAGCCGAGCGCCACCACGGCGTCGAAGCGCCGCGCCGCGGCCTGGACAGCCACGGGGATCTCCAGGGCCCCGACGACGCGGAAGCCCTCGGCATGGGCGCCGTTGCGCTCGGCGGCCGCCAGCGCCTCGGCGTGGAGCTGGTCGCAGATATCCGCGTTCCAGGTGGCCGTGATAACGGCGACGGAAATCCCGCGCGCATCGACCGAGTCGATCGCCGACAAGCCTTCCTTACTCATTTCGGTACCTCTTTCCGGTCGGTGGTGTTTCCTGTCGGTGGTGCTGTCTTAGCGGTGGTGCTGCGCCGTGCGCGGCAGCTGGTACTGCCTAGGAGGTGACGCCGTGCTCGGCGTCCCAGGCGGCGACCTGCGGCAGGTGGTGCCCCATCCGGTCGCGCTTGGTGCGCAGGTATTTGATGTTGTCCGCGTTCGGCGTGACCTCCAGCGGCTGGTGCTCGCTCACGTCGACGCCGAAGCCGGCCAGGCCCTGGCCCTTGTGCGGGTTGTTGGTCAGCAGGCGGGCCGAGACGATGCCCAGATCCCGCAGGATCTGCCCCGCCACGGAGTACTCGCGGGCGTCTTCCGGCAGGCCCTGTTCCAGGTTCGCGTCCACGGTATCCAAGCCCTGGTCCTGGAGCTGGTAGGCCTGCAGCTTGTGGAGCAAACCAATGCCGCGGCCCTCGTGGCCGCGCAGGTAGATGACCACGCCGCTGCCGGCGCCCTGGATGATCTCCAGGGAGCGGTGCAGCTGCTGGCCGCAGTCGCAGCGCCGGGAGGAGAAGACGTCCCCGGTCAGGCACTCCGAGTGGACGCGCACGGTGACGTTTTCCGCACCGCGCAGCTGCTCTGGGTCGCCGGCGATAAGAGCCACGTGCTCCTGGCCATCCACCGCGTGGCGGTAGCCGATGGCGGTAAAGCGGCCGTAGTCGGTGGGCAGCTGGGTGTCCACGACGCGCTCGACCTGGGACTCGTGGCGGCGGCGCCACTGGATGAGCTGCTCGATGGAGATCATCGCCAGGCCGTGCGCGTCGGCGAAGCGGCGCAGCTCCGGCGAGCGCGCCATGTCCGTCGGATCCTCCTCGGAGACGATCTCGCACAGCACGCCGGCCGGGCGCAGGCCCGCCAGGCGGGCCAGGTCGACCGAGGCCTCCGTGTGGCCCTCGCGCTCCAGCACCCCGCCCGGGCGGGCGGCCAGCGGTACCACGTGGCCGGGGCGGGTGAAGTCCTGCGTGGTGGATTCCGGATCCGCCAGGCGGCGGATGGTCTCGGCGCGGGAGGTGGCGGAAATGCCCGTGGTGCCGGTGGCGGCGTCGACGGTCACCGTGTAGGCGGTGCCGCGCACGTCCTCGTTGCGCGCGACCATGGGCGGCAGGTTCAGCCGGGCGCAGTCAGCCGGCAACAGCGGGGCGCAGATATAGCCGGAGGAATAACGCACCATGAAAGCGACCAGCTCCGGGGTGGCCAGCTCGGCGGCGAAGATCAGATCGCCCTCGTTTTCTCGGTCCTCGTTATCGACCACGACGACGGGCTTGCCGGCCGCGATCTCCGCGATGGCGGTCTCCACCGAATCCAGCCGCACGCTACCCGCGGCGGTCTGCTGCTCCTCAACGCTCATAGTGCTCAACCTTAGTCGGGTCGACAGCGCCGCCAGTCTTCGGGTAGGCCAGCATATTCTCGACGTATTTCGCCAGGATATCGACCTCTAGGTTCACCACGTCGCCGGGCGCTAGGTCGCCGTGGGTGGTATCCCGCAGGGTCACCGGGATGAGGGAAACCTCGAACCAGTCCTCCCCGCGGGCGCTGACGGTCAGCGAGGTTCCGTTGATGGCGATGGAGCCCTTCTCCACCACGTAGCGCGCCAGCTGCTCCGGCAGCTCGAAGCGCAGGACCTCCCAATGCTCCGAGGGCGTGCGCTCGATCAGGTGGCTCGTGCCGTCGACGTGGCCTTGGACGATATGGCCGCCTAGCCGCGCCGAGGCCGCCAAGGCCCGCTCCAGGTTCACCCGGTCGCCAACGCCGAGCTGGCCCAGCGCGCTGCGGTTCAGGGATTCCTGCATCACGTCCGCGGCAAACCCGGTCCGCTCCGCGTTGAGCTCCGCCACGGTCAGGCACACGCCGTTGACGGCGATCGAATCCCCCAGGCCCGCGTCCTGGACCACGTGCGGGGCGCGAACCCACAGCCGGATGGAATCCCCCAGCTGCTCGAGGGACTCCACTGCCCCAGTCTCTTCTATCAAGCCGGTAAACACTTCTGGTGCGTATCTCCTTCGCGGTTGACCGCCGCCGTGCTCGGCGGCGCTCACTGCGTCTGCGTCTTCGTTCGTTTCAAAAGGTATTCAGTTGTGCTAGAGCTTCATGCTCTCCAACGCCGCGTCGCTGGTGACGTATTCCACCAGGACGTCTTCGCCCAGCTGGCGGGTACCCAGGTGATGGAAGCGCGGGGCGTCCGCCAGGGTGTCGGCCAGCGGGTGGGCCAGGATGCCGAGCCCCTCGCCCAGCAGCACCGGCGAAATATAGGCGTTGATGGCGTCCACGTAGCCGCCGTAGAACAGGGCGCTGGCCAGCCCGGCCCCGCCCTCGACGAGCACGTCGCGCACCCCGTCGTCGTACATCTCCTCCATGGCCTCTTCGAGATCGCCGTACTGGGTATAACCCAGCTCCCGGAGGTTGGTCGACGCCGGGCCCGCGGCGCGCAGATCGCGCTTGCCGATGACCACGCGCCGCGGCTGGTGCTCGTAGAGGCTGCCGTCGGCCCGCCGCGCGGTCAGCGAGGGGTTATCCGCGAGCGCCGTTCCGGTGCCGACCACGATCGCGTCGCGGTGGGCGCGGTCGCGATGGGCGTACTCGCGGGCGGCGGTGCCGGTGATCCACTGGCTGGTCCCGTCGGCCGCGGCGGTGTACCCGTCCAGGGTCTGGGCGAATTTCACGGTCACGTGCGGGCGCTTCAGGCGCACCGCGGTCAGCCACGGGATCACGGCGTCCCGGGTGCGCAGGGCGGCCGGCACGTCCCGCTTTTCGACCTCGATGCCGTGCTGGCGCAGGGCCTCGGCGCCGCCAGCCGCGCCGGTGGGATCCGCGTGCAGGTAGATAACGCGCGCCACCTGGGCATCGATAAGCGCCTGCGCGCACGGGCCGGTGCGCCCGGTGTGGTTGCACGGCTCCAGGGTCACGACCACGGTGCTGCCGGCCGCGGCCTGACCGGCCGCGCGCAAGGCCACGACCTCCGCGTGGTCACTGCCGGCCGGCTGCGTGGCTCCCTCGCCGACGATTTCGCCGTTCGCGCCGAGCACGACCGCGCCCACCGGCGGGTTCGGGCTGGTCGTCCCCCGCACGCCGGCGCCTAATTCGATTGCTCGTTCCATGGCGCGCTCGATGCCCGCTGCGAGTCCTTCTGGCATGCGATTCCTTTCCAAAGATTCTGGCTTCCTCGGCCCAGCCCGGCGGCTGTGCGCGCGGTAGGTGGCGGTTGTTAAGAGGCGGTGGCTTGGGTGGCGGCCGAGCGCAGTTCGTCGACGGCTTGGCCCGGGTCGGCGTGCTTGAAGACGGCGGAGCCGGCCACGAAGGCATCCACCCCGGCGGCCGCGGCCTGCGTGATGGTCGTGGCGTCGATGCCGCCGTCGATCTCGATGAGGGTCTTCAGGCCGCGGGAGTCGATCGCCGCGCGCAGGGCCCGGGCCTTGTCCAACATCTCCGGCATGAACTTCTGGCCGCCGAAGCCGGGCTCTACGCTCATGACCAGGACCAGGTCGAGCTCTTCCAGAATCTCCAGCCAGGGCTCGATGGGAGTGTCCGGCTTGATGGAAATGCCGGCCATAACCCCCTGGCCGCGCAGGTCGCGGGCCAGCTCGACCACGGCGGCCGCGTTCTCCATGGCCTCGACGTGGAAGATGACGCAGTCGGCGCCGGCCTCGATATAGGTCTGCGCCCATTTCTCGGGGTGCTCGATCATCAGGTGCACGTCCAGGTGCTGGTCGGTCAGGCCGTTGACCGTGGAGGTAATCCCCGGGCCAAAGGAGAGGTTGGGAACGAAGTGGCCGTCCATGATGTCGACGTGGATCCAGTCCGCGTTGGAAATGGCGGAGATCTGCTGGCCGAGCCGGGAGAAATCCGCGGCCAGGATGGACGGCGAAATGATCGGTGCTGACATGTCTACTATCCTACGTATCCTTCCGGCGGAGGGCCGCGAAGAACATCGCGTCCGTGCCGTGCCGGTGCGGCCATATCTGGACCGACTTCTCCTCGCCCACGTCGGTCATTGCCTCCGGCAGCAGCGCGTGCGCGTCCTCCTCCACGGCGCCCAGCTGCGCGACGGCCTTGTCCACGATGGAGCGGGTCTCGCGCAGATCCGGCGAGCAGGTCGAGTAGATGAGGATGCCGCCCGGGCGGAGCAGCTCCAGCCCGGAGCGCAGCAGCTCGAACTGCAGGCGGCTGAGCTCAGCCAGGTCGGCCTCCTCCTTGCGCCAGCGGGCCTCCGGGCGGCGGCGCAGGGCGCCCAGCCCGGAGCAGGGCGCGTCGACGAGTACGCGGTCGTAGCCGGGCTCGAGGCCCGGATCGCGGCCGTCGGCCACGTGGACCCGCACCGGCAGGTCCCCGGCGGTGCGGTCGATGAGCTTGGCGCGGTGCTCGCTGACCTCGACGGCGTCCACCTTCGCGCCCTCGATGCGCGCGAGCGCGCCCATCAGCGCTGCCTTGCCGCCCGGGCCAGCGCACAGGTCCAGCCAGCGGCCGTGATCCTCGCCGATGACCTCGGCTTCGACGACGGCCCGGGCGATGAGCTGGGAGCCCTCGTCCTGGACGGCGGCCATGCGCTCCTTGACCGGCTCCAGGTCCGCCGGGTCGCCGTGCTCCAAGTAGACCGCATAGGGCGAGTAGCGCCCCTGCTCGCAGCCGGTCATCAGCGCGAGTTCCTCGGCGGTAATTTCCCCGGGGCGCGCCACCAGGTGCACCATGGGTCGCTCGGAGTCCGCGGCCAGCGCGGCGGGCAGTTCCTCGCGGCCGACCACGCGGGCGAAGGAACGGGCGATCCACTCCGGGTGGGCGTGCTCGAAGGCCAGGCGCGCGACCTCATCGTCCGGGGCCAGCAGGTTGATCCAGTCCTCGCGGCTGCGGCGGGTGACCGAGCGCATGATGCCGTTGGCAAAGCCCTTGGCCTTGGTCTCCCCGGCCGCCTCGACCAGGCGCACGGTGGTATCCACGGCGGCGTGATCCTCGACCCGGGTGTAGAGCACCTGGTAGACGCCCATGCGCAGGGCGTCGAGCACGGCCGGCGCAATGGCTGAAAGCTCGCGGCTCGAGCACCGCGCGATGACCGCGTCCACCACGCCCTCGGCGCGCAGGGTGCCGTAGGCGATCTCGGTGGCGAAGGCCGCGTCGCGGCCGCTGAGGTTGTGCTCCCGCAGTGCCCGCGGCAGGATGAGGTTGGCGAAAGCGCCCTCTTGGTGCACGCGCTGCAAGGTCTCCAGCGCCACCGCGCGCGGCAAGTCCAGGCCGGCCTGCTTCGCCGCCTGCGCCAGGGAGGCCGCCTGCGCCCGCTCGTTCAGGCGCTGCCCGGTGCTGTTGGAGCGCCCGGGACGACGGGACGAACCGGCGTTGGCGCCCCCGCGCCCCTGCCGGTGGCCGCGGTTGTCTCGGTTGTCGCGGAAGTTCTTCCCGCCGCGGGAATTGCGCCCGCCGCCGCGACCGTTACGCCCGCGGCCGTTGCCGTCACGACTCTGGCCGGCTCCCTGGGCGGGCTTGTCCTTCGGCTTGTCTCCCGACTTGGAGCGGGAACGGAAACCACCACTCATTCGAAGACCACCTTTCCATCGTTCTGGTTCAGGCCCCGGGCCCAGGCCGCGGCCTCCATCATCTTCTTGCCCGGCGGCTGGATGTTACCCAGCTGCACCACGCCGTTGCCGGTGCCGACGAAGACGGCGTCCTTGGCCACGTGCAGCTCGCCCGGCTGCAGCTGTTCCAGCGCGTCACTGTCTGGGAGGGCCTCACCGTCCAGGCGGACGGGCGTCAACGGGCCCAGCTTGACGCGCTTGTCTCCCCACAGCGTCCACGCGCCCGGGGCCGGGGTGTGGGCGCGCACGGTGCGGTCGATGGCAAAGGCCGGGTCCTGCCAGCGGATGCGGGCATCGTCCTTGGAAATCTTGGCGGCGTAGGTCGCCTCCCCCTCCTGGGGACGCGGCGCGGCCTCGCCGCTGTCCAGCAGGTCCATCGTGGCCACCAGCAGGTCGCCGCCGGTATAAGCCAGCCGGGTCAGCAAATCGTCGGCGGTGTCGGTGGGCTGGATCTCCTCCGTGACGGTGCCGAGGATCTCGCCGGTATCCAGGCCCTCGTCGATCCGGAAGGTGGTCGCCCCCGTGATGTCGTCGCCGGCGGCGATGGCGGCCTGGACGGGTGCCGCACCCCGCCAGGCGGGTAGGAGGGAAAAGTGCAGGTTGACCCAGCCGTGCGGCGCCACGCCCAGCAGGTCCGGGGTGATCAGGTTGCCGTAGGCCACGACCGGGATGGCCTCGGGCGCCAGCTCGATGAGCCGGCGGCGCAGCTCCTGGCCGTCCTCGGTGCCCGGCTTCAGGGTCGTGGGCGTGAGCACCTCAATGCCGTGGCTTTCCGCGCAGGCCTTGACCGGGCTGGGGTGCAGGCTCCGCCCGCGCCCGCGGCGCGCGTCCGGCCGCGTGATGACGGCTACGACCTCGTGCTCCGATGCAATGAGCTTTTCTAAGGCAACCACTGCCGGCTCTGGTGTCCCGGCAAAAACAATTCGCATGACGGTTAGGCCCTCGTCCTTCCCAATTGACCTCTCGCTCCCCGCTTCCCGCGGGCTGACCGGGCGCCCCGGTTAACCTTCGCGTTTGGCGTTGTCTCCCTCATGATACGGACTGGTACCTCCTAACGGTTAAACCAGTCCGCGGAGCGGATGGTAGCCATTGCTTCCCGGCGATCCTCGGTGCTCAGGTGCGCCAGGAACAGCACCCCATCCAGGTGATCCGACTCGTGTTGAATGCAGCGCGCCAGGAGCCCGCCGGCGAGCAGGCACACCGGCCGGCCCCACTCGTCGAAGCCGCGGACCACGATCCGCTCGTGCCGCGGCACGGTGCCGGGCACCCCGGGGATGGACAGGCAGCCTTCCCGCCCGGCCACCAGTGGTGCGGCTTCCCCGTCGGCGCCGCGGCCCACCGCGGTCCAGGAGGGATTGACCAGTACGCCGCGCCGGCTCGCGCCGCCGTCTGGGCAGTCGTAGACGAAGACCCGCTGGGTCACGCCCACCTGGTTGGCGGCCAGCCCGACCCCGCCGGCGTCGTCCATGGTCTCGAGCATGTCCCGGGCCAGGGTGCGCAGCCCCGGGCCGAAGGAGGTCACCGCGTCCGCGGCGGTGTTGAGCACGGGATCGCCGAACAGGCGAATCGGTCGCAATGTCATGGTCGCTGTTCCTTTCTGGCGGCTGGCGCGCCGCCTTAGCCGATATGGATCGGATCTACCTGAATGCGCAGGGGCGCGTCGTCCTTGCGGGAAGTGCGCGCCGCGTTCGCCTGCCGCAGGGCGCGGCCGAGCTCGGAACGCGGACCCAGCGGGGTGCGCACAAGGACCCGCTGGGGCGGGCCCAGGCGCTGCTCGTCGTAGTCGCCGGGCAGCTTCAGCCCCGGCGGGAGCGGCACCGGGCCGAGGATTTCCGCGTTGGCGGGCAGCTCCGCTAGCTCCAGGAAGCCGTCCAAGGCCGCGTCCGGGCCGTCGATGGCGGCCATGTGCACCGCCGGCGGGAAGCGCACCTCGCGCCGGCTGGACAGCTCCGCGTGCGCGGCCGCCGCGAAGTCCCATTCGGCCAAATAACGCACCAGCGGCAGGTCCGGGTCGGCGGCGACGATGACCTCGCCGCCCTGACCCGCCGGGGCGGCCAGGCGGGCAGCCCGGGCCCATTTGGCCAAGGTATCCTCGCCGGCGCGCAGGTCCTGGCGGTTGAGCAGCGCGCCCGTGTCCATCAAGATGACCGCCCCATAGGCGCCGCCACGCACGGGTGGCTCCGCCCCGGGGGTCGCGACCACCAGCTGCGCGGCGTGTTCGATGTCCTCGATGACGCGGTTGCCGCCGGAGACTTTGACGCGTACCGAGGGGAAGGCGCGGCCGAATTCCTCGGCGGTGCGCTCCTGCCCCAGCACGATGGCGCGCAGCCGTGGCGAGCCGCACTCGCTGCAGCGATGATGGGCGGCTATCCGCCCGCACCAGCGGCAGGTCGGGGCGGAGGCCTGCCCCGCGGCGCCGAAACCTTCCTCCGGCGGCAGGCCAATGGGCCCATTGCAATGCCGGCAGCGGGCCGGCGCGCGGCAATTCCCGCACGCCAGGATGGGCATGTAGCCGGCCCGCGGGGACTGCACCAGGACGGGCTCGCCGCGGTCCAGCGCGCGGGCCATCGCCTGGAAGGCCGGCCCCAGCAGCCGGGTGGTCCCGCCCTCGGTATTGCGGGATAGTTCAATGCCGTAGGTGCCGACGGGCAGCACCGCGGGCATCCGGGCGCGCAGGGTGGCCGGGGCCGGGACGAGATCGTGCATCCAGCCGGCCTCGACCAAAAGCTGGGCCTCCGCGGTGCGGGAGAACCCGGCGATGATTAGCGAGGCGGACTCCTGGGCGGCGCGCGTGCTTAGGACCTCGCGGGCATGCACGTAGGGCTTGACGTTGTCGACCAAGTTGTCGTTGCCGTCGTCGACCACCACGGCCAGCTTTAGTCCCTTCACCGGGGCGAAGGCGGCCGAACGGGTGCCCAGCACGATCCGGGCCTGCCCCTTTACCGCGGAGAGGAAACGCCGGTAGCGCGCCTGCGGGCCCAGGCTGTTGGACAGGACGGTGATCTGCTTGGCGGAGACGTAGTCGCGCAGGCTTTCTTCCAGCTCGTCGAGCTGGCGCTGGGTGGGCACGACCAGCAGCACCGCGCCGCCGTCGATGGCGACCTTGGCGCTCAAGGCCGCCAGGGGGCGGTGCCACTCGTTACCGGGGGCCATCTGCCAGGCCGCGCGGGCGGGGTTGCCGCTTAAGACGTAGTCGACGAAGGACTGCCCGTGGACGTAGCCGGCCCAGTCCGACAGGTCCGGTTCCGTGGTGGAACCGAGCTCCTCCCAGGGCGTGGAGAAGTCCGCCTCTTCGGCCTTGGCGTGCCGCGGCGGCAGGGCCGAGCGGATGATGTCAGAGCGCACCCCGCCGTAACGGTCCGCGAGGGATTCGACCAGCGCGGCCAGCTGCGGCGGGTAGACCACGAAGTCCGAAATGACCCGCTCGATAAAACGCAGCTCGCCGCTAAATTCCGGGCTCGGCTCGCGGCTGAGCACGAGGGCGTCGCACAGGCGGCCGGCGAAGCGGATGCGCACGCGCACCCCGGGCTGGGCGGCCTCCGAGTCGGCCTCGCTGACGTAGTAGTCGAAACCGCGGTCCAGGTGGGAGATGCCCAATAAAGGCAACACCCGCGCCACCGGTTTGGTGGCAGCGGGTGTCTTGGGAGGCATAGGCCCCGATTCTACAGCCCGGCGACAGCGCGCAGGGCGGCGGCCCGCTCGGTCGACTCCCAAGGCAGGTCAACATCCGTGCGCCCGAAGTGACCATAGGCGGCCGTCTGGCGGTAGATGGGACGCAGCAGGTCCAGGTCGCGGATGATGGCGGCCGGACGCAGGTCGAAGACCTCGTTGACGGCGGCCTGGATGGCGGCGTCAGTCAGCTCGCCGTGGGCGGTGCCGAAGGTCTCCACGTACAGGCCCACGGGCTTGGCGCGGCCGATGGCGTAGGCCACCTGCACCTCGGCCTTGTCGGCCAGACCGGCGGCCACGATGTTCTTGGCCACCCAGCGCATGGCGTAGGCCGCCGAGCGGTCGACCTTCGACGGGTCCTTGCCAGAGAAGGCGCCGCCGCCGTGGCGGGCCATACCACCGTAGGTGTCGACGATAATCTTGCGGCCGGTCAGGCCGGCATCCCCCATCGGTCCGCCCAGGATGAACGAGCCAGACGGGTTGACCAGCAGCGTGGTGCGCTCCGAGTCGTAGAAATGGGCCAGGCCGGCGTCCTTGATGACCCACTCGACCACGTGGGTGCGCAGCTGCTCGGCCAGCTGCTCCTGGGTGATTTCCTCATCGTGCTGGGTGGAAATGACGATGGTGTCCAGGTGCTTCGGGTTGCCGGCGTCGTCGTAAGCGAAGGTGACCTGAGTCTTGCCGTCCGGGCGCAGGTGGTCGACGATGCCCTCCTTGCGGACCTGAGTCAGGCGGCGGGCCAGGCGGTGGGCCAGGGCGATGGGCAGCGGCATGTACTCGTCGGTCTCGTTGGTGGCGTAACCGAACATCAGGCCTTGGTCGCCGGCGCCGGCCTGGTCGTCGGCCTCGAATTCGTCGCCGGAGCGGACCTCGGTGGACGAGTCAACGCCGGCGCCGATTTCGGCGGACTGCTCGCCGATGGCGACGTTGACGCCGCAGGTATTCCCGTCGAAGCCAACGTCGGAGGAGGTAAAGCCGATTTCGGTGAGGGTGGAGCGCACCAGCTGCGGGATTTCGACGTAAGTGGAGGTGCGCACCTCCCCGACCACGTGGACCTGGCCCGTGGTGACCAGGGTTTCCACGGCTACGCGCGCATGCGGATCCCCGTCCAGCATGGCGTCCAAGATGGCGTCGGAAATGGCATCGCAGATCTTGTCTGGGTGACCTTCGGTTACAGACTCGCTGGTAAATAGGCGGGTCGCCGGGGTGGCGTTTTCTGACACGTATTTATCCTTTTCTACGAACTACATTCTCCAGCTCGACTGACGCATCAAGCTTTAACAATCCCCCACCATAGACCAAGCAGTCTATAAGGGCAACCTAGTCTGTCTACGGGTAACTAAGCTCACGCCTCATTCGCGGCGGTCCTAACCCGGTCGACCGCGGCCAGGATCTGCGCCGCGACGACCTGTTTTGTCCCGCGCTCGACCACCTCGGGCGCAGCGCCGGGGGTCAGCAGCCAGCCCTGGTTGTCTAGCTGACCAAAAACCTTGCCGCGCCCGACTTCGTTGGCCATGAGGACGTCGCAGCCCTTGCGCTCCAACTTGGCCTGCGCCAGCTCCACGGCGGTGTGGTTTTCGTCGCCGGTCTCCGCCGCGAAGCCGACCAGCACCTGGTGGGCCGGCAGCTTTCCGGCGGCGCGCTTTTCCACCAGTGTCTTTAGGATATCCGGGTTTTCTACCAGTTCGAGGCGGGACAGGTTAGCGTCATCCGCGCCCTTTTTCATCTTGGAGCCGGCGACGGTGGCCGGGCGGTAATCGGCCACGGCGGCGGACATGATGACCACGTCGGCGTCTGCGGATTCGGTCTCCATGACCTCCAGCATGTCCCGCGTCGAGGTCACCCGCACCACGCGGGCGCCGGCCGGGACCGGCAGGTCCTCCACGTTGCCGGCCACGAGGATGACCTCGGCGCCGCGCTGGCTAGCCAGCTCGGCCAGGGCGAAGCCTTGGCGGCCGGAGGAACGGTTGCCCAGGTAGCGCACCGGGTCGAGGTCTTCCTGGGTGCCGCCAGCAGAGATAACCACCTTCATCCCCTGCCAGTCGGCCTGCGGCGGCCAGCCGGCGAGGCTCGTGCGGGTCAGCTCAGCGATTTGCGCGGGCTCCAGCAGGCGGCCGGCACCCGAGTCGGCGCCCGTCAGCCGGCCGTGCGCCGGGTAGAGCACGGTCATGCCGCGGCGGCGCAGGGTGGCCACGTTGTCCTGGGTAGCCGGGTTGTTCCACATCTCCGTGTGCATGGCGGGGGCCACGATCACCGGGCAGGTCGCTACCAAAACGGACGCGGTGAGCAGATCATCGGCGCGCCCCGCGGCCAGCCGCGCGATCAGATCCGCGGTGGCCGGAGCGATAACGATGGCGCCGGCCTGCCGCCCGAGTGCGACGTGCTGCACCTCGTCGACGGCCGTAAAGACCGAAGTGTCCACCGGGTGGCCAGACAGGGCCTCGAAAGTCGCGGCGCCCACGAATTTCAGCGCGTTCGGGGTCGGGATGACCCGCACGTCCGCGCCGTTTTCCTTCAGGTCGCGCACGAGGTGGCAGGCCTTGTAGGCGGCGATGCCCCCGGCCACGCCCACCAGGATGCGGGGAGTTTCTTCCGCCGGCTGGCGCGCTGCTTGCTGCTCTTGTCGGTTCTGCTCAGTCACAGCACCTCATTGTACGCACCCGGCCCGCTCCCCCGGCGTTGTCTCATGCACTGGGCACACAAAAACCTCCCGGCGGGGCGGGATGCCCAGTCCGGGAGGTGTGCTGCGCGGAACGCGAGTGGCTTAGTTGCCTTCCTCGTGGTCCAGCAGGCCCGCGTCGATCTCACGCAGGGCGATGGACAGCGGCTTTTCGCCGGCTTCCGGGGTGACCAGCGGGCCGACGAACTCGAACACGCTATCACCGTGGTTCTGGTAGTAGCTGTTGATCTGGCGAGCACGCTTGGCGGCGAAAATCACCAGGGCGTACTTGGAAGATACCTTGTCCAGCAGCTCATCGATCGGCGGAGCGGTGATGCCCTCGGGGGCGTCGAAGACCGGCTCGGCCTTTACTGCCTCAGCGGTGTCATTGGTGGTCACGTTAGTCACATGCACCTTTTCGTTGAATTGCGGATACTTGAATACTGACTCTAACCTTGCAGGATAGCACTGATGGCGGCGACCGCCTCTTCCAAGTCCTCGTTGACCACCACGTGGTCGAACTCGTCTTGGGCTGCTAGCTCCTGCCGCGCGGTTTCCAGCCTACGCTCGATAACGTCCTGCGGTTCCGTACCCCGGCCGGTCAGGCGGTCTACCAGGGTATCCCACGACGGGGGCGCCAGGAAGACCAGCTGTGCCTCGGGCAACGCCTGTTTGACGGCGCGGGCACCGGCCAGATCAACTTCGACCAAGACCGGCCGGCCTTCGGCCATCGCGTCCTTGACGGGCTGCGCTGGCGTACCCGACCGCTGGAGCCCGCCGTGGATCTCTGCCCACTCGAGCATCTCGCCGGAGTCGATACGTTCTTGGAACTGCTCCGGGGTGACGAAGAAATAGTCAACCCCGTCTTGCTCACCAGGACGGGGTTGGCGCGTCGTCATGGACACGCTGAAGTACAGCCCGTCCACTCCGGTGCGTAGGCGCGAAACCACCGTGGATTTACCCACTGCGGACGGCCCAGCCAGTACCACTAGCCGCCCGCGTTTGGTTGCACCAGACATGACGGACTTAGGAGGAGTAGCCGAAGCGCTCCAGCAGGGCGCGACGCTGGCGCTCACCCAGGCCGCGCAGGCGGCGGGTCTGAGCAATCTCCAGGTCTTCCATGATTTCCTTAGCCTTGACCTTGCCCACCTTCGGCAGTGCTTCCAGGAGAGCGGAGACCTTGGTCTTGCCAATGATCTCGTCGCTTTCTGCCTTGTCCAGAACTTCCTTCAGGTTGGTAGCGCCGCGCTTCAGATCAGCCTTCAGCTCAGCGCGAGCCTTGCGGGCCTCAGCAGCCTTAGC
This sequence comes from Mycobacteriaceae bacterium, assembly GCA_028726465.1. GTDB lineage: Bacteria > Actinomycetota > Actinomycetes > Mycobacteriales > Mycobacteriaceae > Corynebacterium. Next base: position 1,912 of record JAQYQB010000010.1, on the reverse strand, counting down.
GAGGGCTTCCTTACGCTGCTCATCGGTCAACTTTGGAAGGGCCACAGGGTTTCCTCCGATTCGTTAGATTGATTTTGACGTCCAGTACATGAATACCAGATTCCGAAGCTAGTACCAGCGCATTACACGCAGGCACCCGCTCCGACTTCTGGCAATCCTAGCACTGCTAGTAAAACGATGACGTTACCGGGCTTGGTGTCGCGCACCGTTTCAGCACGTCATCGAGGTGCGGTTACTAAAATACCAGGTTAGGCCCGGGGCCGATAATCGGCCCGAGGCGCGTGCTAATCCCGGAAGTCCGCGGCTGCCGTTTGCACGGCTTTGCGCAGGTCATCCACCTTCGGGCCGCGCTCCAGGATGGCGCGCGAGACGTTGGCGAAGCCCAGTTCGCTGCGCCCGGCCACGATCGCGTGGACCTCATCGGGGCCGGCGCCCTGGGCGCCCACGCCCGGCAGCAAGACCGGCCCATTGAGCTGGTCCAACTCCGGCGGGCTGTCCAGGGTCGCCCCGACCACCACGCCGATATCCCCGACCTGGCCGGGGCGGGTGGCCGCGTTGCGCTCGGCGCAGAGATCCACCACCGACTGGGCTACGGTGCGGCCGCTTTCCGGCTCCCTGAACCCCTGCAGGCGGCGGGCCTCCGGGTTGGAGGTAGCCGCCAGCACGAAGATGCCGCGGCCGGTGGCCTGGGCCGCCGCAAAAGCCGGCTCCAGGGCGCCCACGCCCAGGTAGGGGCTCAGCGTGACCGCGTCGGCCCGCAGGGGCGCCTCCTCGCCCATCCAGGCCTCGGCGTAGCCGGCCATGGTGGAGCCGATGTCGCCGCGCTTGGCGTCCGCCACGCTCAGGCAGCCGGCCTCCCGCAGGTTGGCCAGGCTCTCTTCCAGGGCCGCCAGGCCCGCGGAGCCGAAGCGCTCGTAGAAAGCCACCTGGGGCTTGACCAGTGCGGCCACCGGCGCGAAGGCCTCCACGCAGCGGCGGCTGAACTCCCGCACGCCCGCGGCGTTTACGCCCAGCCCCCACTGCTCGAGCAGGTACGGGTGCGGGTCGATGCCGACGCACAGCCGGCCGCGCTCCTGGCCGGCGGCGACCAGCCGCTCGCCGAAGCCCGGCGTGGTGCTCCCGGGCTGCTGCTGGCTAGTTGTTGACTGGGGCATGCTTGAGCTCCTGCAGGGCGCGTACCTCGAAGTTGCCCTGTCGCTGCGCCTCGAGCGCCTGGACGCCGGCGGTCACGCCCTGGACGGTGTTAATCAGCGGCACGTCCACCTCGACGGCGGCGGCGCGGATCTCGTAGCCGTCGTGGCGGGAGCCGGAGGAACCGGCCGGGGTGTTGATGATGAGGTCGACCTCGCCGTCCAGGATACGGTCGACGATGGACTTGCCCTCTGCCCCGCCGCGGATGTCCGAGGACTTGAGCACGGACTCGCACTCGATGCCGTTGCGGCGCAGGATGGAGGCGGTCCCGGCGGTGGCCAGGATCTTGTACCCCATCGTCGACAGGCGGTGGATCGGGAAGATGAGCGTGCGCTTGTCGCGGTTGGCCACGGAGACGAAGACCGAGCCTTCCTTCGGCAGCTTGGCGAAGCCGGCGGTCTCCGCCTTGAAGTAGGCGGCGCCGAAGTTGTCGGCCAGGCCCATGACCTCGCCGGTGGACTTCATCTCCGGCGTGAGGGTGATGTCCACGCCGGGGAACTTCACGAACGGGAAGACGGCCTCCTTCACGCACGTGTAGGGCAGCGCGACCTCCTGCGTGAAGCCGATTTCCGCCAGCTTCTCGCCCACCATGCAGCGCGCGGCGTAGCCCGCGAGCGGCACGCCGATCGCCTTCGAGACGAACGGAATCGTGCGCGAGGCGCGCGGGTTGACCTCGATCATCCAGATCGTCTGGCCGCCGTCCGGCGCCTGCGTGACGGCG
>JAQYQB010000009.1 GCA_028726465.1 Mycobacteriaceae bacterium | reverse complement strand
GTGGGAGAAAGTAGCCAGGGTGATGTCCATGGCTGCTATTTTAGTCCCGCTCAGACGGGAGAAAGCGGTGCCCCCACCAGGATTCGAACCCGGGACACGCGGGGTAGAAACCCGCTGCTCTATCCACTGAGCTATAGGGGCTAACAAGGGGCAGGCGCCGCGCTGTCGCGCAGTGCAGGACAGATTTTACTCGACCGGCCCGGCGCCGGAGACACTCGGCCCGCTAGCTGGTGGCGGCGCCGTTGTCCGCGCGCTGCTTGCCGACCTTCTTGACCAGCTCGATAAGCCGCTGGGTGGCCGGCGAAAGGTCGGCGTCGCGCCGGGTGAGCAGGATGCCGCTCATCATCGGCAGCTCCTCCTTGAGCTGGCGGTAGTGGATTCCCTCGGATTTAAACGTGCGGGCGGTCTCCGGGAAAAGTGCGACACCCAGCCCGCCGGCGACCAGCGGGATGGCGGTCTGGAGCGTAGATATTTCCTGCCGGCGCGCGGGCACGGCATCGGGGTGGTCGGCCCAGAGCTCGTCCAGCAGCTCCGTGAGCCCGATAAACTCCGGGTTGCGGGGCACGACCACCCAGGTCTCGTCACGGATGTCGTAGAGCGAGACCGGATCCGACAGGTCGGCCAGGCGCTCGGGCAGGCCGACCACCCAGGGGAAGCGGGCGAACTCGACGACGTCGAGCTGGCGCACGAAGCGCCGCGCGACCGCGGCCGGGTCGGTGACCGGCAACAGGCCGACGTCGACGGTGCCGTCCAGGACCCGCTCCAGCGTGATGCTGGGGGAGGGGTCTTCGACGTAGACCTCCACGTCGGGGGCCTCCTGCAGCATCTGGTGCAGGACGGCGGGCATGACGGTCCAGTTGAACTCGGGCGCCGAGCACACCGAGACCGAGCCGGCCAGCCCGCCAGCCATCTCCCTAATGCGCTGGGTGGTCTGGCTGAGCAGGGCGTCGAGCTTAACCGCGGTTTTGTAGACGTAGTTGCCGGCGTCCGTCGGGGTGACCCCGGCGCGGCTGCGGTTGAGCAACTGGATGCCGAGCTCGTCTTCGAGCTTGCGGATGGATAGGCTCAGCGAGGGCTGGGTCATCTCCATCGCCGCCGCGGCGTGCGTGAATCCGCCGTGGTCAACCACGCTGCGGAAGTAGTGGAGTTGCCGAGAATCCATAAATCCCATCGTGCCAGAAAATAGACCATTAATCATTTTCGTTATGGAAACGTCGCCGAAGTAGAATAGCGGCATGTCTTTCAGCCACGCCACCGACGCGGATGCGACGAAGAAGCCTAGCCCCAGTACCGGCACCCAGCAGGTGCGATCCAGCTGGGGTATTTACGCGGCAGCCACGGTCTTCGCGGGCGTGGTCGGAGGGTTCATCTCGATGTTCTTCCTGGCCGACTCGCTGCAGGCCCTAGGCATTCCCGATCCGGGCCGCCTGACCACCATCGGCCTGCCGGCGTTCCGGGGCGCGGCCTGGATGCTTATGGCCCTGGCCGTGGGCTCCTACCTGACCGCGGCGTTTCTGATTTCCCCGGCCGTGCCGGAGGGGGACAACGAACGGCTTATCGATGCCCCCTTGACCGTCGACGGCCATCTCGCCGCCCGCACCGGCATGGTTGCCTCCTTCGGCGTGGCCATTGTCTCGCTGCTGGAGATCCCGCTGGTCATGTCGGATGTCTCCGGCACGCCCTTCGTCCAGGTCTTAAGCCCCGACATGCTGGGCCTGGCGCTGTCCCAGGTGGCCACCGCCCAGGCGTGGCTAGCCACCGCGGTGATCGCGGCGTTGGTCGGCGTGCTGACCCTGTTCAGCCAGCAGTGGTCCCTGCAGCCGGTGCTGCTGTTTTTGTCGATCACCATGGTGGTTCCCCTGGGGTTTGACGGGCACTCGGCCTCCGGCGGCGACCACGACTACGGCACCAACTCCTACCTGTGGCACCTGTTGTTCGTGGTGCTCTGGGTCGGCGGCCTCATGGCGCTCATCGCCCATGGCCGGCGCCTGGGCCCGGAAATGGGGCAGGCGGTGCGCCGCTATTCGACGCTCGCGCTCGTCGCCGCGCTGGCGATGGCCGCCTCCGGCGTGGTCAACGCCGCCATCCGCGTGGAGTGGTCGGACTGGCTGACCACCCGCTACGGGCTGATTATCACCACCAAGACCGGGCTGCTGGTCGTGCTGGCCTTTTTGGGCTTCGTCCACCGCCAGCTGACCATCCCGCAGCTGGACAAGCGCCCGCGCCTGTTCCTGCGCGTGGCGGTGGTGGAGGTGGCCGTCATGGCCGCCACGGTCGGCGTGGCCATCACCATGGGGCGCACGCCGCCCCCGCCGCCGCGGGATCCCAACCTGAACTCCATGCAGATCCAGCTGGGCTACGAGCTCTTCGAGCGCCCCACCTTCTGGAACGTGTGGACCTTTTTCCGCTTTGACATCATGTTCGGGGTCATCGGCCTGGTGCTGGCGGGGCTGTATGTCTACGCCCTCTACCGGCTGCGCAAGATCGGGCTGAGCTGGTCGCCCATGCGCACCGCCTGGTGGATGCTCGGCTCGCTGGGCATGACCGTCGTGATGTCGACGGGCATCGGCCTGTACTTCCCAGCCATGTACTCCATGCACATGCTGGGGCACATGGTCCTGTCCATGGTCATCCCGCTGTTTTTGGTGCTCGGCGCGCCGCTCACCCTCCTCATGGAGGCCTTCCCCGCGGGGCGGCCGGGCCGGCCCAGCCTGCACGACTACGCCGTCGCGGTGACGAAGTCGCGCATCCTGCGCGCTATCACGCACCCGGCCGTGAACCTCCTGCAGTTCCTGGTGGTCTTCTACGCCATCTACCTGTCCTTCGACTTCTACGAGTTCGCCATCTCGGAGCACGCCGGCCACGTCCTGATGAACTGGATGTTCTTGCTGTCCGGTTACCTCTACTTCTGGGAGGTCATCGGCCCGGATCCGCTGCCGAACCGCGCGCCGGTGCACATCCGCCTGTTCGTGCTGTTTTTGTCCATGCCGGTCCACCTCTACATGGGCGTCTACCTCATGCAGCTCAACGCCATCTTGGGCGAGGAGTTCTACAACTCCCTGAACCTGCCGTGGGATATCGACCTGCTGGCGGACCAGCGCGAGGGCGGCGGCATCGCCTGGGGCTTCGGGCAGTTCCCGCTGGTTATCGTCTTCGGCAAGCTCTTCGTCGATTGGCTGCGCGAGGATCGCAACACCGCCGCGCGCCACGACGCGAAGGCGGATGTGGATCACGACGCCGACTTGGAGGAATACAACCGCATGTTGGCCGGGCTGAGCGAGGATGGTGACATTAGTCGTTTCCGGCAGATGTAGGCACCTCACCAGCACCCATAGTGCTTGACGATGCCACCCCGTCCCCGTCATAGGCATATTTCGCGCCGTGGGGGCGGGGTTTATCCACAGGTACGGCCGGCGCCGGTTTACAGCCGCTGCCGCCTCGGCGAGCATGGACACCAGCGGCCCGCGACCGCGGGGCGCGAAGAACACTATTTGCTCGAGGGGAATTAAACCGAGATGTCTCAACTGTCCATCACCGTTTTTGGCCACCTGACCCATAACCCACAGCTCGTTAAGTTCAACGACGAGACCATGAAAACCAACCTGCGCGTCGCCTCCTCGCGGCGCGTGCGCGATAACTCCACCCAGTCCACCGACACCTGGAAAGACTCCGACCTGTTGTTCATGGACGTCGAGGTCTGGGGCCAGCTGGCCCAGTCCTGCCGCATCACCCTGCAAAAGGGGATGCCGATTATCGCCGTCGGCTCGCTGGTGACCAGCCAGTGGACTACTGAGTCCGGCGAGGCCCGCAGCCGCATCTACCTGAAGGCCTCATGGCTGGGCCTGGACATGAACCGCTGGGTTATCGGCGCCCGCAAGATCGAAACCGTCACCAACGCCGCCGGGGTGGAGATCCCCGGCGAGAGCGTCCTGGACTACCCGGTGGACAAGGACCTGTCGAAGTCCGCGCCCAAGCAGCCGGAGCCGGCACAAGCCGCGGAGTCTGCGGAATCCGGCGACGATAGCGACGGAGAGGGGGATACCGCCACCGATACCGCGGGTGATCGCGCCGCCGCCAGTGCGCGCAGCGTCCTGAGCTAATCCGCCAGCTACTTCACGACCCGTCGGCGCCCTGCGGTGCCGGCGGGTTCTGTGCCTTAAGGGGTAGCCAGTGGGCAACTTGCGGTAGTGTTTGTGGTGATAAAACCTGACCCAATGGACGAAAAGGGGAATGATGGGCGAGTTCATCTACACGATGAAAAACGTGCGCAAGGCTATCGGCGACAAGGTCATCCTGGACAATGTCACCATGGCCTTCTACCCGGGCGCCAAGATCGGCGTCGTGGGGCCAAACGGCGCCGGCAAGTCCTCGATCTTGAAGATCATGGCCGGGCTGGACCAGCCCTCCAACGGTGAGGCTTTCCTGGATCCGGGCGCCACCGTCGGCATCCTGCAGCAGGAGCCGCCGCTGAACGAGGAGAAGACGGTCCGCGAGAACGTCGAGGAGGGCCTCGGCGACATCTTCGAGAAGAAGCAGCGCTTCGAGCAGATCGCGGAAGAGATGGCCACCAACTACACCGACGAGCTCATGGAAGAGATGGGCAAGCTGCAGGAAGAGCTCGACGCCGCCGATGCCTGGGAGGTCGACTCCAAGATCGAGCAGGCCATGGAGGCCCTGCGCTGCCCGCCGTCCGATGCCCCGGTCACCAACCTCTCCGGTGGTGAGCGCCGCCGCGTCGCACTGGCCAAGCTGCTGCTGAGCGAGCCGGACCTGCTGCTGCTCGACGAGCCCACCAACCACCTGGACGCCGAGTCCGTCCAGTGGCTGGAAAAGCACCTGCAGGACTACCCGGGCGCCGTGTTGGCCGTGACCCACGACCGCTACTTCCTGGACCACGTCGCCGGCTGGATCTGCGAGGTCGACCGCGGCAAGCTCTACCCGTACGAGGGCAACTACTCGACCTACCTGGAAAAGAAGCAGGAGCGCCTCGAGGTCGCCGGCAAGAAGGACGCCAAGCTGCGCAAGCGCCTGAAGGACGAGCTGGCCTGGGTGCGCTCCGGGGCGAAGGCCCGCCAGGCCAAGAACAAGGCCCGTCTGGAGCGCTACGAGGAGATGGCTGCCGAGGCCGAGAAGTACAAGAAGCTCGACTTCGAAGAAATCCAGATCCCGACCCCGCCGCGCCTGGGCAACAAGGTCGTCGAGGTCAAGGATCTGGTCAAGGGTTTTGGCGACCGCGTGCTCATCAAGGACCTGTCGTTCACGCTGCCGCGCAACGGCATCGTGGGCGTTATCGGCCCGAACGGCGTGGGCAAGACGACCCTGTTCAAGACCATCGTCGGGCTGGAAGAGCCGGACGCGGGCTCCGTGGAAGTCGGCGACACCGTCAAGCTGTCCTACGTGGACCAGAACCGTGAGAACATTGACCCCGAGGCCACCGTCTGGGAGGTCGTCTCCGGCGGCCTGGACTACATCCACGTCGGCCAGAACGAGATGCCCTCGCGCGCCTACCTGTCCGCCTTCGGCTTCAAGGGCCCGGACCAGCAGAAGCCGTCCAAGGTGCTCTCCGGCGGTGAGCGCAACCGCTTGAACCTCGCGCTGACCCTGAAGGAAGGCGGCAACCTGATCCTCCTGGACGAGCCGACGAACGACCTCGACGTCGAGACCCTCGGCTCGCTGGAAAACGCCCTCGAGAAGTTCCCGGGCTGCGCCGTGGTCATCTCCCACGACCGCTGGTTCCTGGACCGCACCTGTACCCACATCCTGGCGTGGGAAGGCAACGTCGAAGAAGGCAAGTGGTTCTGGTTCGAAGGCAACTTCGGCGACTACGAGAAGAACAAGGTCGAGCGCCTGGGCGAGGAAGCCGCCCGCCCGTCGCGCGTGACCCACCGCAAGCTGACCCGCTAAACAACGCAGTTAAAAGGAGCAGGATGTCCATCCATACCCACGAGGTTCCGGTCCGGTGGTCGGATTTCGACCGCTACGGCCACTTGATGAACGCGAATTACGTCGAGCTGGCGCAGGAGGCGCGGCTGGCGTTCGCGGAAGACAAGTTCTACTCGCAGGGGCACGAATTCGCGGCTTTCGTGCGGCACCTGGACCTGGACTTCCGCCTGCCCATCGAGCCCCGCGGAACCACCTCCGTGGTGGTCGAGACGCAGGTCGTCGAACTGGGCAACAGCTCCCTTACCACCCGCCAGGAGATCAAGGACAGAAACGGCCGGGTCGCCTGCGTGGTGGAATGCGTGCAGGTCGCCGTGGACCTTGAGACCCAGCGCCCGCGCCCACTCAGCGATGCCGAACGCGACATCCTCACCCAGGTAGGGGAAGAATAGGTGCCGAACGAGTCGCTGGACCTGCGCAACGGGGGCAAGGGCCTGCAGGTGCTGGTGAGCCGGGCGATTGGCGTCGACGGCGGGTGCTCCGTGCGGCTGCGTCAGCTGACCGAGCACCAGGTTGATGTCTTCGTCACCACGCCTTTCGAGGTCGTCGTCGCGCGCCGCGTGGAGGGCAAGGCCTCCCGCGATGGGGCAGTGGTTTCCGCCTATCTGCTGCAGCAGGAGCTGCTCAAGCACAACGCCGCCGGCAAGCTGGAGCTGGGCCCGGCCCGCGATCCCGTCTGGCCGGGCGCGCTGCCGCCGATGGACGGCTTCCGGCTGCTGGACCACCTGCCGGTAGAAGTCGTGCGCGAGCTTGCCGATGCCGGTCAGGCCCTAGCCCGCCAGTTCTCCGGACCGTTGGGCCCGCCGTCGAGCCTGATGAACCAGACCGTGGTCACCGTCGAGGGCCAAGGCAAACAGGTCGAGGTGCCCATGCGCATGATTTTCGCCTGCACCAGCCTGGGGCTCATCCCCGGCTTCTCCGCACCCACCGACGTCCCGCGGCACCTACGCGTCGCGGCGAAGGGCCGCTGGGTGCGCCTCGATGCCCCCTTCGGCACCGTCTACCACTCCAACCGGCTGTCTTTGTTCTAGGAAACTCTAGGTTTTCCACAGGCCGCGGTTCCCGAGTGTTAACCATTCCACTCGGGCGGCGGAGTTATCCACAGGTGCGGGATCGTGCCCTTGTGGGGGTTGCCAGGGGCTTCTAGCGTGTGAGTCATGACAACGACAGCCATGGACACACTCAAAGCAGCGCACGCCATCTTCGCGGACGGGATTTCCTACCTGGACCTGTGCCGCCAGCTCAGCCTGCCCGCTTTGAAGGCTGTCATGTCCGACGTGGC
>JAQYQB010000008.1 GCA_028726465.1 Mycobacteriaceae bacterium | reverse complement strand
CGGTCCACCACCAGATACCGAGTGCCAGCAAGACAGCACCGAGCACGAAGTAAATGATTGCGCGCGCCATAGTTTCTATTAACTCCAAGTTTTCCGGGAAATATTGTGCGTGCCATAGTTTAGCACCCGGGCACGCAGATTGCCTTAATCGTTCTGCTCCCACTGCCCCTCATCCGGGCGGCTGCGCCGCGGCAGGCCGCCCTTCGGCAGGCGCGGCCACTTGGCTTTGGGCTTGGGCTTAGGCTTTTTGCCCGCCGCGGCTTGGCGCTTCGGGTCCGGCTTGGCGTGCCGGGTGGGCTGGGCCGCCTTGCGGGGGCGCTGGATGACCCACTGCTGCTGCGGATCGCGGTCGCGGCTGCCGCGGGCGTGCTTGCCGGTCTGGCGGTTGACCGAGGTGTAGGCGGAGGCGTCGAAGCGCAGGCTCCGGCCGCTGGCCAGGCTGCCGGCGCGGCGCTTCATCGAGCGCGCCCCGTCGCGCACCAGGCGGGCGGACAGGCGCAGACGCGGGTCGATGGGCTGCTCGGCGCCCTTGTACTCGAAGACCGGCAGGCCGCGCTTGGAGTAGATGGCCCACAGGCGGGCGCAGAAGCCGAAGATGACGGTGGCGATCGCGGTGATCTCCACGCTCAGGCCGGCCTTAAGCAGCAGCATGTAGACCGCGGTGGCGGCCAGGGAGATGGAGGCGTAGAACTCACCGGAAAAGACCAGCGGCACGCGGTCGGAGAGCAAGTCGCGCAGGATGCCGCCGAAAACACCGGAGATGATAGCGGCGACGGAGGCGATGACAAACCCGTGGCCTAGGTTGAGCGCCGCCTGCGTACCCAGCACCGAAAAGACCGCCAGGCCGAGCGCGTCCAGGATCAAAAACAGGTGCCGGAAGTAGTGCATCAAAAACGACATCCACACCGTGATGAGGGCCGCCACCAGCACGAAGACGAGGTATTTGGGCTGGCCCACCCAGGTCAGCGGGTAGTCGTCGAGCACCATATCGCGCACGGTGCCCCCGCCCAGGGCCGTAATCGCGGCCAGCAGGGTCACGCCGAAGAGGTCGAGTTTTTGCCGCCCGGCGGACAGCGCGGCTGTCATCGCCTCGGCGGTGATTCCGATGATGTAGAGGACGCTAAACAGTGGGGTCAATCTATTCTCCCGCCGTTTCTTAAGCGTAGGTCACCAGCAGCGGGGAGTGGTCGGACCAGCGCTGTTCCACCGTGGGAGCCTTGTCCACGCGGCTTTGCTGGGCCCGGTCCAGCATGGCCCGGGTGGCGGCCTGGTAGTCGATGCGCCACCCGGCGTTGTTGTTGAAGGCCTGCCCGCGGTAGGTCCACCAGGTGTAGGGGCCGTCCTGCTCCGGGTCCGGGTGCAGGCGCCGGTCGACGTCGAACCACACCGGCTCCGCGGCCGCGGTCCAGACCTTACCGCCCGGGTAGTCCACTACCCCGCGCCAGTCGCCCAGGCCGGCCTTATCCTGCGGGTTAGCGTCCGGGAAGCTGCCGAAGACGTGGTCCATGAAGGCGCGCTCCTCCGGCAGGTGGCCGGAGACCTTCTCGTTGGGCTTGTTGTTCTTCAGGTCCTGGGAGCGGTGGCAGATATTCCAGTCGCCGCCGATGACCATCTGCGGGTAAGCTTCCGCGCGCTCGGCCAGGACCTCGGAGAACTGGCTCAGGAAGCGGTACTTCTGGTCCTGCTTTTCGGTGCCGGTGTCCCCGCTCGGCAGGTAGAGCGAGGCCACGCGCAGGGGGCTACCGCCAGCGGCGGCCGCCGGGTCCTCGACGGTGGCCTCGATCCAGCGCCCGGAGTCGCCGAAGGTGCCCAGCCCGACCACGACATCGCGCAGCGGGGTGCGGGACAAAATGCCCACCCCGGCCCGGCCCTTGGTGCCCGGGTCCAGGGACTCGGCCATCGCCAGGTGCCAGCCGGCCTCCAGGGCCGGGGCCAGGGCCTTTTCGGTCTGGGCTTGCGATGCCCGCACCTCTTGCATCAGCACTACGTCAGCATCAGTGTCTTGCAGCCAGGCGTTCATGCCCGGGTTGTTCTCGTTGCGCTGTTTGCAGGCCGCGCGGATGCCGTTGACGTTGACGGTGGCGATGGTAAAGCTCATGCTGCAAAGCTTAACGCGCGCGCTGCGCGAGCGCCCAGATGCCCACGGCAATGGCGGCGAGCACCGCGCCTGCCAGCGCCGGGGAGCCGTAGCCCCACCCCGCGCCAACCACGGCCCCGCCCAGGGCGGCGCCGGCCGCGTTGGCGGTGTTCAGCGCGGACTGGTTCAACGCGGCGGCCAGGGTCTGGGCCTTGCCGGCGTAGTCCAGCAGGCGCACCTGCAGCGGCGGCTGCAGCGCCATGCCGAAAACGCCGATGAACATGAACGTCACGATGGCCGGCACCACCGCGGTGGAGGCGAAGTAGAAGGCCAGCAGGGAGATGCACAGCAGCCCGACGCAAATCACCAGGCCGCGCTCGACGTTCCAGTCGGCCAGCCGGCCGCCCAGCCAGTTGCCGGCGGTCATGCCCAGGCCGAAGAGCATGAGGATGAGCCACATCCAGCCCGCGTCCAACCCGGCGCGTTCGGTCATCACCCAGGTGATGTAGGTGTAGACGGCGAACATGCCGCCGAAGCCCACCACGCCGATGGCCAGGGTCAGCCAGACCTGGCGGTTGGCCAGGGCGGAGAACTCAGTGCGCAGGGAGGTCGCCGGCATGAGCGTCATGTGCGGCATGACCACCCACAGCAGGGCCAGGGCCACGGCGGCCAGGCCGGCGACGATCCCGAAGGCGGCCTTCCAGCCGACGGCATCGCCCACGGCCTGGGCGGCGGGCACGCCGAAGATGGTGGCCACGGTCAGGCCGGTGACTACGAAGGCCAGCGCCCGGCCGCGCTCCTTGGGCGGGGACATCGACGCCGTGGACAGCATGGCCACGGAGAAATACGCCCCGTGCGGGATGCCCGCCACAAAGCGCGCGCCCAGCAGCACCGGGAAGGAGCCGGCCGCCACGGACAGGGCGTTGCCGGCCACGATCACCGCCAGCAGGACGATGACCAGGCGCCGGCGAGGCTGCCGGGCCGTCAGCGCGGCCACGCCGGGCGCGCCGACCACCACGCCCAGGGCGTAGGCGGAAATCACCGCGGAGGCCTGATCCTCCGTCACGCCTAGGTCCCCGGCGATAAGTGGCAGCAGCCCCATCGCGGCGAACTCGGTAGTACCCAGGGCGAACGCGCCCAGGGCCAGCGAGAGCATGACCATCTTCCGGCGGGCCGGGGTGATCTCGGTTTGGACAGGCCGCGGGCGCCGGCGCAGCGCCGGTTGCGGGACGTGGAGACGGGACATGAAAAATTCCCTCCTTCCGGACAGCGGGGACTAGAAAGGCGCAGGCGGCGCGGTACTGCAGCCGGACTGCGCTGGGGAAGGCCGTAGCAGGCCTGTAAGCTAGCGGGTTTTCGCGGCGCGGGCCTTGGCGGCCTGGGTGATGAACCAGATGACGATGGCGCTAACCGCTAGGCCCGCGCCAGCCAGGGCCGGGCTGGCGTAGCCGAGGCCCGCACCGACCACGGCCCCGCCCAGCGCGGCGCCGGAGGCGTTCGCCAGGTTGAGCGCGGAGTGGTTGAGCGCGGCGGCGAGGGTTTGGGCATCGCCGGCGACGTCCATGAGCCGGATCTGCAGCGAGGGCACCAGGGAGGAGCCAAAAAAGCCGATGATGCCGAAGTTCAGCACGCCTAGCACCGGCGACTGGGAGGTGAAGTAGAAAGCCACGAGCACGACGGCGATCATCACCAGCGAGAACAGGATGCCCTTTTCCAGGTTGCGGTCGGCCAGGGTGCCGCCGAAATAATTGCCGGCCACGTTGCCTATGCCGTAGGCCATCAGCACCAACCAGATGAGCGACGGGTCTAGGCCGGCGCGCTCGGTCATGGTCCAAGAGATATAGGTATAGACCGCGAACATGCCGCCGAAGCCGACGGTGCCCATCGCCAGCGTCAGCCAGACCTGGCTGCGGCCGAAGGCGCCCAGCTCAGTGCGCACGGACGTGGCCGGCATGCGGGTCATGTGCGGCATGAGGAACCACAGGGCCACCAGGGTGGCCACGCCGATGAGCGCGACCAGGAGGTAGGCCGCGTGCCAGCCGGCCGCCACGCCGAGCGCCTGGGCGGCGGGCACGCCGGCCACGGTCGCCACGGACAGCCCCATGCCCACCAGGGCCACGGCCTTGCCGCGTTTGCCGGCCGGGGCCATCGAGGCCGCGGCTAGGCCGGCGACGGAGAAATACGCGCCGTGTGGCAGGCCCGCGATGAAGCGGGCGGCCAGCAGCTGCGGGTAGTTGGCAGCCACCACGGACAGGGCGTTGCCCAGAGTGAAGGCGATCATCAGCAGGATGAGCAGCCGGCGGCGCAGCGTGCGGCCGGTGACCGCGGTAATCAGCGGCGCGCCGACCACCACACCCAGCGCGTACGCGGAGATGGCGTGGCCGGCCTGGTCCTCGGTGATGCCGAAGTCGTCCGCGATGAGCGGTAGCAGGCCCATGGAGACGAACTCCGTGGTGCCGATCCCGAATCCACCCAGCGCCAGTGCGACCATAACCACGCGGCGGCGGAGCTCGGAGATCTCGGTCTGCCGCGGCTTCGGCTGGCGGCGCAGGGCCCGCCCGGGCTGTCGCTTCTGGGGTTCTGATTGGTTGCGCATCGGGCTTAGAGTACGCTGCGACAAATATATTCGCACGTCAGCGCCATATTCCCGTGAACTTTCCAACGCGCACGCAGACCCGGTGACACACATCACCTAGGCGTGACTAGGGCGCACCCGGCCCATACCGCTAAAGTAGGTAAGCCTAAACAAGCACCACGTAGGAGGTTCCCGCCCATGAGCAAATCTCATCTCCCCTCTGCCGCCCGTCGCCGCGGCCTCACCGGCCCCGGCCGTGCCGCCCGCACCGCCGCAGCCATCGCCACCGCCGCCTGCCTATCCTTCGGGCTGGCGGCCTGTTCCAGCGATGAGGCCGGCAGCGACTCGTCGACCAATTCAGCCTCCGGGGACAGCGTGACCAACGACGCCGACGCGGCGCAGTTCCCCACCACCGTGACCCACGCCTTCGGCGAGACCACCATCGAGCACGCGCCGCAGCGCGTGGCCACCGTCGGCTGGTCCAACCAGGAGGTCCCGCTCGCCCTCGACATCGTGCCCGTCGGCATGGCCAAGGTGACCTGGGGCGACGACGACAACGACGGCATGATGCCCTGGGTCAAGGACAAGATCGACGAGCTCGGCGGCGAGCAGCCCGCGCTCTTCGACGAGACCGACGGCATCCCCTTCGAGCAGGTCGCCGACACCCAGCCGGACGTTATCCTGGCCGCCTACTCCGGCCTGACCCGGGAGGACTACGAGACCTTGTCCAAGATCGCCCCGGTGGTCGCCTACCCCGACATCCCCTGGGCGACTTCGCTGGAGGACATGGTCACTTTGAACTCCCAGGCACTCGGCAAGCCTGACCAGGGCCGCGAGCTCCTGGAGGATCTGGAGTCGCAGGTCGACGCCGCGCTCGAGAAGTACCCGAAGCTCAAGGGGACCAAGCCGCTGTTCACCGCCTTCGGGGGCGCGTCCGACAAGTCGAAGATCGGCTTCTACACCACCGGGGATACCCGCATGGGCTTCCTCGTGGACCACGGTTTCGAGGCCCCGCAGATCGTCAAGGATCACTCGGAGAACACCGAGAGCTTCTGGGAAGAAGTCTCGGCCGAAAACCCCGAGCAGTTCGAGGACGTCGACTTCCTCATCGCCTACTCCTCCGGCAACGCGGACGAGGACGCCAAGGCCATCGAGGACATGCAGAAGGATCCACTGCTGTCGAAGATCCCGGCCGTCCGCGACGGCCGCATCGCCCTGCTGCCCGACGGCCCGCTAGGAGCGGCCGCTAACGAGTCCCCGCTGGCCCTGCCCCAGACCATCGACGATTACTTCCGAATTCTGAACGACGCCGTTGAAGATTAGAAATTCCGCTGTTGTCGCCCTGCTGATCCTCGCCGCCGTCGCGGCGGCGGTCAGCTCCGTCATGTTCGGGGCCCGTTCCATCGGCGTCGCCGACGCCCTGGACGCCCTCCGCGGCCTGTCCGCCACCCCGGAGCAGGCGGTGGCCTATACCCGCCTGCCGCGCACGGTCATGGCGCTGGTGGTGGGGGCGGCCCTCGCCGTCAGCGGCACCACCCTGCAGGCGGTTACCCGCAATCCCCTGGCCGATCCGGGGATCTTCGGGGTTTTGTCCGGCGCGTCCTTGGCCGTCGTCATCGGCATCGCCTTCGGCGGGCTGGCGAGCGCGCTCGGCACCATGGTGGTGGCCATCGTGGGCGCTTTCGCCGCCGCCGTCTTCGTCTACGTGGTCGGCTCTTTGGGGCGCGGCGGGGCCACCCCGCTCAAGCTCGCCCTGGCCGGGGCGGCCACCGCGGCGGCCTGCTCCGGGCTGGTCAGCGCCATCCTGCTGCCGCGCACCGACGTCATGGACCGCTTCCGCTTCTGGCAGATCGGTTCCGTGGGCGGCGCCCAGTGGGACCTGCTCGGGATAGCGGGCCCGCTGCTGGTGCTGGGCCTGCTGATCGTCGTGGTACACACGGGCGGGCTGAACGCCTTGGCGCTTGGCGACGACGTGGCCACGGGGCTCGGCGTCAAGGTGCTGCGCACCTGCCTGCTGGCTACCGTCGGCGCCGTCATCCTGTGCGGCACGGCCACGGCCCTAGCCGGGCCGGTCAGCTTCGTCGGCCTCATCGTCCCGCACGTCATGCGGCTGCTGATGGGCCCCGACAACCGCTGGCTGGTGCCCGCTTCGGCCCTGGCCGGAGGCGTGCTGCTGACGGTGGCCGATACCGTGGGCCGGCTTATCATCCGCCCCGAGGAACTCGCCGTCGGCATCATCACCCCGCTCCTCGGCGCCCCGCTGTTCATCTGGATTGTCCGCCAAGTCAAGGTGCGTGAGCTCGCATGACAACGCTTCCTTCCCCCGCGCTCAGCGCCGAGCGGCTGCGCGCCCAGCGCAACCGCCGGCGGGCCCGCTACGCCGTGACCCTGACGCTACTGGGTATTGCCGTGCTAGCGCTGTGGTGGATAACCCTCATGGTGGGTGAGACCACCTACTCTGCCAGCGAGGTTTTGGGCGTCCTGCGCGGACAGACGGTCCCGGGCGCTTCCTTCACCGTCGGTGACCTGCGCCTGCCGCGGGCTACCGCGGCGGTCGCGGCCGGGATCGCCTTCGGCATCGGCGGCGCCACTTTCCAGACCCTGCTGCGCAACCAGTTGGCCTCCCCGGACATCATCGGCATCTCCGCCGGGGCCTCGGCCGCCGGGGTCACCGCGATCACCTTCCTGCACCTGTCGCAGACGGCCACCTCCGCCCTCGCGCTGGTGGCCTCGCTGGCGGTCGCGCTCATCATCTACCTCACCAGCCTGAAGTCGGGCTTTTCGGGCACGCGCCTGATCCTCGTCGGCATCGGCTTCGCCGCCCTCCTCCAGGCCTGGGTCAACTACGCGCTGTCCCAGGCCGCCGCGTGGGATCTGAACACCGCCACCCGCTGGATCACCGGCTCCCTCAACAACATGAGCTGGGAGCGCGGCCTGCCCCTGCTGGTCGTGGTCGCCGTCGTCGCCCCCGGCATGCTGGTGCTCTCCCACGTGCTCAACCTGCTGGCCTTGAACGACGAGCTGGCCATTGGTTTCGGCCTGCGCGTCAACCTCTCGCGCGTGCTGCTCATCCTGGGCGCGGTCACGCTGATTTCCGTGGCCACCGCGGCCACCGGCCCCATCGCGTTCCTGGCCTTCATGTCCGGGCCTATCGCCCGCTGGCTGATCCCGCGCGGCTTCCCGGCGCTGGGGCCCGCCGCCTTAGTCGGCGCGGTACTGGTGCTGGCCGCGGACCTAGCGGGCCAGCTTTTCTTCGGCACCCGCTACCCAGTCGGCGTTATCACCGGCGTGCTGGGCGCGCCCTTCTTAATCCTCGTTCTCATCCGATCCCACCGCTAAACCGATCCCTGCGTTAGGAAAGTCATGACCGGTCAATTACACGCCCGCGACCTCCGCCTCGATTACGGGCACGGCACCATCCTGGACGGCCTCGAGGTCACACTCACCCCCGGCGCGATTACCTCCATCGTCGGCCCCAACGGCTGCGGCAAGTCCACCCTGTTGCGCTGCCTGTCCCGGCTGCTGGCGCCGACCTCCGGGCAGGTGTGCTTAGACGGGCACGACATCAGCTCCCTGCCCACCAAGCAGCTGGCCCGGCAGCTGGGCCTGCTGCCGCAGTCGCCGGTCGCCCCGGACGGCATCGTGGTGGCCGATCTCGTGGGCCGCGGGCGCACCCCGCACCAGGGGCTGCTCGGCCGCTGGTCGCAGGAGGACTACCGGATAGTCGCCGAGTCCCTGGAGGCTACCGGCACCGCCGCGCTGGCCGAGCGCGCCGTCGACGAGCTTTCCGGCGGGCAGCGCCAGCGCGTCTGGATCGCCATGGCCCTGGCGCAGCGCACCGGCATCCTCCTGCTGGACGAGCCGACCACCTACCTCGACGTCAAGCACCAGCTCGAGGTCCTCGACCTGCTCACCGACCTCAACCGGGACAACGGCACCACCATCGTCATGGTCCTCCACGACCTCAACCTCGCCGCCCGATACTCGGACGAGCTGATAGCGGTTTCCGACGGCGACATCTATGCCCACGGCGCGCCGGCGGAAGTCATTACCCCCGATGCCGTCCGGCACGTCTTCGGCATCGACTGCCAGGTCATCACCGACCCGGTCTCCGGCACCCCGGCCGTCATGCCCATGGGCCGGCACCACGTCAAAGAGCAACCGCTCTAGACAGCACTAGCCCTACTCCGCCTACTCCACTACCCCATCGACTCCATCGAGATTCTTAGAGGTCTACCCCCATGCCATTTCTGCCCTTCCTCGCCCAGGTCCGGGCCAGCCAGCGCATTAGCCCCAACTTCCAGCGCGTGACCTTGTCCGGGCTGGCGGACATGGGCCCGGCCGGGCCGATCCGGGACCTGCGCATCAAGCTCATCATCCCCGGCCCCGAGCCGCTGACCGGTTTCGCGGGCGCGGCGGATTGGTTCGCCACCTGGCGCGGCCTCGATCCCCGCGTGCGCGGGGACATGCGCACCTATTCCATTCGCGCCCGCCGCGGCGACGAGGTCGATATTGACTTCGCCCTGCACGCCGGCGCCAACCCCGGCCCGGCCTCCGCGTGGGCCGAGTCCTGCCAGCCCGGCGATACGCTGTGGCTGATCGGGCCGACGGCGCATGATTCCACCGGCGCCGGCATCGAATTCCAGCCGGGCCACAGCGAGCGCGCCCTGCTCTTCGGCGACGAGACCGCCCTGCCCGCCATCGCCCGCATCCTCGACGAGTGGCCCGAAGGGCTGGCCGGCCACGCCTTCATCGAAGTGCCCGATGCCGCCGATGCCGAGGCCCAGGCCCGCGACATCGCGCTGCCCGACCGGGTGGAGCTGACGTGGCAGGTCCGGGACAACGCCGCGCGCGGGAGCCTGCTCACCGACGCGCTGCGGGAGGCGGTCACCGCGGGGTCGGCAGATGCTGCGGCAGGCGAGGCAGAAAAGACTACATCGGCAGCCACGCCGGCTCCCGCGGGAGAAGCTCGTGACGCCGCTGAGCCCGACGGGGGCGCCGCCCTGGTGTGGGAGACCCCCCAATTTTCGTCATCGGGCGAGACCCTCCCGCCCGCGGGTTCGGCGTTGCGCGATTATTACTGGATCGCCGGGGAATCGGGCGTGGTGACCGGCATGCGGCGCTACTTGGTGAAGGAATGCGGCATCGACCGCCGGCAGGTGTCATTCATGGGCTACTGGCGCCTGGGCCGGGCGGGTTCCTAAAAATCCATAGAATTCGGCGCTGGGGCGGGGTAAACTGGTCCAAGCTGTACTTTAGTTAATCGACACTACGCAAGAGGAGATACTTACCTTGGCTAAAATCATGTGGACTCG
>JAQYQB010000007.1 GCA_028726465.1 Mycobacteriaceae bacterium | reverse complement strand
CGTCGGACATGACAGCCTTCAGGGCAGGCAGGCTCAGCTCGCGGCACAGGCCCACGTAGGAGATCCCGTCCGCGAAGATGGAGTGCGCTGCTTTCAAAGTGTCCATGGCTGTCGTCGTCATGCCCCACACGCTAGAAGCCCGGCTCAACCCCTACAAGGCCCGGAAACCCAATCTGTGGATAACTCGGGACAAAGTAGCCATCCTGCACGGACCCCGAAACAGCCGAAAACGCCCGTTTTTGCGGTGCCACCTGCCTAAGGGCCGAAAAATGGTGCAATGTGACCAGGTAGCCGCAGGGAGGCATCGTTAGGCACAAAAATGGCCCCCGCACGCGGCGGGGGCTGTGGACAATTCCGGTCTAGGCGCCGTGGGACGGCGTTTCGTTCTTATCCAACTGCGCGCGGTGGGAACGCACCGGCTCCCAAGCGACGTGGCGGCGCATGTCCGTGGTGCGCTGGTCGCGGGAACGGTAGACCACGTACGGGCGCGTCACGTACCCGACGGGCGCGGAGAAGGCGTGCACCAGGCGGGTAAACGGCCAGACGGCGATGATGGTAAAGCCCGCCAGGACGTGGACCTTGAACTGCCACGGCACATCGGCCATCAGCTCGGGCTGGATGTTAAAGATGAGAAGGTTACGCAGCCAGGGCGCGATGGTCTCGCGGTAGTCATAGCCATGGGTGCCGGCCAGGTCGAAAAGCTGCAGAGTAAAGGTCGCGATGGACCCGGACAGCAGAGCCAGCCCCAGCAGGACGTACATGACCTTGTCGGACGTGGAGGTCGACAGGAAGACGGAACGGTTGACCACGCGGCGGTAGACCAGCCCAGCAAAACCGAGCAGCACGGCGACCGCCGCGAGCGAGCCGGGGATGGTGGCGATCCAGTGGTAGACGTGGTCGCTGATGCCGACGGCGCGGGTCCAGGACTTGGGCATCGCTAGCCCCATGAGGTGGCCGATGATGACGAAGACCATGCCCCAATGGAACAGCGGGGAAGACAGGCGCAGCAGCTTGGACTCGTAGATCTGGGTCGAATGGGTAGTCCACCCGAACTGGTCGGAACGCCAACGCCAGAAAATACCGACGACGAACGCGGCTATCGCGAGCCAGGGGAACGCTCCCCAGAGAAAGTTGTTGAAAGTATCCATGGAAAGTCCTTAGACCGAATTCGGCTGAGCGGTTGGGAAGGGCAGATCCGCGATCCCGACCATCTCAGCGGGTGGGCCGGTGCGAATGAGATCGACGTATTTCTGGGCGGTGTCCGGGTCGACCTTGGGCAAAGACTTGCACAGGGCCGTCACCAGGCTCAGGTAGGGCGAGTTGACGTGGCCGAGGGCGGCGCGCAGCACCTCGATGCCCTCCCGGTAGCTAGCCACCATCTCCACGGCGCTGTCGTGGTCCTCGCTGAGCGCGAGGGCCTCCAGGACGACGCAGAGGTGGTCGGGCAGTTCCTCGTCGCTAACGACGAAGCCGAGGGCTTCGAGCTGCTGGCGGAAGGACAAGATAGCCATGCCGCGCTGCCGGGTGTCGCCGACCGCGTAGTAGGACAGGAAAAGCGAGCAGCGACGTCGCTGGTCGAAGGTCTCGACGTAGTGCTCCTCCATCCCGCGCACCCCGGCGGAGCGGGCCCAGGTGGCGAAGTCCACGAAATCGCTGGCGATGGCCAGCGGCAGCTGATCCAGCTGCTCCTCGACGGTCTCGAGCCGCTGCAGGAAATCCGGCTGCGGGTAATTGAGCAGCACCGAGACCGCCATGGCGATAATACGGCGCTGGTCTACCGAGACCTTTACCGGGGCGATGAACTCGTCGGGAAGCTTGCCGGTGTGGGTGCGGATGGCACGCTCGACGTCCTTGGCACCCCCGCCGCTACCGATGCCGGCTGGCGTCCCGAAGCCGGCCACGGCATCAACAGCCGGTGGGCGGCTGGGGGCGCGGCGGGCGAGTTTGTCAAAGATATTCATGGCTGGCCTCGCTTAGTCCTTCGGCGGGAACATGGAATCGGGGCGGTCGCCGGTCCAGGACAGGAGGGAGACCTTGCCGCTGGGCGCGCTGCCGTGGGTGCAGGCCTCCGGCGCGCCCATGCCTAGGTCCTGGAACGTGTCGTTCAGGTTGCGGGCCGGGTCGACGCCGCCGAAGGGATCCAGCGAGCTGATGCCACGCGGGGTCTCCGGCGAGGCGGTGGGGATGACGTAGCGGTCGTCGTACTTGGCGATGGAAAGCAGGCGGTACATCTCCTGCATCGTGCGCCCGTCCATGCCGACCGCCTGCGCGATTTCTTCCTGCGGCTCGTTACCTAAGTTGATGTCGCGCATATACGAGCGCATGGCCACCAGCCGGCGCAGCGCCTTTTCCACCGGGACCGGGTCGCCGGCGGTGAACAGGCCCGCCAGGTAGTCCAGCGGGATGCGCATGCGCGACAGGGCGGTAAACAGGATCTTGTGGTCCTCGCCGTCGTTGCCGGAGGCGGTCACCTGATCGACGATGGGTGAGAGCGGCGGGATGTACCAGACCATGGGCAGCGTGCGGTACTCCGGGTGCAGCGGCAGCGCGACCCCGTACTTGAAGATGAGGTCGTAGATGGGGGAGTTCTGTGCTGCGTCGATCCAGGAGTGCGGGATGCCCTCGCGCTGGGCGGCCTTGACTACCTCGGGGTCGTGGGGGTCGAGCATGACCGACTTCTGGGCCTCCAGGAGGTCCTGTGGGTCCTCGGTGGCGGCGGCTTCCGCGACGCGGTCGGCATCGTAGAGGATGACGCCCAGGTAGCGCAGGCGGCCCACGCAGGTCTCGGAGCACACCGTGGGTTGGCCGACCTCGATGCGCGGGTAGCACAGCGTGCACTTTTCGGCCTTGCCCGTCTTGTGGTTGAAGTAGACCTTCTTGTACGGGCAACCGGAAACGCACATGCGCCAGCCGCGGCAGGCGTCTTGGTCAACCAGGACGATGCCGTCTTCGGTGCGCTTGTACATCGCCCCGGACGGGCAGGAGGACACGCAGGTCGGGTTCATGCAGTGCTCGCAGATGCGCGGCAGGTAGAACATGAACGTGTCTTCGATCTCCTTCTTCACGTCCAGGTTCATCTCGTGCAGGACAGGGTCGTTGTCCATGGTGGCGGTGGACCCGCCCAGGTTGTCGTCCCAGTTGGAGGACCATTCGACCTTTTCGATGGGGTGGCCGTCGATCTGGGAGACCGGCTTGGCCGTCGGCTGGGTCTTCTGCCCGGCCTTGGCGCCCATCAGGTCCTCGTACTGGTAGCTCCACGGCTCGTAGTAGTCCTGGATGGTCGGCAGGTTGGGGTTGTGGAACAGGGTGGCCAGCTTCTTGAGCCGGCCGCCGGCCTTGGGCTTGAGCTTGCCGGAGCTGGTGCGCTCCCAGCCGCCCTTCCATTTCTCCTGGTCCTCCCAGCCGCGCGGGTATCCGACGCCGGGCTTGGTTTCGACGTTGTTGAACCAGATGTACTCGGTGCCTTCGCGGTTGGTCCATGCCTGCTTACAGGTCACGGAGCAGGTGTGGCAGCCGATGCACTTGTCGAGGTTCATGATCATTGAGATCTGAGCCATGACCTTCATTAGTAAGACACCTCCTGGGAACGGCGGCGGACGCGGGTGACCTCGTCGCGGTTATTGCCGGTGGGCCCGATGTAGTTGAAGTGGTAGGTAAGTTGGCCGTAGCCGCCCGCGATGTGTACCGGTTTGATGGAAATGCGCGTCAGCGAGTTGTGGGTGCCGCCGCGGCGGCCGGTGTGCTCGTTGAGCGGGGTGCCGACGGTGCGCTCCTGGGCGTGGTTGCACAGCATGGTGCCTTCCGGGATGCGGTGGGAGACGATGGCGCGGGCGCTGACGACGCCGTTGCGGTTGTAGACCTCGACCCACTCGTTGTCTTTGACGCCGATCTTTTCGGCGTCCTTGTTGGACATCCACACCACTTGGCCGCCGCGAGAGATGGACAAAACGTGCAGGTTGTCGAAGTACTGCGAGTGGATAGACCACTTGTTGTGGGTGGTCAGGTAGCGCAGGGTGACTTCGGCCTCGCCGCGCTCGTTGTTCAACGTCTGGCCGGGGGCGTGCTCGCCGTGCAGGTGGACGTGGTCCAGCGGCGGGCGGAACACGGGCAGAGATTCGCCGTAGTCCATGAACCAGTCGTGGTCGAGGTAGTAGTGCATGCGGCCGGTCAGCGTGTGCCAGGGCTTGTCGAACTCGACGTTGATGGAAAAAGCGGTGTAACGGCGCTTGTTGCGCTTGTCGGCAGTCCATTCCGGCGAGGTGATGACCTCGGTGGGCCGTTCCTTGATGGAATCCCAGGTGATGTGGACGTCGGCATCGGAAGCACCCAGCGGGGTGAGGTCCTTGCCGGTGCGCGAGGACAGGAACTCGAAGCCCTGCTGCGCCAGCTCACCGTTGGAGACGCCGGACAGGTGCAGGATGGCGTCGATGACCTTGGTGTCCTTGGTCAGATCGATGAGCTCGCCCTGGGAGGTCTGCGAGGTGCCGCAGATGAGCTCGAGCTCCTTGACCTGCTTATCCACGTTGAACTTGGTGCCGTGGACGCCGGTGCCGGCCTTCGCGGGCAGCGGGCCGAGGTGCGCCCACTTTTCGTAGATGCGCGTGTAGTCGCGCTCGACGACGTGTAGCTTCGGCATCGTTACGCCGGGGACCAGCCCGACCTCGTCGATGTCCGGGACAATGCCGTTGGGCATGCCCAGCTCGTCCGGGGTGTCGTGGTGGCTCGGCTGGGTGATGACGTCGCGCTGGGTGCCCAGCCACTTGACGGCCTTGTCGGAGAGCGCGGCGGCCAGGTCCTGGAAGACCTCGAAGTCGGTGCGCGCCTCCCACGGCGGGTTGATGGCCGCGTTGAAGGAGTGCAGGTAGGGGTGCATGTCGGTCGAGGACATGTCGTGCTTTTCGTACCAGGTGGCAGCCGGCAGCACGATGTCGGAGACCAGCGTGGTCGAGGTGTTGCGGAAGTCCGTGGTCAGCATCAGGTCGAGCTTGCCCTCGGGGGCCTCGTCGACCCACTTGATGGTGCGCGGGCGCTGCTCCGGGGAAAGCTCTTCGGCGGTAGCGTCCGAGTCGATGCCCAACAGGTGACGGAGGAAGAACTCCGTGCCCTTGGCCGAGGAGCCCAGCAGGTTGGTGCGCCAGTTGAGCAGGATGCGCGGCCAGTTTTCTTCCGCCGAGGGGTTGTCGTGGGCGAACTCCAGGTCGCCCTTTTCCAACTGCTGGACCACGTAGTCGTTGATGTCTAAGCCGGCGGCGTCCGCCTCGTCGGCCAGCAGCAGGCAGTTGCGGTTGAACTGCGGGTATGCGGGCATCCAGCCGCGGCGCATGGCCTCGGACATAGTGTCGGAGACCATCTTGTCGCCGATCGCCCCGCGGCTGGCCAGCGGGGAGCCCAGCTGGGAAGCGCGCGAGTTGTCGTAGCGGTACTGTTCGGTGGCGAAGTAGTAGAAGCCGGTGGAAATCATGTGGCGCGGGGGACGCTGCCAGTCGGTGGCCATGGCCCACTGGGTCCAGCCGTTGACTGGGCGCAGCTTCTCTTGGCCGACGTAGTGCGCCCAGCCGCCGCCGTTGACGCCCTGGGTGCCGCACATCGAGGTCAGCGCTAGGAAGGTGCGGTAGATGTTGTCGGCGTGGAAGTAGTGGTTCACGCCCGCGCCCATGATGATCTGGGAACGCCCCTGCGAATCCGCGGCGTTCTGCGCGAATTCCCGGCCGATGCGGATGGCCGCGGCGGCGGGGACGCCGGTGAGCTCTTCCTGCCAGGCCGGGGTGCCGACCTCGCTGGCGTCGTCGAAGCCGGTCGGCCAGCTACCCGGCAGGTTCAGGTCCTCGCGCGGGACGCCGTAGTGGGCGAGCATGATGTCGTAGACGGTGGTGACCAGCTTGCCGTTGACCTCGCGCACGGGCACGCCGCGGTGGACCACCCCGGCGCCAACCGGCTTGCCGGTGCCGATATCGGCCGGGTCGGTATCCAGGTCGAAGCGCGGGAAGAGGACCTCGGCGGTGGAGAAAGAATCCGTCTCCGCCACGGACATGACGGGGTCGACGCCGTCGAGGGAGAGGTTCCACTTGGCAGAATCCATGTCCCAGCGATCGGCGACGGTGCCGCCCGGATCGACCACGCGGCCGTCTTCTTCCATGACCAGGCCACGGTGCGTGGCGTTGGGGCTGTCGGCCAGGGCGGCATCGTTAGTCTGGGAGGCCGTGAAGAACTTGCCGGGGGTATAGGTCCCGTCTTCGCGCTGGTCGAGGGAGACCAAGAACGGTGCGTCGGTGTACTTGCGCATGTAGTTCAGGAAGTACGGCTCTTGGCGGTCGACGTGGAAGGTCTTGAGGATGACGTGGCCCATGGCAAAGGCCAAGGCGGCGTCGGTACCCGGCTCGATACGGGCCCATTCGTCGGCGAATTTGGTGTTGTCGGCGAAGTCGGGGGAGACCACCACGACCTTGGTGCCCTTGTAGCGGGCCTCGACCATGAAGTGGGCGTCCGGGGTGCGCGTGACCGGGATGTTGGAGCCCCACATCATCAGGTAGGAGGAGTTGTACCAGTCGCCGGATTCGGGGACGTCGGTCTGGTCGCCGAAAGTCTGCGGGGAGGCCGGCGGCAGGTCCGCGTACCAGTCGTAGAAGGACAGGGCGACGCCGCCGATCATCTGCAGGAAGCGGCTGCCGGCGCCGTAAGAGACCTGGCTCATCGCCGGGATAACCGTGAAGCCGTTAATGCGGTCGGGGCCGTACTTGCGGATGGTGTAGACGTGCGCGGCCGAGGCCATGTCGATGGCCTCCTCGTAGGAGATGCGGATAAGTCCGCCTTTGCCGCGCTGGGAGATATACGCCCGGCGCTTGTCGGGGTCTTCCTGGATGGCCTTCCAAGCGAGCACCGAGTCGCCGTGCTTCTGCTTTTCCTCGCGGAACATGTCCACCAGAACGCCGCGGGCATACGGGTAGCGCACGCGGGTCGGGGAGTAGGTGTACCAGGAAAAGGAGGCGCCGCGGGGGCAGCCGCGGGGCTCGTATTCCGGGGTGTCCGGGCCCGTGGTGGGGTAGTCGACGGCCTGGGACTCCCAGGTGATGACGCCGTCCTTGACGTAGACCTTCCAGGAACAGGAGCCGGTGCAGTTCACGCCGTGGGTGGAGCGGACCATCTTGTCGAAGGCCCAGCGGTTGCGGTAGAAGACGTCGGCCTGCCGGCCGCCCTGCAAAAAGACCTGTTGGCCGGAAGCCGAGGCCTCGCCGCGGCGCAGGTAAGCGCCCAGTTTAAATAGCGGGTTGAGCTTGCCGTTTTCGGGAGCGGGGACGTGAGTAGTCATGGGGGTAAAACTCTCTGTTGGGTGCGGGGTTTAGCCAGGGTACGGGGCGTTCGGGCGGGCGTAGAAGACCCAGACCAGGACCGTGGTGATGGCGAAGTAGACCACGCAGCCCCAGAAGAAGGCGGCCATGGGCATAACCGACAGGAGCATGCCGACGACGAACGGGCCGAAGGCGCCGATGGCGCCGGTCCAGCCGACCACGCCGCCTGCCTGGCGGGGCGGGAGGATCATCGGCATCTGCTTGAAGGTGCCGGCGTTAGCCAGGCCGGTGAAGAAGAACATGATGAGCATGCCCGCCAGGAACCACCAGAACTGGTCCGGGGAATCCGGGTTCAAAAACAGCGCGGAGAACGCGGTGAAGATGGTCATGCCTAGGCAGCCGATGAAGGTCCAGATGGCGCCGCCGAACTTGTCGCAGAGCGGGCCCCAGAGTGCGCGCACGAGGGCGCCGAGCAGCGGGCCAATGAAGGCGAAGGCGGCGCCGCGGGGCAGGTCGTCGGGGTTCATGACCTCGGCGAACTTGGAGGTCTGGCCGTAGAGGTCGTTGATCATCAGGGCGAACTGGGCGGCGAAGCCGGAGAAGGCGCCGAAGCTCATCAGGTAGACGACGGTGAGTACCCAGGTGTTGATGTTGCCGAAAATGTCGATCTGCTGGCGGAAGTTCGCCTTGACCGGCACGTCCTTGAGCAGCGTCCAGGCCAGCACGGCCATAACGATGGTCCAGGGCACGAAGAAGATGGCCGGGGAGTGGACGAAGATCGCGGTCTGGTCGGGCAGGCGCTGTGGGGCGACGAAGCCGATGCCGATGAGGCTGAAGCCCATCAGCCACGGGGCGACCAGTTGGATGAAGGAGATGCCGAAGTTGCCCAGGCCGGCCTGCAGGCCGAGCGCGGTGCCGGACATCCGCTTCGGGAAGAAGTAGCCGGTCGACGGCATGAGGCCGGAGAAGACGCCGCCGCCAATGCCGGAGGCAAAAGAGATGGCGAGCAGCTCAGCGAAGGAGGCATCGGGGCGCTGCACGACCGAGAACCAGCCGAACATCGGCAGCAGGAACAGCAGCGCGGAGAAGGTCACCAGCTTGCGGGTGCCGAGCACCGGCGGCAGGAACATGAAGACCAGGCGGAAAAGCCCGCAGGCGAGTCCCGAGACCGCGGTGAGCGCGTAGAGCTGGCCGGAGCTGAGAACGAAGCCGATCTCGTTGAGGATGGGCGCGATGGCGGAGACCAGATACCATGCGGCAAAGCCGATGAACAGGGTGGTCGTCGAAATAATGAGCGTGCGCCAGGCAATCTTGGAGTCCCAGTGCTCGGAATCCTCTGGATCCCAGCCCTGGATGACTTTGCCTGAGGTGTCTAGCTGAGTCATGGGGTGTCCTCAAAACATCTCGAAGGAATAGCTGAATATCAATCTATCGAGTATTAGACTCAGAAGAGGAATTTGTACGGAAGAATCTGGGTTTATTTAGGAAACGTTAATGTTGCACATTTCCTTGCCTTCCGGTTCGTGCTGCGTAAGCCGCTGAGGGTTCCCTTAGCTGGGAAAATAATTCCCACAGTGATTTTTCTCACGGGTGTAGTAGAGGAGGTGGCCGAATGGGACGCCAGGAGGCACCAATGCCTGAGTTGCAGGCCGCAGTCATCGTCGCGTCGAACCGCATCAAGGAGGGCTCAAAGCCCAACAAGGCAGGTCAACGCGCGGTGGAGCTATTGACCAACCACGGCGTGGAGGTCACGCTGAAGCAGTGCCTCAACGAGGGAGCCGCGAACTTAAGGCCAGCGCTGAGTCAGGCAATTGAGGCAGGCACCGACGTGGTGCTCGTTATCGGCGCGACGGGGATTTCTCGCGATAACGACACCCCGGAGGTCACGGAAGAATTCATCGCGGCGCGTATGTGGGGGCTGGAGACTCAGGTCCTGCTGGAGGGCCTGAAAAACTCGCCCCGGGCGGGCTTGTGCCGGGGCATCATCGGCGTTACCGCGTGCCCGCCGGGGACCTTGCTGGTCAATTCCGCGTCTTCGGTCGGGGCGGTCGAGGACACGCTAGCGGTTGTCCTGCCCCTGCTGAAGGACATCTTCCGCGAATGCCGCTAGCTCCTGGGGAGTGTCGTAGTCGCGCTCGGCGCCGGTGCCGGGGACTTCGATAACCCGGGAGCTGTGGCGCGCCTGGCGCAGCAGCCGGCGGGCGGAGGTGTTGTGCACGCCCGGCAGCCCGGCGAGCGCGCGGCGCAGGTGGTCGGCCTTCCACAGCGAGCACAGCGGCTGCAGGAAGCCGTCGGCGCTGCGGACGATGGCGGCGTCGGCATCATCGGCCATAAGCCCTTGCCAGAGGGCGGGGAGGAGCTGGGCGGAATCCGGGGCATCGACGCTCAGGACGGCGATGTAGTCGCTGTGCAGGGCCTGTGCACCGCGCGCGATGCCGGCGACGGGGCCGCCGAAGAGCGGGTTCTCGCAGACCTGCGGCAGGCCCAGGGGATAGGGCGAGACCACGATGCGCTTGCAGTGGTAGGGCAGCTGGCCCAGCACGCGGTCGACGAGTCGCTGTCCGGAAACGCGCAGGCTGGCCTTGTCGACCCCGCCCATGCGGCGGCCCCGGCCGCCGGCCAAGACGAGGACGCCGAGCTGGCCGGTAAGGGGACAAGCAGGCAGAGCCATGGCTTAGGCCTCCGGCAGGGTACGGGACCAGTCGCCGGAGCGCCCGCCGGACTTGGCGACGATTCCCGTCCGCCGGATGAAGGCGGAACGGTCCACGCCCTTGACCATGTCGATTACCGCCAGCGCAGCGACGTTCACCGCGGTCAGGGCCTCCATCTCCACGCCGGTGCGGTCCGCGGTGCGCACGGTGGCCGAAATCGCCACGCAATCATCCTTAAGCTCCAGGTCGACGCGGCAGCCGTGCACGCCGATGGTGTGGGCGAGCGGCAGCAGCTCCGGGACCTTCTTGGCCGCCGCGATGCCGGCCACTCGTGCCACAGCCAGCACGTCGCCCTTGGGCACGGTGCCGTCGCGCAGCGCGTCCATGACCTCCCGGGAGCAGGCCACCTCGCCCTCGGCGGTGGCGGTGCGCACGGTCGGCTTCTTCTCGGTCACGTCGACCATGTAGGCCTCGCCGGCCTGGTTGAGATGCGTAAACTCCATTGCTCGTCCTTTCTCCTTTAACTAAGACTCGTCTAGAACCAGGTGATCTCGACAGTATCGCCCGCCCGCGGCCCGGCGGCGTGGGCGTCAAGGCCCACCATCCCCGCGGTGCCCGCCAGGTTAGCCACCATGTGGGAGCCCAGCCGCCGCCCGTTGAAGGGGAAGGCGGCAGGCGGGTTGTCCGCGTAGTCCACCCGGACCGGCAGCCAGGCGGGGCGGTCGCGGGTGTCCGGGAAATTCTCGCCCGCCCGGACTATCCCGCGGCGGCGCAGGGCCGGGTGCGGGTCGCCGCGGAGGGCGCGCAACGCGGGGGCGACGTAGAGGTGGAAGGAGACGAAGGTGGCCACCGGGTTGCCCGGCAGCGAGATCATTGGGGTCGAGCCCCAGATGCTTACTCCCTGCGGGGCGCCGGGCTTCTGGTCGACGTCGCCGAACCAGGCATTGCTGGCATGTGCCTGGGCGCTGGTGTGCACGATGTCGAAGGCCCCGGCCGAGACCCCGCCGCTGGTGATGATGAGATCGTGGGTCTGGGCCGCCTCCTTGGTCAGGGCGACGAAGGAATCGCTCCGGCCTGCGGCGCCGTCGCTATCCCCGGCGTGTAGGTGTGTGAGCTCGACGGGCCCGGAGTCCCGCACGAGCTGGGCCAGCATAGGCCGGTTGGAATCCGGGATCTGGCCAGGCCCCAGCGACCAGGGGCCGTCGCCCAGGCTGACGAGCTCGTCGCCGGTGGAAATCACCGCCACCCGCGGGGTGCGGTGCACGGGCAGTGTGTTAAGGCCCGCGGAGTGGCAGGCGGCGATGACGCCGGGGTCCACGCGGGACCCGGCGCGAACCGCGATGTCCCCGACGGCGAGGTTATCGCCGGCCCGGCGGATGTGGGGACGGGCGGGATCCGCGCCGGTGATGGTGACCGTCTCCGGCAGCGGGGTGGGCCCGGCGGGGATATTGGTCAGTTCTACGGGCACGACCACGAGCTCCGGATCGAGCGGGTCGGCGATGGGGGCGCCGGTCATGATCCGCACCGCCGCACCCGCGGGCACCTCTTGCGGTGCGCTGCCGGCCGGCACGTCGCCGAGCACCGGCAGCGTGGCCGAGCCGGAACCCAGGTCGGCGCGGTGGACCAGGAAGCCGTCCATGGCCGAGTTGTGGAAGGCGGGCACGGGGATGCGGCAGGTGGCATCGGCGGCGCAAAACAGGCCGCTGGTCAGCTCGTCGGCGGCTACCTCCACGGCCGGGAGGGGCCCGACGAGGCCGAGGATGCGGGAGAGATGCTCGGCGACGGAGCACGAAGAAGGATGGTGCATAACGGGTACTAGCTTAAGGTGGCTACCCGCCGATGGCGGACATCGGCCGGTCCGGCTGCAGGAAGCCCTCGTCGTTGACGCCGTGGCCGGGCAGCTTGGCCCACATCTCTCCGGCCCAGGCGGCCATGAGCGCCTCGTCGGAAGCGCCCTGGCGCATAAGATCGCGCAGGGAGGTCTCCGAGTTGCCGAAGAGGCAGTTGCGCACGGCGCCGTCGGTGGTCAGGCGGGTGCGGTCGCAGTCGCCGCAGAAGGGGTGGCTGACCGAGGCGATGATGCCCAGCTTGCCGCGCGTGCCGTCGGGGCAGGTCGCCTCCCAGAGCGCGGCGGGCGCCGATCCGCGCGGGGCGCGGGCCGGGCGCAGATCGAAGGCGGATTTCAACTGGTCGAGGATGTCGTCCGCGGTGACCATGGTCGAGCGATCCCACTGCTCGCGCGGGCCCAGCGGCATCTGCTCGATAAAACGCAGCTGCGCGCCCTTGTGCAGGGCGAAATCGGCCAGCTCGACGATGTCGCCGTCGTTGATACCGGGCATGACCACGGCGTTGATCTTGACGGGGTGGAGGCCGGCGGCGAGGGTGGCATCGATAGCCGCGAAGACGGAATCGAGCCGGTCGCGGCGGGTGAGCTCGGCGTAGGCCGCGTGGTTGATGGTGTCCAGCGAAATATTGACCCGGTCCAGGCCGGCGGCCTTGAGCTCGTCGATGCGCTTGTCCATGCCCAGCCCGTTCGTCGTCAGCGCCGTGCTGGGGGCGCGGCCTTCGTCGGTGCGCAGCTTCTTGGTGGCCGCGATGATCTCGGCCAGCGACTTGCGCAGGAGCGGCTCGCCGCCGGTGAAGCGGACCTGCCGGATGCCCAGGCGCTCAACGGCCAGGCGGATGAGCCGGATGGTCTCGGCGTCGTCGAGCTTGTGCTGGTTAGGCATCCAATCCAGGCCCTCGGCGGGCATGCAGTAGGTGCACCGCAGGTTGCAGCGGTCGGTCAGGGATACGCGCAGATCCCGGGCGACGCGACCGTATTTGTCCACCAAAGCCCGGTTGCCGTTCGCGTCGGCGGGAGGCAGGTCCGCGGCGGCCTGCGGGCGGCCGGCTACGCGCGGGGTGGGCAGCAGCACCTTCGGGGCGGAAGAACGGTCAGTCATATTCTCCCAACTCTATGCGTTGTGCGGACAGGACTACCAACCACAACGGCACGCGCAGGTCAGCTATTCCTTCCCGTCGGGTTTTAGGTCAGCCGCTGGTCCGGATCGAGGGTGGCGTTGTCATCAATCTGGTTGGCCTCGCCCGGGCCGGCCAGGCGGATGATGTTGTACTCGCCCTCGGCCAGGTGGGAGCGCAGATCCTTCTTGTCGAACTTGCCCACCGAGGTCTTGTCGATGGACTTGATGAACGTCCAGTACTCCGGCAGCATCCAGCCGGGTAGCTCGGAACGCAGGTTCTCGCGCAGGCTCTCCGCGGTCTCGATGGTCGGGTCGATGTCGTGCTGGAGGACGGTCACCGCCAGCGGGCGCTCGCCCCACTGCTTGTCGGGGTAGCCGATGACGGCGGCCTCGATGACCCGGTCGTCGGCCATGATGAGGTTTTCCAGCTGGACCGAGTAGATCCACTCGCCGCCGGAGCGGATGACGTCGCGGGCGCGGTCCTCGATGGTTAAGAAGCCGTCCTTGGTCACCGAGCCGACGTCGCCGGTGCGCAGCCAGCCGTCGGCGGTGAACTTGCTGGCCGCGTCCTCGGTGCGCTTGCCGCGGAACTGGGAAGCCGCCCCGCCGGACTCCGCGGCCGGCGAGTGGTAGTACGACTCCGTGACCAGGTTGCCGCGGACCTGGATCTCGCCGGCGTTGCGGTCGGTCTTGGAGACCACCTGCCCGTCGTTGACCACGCGGTATTCCAAGCTAGTGGGGAAGCGGCCCTGGGAGATGCGGTAGCCCCAGCGGGCGTTGCCGCTGGCGCCCTGCGGCGGGCGCGCCACGGTGCCCACGGTGGTCGTTTCCACCATGCCCCACACGTGCACGACGTCGACGCCGAAGCGCTCCTCCCAGACCTTGATCACCTGCGGCGGGACGGGGGAGCCGCCGGCGTAAATCTCGGTCAGCGACATGCGCTCCGGCGGGTGGTGGAGGTAGTGGACGAAGAGCTGGATCCAAATCGTCGGCACGCCGTGCGCCACACGTGGGTGGGTAGAGGCGATGAGCTTGGCCAGGGTGGGCGCGGAGACGTCCGAGTCCGGCAGGATGAGCGGGGTGCCCGTCATGAAGGCGGCAAAAGGCACGCCCCAGGACAACACGTGGTAGATGGGGATGCAGCACAGGAAGGATTCGCCGTGCGTAATGGCCAGGCTGTCTGTGGTGCGCAGCAACATGGAGGCCAGATAAATGGAGCGGTGGGAGTAGACCACGCCCTTGGGCGCGCCGGTCGTGCCGGTGGAATAGCACAGGGCCGCGGCCGCGGACTCGTCCAGGACCGGCCAGTCGTAGCGGGTCGATTGCCCGTCCAGCAGGGCTTCGTAGGAGTAGACCTCCACGCCGCGGGGGAAGTAGGGGCTTAGGTGTTCCACCCGGCCCGGGCCGGTGAAGACGACCGCGCGGACGGTCTCGGTGCCGGCCAGCACCGCGCCCAGCTGCTGGGCCAGGCGCGGATCGGCGACGATGACCTCTATCTCGGCGTGGTTGACGATATGCCGGATCTGGTCGTTCATCAGCTGTTTGTTCAGCGGGGTAAAGACCGCGCCCTTGCAGGAAACGGCGAACATCACCTCTAGGTGCTCCGCGCAGTTCCACAGAAAAGAGCCGACGCGCTCGTCGCCGGTGATGCCCAGCTCGTCGTGGAGCACGTGGGCAAAGGCCGCCGCCCGCGCGCCGATGTCCGCGAAGGTGCATTCCTCGGCCGCCCCGGCGCCGTCGGGGGCGTGCTCGCCGTGCCACGTGGTGACCTTGGTCTGGCTGTGGACGGTCGCCCCCTGCTCCAAGATACGGGAGATGTTGAGCGGGACTTCCTGCATGGTGGAGTGCATGGTCACTATGATAGCCACCTCCTTCGGCCCCGGGGTGGGGTCGGTACCGAAGAAGGCAAATTCTTGCGCTATACTGTCTGAGACTGGCTGAGCTGCTTGAGCGTTTGAGCTACGTGAGCTGCCCTAAGTTGAACAGTAAAGCATCATGTGCTCGGGCCTGCTCGTGCAGTCGAGATGCGTTGTCCCTGGGCTTTGGCCCTGCAGAATGGGTCGAACCACAGCCCGCGCGCTTTTATGGGTTAGTTCTGCCAACGCCGTGCACATCGCGCAAGGTTTAAGGCCGGCCCGCAGGGGACGACGTGGTTCCTGCCGAGGAAAAGAAGGGCAACCTGGTCCCTCGCGGACTATTGGGCCCCTTCCAGTCCCCACCGGCACTGCGCGCCCTCGAGTTAGCTCGAGGTCCAAGACAGTGTGCCGCGGGGTGTACAGGCAGGCTAGCCAGAGTTTTATCTTTTAACTACACAGTCATTTCCAGAGTGCCTAGCCGGCAGACCCAGCTGAGTGGGAACACCGGCCCGGTGACACGCGGCACGACCGCCCGACCGGGCACGCTGGGCACCCAGAATCATCCGCTGGGAAAAGCGACGAAAGGACTTCCGTGAGCGATACGGAGAATATCTCGCCTCAAGAACTGGCATCCCTGAAGCTGCCACAGCTGCGCGAAATTGCCGCCCAGAAGGGGCTGCGCGGCGTCAGCGCTCTCCGCAAGGGCGCTCTCATCGAGGCAATTACCACCGGCAAGAAGCCGGCCGCCGCCAAGGCCGCTAAACCGGCGAAGGCTGAGGCCCCGGCCAACCAGGCTGACGATGCCGCTGATGCCGCACCACGCGACGATCACCGTAGCTCGCGCCGCGATGACAATCAGGGCGACAGCGACAAGAAGGGCGAGAAGAACGCCGACAAGAACAACGGCAATGACGAGCCGCGCTATGAATCCCGCGCCCAGGCTCGCCGGGCCCGCCGTAACCGCGCGCGCCGGGGTGGGCGCGACGATCACGACGGCAACAACGGTAATGGCAACAACCAGGACCAGGGCCGCGACAACCGCGACAACCAGGATGATTCCCGCAACGGCAACAACGGCGGGAACAACAACGGCAACGGCGGTAATAACGGCAACCATGGCAACAACAACGGCGGCAACAACAACCGCCGCAACAACGGCGACGATGACGAGCGCGGCGGCCGCCGCGGGCGTCGCAACCGCCGCAACCGCCGCAACCGTGGCGGCGGCAACGACAACCGTGGGGGTGGCAACGACCTGCAGATCCGCGAAGGCGATGAGCTGCAGGCCGTCGGCGGAATCCTCGAGGTAGTCGACAACAACGTCGCCTTCCTGCGCACCACCGGCTACCGCGCGGCGAACTCGGACGTCTTCGTCAACCAGAACCTGGTCCGCCGACTGGGGCTGCGCTCCGGCGACGCGGTGACCGGCCAGGTCAAGGTCGCCGGCGCCACGCACACCCACGGCAACGGCCGCAACCGCCGCAAGTACAACCAGCTGGTGCGCGTCGATACCGTCAACGGTATGGATCCGGAAGAAGCGAAGCAGCGCCCGGACTTTGCCAAGCTGACCCCGCTGTACCCGAACCAGCGGCTGCGCCTGGAAACGGACCCGAAGGTCCTGACCACGCGTGTTATCGACCTCATCATGCCGATTGGTAAGGGCCAGCGCGCCCTCATCGTCTCCCCGCCGAAGGCCGGTAAGACCACCATCCTGCAGAACATCGCCAACGCGATCTCCATCAACAACCCGGAGTGCTACCTCATGGTGGTGCTCGTCGACGAGCGCCCCGAAGAGGTCACCGACATGCAGCGCTCGGTCAACGGCGAGGTCATTGCCTCCACCTTCGACCGCCCGCCGTCAGAGCACACCTCGGTCGCCGAGCTGGCCATCGAGCGCGCCAAGCGCCTGGTGGAGCAGGGCAAGGACGTCGTCGTTCTGCTGGACTCCATCACCCGCCTGGGCCGCGCGTACAACAACTCGTCCCCGGCCTCCGGGCGTATCCTGTCCGGTGGTGTCGACTCCAATGCCCTCTACCCGCCGAAGCGCTTCTTGGGCGCGGCCCGCAACATCGAAAACGGCGGCTCGCTGACCATCATCGCCACGGCCATGGTGGAAACCGGTTCCACCGGCGACAACGTCATCTTCGAGGAGTTCAAGGGTACCGGCAACGCCGAGCTGAAGCTGGACCGCTCCATCTCCGAGCGCCGTGTCTTCCCGGCCGTCGACGTGAACCCTTCGGGCACCCGTAAGGACGAGCTGTTGCTCGTGCCGGAGGAGCTGCGCATCATGACTAAGCTGCGGCGCATCCTC
This sequence comes from Mycobacteriaceae bacterium, assembly GCA_028726465.1. Lineage (GTDB taxonomy): Bacteria > Actinomycetota > Actinomycetes > Mycobacteriales > Mycobacteriaceae > Corynebacterium. The sequence goes on along the minus strand of JAQYQB010000007.1, from coordinate 58,055 downwards.
GCGGCCCTGGACTCCCACCAGGCCATCGACCTGCTCATCAAGCAGCTAAAGAAGACCAAGTCCAACGGCGAATTTCTCATGGGCGTGGCGCAGTCCGCGCCGATGGTCGCTGACAAGGACGAGGAGGATTACAAGTAATGGCTAGCCAGGTTTCGCTGGTCGACGACATCGTCTCCGAATACCAGGGTCTGGAAATGCAGATGGCCGACCCGGAGGTCGCCGGCGACCAGAACCAATTCCGGAAGCTGTCCAAGCGCTACGCCGAGCTGCGGCCCATCATCCAGGTCAACGACGAGCTCAACCAGGCTCGCGCCGACCTCGAGGACGCGAAGGAGATGGCCTACGAGGACCATGACTTCCAGGCCGAGGCGGACCGCCTGGAGGGCGAGGTCGTCGAGCTGGAAGAAAAGCTCGCTGACCTGTTGGCCCCGCGCGACGAGCACGACGCCGAGGACATCATCATGGAGATTAAGGCCGGCGCCGGCGGGGAAGAGGCCGCGCTTTTTGCCGGCGACTTGGCCCGCATGTACGAGCGCTACGCCGACAAGACGGGCTTTAGCTGGGAGGTGCTCGGCCTCAACGAGTCCGACCTGGGCGGCGTGAAGGACATGACCATCTCCTTCAAGTCGAAGAACCCGTCCCGCGACGGCGCGTGGTCCGTCTTCAAGTTCGAGGGCGGCGTCCACCGCGTGCAGCGTGTGCCGGTGACCGAGTCCCAGGGCCGCATCCAGACCTCGGCGGCCGGCGTGCTGGTCTACCCGGAGCCGGACGAGGTCGAGTCGGTCAATATCGACGAAAAGGACATCCGCGTCGACGTCTACCGTTCCTCCGGTAAGGGCGGCCAGGGCGTGAACACGACGGACTCCGCCGTGCGCATCACGCACCTGCCCACCGGGCTCATCGTCACCTGCCAGAAGGAACGCTCCCAGATCCAGAACAAGGCGCGCGCCCTGCAGGTGCTGCAGGCCCGCCTGGATCAGATGGAGCGCGAGGCCCGCGAGGCCGAGGACGCCGAGCAGCGCGCCTCCCAGGTCCGCACCATGGACCGCTCCGAGCGCATCCGCACCTACAACTGGCCGGAAAACCGCATCACGGATCACCGGATCGGCTACAAGGCCAACAACCTGGATTCCGTGCTGGACGGCGACATGGGCGATCTCATCACTGCCCTGCAGAACCAGGAGCGCGCCGAGCGCCTCGAGGCCGAAGGCTAGCAGTGGCCCCCGGCACCTACGCGGGCCTGCTCCAGGAGACCACCCGGCGGCTGTCCGCGGCCGGGGTGGCCTCCCCGGAGTTCGACGCCCGCCTCTTGATGAGCCACCTCATCGGCTGCGGGCACTTGGATATCCCGCTGCATGAGCCGACGATGCCCGGCTTCGAGCTCGCCCTCGAGCCGCTCGTTCGGCGACGGGAGCAGCGCGAACCCCTGCAGCACATCGTGGGCACCGCGCCGTTTGGCCCGCTCGATCTCGCGGTGGGGCCCGGGGTTTTCATCCCACGCCCGGAGACCGAGGTCCTGGCCGACTGGGCTAAAGGCAAGGCTGAGGGCTTGATTAAGCGGGGGGATAGCTCCCGCTTGACGATCCTCGACCTCTGCACCGGCTCGGGCGCCCTGGCTGCCTATCTGGCCTATTACCTCGTGCCCGCCGCCCGCGTGGTGGCGGTCGAGAAGTCCCCCCAGGCCGCGGAGTATGCCGCGCGCAACTTCGCCGAACTGGGGCTGGAGGTGGAGCTCGTCGAAGGCGACGTGTGCGATCGGGCCCTGCTGCCGGAGCTAGACGGGCGCGTCGACGTGCTGGTGACCAACCCGCCCTACGTGCCGGAGTCGCCGGACCTGGCCCCGGAGGTCTACCACGACCCGGCCGAGGCGGTCTTCGCCGGATCGGATGGCATGGACGTCATCCGGGCCATGGCAGGCAACCTGACGCGCTGGCTGGCCCCGGGCGGGTGGCTTGGCGTCGAGCACGACGATGCCACCTCCGCGGCCGTGCAGAGCGTCCTTCGGGACACCGGTGCCTTTAGTACAGTAGAACCAATGCTCGATCTCACCGGCACCGCCCGCTTCGTGCGCGCGCAGTGCACAGAGTAGGGTTAAAGCTTCCGCAACCAGGGGAGCGGTGCCAAAAGACACCGAGATCAAAAACCAGAGAACTTAAGTTTTTCGTGGGAGAAGTTGATGCAAGGCAAAATCTATAGTTGCGCTGACGAGGCCGGGCGCGCGGAAGGAATCGCTGCGGCGACTCGGGCGGCGAAGTCTGGGCGCCTGGTGGTGCTGCCGACGGATACCCTCTACGGCATCGGCTGCGACGCCTTCGACAACGACGCGGTAGCCAACCTGCTGGCCGCCAAGCACCGCGGCCCGGACATGCCGGTGCCGGTGCTCATCGGCTCTTGGGACACCATCCAGGGCCTCGTTGCCACGTACTCCGACCAGGCCAAGCTCTTGGTCGAGGCCTTCTGGCCGGGCGGGCTTTCCATCGTCGTGCCGCAGGCGCCCAGCCTGCCGTGGAACCTGGGGGATACCCGGGGCACGGTCATGCTGCGCATGCCGCTGCACCCTATCGCCATCGAGCTGCTCCGGGAGGTCGGCCCGATGGCGGTGTCCAGCGCCAATATCTCCGGCCACCAGCCGCCGACCACGGCGATCGCCGCTAAGCAACAGCTGGGCAAGTCGGTGTCGGTCTACCTGGACGGTGGGGAAACCGCCATCGGCAAGCCGTCGACCATCATCGACCTGGCCGCGCCGCAGCCCTACCTGCTGCGGGAGGGCGCCATCTCGGCCGAACAGATCTCCGAAGTTATCGGGGTCTCCGCCGAGGCTCTGCGGACCCGCCCGGGAGCCTAATGCTAGGCGGAGCCGGGGTGCCGCTGCGCGAGATCGGACTCGTGATCCTCGTGGCGGCGATTATCACCTACCTGACCACGGGCATCGTGCGCTCGCTGCTGGTGCGCAGCGGCCAAGTCGCCGAGGTGCGCCAACGCGACAGCCACTCCCAGCCCACGCCCCAGCTGGGCGGGCTGGCCATGTACACCGGGTTTATCTCCGCGGTCTTTTTCGCGGCCCAGCTGCCGGCGCTGACCCGCGGTTTCATGCCGGTCACCCCGGAGATGACCGCGGTGATCTGGGCGGCGACGGCTATCGTGCTCGTCGGCATCGTCGACGACTTGGTCGAGCTCTCCGCCCTGGTGAAGCTGGCCGGGCAGCTGGTCGCCGCGACCCTGCTCTCGGCCCTGGGGTTGACCTGGTCGCTGTTGTTCGTGCCCTTTGGCGGCGGCACCACGCTGCTGCTGGATCAGTTCCAGTCCTCGCTGGTGACCATCTTCATCACCGTGCTGTTGGTCAACGCGATCAACTTCGTCGACGGGCTGGACGGCCTGGCCGCCGGCCTGGGACTCATCGCGGGCGGGGCCATCCTGATCTTCTCGCTGACGGTGCTGCACGACCAGGGCGGGGCGGTCTCGGCCTACCCGCCGGCGATCATCGCGGCCGGCCTCGTGGGCATGTGCGCGGGCTTTCTGCCGCACAATTTCGAGCCCTCCCGCATCTTCATGGGCGATAGCGGCTCGATGCTCATCGGCCTTTTGCTTGCGGCCGCCTCGACGTCGGTGTCCGGCAAGATCAACATGTCGCTCTATGGAGGTGCCGACATGGTGGCGGTGCTCTCGCCGCTCATCGTGGTCGTCGCCGCGGTCTTCATTCCCGTGCTCGACCTGGTCTGGGCGGTCATCCGCCGCCTGTCCCAGGGACGATCCCCGTTCTCGGCCGACAAGGCCCACATCCACCACCGCCTGCTGTCGCTGGGGCACACGCACCGCCGTACCGTGCTGGTGCTCTACCTGTGGGTTTCGGCCGTCGCCTTCGGGGCGGTGAGCTTCTCGGTCGTGCCCGTGCCCGTGGCGGCCGGGGCCACGGCCGTTGCCATCGTGACCGCCGCCGTCGCCACGCTCATCCCGCTGCGCGCCGGCAAGATTGGCCGCGTGCCAGCCGCGGCGAATAAGCCGCGCTAGTAGGTCCACCCGTTAAACCTGTAGGATTCGTATTCGTGTCTGAAAGCTTTGATTCCACGCAAACTAACCCGAACGGCGGGGCCCTGCGCTCCGAGTTCGACGACCACCGCCGGCCGATGGTGCGCGCGGTGCGCTTCGGCTCCATGGCGCTGGCTGTCGTGACCGTGCTGTCGCTGGTCGGCTGGGGCTGGGCCAAAGACCTGCCCGGCATCTGGGGCGTGCTGCTCGGAGCGGCCATCGGCGGCGGCTTCGTCCTGCTGACCGCGCTGTCCGTGCTCGTGACCGCCAACTCCAGCCCGTCGACCACCATGGCGGTCGTCCTCGGAGGCTGGTTGGTCAAGGTTGTTTTCTTGATTATTGTCTTGCTGGCCATCCGCGGCATGGACTTCTACGACAACGTCGCCCTCTTCGTGACCGTCATCCTGGCGCTGATTATCGTGCTGGGGACCGAGGTGTGGGGGATTATCACCTCGCGGGTGACCTACGTGTCCTAAGCCAGGACCTTGTCACTCCCGCTCGCGTTGCGCCCAAGAACAAGCTGTCCTGGGCGCTTCGTCGTGTAGGGCCCGGGCGGGCCGGATCGCGTGGGGTATACGGGGGCTAAGTCGGTAGGGAAGAAGGCGCGGCAAAGGCCGACAAGGTCGGCTAATGGGGTGGTCGGGGGTGTATTTGGGCGGTGCTGGTCACCCCCGCGGGGGACTAAAGCATAAGGCTGTGATTAACCTTACCCGCCTGGGTTTTCGGTGGGAACGGGCAGTTTTGGGCCGAGAGTGGACCATTTGTTCGCGTTTCCGGCCGGCTACTTGCACAAACTGGGCCCCCGCGTGCGAAATTTCGATAACAAGCTGCTAGAATTTCCTGCGGGTTACCGCGGATCTAGGGTCCGCAGTCTGTAAGTGACGGACTGCAACGCCTTATAGTCCGTTGCGGTGAATCCCTGCTGCAGCATCGCTGATGTGCGACGGAGTCCGTTGTTGCGGCAGAGAGTTTGAGACGTCCATCGCACCGTATGAATTCGACACTCATACGGCCCGAACACGGGAGAGAACGCTGAGCGTTACGACATTGGCCATGAAGGGAAGCTTTCACGCACCCGAACTGGATCCAGAATTTTTCCCGGGGCAATATTACGGCCATATCCTTTTTGCGGATACACCGTTCGCGCTGGATCGCTTGATGCTGGTCCGCCTGCTCATGGCGGCCATCTTGGTGATCCTGTTTGTAGTCGCCTTCCGGAACCCGAAGCTGGTTCCGAAGGGTTTGCAGAACGTTGCGGAATACGGGCTGGATTTCGTCCGCGTTCACATCGCAGAAGACATCTTGGGGAAGAAGGAAGGCCGTCGGTTCCTGCCGATCTTGGCGTCCATCTTCTTCGGCATTCTGTTTTGGAACGTCTCGACAATCATCCCAGGCCTGAATATTTCGGCGAATGCCCGTATCGGCATGCCCATCGTGCTGGCCATCGTGGCGTATATCGCGATGATTTACGCCGGTGCAAAGCGCTATGGCTTCGGCAAGTTCCTGAAGTCGTCGGTGGTTATTCCTAACCTGCCGCCGGCTCTGCACTTGCTGGTTGTGCCGATCGAGTTCTTCTCGACGTTCATCTTGCGTCCTGTCACGCTGGCCTTGCGTCTTATGGCGAACTTCCTGGCCGGCCACATCATCTTGGTCCTGCTGTACTCGGCTACCAACTTCTTCTTCTGGCAGCTGAATGGCTGGACCGCGATGTCTGGTGTGACTCTGATCGCAGCGGTTTTGTTCACCGTATACGAGATCATCATCATCTTCCTGCAGGCGTACATCTTCGCCCTGCTGACCGCCGTATACATCGAACTATCACTGCACGCAGATTCGCATTAAACACGCGCGAACGACGCGGCCAACTGAATAACCCCACATCAAACCACCACCGCCTTCGCCGGCAAAGCGCTGGCGGGGAAACATTCGAAAGGGAACGACTTTCACATGAACGACATCATCTTGGCTCAGGCAGCAGAGTCCTCGATCACCGGTCTTGGCGCCATCGGCTACGGCATCGCCACCATCGGCCCGGGCCTGGGCATCGGCATCCTCGTCGGCAAGACCGTCGAGGGCATGGCACGTCAGCCGGAGATGGCTGGCCAGCTGCGTACCACCATGTTCCTGGGTATCGCCTTCGTTGAGGCCCTGGCCCTGATCGGCCTCGTCGCTGGCTTCCTGTTCTAAAAGCGCGCGTTTCACACACAAACCCCTTTTAAGACTGGAGACTTATGAACAACGTCTTTTACTACCTTGCGGCGGAGGGCGAGGAGCTGCCTATGGAGGGCGGCAACTCCATCCTCCTGCCCAAGCTCTATGACATCGTCTGGTCTCTGATCCCGTTCATCATCATCCTCTTGGTCTTCTGGAAGTTCGTGCTTCCGAAGTTCCAGGAGCTGTTGCAAGAGCGTGAGGACCGGATTGAGGGTGGCCTGAAGCGCGCCGAGGCCCAGCAGGCCGAGGCCAAGGCAGCCCTCGAGAAGTACAACGCGCAGTTGGCAGATGCCCGTGCAGAGGCAGCTGAGATCCGTGAGCAGGCGCGCGAGCGCGGCAAGCAGATCGAGGCCGAAGCCAAGGAGAAGGCCGAGGAGGAGTCCCGCCGCATTATCGCCAATGGCGAAAAGCAGCTGCAGGCTTCCCGCACCCAGGTCATCTCCGATCTGCGTTCCGACATCGGACAAAACTCCATCAACCTGGCTGAGAAGCTGTTGGGCGGCGAGCTTTCTGACTCCGCCAAGCAGTCTTCCACCATTGATAACTTCTTGTCCGAGCTCGACACTGTGGCACCGGCCGGAAAGTAGGAGGCTATGAAGGCAGCTAGCCGCGAAGCACTCGCCGGCGTGGAGTCGACCCTGGATAACATCCTGGGCGAGTCCACCGCCGTAGCGGTTGCCGCTCAAACCGGCCTCGAACTCTTCGAAGTTGTCGACGTCCTGGATGGTGAGCGCAAACTGCGCGCCGACCTGTCCGACGCCGCGGCTTCGGAAGAGACCCGCAAGAAGCTGGTCGCTGACCTCTTCGGCGGCAAGGTTGCCCCCAGCACCCAGCAGGTGCTGGAGGCGGTTGCCTCCGCCAAGTGGTCTTCCGGCCGGGACCTGGTTCGGGGCCTGGTGGCCCTGGGCCGCCGTTCCCTTCTGCGGGGCGCAGAGTCCGAGGGGAAGCTCGGCCAGGTGGAAGACGAGCTCTTCCGCCTGTCGCGCATCCTGGACCGCGAGGGCGAACTGACCCAGCTGCTTTCCGACCGCACTGCCAAGTCCGCCAAGAAGCGCGGGCTGTTGGCTAACGTGCTCTACGGCAAGGTCACGATGTTCACTGAGGCGCTCGCGCTGCAGGCCATCGGACGCCCGGAGCAGAATCCGATCGACGACGTTGCCAATCTGGCGTCGCTGGCAGCCAAGCTGCAGGGGCGCGAGGTCGCACACGTGGTCAGCGCGGGTGAGTTGAACGAAGGCCAGCAGGCAGTACTCGCTGAGAAGCTGGGCAAGATTTATGGTCGTGCGATGTCCATTCACTCTGAGGTTGACACCAGCCTCCTCGGTGGCATGACTATTCGCGTCGGCGACGAGGTTATCGACGGTTCCACGGCGGGCAAGATTTCCCGCCTGCGGGCCTCGATGGCCAAGTAGAGTCGTTGACGGTCTCTACGTGAAGACTACGACACAAACTTTAAGTAATTGCTGGACGATACTACCGAGAGTAGGAAGAACATGGCGGAGCTGACGATCTCCTCCGATGAGATCCGTAGCGCGATTGCGAACTACACCTCGAGCTACTCCGCGGAGGCCTCCCGTGAGGAGGTCGGCGTGGTCATTTCGGCAGCTGACGGTATTGCACAGGTTTCTGGCCTGCCGTCTGTTATGGCGAATGAGCTGCTCGAGTTCCCTGGCGGCGTAATCGGCGTTGCACAGAACCTGGACACCAATTCCATCGGTGTTGTGGTGCTGGGTAATTTTGAGTCCCTCAAGGAGGGCGACGAGGTTAAGCGAACTGGAGAGGTCCTCTCCATTCCCGTGGGCGAGGAATTCCTCGGCCGCGTTATCAACCCGCTGGGCCAGCCGATTGACGGCATGGGCCCGATCGAGAGCGAAGAAGACCGCGCCCTCGAGCTGCAGGCACCGTCCGTGCTGCAGCGCCAGCCGGTCGAAGAGCCGATGCAGACGGGTATCAAGGCTATCGACGCCATGACCCCGATCGGTCGCGGTCAGCGTCAGCTGATCATTGGTGACCGTAAGACCGGTAAGACCGCGGTCTGCATCGACACCATCCTGAACCAGAAGGCCAACTGGGAATCTGGCGACAAGAACAAGCAGGTCCGTTGTATCTACGTGGCCATCGGTCAGAAGGGCTCCACCATCGCTGGTGTGCGCCAGACCCTGGCCGATCACGGTGCGCTGGACTACACCACCATCGTGGCCGCCCCTGCTTCGGATTCCGCCGGCTTCAAGTGGCTGGCACCGTTCTCCGGTGCCGCTCTGGGCCAGCACTGGATGTACCAGGGCAACCACGTCCTGGTTATCTACGATGACCTGACCAAGCAGGCCGAGGCCTACCGTGCCATCTCCCTGCTGCTGCGCCGTCCGCCGGGACGCGAGGCATACCCGGGCGATGTGTTCTACCTGCACTCCCGCCTGCTGGAGCGTGCCGCCAAGCTGTCCGACGACATGGGCGCAGGCTCGATGACCGCACTGCCGATCATCGAGACCAAGGCAAACGACGTGGGCGCGTTCATTCCGACCAACGTCATCTCCATTACCGACGGCCAGGTCTTCCTGGAGTCTGACCTGTTCAACCAAGGTGTGCGCCCGGCTATTAACGTCGGTGTCTCCGTCTCCCGTGTCGGTGGCGCTGCGCAGACCAAGGGTATGAAGAAGGTTGCCGGTAACCTCCGTCTGGACCTGGCTGCGTACCGTGACCTGGAGGCGTTCGCTGCGTTCGCTTCCGATCTGGACTCCGCCTCCAAGGCCCAGCTGGAGCGCGGCCAGCGCCTGGTTGAGCTGCTCAAGCAGAGCGAGTCCTCTCCGCAGCCGGTGGAATACCAGATGGTGTCCATCTTCCTGGCGGACCAGGGCATCTTCGACGTCGTTCCCGTCGAAGATGTGCGTCGCTTCGAGACCGAGGTCCACGAGTACCTGCAGGCCAACACCCCGCAGGTCTACGAGCAGATCGCCGGCGGCGTTCCGTTCACCGACGAGTCCAAGGACGCCTTGGTCTCCGCGGCTAAGGACTTCACCCCGACCTTCCGCACCACCGAGGGCCACAACCTGGGCTCCGAGGCTCCGGTTGAGCCGCTCGATGCCGACGAGGTTAAGAAGACCGAGCTCAACGTCTCCCGAAAGGCTTCCAAGTAGGCTCGCGCTTACGAGGACACAAAGTCGATTGATTAAGAAGGGAGGAAAGTAAACCATGGCAACTCTTCGTGAATTGCGCGACCGTATCCGGTCCGTCAACTCCACTAAGAAGATCACCAAGGCTCAGGAGCTCATCGCTACCTCGCGCATTACCAAGGCGCAGGCCCGAGTGGAGGCATCCGTGCCCTACGCTCAGGAGCTCAACGCAGTGATGAACCGCCTGGCGGCCGCCAGCTCGCTGGATCACCCGATGCTGCGACAGCGCGACAACGCCAAGGTCGCGGCCGTGCTGGTTGTTTCTTCCGACCGCGGTATGTGCGGTGGCTACAACAACAACGTGTTTAAGAAGGCCGCCGAACTGGAAGCTCTCCTCAAGCAGGAGGGCTACGAGGTAGCTCGCTACGTCACTGGTAACAAGGGCGTGGGCTACTACCAGTTCCGTGAGGAAGAAGTGGCCGGCAGCTGGTCCGGCTTTTCCCAGGACCCGACGTGGAACGAGACGCACGACGTCCGCCACCACATCGTGGAAGGGTTCATCGCTGGTTCCGAAGGCACCACCAAGGCTCGCGAGGGCCTGCACGCCGAGGGCGAGGGCCAGCCGGTCCGCGGCTTCGACCAGGTGCACGTCGTCTACACCGAGTTCGAGTCCATGCTGACTCAGACCGCTCGCGCGCAGCAGCTGCTGCCCATCGAGCCGGTCATTGATACGGTGGAACTGAACCAGGGTGAGTCGGCGCTCTCCGATAGCGGGAACACTGAGGAACTGAGCTCGGACTTTGATTTCGAACCGGACGCGGACAGCCTGCTGGAAGCCCTGCTTCCGCAGTACGTCTCACGCACCCTGTTCGCGATGTTCTTGGAGGCTTCCGCTTCCGAGTCCGCGGCTCGTCGTACCGCCATGAAGTCTGCAACTGACAACGCGACGGACCTGGTCAAGGACCTGTCCCGCGTGGCCAACCAGGCCCGTCAGGCGCAGATTACCCAGGAAATTACAGAGATCGTCGGTGGCGCTGGCGCGCTCGCCGAAAGCGCAGAAAGTGACTAGATTATGACTACAGCTCTGCAAGAGCAGAACACACAGTCGTCGGCTTCCGCCGGCCGTGTGGTGCGTGTCATCGGTCCGGTCGTCGACGTGGAATTCCCGCGCGGCGCAATGCCGGCACTGTATAACGCACTGACCGTCGAGATTGAGCTCGAGGCTGTTGCTAAGACCGTCACCCTGGAGGTCGCTCAGCACCTCGGTGACAACCTTGTCCGTACCGTGTCCATGGCTCCGACGGACGGCCTCGTCCGCGGCGCGACCGTGACCGACTCCGGCAACCCGATTTCGGTGCCGGTTGGTGACGTCGTCAAGGGCCACGTCTTCAACGCTCTGGGCGACTGCCTGGACGAGCCGGGCCTGGGCCGCGACGGTGAGCAGTGGGGCATCCACCGCGAGCCGCCGGCATTCGACCAGCTCGAGGGCAAGACTGAGATCCTCGAGACCGGCATTAAGGTCATCGACCTGCTGACCCCGTACGTTAAGGGCGGCAAGATCGGCCTGTTCGGCGGCGCCGGCGTGGGCAAGACCGTTCTGATCCAGGAAATGATTACTCGTATTGCTCGCGAGTTCTCCGGTACCTCCGTGTTCGCCGGCGTCGGCGAGCGTACCCGTGAGGGCACCGACCTGTTCCTGGAAATGGAAGAGATGGGCGTGCTGCAAGACACCGCCCTGGTCTTCGGCCAGATGGATGAGCCGCCGGGAGTCCGTATGCGCGTGGCTCTGTCCGGCCTGACCATGGCGGAGTACTTCCGCGATGTGCAGAACCAGGACGTGCTGCTGTTCATCGACAACATCTTCCGTTTCACCCAGGCTGGTTCCGAGGTTTCGACCCTGCTGGGTCGTATGCCTTCGGCCGTGGGCTACCAGCCCACCCTGGCGGACGAGATGGGCGTGCTGCAGGAGCGCATTACCTCCACCAAGGGTAAGTCGATTACCTCGCTGCAGGCCGTCTACGTGCCGGCGGATGACTACACCGACCCGGCACCGGCGACCACCTTCGCCCACCTGGATGCGACCACCGAGCTGGACCGCTCCATCGCCTCGAAGGGTATCTACCCGGCAGTGAACCCGCTGACCTCTACCTCTCGTATCCTTGAGCCGGGTATCGTCGGCGAGCGCCACTACGCCATCGCCCAGCGCGTTATCGGTATTCTGCAGAAGAACAAGGAGCTGCAGGACATCATCGCCATCCTGGGTATGGACGAGCTGTCCGAGGAGGACAAGCTGACGGTGCAGCGTGCCCGTCGTCTGGAGCGCTTCCTGGGCCAGAACTTCTTCGTCGCAGAGAAGTTCACCGGCCTGCCGGGCTCCTACGTCCCGCTGTCGGAGACCATCGACGCCTTCGAGCGCATCTGCAACGGCGAATTCGACCACTACCCGGAGCAGGCCTTCAACGGCCTGGGTGGCTTGGACGACGTCGAGGCTGCGTACAAGAAGATGACCGAGAAGTAGGGAGAGGCACATGGCTGACATCACCGTAGAACTCGTTTCCCCGGAGCGGTTGCTGTGGACCGGTAAGGCAAGCATCCTGACCGCGGAAACGACCGAGGGTGAGATCGGCGTGCTTCCGGGCCACGAGGCTATGATCGGCCAGCTGGTCGAGAACGGCGTCGTGACCTTCCGCCCGGTCGACGGCGAGCGTCGCTTCGCCGCCGTCCAGGGTGGCTTCCTGTCGGTGACTGATGAAAAGGTGACCGTCTTGGCCGACTGGGCCGTCTGGGCTGACGAGGTCGATAGCTCGCAGGCTCAGGAAGATGCCAAGTCCGACGACCAGATCGTACAGTCCCGCGGCGAGGCCGGGCTTCGCGCCCTGCGCCGCTCGCAGGAAAAGTAGCGTGCGCAAACGCACGTAAAGGGGCAGCAACTGCCGCCTTTCTACTCTCGTCATTTAAGGCTAAGCGCCTGTAAGTGTTCCTCTACAAAAGGAACTGCTTACAGGCGCTTTGTCGTTTTTATGCGGCCTTTTGTATTAGCACTTTCTGCGGGATACCGACTAGACTCGGATCATCACTTGTGGCACCCACGCCAAACACGTTTTGCAGGGAAGGTGAGAGGTTATGAGCTCGACCGTGGTTACTGTTGTCCTCTGGGTCGTGGTCGCCCTCGTGGTCTGCGTCGTTCTCCTGGCCGCGGTCCGCTTTTTCACGTTGCGCTCCAAGGGAACGCCGATGTTGATGCGTTCTGTCCCTGCTAAAGACACCCGAGGTTGGCGCCATGGTGTCATTTCCTACGCCGGGGAGTTTGTGGAGTACTACGAGCTGCGCTCTGTCTCTCCCAGCTGTGACCGCCGTTTTAACCGCCGCGACATCGAAATCTTGGGCACCCGCGCCTTGGACGATGAAGAGGCGGTTTTTATTTCTTCCGGCATGAAGGCCGTCCACATCATCGTGCGCAACCAGCAGTACGAATTGGCTCTTGCCCCGCACGCGCACATGGCGTTTTCCGCCTGGGTCGAGGCCGCGCCCTCCCAGCGGCAGGAAAGCCGCGATTTTCACCAGATGCGCAAGAAGATGGAACGCCCGCTGCGCACGAACCTGCCGCACGACATCGCTAGCTGGCAGTCCTACTACGAATAGGCGCCGGGATTTTCTCGGCCCCGCCCGCTGTTCCGGGCGGTTTTTGCGTATCTCGGCGGCTTCCGCCCTGCCTGGTGTGGGGTGGTGCGGCGCCGAGGCGATAGGGTGGTAGCCATGCGTTTAGTAATCGCCTCCTGCAGCGTCGACTACGTCGGCCGCGTTGATGCCCACCTCCCGCTGGCAGACCGCCTGTTGTTGCTCAAGGCGGACGGCTCGGTCTCAATCCACGCCGACGACCGCGCCTACAAGCCCCTGAACTGGATGACCCCGCCGTGCACGGTGACGGAATCGGCCATCGAGGACATCGACGGCGAGCCGACCGGCGACACCCTCTGGCTGGTGGAAAACCCGAAGGGAGAGCAGCTGCGCATCACCATCGCGAAGGTGCACCAGGACATCGAGGTCGAGCTGGGCGAGGATCCGGGCCTGGTCAAAGACGGCGTGGAGGCCCACCTGCAGGAGCTGCTCGCCGAGCACATCACGACGTTGGGGGAGGGCTACAGCCTCATCCGCCGCGAGTATCCGACCGCCATCGGACCGGTCGACATCATGGCGCTCGATAACAACCGGGAGCACGTGGCAGTCGAGGTCAAGCGCCGCGGCGGCATCGATGGCGTGGAGCAGCTGACCCGCTACCTGGACCTGCTCAACCGCGACGACCTGCTGGCCCCGGTCCACGGCGTTTTCGCGGCCCAGGAGATCAAGCCCCAGGCCCGCACCCTGGCCGAGGACCGCGGCATCCGCTGCGTCATCCTGGACTACCAGGACCTACGTGGCATCGAGTCGAACGAGCTGCGGCTGTTTTAACGCGCGTTAACCAGGCGAAGCGATAAGTCTCGAAGGAGGTAAGACGTGCCGCGACGCAACCGCCGCCAGCGCTCGGCCCCGCGCAAGCTGCCCGCCGACGGCGCTGGCTTCTACGGCGCCCAGGTCCAGGAGGGCCCGCGCTGGAGCTTCGGCCAGCCCTACGTCGTGCGCCAGATTGGCGCGGCGCGGGCGGTCAAGACCTACGTGTGCCCGGGCTGCAACCAGAGCATCTTCCCCGGGGTCGCCCACGTGGTGGCGTGGCCGAAGGACGCCGGCGGCCAGGCCGATGACAGACGGCACTGGCACCGCGGGTGCTGGGACCGCCGTTAACGGCCCACTGCCCAGCTCGCGACGAGTAGGATGGCGGGCATGATTGTTGCCTTTTCCGTAGCCCCCGCAGTTGTTGATACCCCGGACGCCGAGATGGCCGACGCCGTCACGGAGGCGGTCCGCGTGGTCCGCGAATCCGGCCTGCCGAACGAGACCAACGCGATGTTCACACTCATCGAGGGCGAGTGGGACGAGGTCTTCGACGTCATCAAGCGCGCTACCGATGCCGTTCGCGCCGTCTCCCCGCGCACTTCGCTGGTTATTAAGGCGGATATCCGCGAAGGGCACACCGGGCAGCTGACCCAGAAGGTCGAGTCCGTCAACCGCCGCCTGAACCAGAACTAGTAGCCGGTTGCGAAGCAGCCGAAAACAGCCAAGAAAGGACTAGTATGACGAACCCCCGTGGCCCGCAGGTGGCCGGCGCCCTGGACCTGGGCGAGGTCAAGGCCCGCGCCGAGGCGCGCGCCCAGGCCGAAAAGCAAGCTGCGCAGACGCCCGGCCAGGGCGCAACGCCAGCCGGTGCGGGCGCCGGCCTGCGCGCTTTCTTCGAGGTGACTGAGGCCAACTTCGAGGCCGAGCTGGTGCGCCGCTCCCTGGAGGTGCCGGTCGTGGCGCTTATCGGCACCGCGCGCTCCACGCAGTCGGAAGAACTCAAGTCCCACCTGCGCCAGCTCGCCGAGCGCGGCGGGTTCAAGTTCCTGGTGGGCTATATCGACGCCGACCAACACCCGCAGATCGCGCAGGTCTTTGGCGTGCGCAACCTGCCGACGACCATCGCACTCGGCGCGGGCCAGCCACTGACTAACTTCGAGGGCTCCCAGCCGATGGCGGCCCTCGAGCAGTGGGTGGACGCCCTGGTCCAGCAGGTCTCCCCGCAGCTGCAGGGCCCGGGCCCCGAGCTGCAGGCCGCCCAGGTCGGCCAGGCCGGCCAGGCGCCGGCGGGGGAAGAGGAAGCCGCCCCGGCCGAGGATTCCCGCCTGACCGCAGCGGAAGAGCAGCTCAACAACGGCGACTTCGACGGCGCGATTGCCACCTACGAGTCCATCCTGGCCGAGGAGCCGGGCAACCAGGAGATCAAGCAGGCGCGGGATACCACGCTGCTGCTCAAGCGCCTGTCGGCGGCCGGCCAGGGTGTCGACCACATCAGCCAGGCCGACGCGCACCCGGATGATATCGACGCCCAGCTCAACGCCGCCGACGCGGACGTCGTCGCGGGCCGCCCGGAGGCCGCCTTCGAGCGGCTTATCGAGGGGATGCGGCGAACCGCCGGCGAGGACAAGGATCGCCTCAAGGAGCGCCTCCTGGAGCTTTTCGGGCTCTTCGACGCCGCCGATCCGCGCGTGCTGTCCGCCCGCACCCAGCTGGCCAGCGCCCTGTACTAGCGCGGCCTGCACCCGGGCCCCGGGGTGAGGGCCCGGGTTTAAGACTCAGTGCCGCGGTAGAGGTACCACTGCACCGAATTGGCCGGCAGCAGGACCCGCAGGAAGTCGTTGCCGTCGCGGCGAAGCGTCTCCAC
Organism: Mycobacteriaceae bacterium; assembly: GCA_028726465.1. GTDB lineage: Bacteria > Actinomycetota > Actinomycetes > Mycobacteriales > Mycobacteriaceae > Corynebacterium. Next base: position 42,410 of record JAQYQB010000007.1, on the reverse strand, counting down.
GTGGCGTGGCAGGTCGTTGGCGGCCCCGGAGTAGACGCCGTCGTCGGTGTTGAGCACCATCTCCCAGGCGCCGGCGTGCGGCACCCACAGCTCGTAGTCCGGGTGGGAGCTGCCCGCGAGGTTGACCACCGCGAGCAGGGTCTGGCCCTCGCGCGAGTACCGCAGGTAGCCGAGCACATTGTGGGCGGCGTCGTCGCCGGCGACCCACTGGAAGCCGGCCGGATCGAAGTCCTGGTCCCACAGCGCCGGGGTGTCACGGTAGATCGCGCCGATATCGCGGGCTAGGCGCTTAATGCCCTGGTGGTATTCGTGCCCCCAGCCTTCCAGGTTGGCCCAGTCCACGGAGGAGCCCTCCGACCACTCGGTGACCTGGCCGAATTCGTCGCCCATGAACAAAAGGTTCTTGCCCGGGTGCGAGTACATGTAGCCAAAGAGCGTGCGCACCCCGGCGGCCTTGTTCCAGTCGTCGCCGGGCATCCGCGTCCACAGCGTGCCCTTGCCGTGGACGACCTCGTCGTGGCTAAACGGCAGGACGTAGCGCTCGGAGTAGGCGTAGACCATCGAGAAGGTGATCTCGTGATGGTGATGGCTGCGGTAGATGGGATCGCGGCCGAAGTATTCCAGGGTGTCGTTCATCCAGCCCATGTTCCACTTCAGGTCGAAGCCCAGGCCGCCGTGTTCGGTGGGGGCGGTCACGCCCGGCCAGGAGGTGGATTCCTCCGCGATGGTCAGGATGCCGGGGCTGACCCGGTGGACGGTGGCGTTGGTTTCCTGCAGGAGGCGAACGGCCTCGAGGTTCTCCCGGCCGCCGTGCACGTTCGGCAGCCAGTCGTCGCGGGAGTAGTCCAGGTAGAGCATGGAGGCCACCGCGTCGACGCGCAGGCCATCGACGTGGAATTCCTCGGCCCAGTAGAGGGCGTTGGCCACCAGGAAGTTGCGGACCTCGTTGCGGCCGAAGTCGAAGACGTAGGTGCCCCAGTCCGCCTGCTCCCCGCGGCGCGGGTCGGGGTGCTCGTAGCAGGGGCGGCCGTCGAAGCGCCCGAGGGAGAATTCGTCCTTGGGGAAGTGGGCGGGCACCCAGTCGATGATGACGCCGATGCCGGCGCGGTGGCAGGCATCGATAAGCGCGCGCAGCTCGTCGGGGCTGCCCCAGCGCGCCGACGGGGCGTAGTAGCCGGAGACCTGGTAGCCCCAGGAGCCGCCGAAGGGGTGCTCGGCCACGGGCAGGAACTCGACGTGGGTGTAGTTGTGCTCCAGCAGGTAGTCGATGAGCTCGGCCCGCAGGGTCGCGTAGTTGGAACCGATCTTCCAGGAGCCGACGTGGACCTCGTAGATATTCATCGGCTGGTCGAGGTTGCCGTCGCGCGCGGCGAGCCATTCGGCATCGGTCCAGTTGAAGCTGGTGCTGGCGACGACGCTGGCGGTCTCCGGCGGGGCGAGCGTGGCCTTGGCCAGCGGATCGGCCTTGTCGATGCGCCCGTGCTCCCGGGACTGGATGGCGAACTTGTAGCGCTCGCCCGCGCCCACGCCGGGGATGAAGACCTCCCACACGCCGGTCGCGCCCAGGCTGCGCATGGGGTACTGGGTGGGGTTCCAGCCGCAGAAATCGCCCACCACGGCCACGCCCAGCGCATTCGGCGCCCACACGGCGAAGGCCGTGCCGGTGACGGTGCCGAGCGGCGTGTCGTATTCCTTCAGGTTGGCGCCCAGGACCTCCCAGAGGCGCTCGTGGCGGCCTTCGGCCACCAGGTGCTGATCCAGCGTGCCCAGCGTGGGCAGGAAGGTATAGCCATCGGCCACGGTGCGGTTAGCGCCGCCGGGGTAGTTCACCCGCAGGCGGTAGTCCTGTTGCTCGGGCAGTTCGGCCTCGAAGATATCGTGGCCGACCGCGCGCATGGGCGTGGCCCCGGCCGCGGTGAGCAGCTCGACCGTCTCGGCGCCGGGCTGGCGGGTGCGCACCGTCCCGTCGTGCCAGCCGTAGAAGCCGTGCGGGTCGTGGTGCTGGCAGTGGTCCAGCCGGCTAAGGTCTTCGGCGGCGATGGTGGGCTCGAAATCTGGGCTGGTATCCATGGCTATGACTGTACGTCAGTTCCTTCGGTTTTGGAGGGTGAATGCGCCCCGGTGGCAGGGGAGCAGAACCTGGGGCTTAGGCGCGGTAGTCGGTGACTTCTCGCCAGGCCAGCTGCTCGCGCAGGTCCGGCTCGGCGGGCGGGAGTAGGAAGATATGTGCGACGTCCCGCATGGGCTCGAGCCGCACGAAGTTGCGCTCGGACCAGTTGTAGGCCGCGCCGGTGACCATGTCCTGGACGGCGAAGACATCGCCCGGGTTGCGCCCCAGGCGGCCCAGGTCCAGATCGACGGTGGCCTCCTGCGGGTTGCGCGGATCCAGGTTGATGATAACCAGCACCACGTTGCCGGTGACCGCGTCCGCCTTGGAGTAGGCCAGGATGCTGGGGTTATCGGCGGCGTGGAAGTGCAGCGCGCGCAGCTGCTGCAGCGCCGGGTTTTCCCGCCGGATCTGGTTGAGCAGCCGCAGGTAGCCCTCCAGAGAGTCCCCGGAGTTGACGGCGGCCTGGAAGTCGCGCGGGCGCAGTTCGTATTTCTCTGAGTCCAGGTATTCCTCGCTGCCCGGGGCGACCGGCAGGTGCTCGTAGAGCTCGTAGCCAGAGTAGACACCCCACAGAGGCGACAGGGTGGCCGCCAGGCTCGCGCGGATGGCGAACATGGCCCGCCCGCCGGTCTGCAGGGAGGCGTGCAGGATGTCCGGGGTGTTGACGAAGAAATTGGGGCGGCAGATATCGGCCTGCTCCACGTGCATCTGGGCGAACTCGGTGAGCTCTTCCTTGGTGGTCTTCCACGTGAAATAGGAATAGGACTGGCTAAAGCCCAGCTTGGCCAGGCCGAACAGGCGCGCCGGGCGGGTAAACGCCTCCGCCAGGAAGATGACCTCTGGGTGATCGCGGTGGACCTCGCGGATGATCCAGGCCCAGAAGTTGGCTGGCTTGGTGTGCGGGTTATCCACGCGGAAGGTTTTCACGCCCGCCGCGACCCAGTACAAGACCACGTCCAGGATTTCTGCGTAGAGCGCCGCAGGGGCGTTGTCGAAGTTGAGCGGGTAGATGTCCTGGTACTTCTTGGGCGGGTTTTCCGCGTACGCGATGGTGCCGTCGGCCAGCACGGTGAAGTATTCCGGGTGCTTTTTGGCCCAGACGTGGTCGGGGGAGCACTGCAGGGCCAAGTCCAGGGCGACCTCGAGGCCTAGCTGCTCGGCGCGGCGTACCAGGGCGCGGAAGTCGTCCAGGGTGCCCAGCTCCGGGTGGGTGGCCCGGTGGTCGGCAATCGCCCAGGGCGAGCCGACGTCGTCGGGCTCGGCATGCAGGGTGTTGTTCTTGCCCTTGCGGTGGACCTGGCCGATGGGGTGGATGGGAGGGAAGTAGACGGTGTCAAAGCCCATCGCCGCCACGCGCTCCAGGGCCTGAGCGGTCGTGGCGAAAGTGCCGTGGACGGGCTCGCCGTGTGCGTCGCGGCCGCCGGTCGAGCGCGGGAAGAGCTCGTACCAGGAGTTGTAGAGCGCGGCCTGGCGCTCCACGTAGACCTCGCGCACGGTGTCTTCGACCACCAGGTCGCGCAGGGGCTGTTCGGCCAAGGCCTGGGAGACCGCCTCGGACAGGGCGGGTGCCACCCGCTCGGTCAGGTCCTGGGTGCTATCCCGCAGAGCCTCGGCGGCTTCCTTGTACAGGGAGGCGGAATCCTTACGGGTCATGGCGGCGCGGTCGAAGAGGTCGGCGCCGTGGCGCAGATCGTTGTCCAGCTCCGCTGCGGACTGGCCCGCGGCCAGTTTCTTGGTGACGGCATTCGTCCAGGTGGCTACCGGATCGGACCAGGCCTGGATCTGGAAGCGCCAGGTGCCCGGCCTATCGGGCACGAAGACGCCGTGGACGCGGTCCTGGTCTTCCGGGTCGGCGGTCAGACGGGTGTTGGACACGGGGGTGGACAAGGCGGCATCGTCAGGCGAGTACACCACGAGGTTGGCGGCCACCGCGTCGTGGCCTTCGCGCCAGACTAAAGCGGTGACGGGAATGACCTCACCGACTGCTCCTTTGGCGGGTAGGTTTCCGTGGTCGATTACGGGCCGGACGTCGTCAATACCAAGGCGGGTCGTCATGGAAATTAGCGTAGCCGAGGTGTTTCAGTGTCGCCCGCCAACTGGAAAATCAGACACAATGGGACACGTGAGTTCCTCGATGTTTAGCCAAGAACAAATCGCCGCCGCCCGCGCCGCCGCCCAGTCCGCCCGCGGCCCCGCTTCCTCCGCCGCGACGGGGGCGGCAGACCCGGCCGCCGCCGAAACCGATCAGGATTGGCTGATCGACTTCCGCGGGGTCGAGCTACGCCGCGGGGGCAAGACCCTCGTCGGCCCTGTCGACTGGCAGGTCGAGCTCGACGAGCGCTGGGTCATCATCGGGCCCAACGGCGCCGGCAAGACCTCGCTGGTGCGCATGGCCGCGGCCGAAGAATTCCCGTCCAAGGGCACGGCCTTCGTGATGGGCGAGCAGCTCGGCAAGACCGACATGCGTGATCTGCGCGCGATGATCGGTATCTCCTCGGCCGCCGTGCAGCACCGCATCCCGGACACCGAGCGCGTCGACGACCTGGTGGTCTCCGCCGGCTACGCGGTCCTGGGGCGCTGGCGCGAGGACTACGGCGACATGGATTTTAGCCGCGCGAACCGGATCATGGAACAGACCGGCTGCACCCACCTGGCCGAACGCACCTGGGGCACCCTGTCGGAAGGCGAGAAGAAGCGGGTCATCCTGGCGCGTGCGCTCATGCCCAACCCCGAACTGCTCATCCTGGACGAGCCCACCGCCGGCATGGACCTGGGCGGCCGCGAGGACCTCGTGGGCTACCTGGGGGACCTCGCCCTGGACGCCGACGCCCCGGCCATCGTCATGATCACCCACCACGTCGAGGAAATCCCGTACGGCTTCACCCACGCCATGATCCTGGACGAGGGCGAGGTCGTCGCCAAGGGGCTCATCAACAGCGTGCTCACCTCCGATAACCTCACCCGCGCCTTCGGCCAGCCCATCCAGGTCGACCGGATCGGCGAGCGCTACTTCGCGCGCCGGGTACGCTAGGAGGTTACAACCTCCCTACCTGGTGCCCAAGAGTTCGCCGCGCCTAAGTCCCGGTGGAGAAGATGAGCAAGATAAACCCCTTAGATGTCATTGACGCGACCGACACGACCGGCTTCAACGGTGGCCGGCTGTCGGCGTCTGTCCTGCTCATTCGCGACGAACCCGACGGGCTGAAGGTCTGGGTCCAAGAGCGCGTGGCCACCATGCGCAACTATCCGGGTCACGCCGTCTTCCCAGGCGGTGGGGTAGATCCGCGCGATTTCCCGCCGCGCAGCTGGGACTCCGGCAAGCTGTGGGCCGGCGCCTCCCTGGTCTCCAAGGCCCGCCGGCTGGGGGTGACCAAGTACAAGGCCCACGCCCTCGTCTTCGCGGCCGCCCGAGAACTGTTCGAGGAAGCCGGCACGCTTTTGGTCGTTGACGAGAAGGGCCGCGTCGAGTCCAACGCCGCCCGCTTCCACGCCGAGCGCCTCCAGTTGGAAGGCCACGAACTATCCTTCTCCGATTTCCTGAGCCAGGAGTCGCTGCGCATGGACTCCGACCGCCTGCTGCCCTGGGGGCGGTGGGTCGGCCATTCTCCGGCCGGCAACTGGTTCGACACCTTCTTCTTCGTCGCCACCCTGCCGCCCGGCCAGGAACCCGACGGCAACACCGGCGAGGCCGCCGATGCCGGCTGGTTCCCACCGCAGCTGCTCATCGACGGCTGGCGCGCCGGGCTGGTGCGCCTGGTGGCGCCGACCTGGGCGAACCTGCAGCGTCTGTGCCGGTTGAGCAGCGTGCAGGAGGTCCTCGACGACGTCGACTATTCCGACATGCGCCCCGTGATAGGCGACCCCGTCGACGATCCCCGCTACCGCGAGTTTTTCACCACCCGGCCCGTCGACCGGATCTAGGCCGGTAAAACCTCGCCGCCCCTTTGATTGCCCTCCTACCTCCCGTCCCGACCCGTTGAGAAAGGCCGAACTGCACCGTGGCATTCGAACTAGCCGACATCCGGTTCTTCCAGGATCATGCCGCCGAAATCCGGCAGGTCAGTGAGCAACTGGAGGGAACCCGGGCTAAGGCGCTGGCCGAGGCCCAGTTGTTGCGCGAGCGCTTCGGCGAGCACGGGCGCGCGGTGGGGGAGCTGGCCGATGCCCGCCGCCGCGCCGTGCGCACCGGAAAATTTCCGGCCACCTGGCTCAGCGACGTCGACGCCGCCCAGCAGGCCACCCCGGCCCCGGTGGCCCGCGCCCGGGCCCGGCACCTGTCGCGGCTGGGAGCGGACTTCGTTCACGACGTCACCTGCTCGGTGGGCACGGAGGCCCCGGCGCTGCGGGCGGCCGGCATCGGCTACCTGGGCAGCGACCTGGACAAAACGCGCGTGGCCATGGCCCGGCACAACGTGCCCGATCTGCCCTTCGTGGTCGCCGACGCCTTGGCGCCGGTGAGCGCGCGGGGCGTGGTCGTGGCGGACCCGGCCCGGCGGGCCGGCGGACAGCGCATCACCAAGCCGGAACAGTTGCTGCCGGCCCTGCCGGACTTGCTGGCCGCCTACCCGGGCCGCGAGATGGCCGTCAAGTGCGCGCCCGGCCTGGACTACAGCGAGTGGGCCGGGCCGGTGGTCGTCGCCAGCGTCGACGGCGCGGTCAAGGAGGCCTGCCTGTATACCCCGGGCCTGGCAGAGCACCCGGCCGCAGACGGCCAGCCGGTGCGCGCGGCCTGGCTGCTGCGCAGCGGCGCCGCGGGCGAGTCGGGTGCCGGGGAGGAGACCATCAGCAGCGCCGATTTCTCCCCGGACGAGCTGCCGGCGGCCGGGGAGGTGGGCCGCTACATCGTGGACCCGGACGGCGCGGTGGTGCGCGCCGGACTCGTCAAGCACTACGCGGCGCGGCACGGGCTGTGGCAGCTGGACGAGAAGATCGCCTACCTGACGGGGGAGTCAATCCCGCCGGGCCGGTCGGGATTTCCATTCATTGAGCAGGTGAGTCTCAAGCGCCTGAGCTCTAGTCTGAAAGCCCTGGACGTCGGCAGCCTGGAGATCCTCGTCCGCGGCGTCAACATCGACCCAGACCAGCTGCGCAAGAAGCTGAAGCTGCGGGGCTCGCGCCCCCTGGCGGTGGTCGTCACGCGGCTCGGCCGCGGCGCCGTGGCGCTGGTCTGTGAGCCACGCCAATGGAATTAGTCCCGCCTTCGCTACTACTATGGCGCGGAGAATAAGTTTCTAGAACGCTTAAACCAAATTGACGGAAAGGTCGAATGCCCATGCCCACTATCGTGGCTCTGGTCAAGTACGTACCCGATACGTGGTCCACTAAGACGTTGGAAGACGACAACACGCTAAACCGCGACGCGGTGGACAACATCATTGATGAGGTCAACGAGTATTCGGTCGAACAGGCGCTGCGGCTGCGCGACGCGAACCCGGACGCCGGTTACCGCGTGGTGGCCCTGACGATGGGGCCGGCCGGCGCGGAAGAGGCCCTGCGCAAGGCCCTGGCCATGGGCGCCGACGACGCGGTCCTGGTCAGCGACGAGGCGCTGGCCGGCTCGGATGCCATCGGTACCGCCTGGGCGCTGAGCAACGCCATCAACACCCTGGACGACGTTGCCCTTATCACCATGGGTACGGACGCCTCCGACTCGCAGACGGGCCTGCTGGCTGGCCTGCTGGCTGAGTACCGCCAGATTCCGGCGCTCACGGAGCTGCACGCGGTGAGCCTGGCCGACGGCACCGTGCGTGGCACCCGCGAGGATCACCGCGGCACCTGGGAGCTGTCCGCCCCGCTGCCGGCGCTTATCGCCGTGGGCGACAAGGCCGACAAGCCGCGCTTCCCGAACTTCAAGGGCCTCATGGCGGCCAAGAAGCACCCGATTACCACCCTGGACCTGGCCGCCATCGGCGTCGACCCGGCGCAGGTGGGCCTGAACTCGGCGACCACCCAGGTCACCGAGGCCGCCCCGCGCCCGCCGCGGACCGCCGGCGAGCTGGTAGAGACCGGCTCCGCCGAGGAGAAGGCCGCCAAGATTGTTGAGTTCCTCGAGTCCAAGAACCTGCTGTAACACCGCTCTCCGCGCACGCTTATAAGGAGTTTTCTTTTCATGTCTCACGTTTATGTTTTGGTCGAGCACACCGAAGGCCAGCTGAGCCCGGTTACCGGGGAGCTCATCACCGCTGCCCGCCAGCTCGGCACCGTCTCCGCCGTGGTGGTCGGCCCCGCCGGCACCGGCGACAAGCTGGCCCCGGAGCTGGCCCGCTGGGGTGCGGCCCAGGTGGTCGACGCCCAGGCCGCTGATTACGATTCCCGCCTGCTGACCCCCGAGGTCGACGCCCTGCACGGGCTGGGCGCGGCCAACCCGGCTCCCATCCTGATCGCCGCGTCCGCGACCGGCAACGAGATCGCCGGCCGCGTGGCCGCGCGCCTGGCCTCCGGCGTGCTGTCGAACGTCTCCGGCATCCGCCCGGACGGCGCGGCCCAGCACGCCATCTTCGGTGGCTCCTACGACGCTTACGCCACCGCGGCTGGTGCCTGCCCGATCTACACCCTGCTGCCGGGCAGCGTGACCGCCGAGGCCGAGGCCAGCGTCGGCGAGGTCGCCGCCATGCAGCTGCCGGCCGCCACCGACCGTGACGTCAAGGTCGAGTCCTTTACCCCGGCCGAGAAGTCCGCCCGCCCGGACCTGCCGTCGGCCGCCACCGTGGTCGCCGGCGGCCGCGGCGTGGGCGACGAGTTCGCCGCCGTCGTCGAGCCGCTTGCCGATGCCCTGGGCGCGGCCGTGGGCGCTACCCGCGACGCCGTCGACGAGGGCTTCTACGACGCGGCCTACCAGATCGGGCAGACCGGCGTGACCGTGACCCCGGACCTCTACATCGGCCTGGGTATCTCCGGCGCCATCCAGCACACCTCGGGCATGCAGACGGCCAAGAACATCGTCGTGGTCAACCAGGACCAGGACGAGCCCTTCTTCCAGATCGCCGATCTGGGCGTGGTCGGGGACCTGCACGAGATCGCCCCGGCGCTGACCGAACAGCTGAAGAATCGCGCCTAAAATGTCCCACTATTTCGATTACGCGGCGACCCAGCCCATGCGCCAGGCAGCCATCGATGCCTGGGTGGCAGCCGCCGGCAGCGTCAACTCGGGCGCCCAGTACGCCTCCGGGCGCAAGTCCCGTTCGGTGCTCGACGACGCCCGCGAGAAGGTCGCCGAGCTGCTGGGCTGCGAGCCCATCGAGGTAGTCTTCACCGCCTCCGGCACCGAAGCCGACAACATCGCCATCCAGGGCCTCTACCGGGCCGCCGAGCGCGGCCCGCAGGACAAGCGCACCCGGCGAATCGTATCCACCCCGATCGAGCACCCGGCGGTGCGCGATACGGTGGCCACCCTGGAACAGCAGGGCGCGAGCGTGGATCTGCTGCCGGTCGACCGGCACTCGCGGGTCAGCGACCTTAGGCCCCTGGATACGCCGGCGGACCTGGCGACCTGCATGTGGGCCAACAACGAGATCGGCGCCCTCCAGCCGGTCGAGGAAATCGTGGCGCGCGCCAGCGCCCAGGGCACGCCGGTCCACATCGACGCGGTGCAGGTGGTCGGCAAGCTGCCCATCAACTTCGCGGAACTGGGCGCGACGACCCTGGCGGCCAGCGCGCACAAGTTCGGCGGCCCCCGCGGCATCGGCCTGCTGCTGGCCCGCCGCAGCCCGGCGCCGCAGCCCATCGCCTACGGCGGCGGCCAGGAGCGCGGTATCCGCCCCGGCACCGTCGACGTGGCGAGCGCGGCCGGCCTGGCCGCGGCGCTGGCAGAGTCCGTGGCCGAAATCCCCACCGAGTCCGCGCGCGTGGGTGCCCTGCGGGACCGCCTGCGCGAGGGCATCCTGCGCGAGATCGACGACGTCGTGGTCAACTCCAGCGAGCCCGCGCTGCCGTCGCACCTGCACGTGTCCTTCCCCGGCACGGACGGCGACAGCCTCATCATGCTGCTCGACCAGCTGGGTATTGAGGCCTCGACGGGCTCGGCCTGCTCGGCCGGGGTCAACCGCATGTCCCACGTCCTCGAGGCCATGGGTGTGACCGAAAGCGAGGGGATTGGTTCCCTGCGCTTCACGCTGGGCCGCAATACCAGCGACGAGGACGTGGACTACGTCCTGGCGCACCTGCCGGAGGTCATCCGCCGCGCGCGGAGCGTTTAGCTAGTATATTCCCAGCTAAGCCCCAGTGATTCCGGGGCGGGGTAGTTCTATGTTTAGAGGGTGAACTTTCTTTCTGATCTGCCCCTGGCCGAACCGGTCGATGCCGCCATCTTCATCGGCATCCTGGTTATCGCGGCCGGCGTCGTGACGTGGCAGCGCCGCTGGTGGCCGGTGGCCGTAGCCGCGGTCATCTGCATAGCCGCCGGCTTCTTCCTGCAGCGCTGGGACGTGCCTTTCTATCTCATGGCGGCCGCCGCCGTCCCGCTGGCCGCCCTGCTCCGCAAGCCGACGGTGCCCACCGTGCTCGCCGGCGTTTTCTCCCTGCTGGCCACCGTCGGCCTGGTCAACATCGAATACCAGACCTACCCGGACGTCGGCTCGCTTGACCCGACGCCGGTGGCCCGGGAAATGAGCCTGGCCGAATTCCAGTCCGCCCGCGACTTCCAGGACGCTGCGCTCGTCCACCTGGACCTGCCGGGCACGCGCTCGCAGTTCGCGGCGCGCGAAGCCATCGCCTATGTCCCGCCGGCCTACTGGCGCGGCGAGAACCTCCCGGTCGTGGTGCTGCTCCACGGCAACCCGGGCGGGCCCGACCAGTGGTTCGGCTCCGGCGAGGCGGCCCAGACCGCCGACCAGTTCCAAGCCGCCAACGATGGGCGCAGCCCGATCATCGTGGCCGTCGATGCCACCGGCTCGGAGACCGCCAACCCCATCTGCGCGGATTCCCGCCAGGCCCACGTCATGACCTACCTGTCCCAAGACGTGCCCGCCGGGATCAAGCAGGCCTTCCGCGTGGACGCGGATCAATCCCACTGGACCGTTGCCGGCTTAAGCTACGGAGGCACCTGCGCGCTGCAGATCGCCACCAACCAGCCCACCGCGTACGGCTCCATCGTGGATATCTCCGGAGAGGCCGAGCCGACTATCGGCAGTCATCAGGCCACCGTCGACAAGTTCTTCGGCGGCGACGAGAAGGCCTTCCAGGCCCAGGGCCCCGCCTACCTGCTCAAGCAGAACCGCTACCCGGGGCTGGCCGCCGTCTTCATCGCCGGGGAGGACGACCACGCTGCGGTCGAGGCACTCAGCACCTTGTCCCAGCAGGCCCGCGCGGCGGGGATGCGCACCTATAACGGCACCCGCCCCGGCGGGCACAGCTTCCAGGTCTGGCGCCCGGCCTTGCGGGAAGTGCTCGCCTGGGCCGCGCAACGCGGCGGGATGAGGATCGACAAGGACCCCTTCGACGGAATTGAGGATAAGGATGTCCGTGCTTAAAAACGCACTGGTGGGGGTTTTCAAAACCCTGTCCCGCTTCCCGGTGACGCTGGCGGTGCTGGCGGTGATGTGGGGCCTGCAGATTTGGCCGGTCGAGGGAATCCAGACCATCGGCTTGACTGCCGGCCACGCTGGCGGGGCCGTGGTGCTGACAATCTTGGCCCTGGCCTGGGGTGTGCCGGCGGAAGGGCAGCTGGGCTCGCTGCGCTACGCCGCCGTCGGGGTGGTCGCGCAAGTAGTTTCCACCCCGCTGGCCGTCTACGCCGCCCGTGGGGTGGAGCTGGCCGGGCTGAACCAGTGGGGCGACGACCTGCTGCACGCCAGCTTCCTGACCCCGGTGGGCTTCATCGCGGGGGCGGCGGCGTTTTCCTCCGCCCAGATGCCGCGTCTGTGGCGCCGCCGGTTGCGCCTGAGCATCATCGCCCTGACGCTGACGTTCGTGTTGTACTCCGGGACCCTGGCGGACGTGCAGGCGGTCGTGGCCATGGCGCTGGGACTGGCGGCCGGGCAGGCGTTGTACCGGCCCCACCGGGTGGAGGCCTCGGTGGCCGAGCGGCGCGTGCTGGTGGCGGTCGTGGTGCTCTCAGTGGCAGTCGGCCCCTTCTTCGTGGCCCTGGATCCGCTGGCCGAAGGGCCCTTTAGTATGGTCACCCAGCTGTTGTGGTCGGCGGATCTGTCCCGGATTGAGGTGGCCGAGCTGTGCGCGGCCAGCCCCTTGAGCGACGAGTGCTTGAACGCCCTCGATATCGCCCGGGCCCACGGGCTAGGCCCGGTGGTGGCCAACCTGATGCCGTTTGTCGTGCAGCTGGTGCTGGCCTTCGGGCTCGTCCGCGGGCGCCGCCTGGCCTGGTGGCTGTCGCTGGCCTTCCAGGTCTGCGTGATGGGCGTGCTGGTGGCCCAGCTATGGGCCCCAGGCGAGGTCGACCTGTTGGTCATCAACCTCGCGCTGGTGCTGCTGCCGTGGATTATGGCCACGGCCGTGCTGGTCGCCACCCGCCGGCTTTTCCACGTTGCGACCAACCCGGCGCTGCTGCGGCGGGCCGGGATGTCAGTGGCCGGCGTCGTGCTCGCCGGGGCGGGAACCTGGGTGGCCGTGGCACTGCTGTACCCAGAGGGCTTTATCACCATCAATACGGCGGGCGACGTACTGGCAGAGCTGCCCCTGCGCTTCCTGCCGACGGTTGTGGCGCTTATCGGGCCGCACTTCGTGGTCCCGGCCACCTGGCTGGGATGGCTGGTCTATGAATGGGTCGGCATCATCGCCTGGGCGGTTCTAGCCTGGCAGCTGTATACCTGCTTCGCGCGCCCGGCGGATCCGGAAAATGCAGCCGACCGCGCCCGCGCCCGGGAGATCCTCTCTGCTACCTGCGGCGACCACTTGTCGTTTATGACGCTTTGGGAAGGCAACCGCTACTTTTTCGACGGCGATTCTTACGTGGCCTACCGTCCGGCGCGCGGGATTGCCCTGACCGTCGGCGCCCCCGTAGGCCCGGCGGGGACGGATATCGCCGGCAAGTTCGAGGACTTCGCCCACCACCAAGGACTCAGCGTTGCCTGGTATTCCGTCGACGCAGATTTCGCCGACGCCCACCCCGAGCTCAAGCGCGTCAAAGTCGCGGAGGAGGCCGTGCTCAGCTGCGCCAATACCGAGTTTAAGGGCAAGAAATTCCAGAACATCCGCACCGCGCGCAACAAAGCGGCAAAGCAAGGGGTGCATACCGTCTGGACCACCTGGCACGACCTCGACCTCGCGGTGGCGGCGAAAATCACGGCGCTGAGCGAAGAGTGGGTTTCGGACAAGGCCCTGCCGGAGATGGGATTTACCTTGGGCGGCCTTAAGGAGATGCAGGTTCCGGGTACCCAGCTGCTCTACGCCCTCGATGAGGAAGGCAGGCTGCACGGGGTCACCAGCTGGCTGCCGGTCCGTCGCGACGGCCAGGTAATCGGCTACACCCTGGACGTGATGCGCCGGGCCGCGGACGGCTTTAAAGGCGTGATGGAGCTTTTGATTTCCGAGGCGCTCATCATCGCCGCAGATCGCGGCTGCGAATGGATTTCCCTGTCGGGCGCCCCGCTGGCCGGCGCGGCGGAGGATCCCAGCTGGCTGGATCAGGCGTTGTCCCGGGTGGGCCAGGAGCTGGAGCCGCTCTACGGCTTCCGGACCCTGGCGGCCAGCAAGCGCAAATTTCTGCCGGCTGAGCGCCCCTGGTTCCTCTGCTACGACGACGAGCTGAAACTGCCGGCCATCGGCCTGGCGGCGACGAGTGCCTACCTGCCCGAGCTCAACGTCGGGCAGGCCTGGGCCGCGGTGCAGACGTGGAAGCGAGCCCGGCGGTCGGCGAAAGAAAAATAGAATGAAACGCGTGTTACTTGTGTGACTATTGTGGTTTAGTCGGTACACTCGCCGGCATGACCGTCACTAAGTCGCTCAAGTCCGCCCTGACCGCCGTTGTCGCCAGCGCTCTCGTCGCTACCGCCGCCGCTCCCGCGAACGCCGCGCCGATGAGCACGTCTGCGCCCGCCGGCGTGGATGTCGCCGCCCACCAGCACCCGGGTGGAGCCCCCATCGACTGGGGACAGGTGAAATCCGACGGGCAGTCCTTCGCTTTCGTCAAGGCCTCCGAGGGCGAGGGCTTTAGCAACCCGCACTTCGCCGTCGACGCCAACGCCGCGGCCGCCAGCGGGCTAAAGGTCGGCGCCTACCACTACGGGCGCCCAAACACGGACGCGAAGACGCAGGCCGCGCACTTCGCCTCCCAGCTGGCCCTGGTGGCGGACCAGTCGCTGCCGCCGGTGCTCGACATCGAGGTCACCGACGGCAAGAACCCGCAGCAGATGCAGGCCTGGGTCCGCGAATTCACCGATGAGCTCAAGCGGCTGACCGGCCGGACCCCGATGATCTACACCTACAAGTACTTCTGGGAAGTGGAGATGGGTAATACCACCCAGTTCGCGGAGTACCCGCTGTGGCTGGCCGCCTACCAGGACGCGGCCCCGCAGCCGGTCGGCGGCTGGGACAAGCTGTCCTTCTGGCAGCGCTCCGGCTCCGGCAAGGTTGCTGGCATCCCCACCCAGGTGGACATGAACCTGTTCAACGGCACCCACGCCCAGCTGGATTCCTTCAGCGCCGGCAACTACGTCGACTTCGGCGGGGTCCTCGAGGACCTCGTGGTAACCGGCGCCCCGGACCTGGGCAAGGACTCGACCGCCCTGGTCGCCGCCATCCTGGCCATCGCCGCCGGCGTGGCCGCCGCGCCGCAGCTGGCCGAGGCCGCGGGTGAGGCAGGCATCGACCGTGATGCCGCCGAGGGCCTTATCGGCTACGTGGAAAAGCTCAACGCCGAGGGCGCCCTGCCGGTCGAGCAGCTCGAAGCCATGGCCGCGGGCGACTACTCCGTCGGTGACCTGGCGCTGCTGCTGGAAAACGCCGGGCACACCGCCGGCATCGAAGTCGACGACCAGACGGTCGCGGATGCTACCCAGGCTGCTGCGGCCGCGGGGGCCAACGGCGGGCAGCTGGACGTGCAGCAGCTGGCCGGCATCGTTAGTCGCGTCGTGGGCTAGCCCCGCCGATAAACTTGCGGGTGAAAGACTCGTCTTTGTAGTGGGCGGGGACCGCCCCGCCTAGAAGCCGCTTGGCTAGCGCCGCGGCTTCTTGTGATCCGGCCGCGGGCAGGGGTGTCGCGGAACCAATCAGGATGATGTTGCCGTAGCGGCGGCCCTTGAGCATCGGTGGATCGGCGATGACGGCTAGGTGGTCGAAGACCTCGGCCATGCCGGCCAGCTCCGCCTTGGCGCCCTGCAAATCTGAGTGATCGCCGCAGTTGGATACGTATAGGCCCGCGGCCGACAGGGCGTTTCGGCACGCGGCGAAGAACTCCACCGTGGTCAGCGGGCGCGGGGTGGTGGCCCCGGCGAAGACGTCGCGGATGATGATATCCCGGCTGGCCGGCTGGAAGGCCATCGTCTCCGCGCGGGCCTCACCGGCTCGAATCTTGACCGTGGGCGCGCGGGGCACATCGAAAAGCGTGCGGGTCAGCTCCGCGAGCTTGGCATCTAACTCCACGACCGTATGCCGCGAGCGCGGCCACAGGTCCGCGAAATAGCGGGGGAGCGAGCAGCCCGCCCCGCCCAGGTGGGTAACGCGCAGCGCGGCCGGGTCGACGGGGTTGAGCACCTCGACCGCGGCGGCGATCCAGCGCATGTACTCAAACTCCAGCTCGCCCGGGGAGCCGAGCACGATGTGGCTGCTGGGCACGCCGTTGACGTTGAGGATATAGCCGTCCCGGCGGAACTCATCCGCCACGACCTCGGCCTGGCCCGTGTCGATGTCGTAGACGCCAACGATGCCCTCGCCGGGCTGGCTGCTCCGGTTCCGTTTCCTACCCATGACCCCTTACTGTAGACACCGGGGCCAGCGGGCCGAGGTTCCGGCCCGACGCTGGCCGGGAATGGCGAGGATTATCCCTGCGTTGGGCCGAGGGAGTAGACTTTTGAGCCGCTTTGGATAATCCGGCAGGCGGCAGTGATAGGAAGAAAGGTGGCGCGGCGTGCGAGTACTGGTGGCGATGAGTGGCGGAGTGGATTCCTCCGTGGCGGCTGCCCGCGCGGTCGAGGCGGGCCACGACGTCGTCGGTGTGCACCTGGCGCTGCACAAGGACGCGCAGCAGACGCGTGAGAAGGCCCGCGGGTGCTGCTCGCTGGAGGACTCCGCCGACGCCCGCCGCATCTGCGACAAGCTGGGAATCCCGTTCTATGTCTGGGATTTCTCCGAGCAGTTCAAGGAAGAGGTCATCGGGGACTTCGTGGACTCTTATGCACGCGGCGAGACCCCCAACCCCTGCCTGCGCTGCAACGAAAAGATCAAGTTCCGGGCCCTGCTACAAAAGGGCATGGCTTTGGGCTTCGACGCGGTGGCCACCGGCCACTACGCGACGCTGGACCGGGACGGTTATATGCGCCGCTCCAAGGACGAGAACAAGGATCAGTCCTACGTGCTGGGCGTGATTTCCGCCGATGAGCTGGAGCACTGCTATTTCCCCATCGGGGACACCCCGAAGCCGCAGATCCGCGAGGAGGCGGCCGCGCACGGCTTTTCCACCGCTAAGAAGCCGGATTCCTACGACATCTGCTTTATCCCCGACGGCAACACCCAGGCCTTCCTGGGCGCGCGCATCGGCCTGCGCCCGGGCATGATTGTGGACCAGGAGGGCCAGGAGCTTAAAACGCACGACGGCGCCTGGAACTACACCATCGGCCAGCGCAAGGGCCTGGACATCAAGCAGCCCGCCGCTGACGGCCGGCCGCGTTACGTCACGGATATCGACGCCGCCACCGGCACCGTCACCGTCGGCGCGCGAGAGGACTTGGCCGTGACCGCCATTGGCGCGGACCGGCTCAAGTACCTGCACCCGGCCATGGACGGCACGCTGGAGTGCGAGGTCCAGGTGCGCGCCCACGGCTCGGTCGTCCCGTGCACCGCGCACATCGATCGCGCGGCCGACTACATGCGGCTGGAGCTGCACGGCGAGCTCTCCGGCGTGGCCCGGGGGCAGGCCGCCGTGCTTTACCTGCCGACAGAGGACGAGCTCGGCGACATCGTCTTGGGCTCCGGCACCATTTGCGAGACGGCCTAGGCGGCTGCGCCCCACGAAGGAGAAGGTGACAGCGTGACTGGATTTGGGCTCGGCCCTATGCCCGGCACCTCCATGCCGGAGGCCGCCGACATCGTGCTGGGGGAGACCGGCGACCTGCCGCACCTGCCGCAGCTGCCCGACCGCGGGCTGGGCTCGGACGCTATCGGCCGCACCGCCGGGCTGGTGGAATTCGTGGCGGTCGACCGCGGCCCGCGCGCCTGGCAGATGACCGACCGGCCGCAGCTGCTGACCCGCCGGGCTTGGGACCGGATGGAACGCGACCTGGACGAAATCCAGGACGTCTGGGGCGAAAGCGTGCCCGAAGTCAAGATCCAGGCCGTCGGGCCGTGGAGCCTGTCCGCCGCCATTGAGCTGGCCAACGGGCACCGTGTCATCACTGATAGTGGGGCGCGCCGCGACCTCTTCCTCGGTCTGCAAGAAGGCCTTGCCCGCCATTCCGCCGACGTGGCCCGCCGCTTCGGCGCGCAGGTCGTGCTGCAACTCGACGAGCCCTACCTGGGCCAGATCCTGGCCGGCACGCTGCCGGGGGTGACGGACTTCGACGACATCGCGGCCGTGCCCGCGGAAGTCGCCGCGGATACCCTGGCGCGCTTCGATTCCCAGTACCTGCACCTTGACAGGCCCCAGTGGGAGCTGGCACGCACCGCGCAAACGGTGCTGTTGGACCTGCCGCAGCTGGTTAACCCCCGGGACTTGGACGGGCTGGGCCAGCACCTGGATGCTGGCTCGCGCGTCGGCCTCGGCATTACGGCCGCTGACGCAGTGCCCGGCCAGCCGGATACCGCCCGGGGCGTAGCGATCGCTATCGCGCGCCTGCTGGACCGGCTGGGCCTGCCGCGCACGCTGTTGACCCACGCGGTGGACGTCTACCCGGCCCGGCCGGAGTCACCCGCCAGGGACTACCGGCTGGCTTATCGAGTGGCGGCGATGCTCGAGCGGGACGCGGGGGATCTTTAGCTGACCCGCCCGCCGGAATCCCGCGCCAACAGGAAGTCGCGCAGGTAGGGCAGAGTGAAGTTGAGCTCGCCGTAGCGGGGTGCCTCGATGATATCGGCGTCGATGAGCCGCTGGCGCGTGCCCGACAGGGAACGCAGGGTCCGG
The DNA here is from genome assembly GCA_028726465.1 of Mycobacteriaceae bacterium. GTDB lineage: Bacteria > Actinomycetota > Actinomycetes > Mycobacteriales > Mycobacteriaceae > Corynebacterium. Next base: position 24,075 of record JAQYQB010000007.1, on the reverse strand, counting down.
CCCAACGACGCGGCGATATCGTGCACCGCCACCGGGTCGGTGGGTGCGGCCTGGGCCATGGCCTCCAGGAATTCCCGCAGCGCCGGCGAGAGCTCCTTGACCGCCGGCTGGTGGACCTGCGTGCCCATCAGGGAAATGGCCTGGGGCGCTATCTCGGCGACATCCTCCTCCGTAATGACGGCACCGTCCTCGCCGCCCGCGCGCAGGTCCGCCTGCTGCCAGGCCAGGGAGCCGACCAGTTGCACGAGGTAGGGGTAGCCGTGGGAGAGCGCCACCGCGGCCTGGATGCCGGCCGGGCTGAAACTGATTCCGCTGTCGCGGGCGGTCAACTCGAAGGCCTCCGCCGTCAGAGACTGGTTCAAGGGGCCCAGCAGGTATTTTTCCGCCCGCCGCAGGAAGGTAGCTCCCGGCAGGCTCAGCAGCTTGTCGATGCCCTGGGGCAGTCCCGCCACCACGAGCGCGACGTTAAGATCGTCGCGGATTAGGTCCTGGTAGGCGACGGCGATGGTCGTGAGATCCTCCAGGGAGGCGTCCTGGGCCTCGTCGATGCTGATAAGGATCCCGGTGCCGGTGAGGTGGCCGGACAACTCGCGCAGCCGGGTGTTGAGGTTGTGCTTGTAAGGCGCCTGGTCATCGGTGTCGAAGCCGATGCTGGCCACCTTGCCGAGGCCGACCTGCTTCACCCGCGTGGTCGGCCGCGGGCTGATGCCCTCAATGGCCGCGGGGATGGTGGTCTCCACGAAATCTTCCACGATGGGGCTGCGGCCGGAGGCGCGCAGCACGATCCAGCCCTGCGTGCGGGCGCGGTCTTCGAGTTCGTTGAGCAGGACCGTCTTGCCAATGCCGCGGGATCCGCTAATGACCAGCGAGCGCCCGGGCGTGCCGGCGGCGCCGACGAGCGCGCGCTCGAAGGAACGGAGGATGACCTCGCGGCCGACCCAATACAGGGGAGCGGCGCCGAAGGTCGGGCGGAACGGGTTGTCCCGCGGGAGGGAAGGAGCAGACATGACCCGGATCCTATCAGCTGGAGACTTTGGAGAAAACGGAGATTTTGGAGACTTGAGGAGTCGCTGGAGACTCTGGAGACTCTGGAGACTTCGGTGAGTCACTAGGTTTTCGGCGCGGTGCTTCGAGCTCTAGCTGATCATCGGCCACGCGGTGGAGACGCTGTCGGCATCCCGGCCCTTGCCCTCCAGGTACTTCTTGAAGTCCATCCGATCGTGGTACCAGCGCACGGCTTGGAACTCCATCAGCTCGTCCACGTCCTTCTGGGCGAGCTCCGGGAAAACCTGGCGCACCTGCTTCCAGGCCACCCGTGCGGCGGCCAGGGCGTCCGCGGTGGCCTCGTGCGCGTTGTCCAGGCTGACCCCGTAGTGTTCGCAGACCGTGCCCAGGGTGCGCTTGCCCTTGCGCCACTTGTCCATGACCCGGTCGATGACGAAGGGGTCGTAGACCGGGCCGGTGACGGTGAAGTCGCCGGTCAGGGCCCGCAGGACCGAGAGATCATAAGCCGCGTTATAGACCACCAGGGTCAGGCCGTTGTCCCAGGCCTGCTTGATGGCGCTTACGGTTTCTTCTAGGACCTCGTCGTGCGGCCGGCCCTCGGCGCGGGCCTTTTCGGTGGTAATCCCGTGGACCTGGGCGGCGGCCTCGGGGATCTCGACGCCGGGATCGGCCAGCATCTCCTTCTTTTCCACGTGGCGGCCGTCAATGGTGACCAGCGCGGAGGTAACGATGCGGGCGGAGCGGGGATCGGTCGAGGTGGTTTCCAGGTCAAAGGAGAGCATGCGGGTCGCGTCGAAGTTCATGGGCTTAACCTTAGTCGCCACCCCGGACACACGCGGCTGGCTGGCCAAACGCTGCGAATTTACCCGCCGGGCGGGAAGCGTCGGCGCGGCGACTAGACTGGGGCACCGTGACTAATCCAGCAGATGTGCAACGCGAATGGAACGAGCTCGCCCAGGAAGTACGGCGGCATCGTCAGCTCTATTACAACGAGCAGCCGGTCATCCCGGACGCCGACTTCGACCAGCTTTTCCGCCGCCTGCAGGAACTGGAGGAAAAGCACCCGGAGCTGGCGGTCCCGGACTCGCCGACGCGGGAGGTGGGCGCGGCCTCGCCGTTCGCTGACGTCGAACACCTCGAGCGCATGATGAGCCTGGACAACGTCTTCAGCGAGGCGGAGATGCGCGACTGGCTGACCCGCACCCCGGCGAAGACCTACCTGACCGAGCTGAAGATCGATGGGCTCTCCATCGACTTGGTCTACCGTTCCGGGCGCCTCGTCTCCGCGGCCACCCGCGGCGACGGCCAGGTCGGCGAGGACATTACGGCCAACGCCCGGGTCATCGAGGATATCCCGCAGCAGCTGCAGGACACCGCGGACTTCCCCGTGCCGGAGCTGGTCGAGGTCCGCGGCGAGGTCTACATGCGGCCGGAAGACTTCGCCGAGATCAACGCCGAGCGCGTCGAGGACGGCAAGCCGGCCTTCGCCAACCCGCGCAACTCCGCGACCGGCGGGCTGCGGATGAAGGACCCGGCGGAGGTGAAAAAGCGGCGTCTGAAGATGGTCTGCCACGGCATCGGCGCCCGGGAGGGCTTCAGCCCGGATTCGCAGTACCACGCCTACCAAGCCCTGGCGGCCTGGGGGCTGCCGGTCTCGCCGTACACCGAGCAGGTGCACTCGGCGGAAGAAGTAATCGAGCGCGTGAACTACTGGGCCGATCACCGCCACGACGCCATCTTCGAGATGGACGGGCTGGTGGTCAAGGTCGACGACTTGGCCTCCCAGCGCCAGCTGGGCGCGACCTCCCGGGCACCGCGCTGGGCGATTGCCTACAAGTACCCGCCCGAGGAGGTCACCACCGTCCTGCGGGATATCCAGGTCGGCGTGGGCCGCACCGGGCGCGTGACCCCGTTCGCGGTGATGGATCCCGTCTTCGTCTCCGGCTCGACGGTCTCCATGGCCACCTTGCACAACCAGTCCGAGGTCAAGCGCAAGGGCGTGCTGGTGGGCGACACCGTGGTCATCCGCAAGGCGGGCGAAATTATCCCCGAGGTCTTGGGGCCGGTCGTCGAGGCCCGCGACGGCAGCGAGGTCGAGTGGACCTTCCCGGACAACTGCCCCTCCTGCGGGACGCCGCTCGCGCCGCAAAAAGAGGGCGACGCCGACTGGCGCTGCCCGAACACCCGCTCGTGCCCGGCGCAGCTGTCGGCGCGGCTAGAATACTTGGCCTCCCGCAAGGCGCTCGATATCGAGGCGCTGGGGGAGAAGGGCGCCTGGGATCTCATCGAACAGGGCATCCTGGAAGACGAGGCCGAGCTGTTCGAGCTGACCGAGGAAAAGCTGTTGGCCTCCGACGTCTACACCTCCAAGGCGGACAAGAAGGCCAAGGGGCCGAAGTCCGCGGACAACATCGCGGTCAACACGGTCGGCCGTGCGCTACTGGACAACCTCGGCGAGGCCAAGGAGCGCGACTTCTGGCGCGTGCTCGTGGCCCTGTCCATCCGTCACGTCGGGCCCATCGCGGCGCGGGCGCTGGCCACCCGCTACGGCTCGATGGAAGCACTGCGCGCCGCCGACGTCGAGGAACTGGCGGAGACCGAGGGCGTGGGCACTATCATCGCCGAGTCCTTCAAGTCCTGGTTCGAGGTCGACTGGCACGTCAACATCGTCGAGCGCTGGGCCGCCGCGGGCGTGCGCATGGAGATCGCCGCCGAATCCCGCCGCCCCCAGACCCTGGAGGGGCTGACCATCGTGGTCACCGGCACCCTGGAAGGCTACAGCCGCGACGAGGCCAAGGAGGCCATCGTCAGCCGCGGCGGGAAGGCCACCGGCTCCGTGTCGAAGAAGACGGACTTTTTGGTCGCCGGGGAGAACGCCGGTTCTAAGGAACAAAAGGCCCAGGACCTGGGCGTGCCCATCCTGGATGAGGCCGGCTTCGAGGACCTGCTAGCTCATGGCGCGCCGGCCGGCGAAGACGCCGACGGATAGGCTGGAGGCTTAAGACGCCGCAAGCGTTACCGCCGAAGCCTGGAGGAAGGACCAACTGCATGAAGATTGCCGCTTTCGATTTCGACGGGACCATCTACTTCCCGGACGGGCTCGCCCCGGATATTGCCGAGGCCATCGCCGAGTGGCAGGCGGCCGGCAATATCGCGGTCGCGGCGACCGGTAAGTCTTACAACGAGGCCTACCGGGCGCTGGCCGGCTCCGGGGTGGAATTCGACTACTCCATCCTGGTTACCGGGGCGATCATCGCGGACAAGAACCGGCAGGTCGTCCACCGCGCCGGCCTGGACAAGGAGACGGTGACCCAGCTGGTCCGCAGCCTGGCCGAGCGCCCCGGCACTAACGTCTACGGGATTTCCCATACCGGGCTGGACTATTGCTTCCGCGAGTGCGTGAGCACGGAAGGCACCGGGGTTATCACCCAGGTCGCCTACGCGACGCCGGAGACCATCCCGGACCAGGACTTCGTGGCCGTGGCGACCTGGACGCCGGATAACCCGCAGGTCCAGGACGAGATTCACCGCTGGGTGCTGGACAATTACGAGGTCGAGTCCACTAAGAACCAGGGTTTCGTGGACATCCTGCCGGCCGGGACCACCAAGGGGGCCGGCGTGGAATGGTTGGCCCGGCACGCCGGCTGGGACCGGGAGGAGATGGAAATCTACAGCTTCGGGGATTCCTGGAACGATCTGTCCATGTTCCAGCTCTCCCGCCAGGCCTTCTCCTTCCCCTGGGCCCCGCGGGACGTACAGGCCGCCGCCGGGACCGTAGTGGATAGCGCGGCGGAAGGACTGCGCCGGCTGCTGGACTAGTCCGCGGTGCCCGCGTGGCCGTCGCTCAAGAAAGCGCCCAGGATGGTGCCCAGGTTGCCGAGGTGCTCGACCTCGGAGGCCAGATAATCGGGCCCGCCGGTGCGGCCGATGGCCATGACCAGGCCGGTATCGCCGATGGGGGCGGCGGCCAGCGCCGAGTCCAACAGGGACCAGGAGGCCGGGATCCAGGAATCGGCCTCTGGGTTAAGAGCGCGGGCCTGGGTGACGTCGATGTCGTGCGGGGTCGTCCCGTCGTCCTCCGGGGCGGCGTCCGAGCTGGCGATGCGGTGGATCGGCTCGTTGTTATCGATGACGATGGCCCATGTCGAGGTCAGCGCCTTCGGGATGGCGGCGACCACCTCGGTCATCGCCGCGCGCACGTCGTGCAGGTGGGAGGCCACGCGGGCCAGCAGCGCAATCTGGCCGCGGCGATCCACCCGGCCCGAGAACGGGCGGATGGAATCCACCTCGACGCCGTCGACGGTGCTGGCGGCCGTAATGAGCGAATCGGCCATGCCGCCGGCGGCGAGCTCCACCACGATGTCGTCCATGACGGTGCCATCGGGGAAGTTTTCAACAATATCGACCGACTGAATATTGCCGTCTACCATGCCGATCGCGTCGGCCAGTTGGCCTAAACTGCCCGGGGTGTCGGGAAGAAGAACGCGGATGAGGAAGGACATGATAGTAGACAATTCTTTCTGTGGCTAGCGCGGTTAATACGGTTTGTTTTCCCGTAAATACTACCCGCCGGGTGTCGCAAGTCTCAATAGACGCCCCGCCTATAAATTTCTTTCCGGGGAAACTAATAGCGAAAACGCAGCGTGCGCGCACTACTATGTGAGACACGTTAAACCGCCCGCGTAAGTATCCCCCAAGGAGAGGAGCCCAACATGTCCATTGTTAGCGGTGCTTTGCTTTTCGCTATGGCCGTGCTGGCCGGGATTATCAACTCCGCGGTGGGCTCGGGCTCCTTGCTCACCCTGCCGGTCTTGCTGGCCCTGGGCGTGCCGCCGGGGGTGGCGGTGCGCACCAACACCACCGGCATGATGTTCGCGTCGGTGGGCTCAGCGTGGGGTTTCCGTAAAGAAATCCGGCGCGAGTTGCCCTACCTGGGCCCGCTGGTGGTGGTGACCATTGTGGCCTCGGCCGCCGGCTCCCTGCTGTTGCTAGCCTCGCCGTCGGATGCCCTCGACTTCGTCATCCCCATCCTCATCGTCGTGGCACTGGTAATGGTGACCTTCCAGCCGCGGTTGACCCGGTGGCTTTCCGGGCGCTCCCAGTCCGGGCAAGGCACGGCTAACGATGCCGCCTCCGGCGCTGAGGTGGGCGGGGCCTACCGCCGGCCCCGGGTGGTAGCCCCCATGGGGTTGGCCGCGGTTTACGGCGGCTATTTCACCGCGGCCCAGGGCATTTTGTATATGGCCATCCTGTCGGTGATGACCGGGCGCAGCCTCAAGGCCATCAACCCGGTGAAGAATTTCTTGTCCCTGTTCGTCAACGTCACCGCCGCGCTGGTCTACCTCATCGCCTGGGCCTTCTTCGGCGCCGAGATCCTCTGGATCGGGGTGGCGGTCGTCGCGGCCGGGGGACTCGTCGGCGGCCTGGTCGGCGCGCAGGTGGCCAAGCGCCTGCCGAACCAGGTCTTGCGGGCCGTCATCGTCGTCGTGGCGCTCGTGGCGCTGGTGCGGCAGTTCCTCTAGTCGGAGACCACCTACGCGCCTGCGGCGGGCGGTGCAGTAGCATGGTGAGGAGCAAAAGCTAAACACTACCGTGCGCCGGTCCGGGAGCCTGGTCGCCTGCCTGCTGGGTAGGCCAGGCCAGTGTGGGCGGCGCGCAAGAAGAAGGGATGGAGTTCGCGTGTCTGAGATTTCGCGTGACGAGGTCGCGCACCTGGCTAAGCTTTCCCGCTTGGCCTTGAGCGAGGAAGAGCTCGAACAGTTTGCTAGCCAGATTGATGAAATCGTGGACTCGGTCTCCGCGGTGGGCAAGGTGGACACCGACGGCGTCGAGCCGATGAGCCACCCGCACTCGCTGAACGCCACCATGCGCGAGGACAAGGTGGTGCGGACCCTGAACGCCGAGCAGGCGCTGGATCAGGCCCCGGCCGCAGAGGACGATCGTTTCGCGGTTCCGCAGATTCTGGGAGGAGAGTAAATGAGCACCTTTATTGCCCCGAACGAGGGGATTACCTCTCTGAGCGCCGCCGAGCTGGCGGACAAGATCCACTCCCGGGAGCTTTCCTCCCGCGAGGTCACGCAGGCCTTCCTTGATCGCATCGCCGAGACCAACGACGAGCTCAACGCCTTCCTCCACGTCGGCGCGGAGGAAGCGCTGGCGGCCGCCGATGCCGTCGATAAGGCCCTCGACGCCGGTGAGCAGCCGGCCTCGGCCCTGGCCGGCGTCCCGCTGGCGCTGAAGGACCTGCTGACTACTACCGATGCCCCGACCACCGCGGCCTCCAAGATGCTCGAGGGCTGGATCTCGCCCTACGATGCCACCGTGGTCACCAAGCTGCGCGAGGCCGGCATCCCGATCCTGGGCAAGACCAACCTGGATGAATTCGCCATGGGCTCGTCCAGCGAGAACTCCGCCTACGGCCCGGTGCATAACCCCTACGACACCGAGCGCACCCCGGGCGGTTCCGGCGGCGGCACCAGCGCGGCGCTGGCCGCCGGCCAGGCCCCGCTGGGCATCGGCACCGATACCGGCGGTTCCATCCGCCAGCCGGCCGCCCTGACCAACACCGTCGGCGTGAAGCCGACCTACGGCACCGTCTCCCGCTACGGTCTCATCGCCGCGGCCTCCTCCCTGGACCAGGCGGGCCCGTGCGCACGCACCGTCCTGGACACTGCGCTGCTGCACGAGGTCATTGCCGGCCACGACGCCTTCGATGCCACCAGCGTGGACAAGCCGGTCGCTGACGTAGTCGCCGCCGCCCGCGAGGGCGCGCAGGGCGATCTCAGCGGCGTCAAGGTCGGTCTCATCAAGCAGTTCGAGCGCGACGGCTGGCAGCCCGGCGTAATGGAGGCCTACCACCAGGCCGTGGACCAGCTGGTCGCCCAGGGCGCCGAGACCGTCGAGATCGACTGCCCGCACTTCGACGACGCCCTGGCCGCTTACTACCTGATCATGCCCTGCGAGGTCTCGTCTAACCTGGCCCGTTTCGACGGCATGCGTTACGGCCTGCGCGTCGGCGACGACGGCACCCACTCCGCCGAGCAGGTCATGAGCATGTCCCGCGCCGAGGGCTTCGGGCCCGAGGTCAAGCGCCGCATCATGCTGGGTACCTACGCGCTGTCCGTGGGCTACTACGACGCCTACTACCTGCAGGCCCAGCGCGTGCGCACCCTGATCGCCCAGGACTTCGCCAAGGCCTTCGAGCAGGTCGACGTGCTGGTCTCACCGACCACCCCGACCACGGCGTTCAAGCTGGGGGAGAAGGTCGAAGACCCGATGGCCATGTACAACTTCGACCTGTGCACCCTGCCGCTGAACCTGGCGGGCCTGTGCGGCATGTCCGTGCCGTCCGGCATGGCCAGCGACTCCGGACTGCCGACCGGCCTGCAGATCATGGCCCCGGCCTTTGCCGACGACCGCCTGTACAAGGTCGGCGCCGCCTACGAGGCCGGCCGCGACTCGGCGAACTAGCCGCCGCCGTTTCCTGAAGGTTCCCTGTTTTTTCTATACGGGGAACCTTCTTTTTGTATCGGATGGGTTGCGTGTGACGATTGTGACGGTAGGTTATGGACCATGGTTTCCAAGAAAATCAAGACCCTGACCGCTTCGACCGCCGTGGCCGCCGGCCTTGCCCTGTCGGCCCCGGCAGCACTGGCCGCGCCCACCGATTCTCCAGAACCTGACCAAGAAACTTCCGGCGTGGACCAGCTGTCCAGCGTCGTGACCCCGGAGCTGCTCGAGCAGCTGCTGGGCTTGAGCTCCAACAGTGAGGCCGCCTCGACTGCCGCCGGCAGCGAGACGACCGAGTCCACTGAGTCCGCAGCGGCCGCTACTTCCGGCGATGCCGCCACCGCCACCCCGTCCGAGGGCGGCGAGGAAGCAAAGTCCGAGCTGGTGACCACCCTGCCGGAGGGGGCCACCAAGCTGCAGCCGAAGGGCGGCAACGAGACCATCTCCGGCAAGCTGGTCTCCACCGTCAAGCCGGATGCCGTCAGCATCACGCTGCAGGACGACGGCACCTTGAGCTTCGAGGACGGCTGCAACGGCGGCAACGCCGAGTACAGCTTCGACTCCGAGGGTGCCCTCGAGGTCGGCACCATCACCTCGACCCAGATGGCCTGCGAGCCGGCCGCGATGGCCGATGCCGCCGCCATCACCAAGATTCTCGAGTCCAAGCCGGCCATCTACCAGCTCGATAACTCCACTCTGGCCCTGGCCGCCGGAGACGACGCCATCGAGTTCAAGCCCGCCCAGACCGAGGAGGGTGGCAACGCCGCCCCGGCTACCCAGCCGGTGGGCCCGGACGCTTCCACCCAGCCGGAGGCAAGCGCCCCGGCGACCGCTCCGGAAGCTGAGGGCGCGGCAAGTGACCAGACCCCTGTCCCGGGGGCAGAAGTGAACCAGGATGCATCCCAGGCTGGGAACACCGGTGCCGAGACTGCTAACGTAGACGACGAAGGCGTCGTCCAGCCGGACACCACCGCCGACCAGACTGGTCCGGCAGGTGCCACGGCCTAAGGCGTTCTTCAGACGCGGATATTGACAGTCCCGCCGCGTAATTCCTCAATTTGACCCCTCCCGCGCTTGCGGGAGGGGTCAAGTGTTTGTCCGGGGAAGGCTAGCCCTTACTAGGGTTCGTCACCTTATTTGTACTCGTCCGGCAGCGGGCCTAGCTGAGGGCCATCCGGGTAGTACTTCCAGCCGTCCTTGATGCGGACCTTGTCGTCCCACGGCAGCTTGTATTCGCCGTTGGCTAGGTCGCGGACCCAGGTCAGGTAGTTTTCAGTCTTGCCGCCGGGGTAGCCGACGTAGCCGCGGTTGCCTAGGTTGTAGATGTTGTTCTCCAGCGCCCAGTTCTGGCGGGCCTGGTCGGCGAGCGCGGGGTAGATCTCCGCGGTAACGATTTCGCCCGGGTTGCGGTGGCCCTCGGAAATCATGCCGCCGTCGTAGTTGCAGACGTTGCCCTCGCCGAAGTAGTAGAAGGTGCCGTCGTAGCCGGCCAGGTTCACCGACGCGGTGAACATGAGGTTCTGGTAGGCGTTGGAACGGTTGGTCATGATCCAGGAGTCCTGGGTCTGGGTGGAGTAGCCGGAGATGCGGATGTAGACGTTCGCGCCCTTGTAGGCGGCCTCGCGGGCCAGCTCCGGGAACATGCCGTCGTGGCAGATGTTCAGGGCAATCTTGGAGCCCTTCGGGCCGTCGGCCACTGGCATGCCGAGGTCGCCCGGGTACCAGGGCTCGATCGGGGTCCAGGGCTGCAGCTTGCGGTAGTGCAGGGCAATCTCGCCGGTGTTGTCGATCATGATGGCGGTGTTAAACGGCGGCTTGCCCTCCTCGTGATTGGGCTCCATGATAGAGAACACGCCCCAGACGTCGTTGTCGCGGCAGGCGGCCTTGTACTGCTCGACCTTGGGGTCGTCGAGGCCGATGAGGAACTCGTCGTAGGACCAGATCTTGGTGTTGAGTCCGGACGAGGAGTACTCGGGGAAGACAATGAGGTCGAGCTCCGGGTAGCCGGCCTTGGTGCTGGCTACCATGCGGCAAATCTCGTCGACGTTGCGCTGCACGTCGTCGGGGTGGTTGACCACGGGGACGGGGTACTGGATGAGGGCCATCAACAGGCCGTTGGGGGAGGCGCTGACGCTACCGGTGCTGGACATGGAAATCACTCCTTGGGGTTGAATGGGTGGTGCGCGCCCCAGCCTATAGTGTGACTCGCGGCACAGTCGTGTCTCGCGGCCGGTGGTGATCTCGCTGACCAGACTGCGCAGCTGGTGACTATTGGGCCCTAGCGAGAAAAATTTCTGTAGGGTAGCCTTACCCAAATGAGCGAGAATTCTGCATACATCCCTGACGACCCGTACCGTGCCGGTTTTCAGGCCGGCTTTACCCAAGGCTTCGGGGCCGGCTTTGACAGCGGCTTCGAGCGCGGTTTCCAGGCCGGGCAGGACCACGCCCACTACGATTCCCGCCGTGCCCGCAAGGAAGAAAAGCGGGCGGCCAAGCTGCGCCGACGCGAGGAAAAGGCCGCCGCGGCCGCGGGCCAGGCGCCGGCGCCGCGCAAGCCGAAGCGCAAGGCGCACGGCGCCACCGTCACCGCTAAGCGCCAGATTTCCCCCGACATGGTGCGCCTGACTATCTCCGCGCCGGACCTGGTGGGCCAGGACCTCGACAAGACGGATCACTACATCAAGATCCTCTTCGTGCCCGAGGGCGCGGACTACGCCTGGCCCTTCGACCTAGCCGAGGCCCGCGCCAACCAGCCGCGGCACCTGCGCCCGGTCACGCGCACCTATACCCTGCGCAGCGTCGACACGCAGACGGGGGAGTGCGAGGTCGACTTCGTCCTGCACGGCGATGCCGGCCTCGCCGGCCCCTGGGCCCGCGACGTCGAGGTGGGCCACGAGTTCGGGTTCGCCGGCCCCGGTGGCAAGTGGAAGCCCGAGCCCGGCTACGACACCTTCGTCCTGGCCGGCGACGAGTCGGCCGCCCCGGCCGTCGCCGCCGCCCTAGAGAAGCTGCCGGCGGGCGCGCAGGCGACCGCCTTCGTCGAGGTCGAGGCCCCCGGCCACGAGATCGAGATGCCCGAGCGCCCGGGGGCGACCGTCCAGTGGGTCTACCGCAACGGCGCGACCCCGGGCGCGCCGCTGGCCGCCGCGGTCCGCAACCACGGCATCCCGGCTGGCCGCACCAGCTGGTTCATCCACGGCGTGGCCGAGATGATTAAGGACCTGCGCCGCTTCCTGTTCAAGGAAAACGGCGTCGATAAGGCCGACGTGTCCATCTCCGGCTACTGGCGCCTCGGCATGACCGAGGACCTGTGGCAGTCCACCAAGGGCGAATTCGTCGCGGCGATGGAAGCCGAAGAAAAAGGCGCGGCGGATTAGCTAATCCGACCGCGCAGAAGCGTTCCTCTCGGCTACTTGGCGTCCGAGAGAGCGTAGGCGGCGCCGGCGGTCGCGGCGGTCACGGCCAAGACGGACGGCCAGGCGCCGATCTTCTTGGCCAGCGGGTGCGAGGCGCCGAATGCGCCCAGGTAGAGCGCCGACAGGCCGGCGGTGGTGGCGGCATTCGTCTTGGCCGCCCAGGAGCGGCCCGCCCACAGGCCAGCGGCGCCCAGGATGACGCCGCCCAGCGGGCGCACGCCCGTCTCCTTGGCCGTGACCCAACCGCCGATAAGGCCCAGGGTGACCGTCGTGGCGGTGCTGACGTTTTCTGGCTTCTTGATATCAATCATTCCCATGCCACCACCCTAGTCCGCCCGGCGACCCGCGGTAAACAGTTTCGGAAGCCGGCCTGCCCGGAGGGCTAGACTCGTTGTCCATGACGCGTGATAGAACCCCGCAGCAGCCCGCGGCATCGACGGTGTTGCCCGAACCGCAGGCGTGGCGCGCGATGATCGCGCTGAGCCTCGGGTTTTTCATCTCCCTGCTGGACCAGACCATGGTGGCCGTGGCGCTGCCGGCCATCGCCGCAGACATGGGAGCAACCATCAACCAGACGATGTGGGTCTCGTCCATCTACCTGCTGGCCGTCGTGGTCCCCCTGCTGTTTACCGGCCGCCTGGGCGATATCTACGGCCAGCGGCTGATGTTCCGCCTCGGCGTGGGGCTCTTCGCCGTCGGCGCGCTGCTGTGCGCGCTCTCGCCCAGCATCGAATGGCTCATCGCCGCCCGCGCCGTCCAAGGCTTGGGCGCCGCGATCCAGATGCCGCAGACGATGTCCGTTATCAACCGCGTTTTCGCCCGCGAGCGCCGCGGCCGCGCACTCGGCGTGTGGGGCATCGTCGGCTCGCTGGCCTCGCTGACCGGCCCCGTGGCCGGCGGGCTGGTGGTCAGCCTGGTCGGCTGGCACGGCGTTTTCTGGCTCCACCTGCCCTTTGCGGCGGCCGCCATCATCCTGGCCACCCGCTGGGTGCCGAAGCTGCCGACGGTCGCCCGGGCTATCGATGCCACCTCCGCCGCCGTCTCCCTCGTCGCCATGGCCGCCATCGTCTTCGCCGTCCAGCAGGGCCCCGAGCTCGGCTGGCGCTGGTGGGTCTGGGCCCTACTGGCGGCCGGCATCGCCGGGATTATCGTCTTCGCCCGCCTGCAGGCCACGGCCGGCCAGCGCGGCACCGAGCCGCTCATCCCGCCCGCGCTCTTTGCCGACCGCAACTACAGCCTGGGCGTGGCCTCCATCTCCACCATGGGCTTTATGGCCGCGGCCATGATGCTGCCGATGATGATGTGGATGCAGGACGTGCAGGACCTGCCGGCCAACCAGGCCGGGCTCATCGTGGTGCCCATGGCGGTGGTCTCCATGCTGGTGACCCCGTTCGCCGGCATCCTGGTGGACAAGCTGCACCCGCGGGCGCTGTCGCAGTTCGGATTCGCGGTCTCGCTCGGATCCTTCGTCCTTGCGTGGTGGGTGATGCTTGGCGGGCACGCGGCCGCGTGGCTGGCCCTGCCGCTGGGGCTACTGGGCCTGGGTCAGTCGTTTATCTGGGGGACCAACTCCGCGACCGCCATGCGCGACCTGCCGCCCACGCTCATGGGGGCCGCCTCCGGCGCCTACAACACCGCCCGGCAGGTCGGTTCGGTGATCGGCGTGGCGGTGGTCTCGGCGGCCATGCAGGCCGGGCAGGCCGCCTTCGGCCTGGGCGCCGGTCTGGCGCACTCCCTCTGGGCGATCATCGCGGCGCTGGCCGCGGGCCTGGTGACGGTCAGCTTCTTCCGGGATACGTTGCACGGCGGGGCAGCGGAGGCCAAGAGGCGTTAAGCTGGTTAGCATGCGACTTGCCACCTTGACCTCCGGCGGCGACTGCCCCGGGCTGAATGCAGTAATCCGCGCCGTGGTGCGCACCGCCTCTAGCGAATTCGGCGACACGGTGGTCGGATACGAAGACGGCTGGGTAGGGCTTATGGAAGACCGCCGGCGCGACCTCTACGACGACGCCGAGATTGACCGCATCCTCCTGCGCGGCGGCACCATCCTGGGCACCGGCCGCCTGCACCCGGACAAGTTCAAGGCCGGCCTGGGCCAAATTAAGGAAAACCTCGCCGACGCCGGCGTCGACGCGCTCATCGCCATCGGCGGCGAGGGCACCCTAAAAGGCGCGCAGTGGCTGGCGGACAACGGTATCCCTGTCATCGGCGTGCCGAAGACTATCGACAACGACGTCAACGCCACCGACTTTACTTTCGGCTTCGACACGGCCGTTTCCGTGGCCACCGACGCCATCGACCGCCTGCACACCACCGCCGAGTCCCACAACCGCATCCTCATCGTGGAGGTCATGGGACGCCACGTTGGTTGGATCGCGCTGCACGCGGGCATGGCTGGCGGCGCGCACTACACCGTCATCCCGGAAGAACCCTTCGACATCGCCGAAATCACCAAGGCCATGGAGCGCCGCTTCCAGATGGGGGAGAAGTACGGGATCATCTGCGTGGCCGAAGGCGCCCTCCCGAAGGAGGGGACCATGGAATTTACCGAGGGTGATACCGACCAGTTCGGGCACCAGACCTTCAACGGCATCGGCCAGGTTATCGGCGACGAAATCAAGCGCCGCACCGGCTACGACGTGCGCACCACGGTGCTCGGTCACATCCAGCGCGGCGGCACCCCGACCGCCTACGACCGCGTGCTGGCCACGCGCTACGGCGTCCACGCGGCCCGCGCCGCCCACGCCGGCAAGTCCGGCCAGTGCGTGGCCCTGCACGGGGAAAAGATTGAGCTGGTCCCGCTTGCCGATGCCGTCGGCGAGCTCAAGGTCGTCCCGCCCGCCCGCTACGCCACCGCCAAGGCGCTCTTCGGCTAGCGCGGGCCCGCGGTAGGGTAAGCGCCTACGCGACGTCGAGGCGCAGCGCCGGCAGCTGCGGGTCCACGACCCAGCTGTCCTCGGCCACGGTGATGGCCGGCCGGTCCTCGGCGATGGTCAGGGAGTCGCCCGCGCGGGCGGTGTTGCCGTCCAGCACATAAGAAACGAGCCCGCGCAGTACCGCGTAGAAATCGTTGGGATCCCCGGGCGCGTTGCGAATCTGCACCTCCGGGTGGCCGGCCTGGATGAGCCCGACGGAGTAGGCGTACCAGCGATCGGCGTCCTCGGAGGGGCGTACCCACACGCCCGCGGCCGTCATCGCCAGCTCGCCGCTATCGGCCAGCTGGATAAAGCGCGGCGCGCTAATGGTCACCCCGGCCCGCGGCACCAAGGCCGCGAGCGCGCCCGGGGTTTTAAGCGCGGCGAGGGTGGCCACCGACAGCATGTTGAGCTGGCGCAGGCGGTCCTCCCGGTATTTCTTGCCGCGCTCGAGGTGCGCGTTGTCGGGGAAGACCGTGACGAGTACGTAGCTGGTGGCGCTGGACACGTCGACCGAGCCGTCGTTGAGCTCCGGGTGGGGCTCGACCTCGGAAAGGTCGGGGGCGGCATCGATAAGCTTGAAGGTGATGGTGCAGTCGCGGGCCTGGGCCACCTGCAGCTGCGGGTTCGGGCCGGGCTCCAGCGGGCTGAGCTGGTCGCCGAAGGTGTCGCGGACGGCGGCGGCTAAGTCTTTCGCGGTGGGTAAGTTGCGGCAATAGACGACGTTGACCAAGGGGGCATTGACGAGGTCCGAGCCGACGCTATTCGGGGTATCCATGCGCCCCAGCATAGGCAAAAAAGACCAGTTGCCGGCGAAGAAAAATAACGTACTAAGATGGCACGCATGACTGCTGCGATGTATGACCTGATGGACTTCGATGAGGTCTTGGAAAAGTTTGAACCCGTCATGGGCATGGAAGTGCATGTCGAGTTGGATACCGAAACCAAGATGTTTTCCACCTCGGCCACCAATTTCAGCGCCGCTCCGAACAGCAACGTGGACCCGGTGTCCCTGGGGCTGCCGGGCGCGCTGCCGGTCGTTAACGCCAAGGGCGTGGAATGGGCCATCAAGATTGGGCTGGCGCTGAACTGCTCCATCGCGGAGTCCTCCCGGTTCGCCCGGAAGAACTACTTCTACCCGGACCAGCCGAAGAACTACCAGATCTCCCAGTACGACGAGCCCATCGCGTACGACGGCTACCTGGACGTCCAGCTCGAGGACGGCACTGAGTGGCGCGTCGAGATCGAGCGCGCCCACATGGAGGAAGACACCGGCAAGCTGACCCACCTGGGCGGCGCCGACGGCCGCATCCACGGCGCGACGAAGTCCCTGGTGGACTGCAACCGTGCCGGCATCCCGCTGATCGAGATCGTTACCAAGCCGATCATCGGCGCCGGCGAGCGCGCCCCCGAGGTCGCCAAGGCCTACGTCTCCGCCCTGCGCGACCTGGTCGCCGCCCTGGGCGTGTCCGATGCCCGCATGGACCAGGGCTCCATGCGCGTGGACTCCAACCTGTCCCTGCGCCCCATCGGCCAGGAGGAGTTTGGTACACGCACAGAGACCAAGAACATCAACTCGCTGAAGTCCGTCGAGCAGGCCGTGCGCTTTGAGATGCAGCGCCAGGCCCAGGTCATCGAGGACGGCGGCGAGATCGTCCAGGAGACCCGCCACTACCAGGAGGCCGACGGCACCACCTCCAAGGGGCGCCCCAAGGAGACCGCCGAGGACTACCGTTACTTCAACGACCCGGACCTGCCGCCGGTCATCGCCCCGCGCGAGTGGGTCGAGGAAATCCGCGCCACGCTGCCGGAGCTGCCGTGGGTCCGCCGCGCCCGCATCCAGAAGGAGTGGGGCCTGACGGATGAGGAGATGCGCGACCTGGTCAACGCCGGCGCCCTCGACCTCATCGTCGACACCGTCGAGGCTGGCGCCCCGGCCTCCGATGCCCGCTCCTGGTGGGTGGCCTACCTCTCCGGCAAGGCCAACGAACAGGGAGTGGCCCTGGCCGATCTGTCGATTAGCCCGCAGCAGGTCGCCCGCGTGTGCGCCCTGGTGGCCGAGGGCAAGCTGACCACCAAGCTGGCTCGCCAGGCCGTCGACGGCGTGCTGGCTGGCGAGGGCGACGTCGACGAGGTCGTCGCCGCGCGCGGCCTGGAGGTCGTCCGCGACGACGGCGCCATCGAGAAGGCCGTCGACGACGCCTTGGCCGCCAACCCGGACATCGTGGAGAAGTACCGGGCCGGCAACAAGAAGGTCACCGGCGCCATCGTGGGCGCAGTCATGAAGGCCACCCAGGGCAAGGCTGACCCGGGCCAGGTCAACAAGTTGATCGCGGAGAAGCTCAACTAGACCGCACAGTTATCAGCCAGGACCCGCGGATGTTATCAAAATGATATCCGCGGTTCTTTGGCGTATTCCGGGGCCTTTCCTGCCGAAAGTCCCAGCCAAGCGTTAGGTGTCTCACAGGTAGGGGTGGACTAGCTACAGTGCACACCAGGCGGCGCGGACAGGTGCGTTATGCTTTGGGACGACAGCGCGCGCCAATCCGCTGCGCCGGAGGTTGAGTTGTATGCTTGCTCCCTCGGGCCGCGGCGGGCTGAGGCTGGCTGGGCCCGCCGCTTTCTGGCAGGGCCCCTGGCCGTCGGGTGCGCGCTTGAGACTTGATCATTGTCTAGCAGAACTAGGAAAGTTGTGTCTATTACCAAATCAATGAGCATCGCCTTGGCCTTCGTCGGCCTGCTGGTTGGCGCCGGCTTCGCGACGGGCCAGGAGATCGTGCAATACTTCACCTCCTTCGGCGCCAACGGCGTGTGGGGCATCATCGTCGCCGGCATCATCATGACGCTGGCTGGCACCGTCTTCCTGCAGCTGGGTAGCTACTTCCACGCCTCGGAGCACAACACCGTCTTCCGCCGCGTGACCCACCCGATTGTTTCCAAGCTGCTGGATATCGCGGTGGTCATCACCCTGTTCGCAATCGGCTTCGTGATGCTCGCCGGCGCCGGCTCCAACATGGAGCAGCAGTTCGGCTGGCCGGCCTGGGTCGGCTCCCTGCTGATGCTCATCCTCGTGCTGGTGTGCGGCATGCTGGACGTCGACAAGGTTTCCAAGGTCATCGGCGCGCTGACCCCGACCATCATCATCGCGGTCATCCTGGTCTTCATCTACACGCTGTTCAGCATGCCCGAGGACGTCACCCTGGCCATGGAGCACTCCGGCCAGATTGATTCGCCTATCGGCAACTGGCTGGTTTCTGCCCTGAACTACAACGGCCTGGCCCTGATGCTGGCCGTGTCCATGTCCCTGGTCATCGGCGGCGACAACATCAGCCCGCGCGAGGCCGGCCTGGGCGGCATCATTGGCGGCGTCATCTACTTCATCATGATAGGCATGGCGGGCTTCTCCCTGCTGATGAACGCCGACAAGATCGGCGACTCCGACATCCCGATGCTGATGCTCGTCGACGAGATGGGCTCCGTGCTGGGCGGCATCATGGCCGTCATCATCTACCTGATGATTTTCAACACCGCCATCGGCATGTTCTACGCGCTGGGTAAGCGCCTGTCCGCCGGCCACGAGGGCCGTTACCGCGTCATCTTCGTCGCGGGCTGCCTGGCTGGCTTCGGGGTCTCCTTCGCCGGCTTCAAGACCCTGATGAACTACGTCTACCCGGTCATCGGCTACATGGGCATTGTCATGGTGGCCATCCTGGTCTTCGCCTGGTTCCGCAGCCAGTCCCAGATTAAGGACGAGGGCGTGCGCCGCGAGCGCATCCGCGCCCTGCTGCACCTGAAGCTGCACCCGGACAAGGAGTACGACGCCGCGCGCTACGACGACGAGATCGGCCAGCAGCTGGTCGACTCCAACCTGGAACGCGAGGAGCTCTACAACGACATCGTCGACGAGGTCACCGACGACCTCGACAACGACGAGGAAGTCGATTTCGACCTCGAGGAGTACGACGAGAAGCGCAACGACGTCAGCTACTACACCGAGCGCGACAACGTTGAGGAAGGCCGCTCCGAGGAAGAAATCAAGCAGTGGATCGAGGAAACCGGCGCCTCCGGTGACCCCGAGGCCGACGATGCCGAGACCACCGGCACCGACGCTTCCACTAGCGAGCAGAAGAACTAACTAAAAGCCGGACCGGCGCCCCGCGGAGACGAGCTCTCCGGCGGGGCGTTTAGTGCATCAGCAGCTTGATGGTCAGGCCAATCATGATGCAGCCGATGGCGAAGTTGATGACCCGCCAGACCTTCGGCTGCGCCAGAACGTCGGAGAACTTGGCCGCGCCGTAGCCGATGGTAGGGAACCAGACGAGGCTGGCGCAGATGGCGCCGCCGGCAAAGAGCCAGCGGTCGTCGGGGCCGTACTGGTTGGCCACGCCGCCCAACATGACGAGCACGTCGACGTAAGCGGCCGGGTTGAGCCAGCAGATGGCCACGGCGGCCAGGGCTGGCTTGAGCCAGGTCTTTTCCTGCATCTGGCGGCGGATGACCCGGCGGGTCTTCGTGGCCACGGCGGCCACGCCGCCGCGGGCGTCGGGGGAGGTGCCGAAGGATTCGATCTCCTCGGTCTTGTTGGGCGGCGTGTCCGCGTCGAGGGCCTTGCCGTCGGGGGTGAGGGCGTCGCGGAAGCACAGGAAGGTGAAATAGGCCAGGTAGGCCGCGCCCGCGTATTTGAGGATGGTCAGCGCCCAAGGGAAGCGGTCGACCAAGAAGCCGACGCCGGCGGTGCCGCCGAGAATCATGATGATGTCGCTGGCCGCGCAGATAGCAATCACCACGCCAATCGCATGGCGGCGAATGCCCTGTTTGAGCAGGAGGGCATTCTGGGGCCCGATAGCGACGATAAGGGAGATACCCAGGGCGAAGCCAGCAACGATGATCGACATATCTCTAGTGTGCCGCCGCGCGAAAGTGAAGTCTAGTTAATCAGACTAAATATAGTTAAGCTATGCTTCATGAACCCGCTTCATCTGGAAACTATGCTGGCAATTGTGGACGAAGGCAGCTTCGACGGCGCCGCCCGAGTGTTAGGGGTATCACCCTCCGCGGTTAGCCAGCGCGTCAAAGCCCTGGAAACCAGCACGGGCCGCGTCCTGCTGCGGCGCTCCACGCCGGTGATGGCTACCGATGCCGGCGAAGTCCTCGTCCAAGCCGCCCGCCGCATGGCCTTGGTCCAGGCCGAGACCAATGCCCGCCTGCAGAAACGCCTGGCGCGCGTCCCCTTGTCGGTGGCCGTGAACGCCGACTCGCTGGCGACCTGGTTTCGCCCGGTGCTGGAGGACGTGGCCGACGGGGGCAAGGCATCGTTGCGCTTGCTGATTGAGGACGAGGCTCGCACGCTGGCGATGCTCCGCCGCGGCGACGTCCTCGGCGCGGTAACCCGCGAGGAGCTGCCGGTGAGCGGCTGCGAGTCGACGTACCTGGGCAAGCAGCGGCTGGTCGCCGTGGCGGCACCGGGGCTGGCGCGGCGGCATCGGACGGTGGAGGGTATTTCGTGGACGCAGATGCCGGTGGTGATGTACGGCCCGCACGACCAAGTGCTCGACGATGCCATGCAGGAACGCTTCATCGACTCGCACGTCATCCGGGCTAATATCTCGGAGATTCCCTCGGCCGAGGGCTACGTCGAGGCCGTCCGCGCGGGCCTGGGCTGGGGGTTGGTGGCCGAGGCCCAGGCGCGGCCGCTGCTCGACAGCGGGCAGGTGGTGCTGCTCGACGGTGATCCGCTGGACGTCGATCTGTACTGGCAGCGCTGGCGGCTAGAATCCGAGGTGCTCGAGGAGCTCACGGACTCCGTCGTGCGCGCCGCCGGGGAGGGGCTAGTTGCTTAGCCCGTTGCCTAGCGCGGCTTAGCCGAAGAGCTCTTCCTGGAAGGGCTCCGGGTTCTTGAGCTCCTCGCCCTTCGGCAGGGCGCCGGGCAGCGTGGTGCCCTCGGCGAAGGGGGCGCCGCCGAAGCGGTCGCGGTCGTGCGGCTGGGCCAGCCAGGACATCTCCGGGCCGACCGGGACAACCTGGGTGGGGTTTACTTCCTTGTGCACGATGAAATAGTGCTGCTTGATCTCGGTGAAGTCGGTGGTGTCACCGAAGCCCGGGATCTGGAAAAGCTCCTGCAGGTAGCCGCGGATGTTCGGCAGCTCGGAAGTCTTGTGGCGGGAGCACTTGAAGTGCGAGTAGTAGACCGGATCGAAGCGCACCAGCGTGACGAAGAGGCGGATATCGGTCTCGGTGAGGTGCTCGCCGACCATGTAGCGCTGCTGGCCCAGGCGCTCTTCGACCCAGTCGAGGGCCTCCCAGAGGTCCGCGTAGGCCTTTTCGTAGGCCTCCTGGCTGCCGGCGAAGCCGCAGCGGTAGACGCCGTTGTTGATGTTGCGGAAGATGTACTCGTTGAGCTCGTCGATTTCGGCCGCGTGCTCGGCGGGGTAGAGGTTCGGGGCGCCGGCGCGGTGGAAGTCGGTCCACCCGGTGATGAAATCGCGCACGATGCTGTCGTAGTCGTTCGTCACGACCTTCCCGCTGGCGACCTCCACGATGGCAGGTACCGTGATCCCGCGCGGGTAGTCGGGGAAGCGGGCGAAGTAGGCGTCCTGCAGGCGGGGGATGCGAAGCACTGGGTCGACGCCATCGGGATCCAGGTCGAAGGTCCAGGAGCGCACGTCGTGGGTCGGGCCGGCCAGGCCTAGCGAGAGGGTGTCCTCGAGGCCCATCAGGCGGCGCGTGATGACGGAGCGGTGCGCCCACGGGCAGGCGCGGGCGGCGATAAGCCGGTAGCGGTCGGCGGCCATTGGCCAGCTGACGGTGCCGTCGTCGTTGTTCTGGCGCTCGGTGATACCGGCGACAAAACGGTCGGTGATGTAGTTGGTGTCGCGGACGAATTCGCCGTCCGGGGAAGCGTTGTGCGGGTCGCCGGCCCAGTCCTGGTTCTTGTCGGTCATGGTTCCTCCTTGGTGTTGGCTAATAACTCTAGTGTACCCAAAAGCGTGACGTGTCAACAAAGGTGAAAGGGGCTCGATTTGCAGACGATGTCGCGGCGCGCCGATAACGGTGGTCCAGACTGACGCTTAGCTGGCCTAAGTTGGCAGTTATGACCCAGAACAACAAGCCAGATAACGCCCGAGCCTTAGGCGATGACTTTGACGACGTTCCCACCTACACTGGGCCCTCCCAGTCTTCCGGCCGCGGCACCGCGCGTCCCCTAAAGCGCGACGATGCCCCGGAGACCACCGAGTTCGGCCAGGCCGCCAAGCCTGGCGAGACCAGCGAGTCCGCCCAGGCAGGTGCCCCGAGCAAGCCCGCGCCGAAGCGCAGCTCCCTCTTCGAGCGCGCCGGCCGCGCCCAGCCGCAGAACATCGAGCCCCGCGCTACCACGCCCGAGCCGGGTGTGGAGGAGGCTCCCGAGGTGAGGTCGGCAGGCCAGGGGGCTGAGACCACCGCCTTCAGTGCCACGGGTGCGCCGGCCGCCGCCGCGGATCCGACCGTCCAGCTGGACCGCGAGCCGCGCGAGTCCGAGGCCTTTGCCGATCGCGACTTCGCCGAGCGCCGCGCCGACGAGCCTGCCACTCGCTACCAGCCGGCCGCCGCGCCGCAGGAGACCATGGCGCTGGATCCGAACGAGCCGGACTACGCCGCGACCTCCCAGGTCCCGGCCGGCGAGCAGTACGACGCCGACGGGCAGCCCCTCTACGCCGGCGCTGCCGATGCCACCGACCCGACCGAGGCCCCCGAAACCACGGCCTCCGCTAAGCGTGGCACCATCGATTTCGGCCTTTTGCTGGTCCGCCTCGGCTTGGGCGTGTACCTCATCCTGGCGGGGCTGCGCCCGCTACTGCAGCTCGGCGATTCTGCCGGCCTTAGCGAGGTCACCGAGCAGTTCGCGGGTTATCCGTGGGCCAACATTCTGGGCATCGGTGTGCCGGTCGTCCAGTTGGTCGCTGGCGCCTTCCTCGTCTTGGGTCTGTTGACGCCGGTCGCGGCGATGCTCGCGACGCTCGTCACCGGGTTCACCGCCCTGCACGCCCTCGCTGTCTCTGGGGCCGGGCTCAACGTCTTTAACTGGCCGGAGTCGGTATGGCTGTCGGTCGTGTTGTTCGTTATCGCTCTGGGCGTTCAGTTCACCGGCCCGGGTGTTATGTCGCTGGACTTTGGTCGCTCGTGGGTGCGTCGCCCGCTGGCGTCCTCGTGGGTCTTCATCATCCTGGGCTTGGTCGCCCTGGGGGCTATCTGGTGGTTCGGCGCAGGGGTCAATCCGCTGCACTAGGCCTTAAGGCACGCCGAGTAGGCGCTACGGACGTGGTCCGTGGCGCCTTTCAGTGTATTTGGCTGGCCGTTCCTTGTGGCTCGGCTGGCTTTATGCCAGCCCCGCGGCGGGATTTATGCCCGCCGCCCCAGTGTCAGCCGCCCCAGGGCGGGTCCCAGGTCACCTTGCCGTGTCTTCGATTGACCCGCCCGTGTCTGGGGTAGGCGGGGTCGTCGTCGTTCCACGAATTATGGAACTCACACAACAAGGTGAGATTCTCCTGGTTGGTCTCGCCGCCATCGGCCCAGGGGTGGATGTGGTGGACCTGGCACTCATCGGCCGGCTTGCGGCAGTTCGGCCACGCACAGGTGGTGGTCTCGGCCTTGGCCATGTCCTTCTGCTTCGGTGAAGCGTGGCGCTGGAAGCGGTAGTGGTTGACCGGGCCGCGCCTAGGGTCCACCAGGGTGGCCAGGCCCGCGTCCAGCAAGCATTGGCGGACGTACTCGGCACCGGTCATGGTGGTGCCGTTGGTTAGCTGCAGGGTGATCTCATCCCCATCACCGGACAGGATTTGCACCCAATCAGGAAGCGAGATCACCACGTGGGTGGCTTTCGGTTGCTTGTTCAGCCCGCCGCTGAACAAGGCTTCCACGTCGGGGATGGTCTTAATCGACGCCCAGAGGTTTTCCACCAGCTCAGGGTCGCCGGTGATAGAAAAAGTACTCGGTCCGTCTTTGCAGCGGGTCACGCGCACGCCTTCGGCCGGTGGGGCCGGGCGGTTAAGCTCTAGGACCTTTTGGTTGGCAAGGCGGCGGAGTTGTTTGGTGGTGCCGGGGGTGTTGCAGAGTTCTATGAGCATGGCCCAGGCGTGGCCTTTGTGTCGCACCCGGCGGAAGGCGTTGTCTAACACCAGCAAAGTATCTAAGTGGTGTCCGGATTCCGCGGCGCCTTTCCTCGCATCGGCTTGCTTGCGCGTATACGTGGTGTG
>JAQYQB010000006.1 GCA_028726465.1 Mycobacteriaceae bacterium | reverse complement strand
GATTGCATGACAAATTCGGAAAACAACGTGCCTGAAGGGGCGGATCCGCACGATCCGGACGTGCTGGATTCCAAACCGGTAGATCAAAAATACGAAACCGTTGATGAGGCGCTGGACGGCCAGTCGGCGACGAGCCAGCTGGCTTCCATGCTGGACAACGAGGGCCTTTCCTCCGAAAAGCACGAGGAAGAGCCCGTCGAGATGGCCGCCGACGGCGACGCCAAGATCGACTGGACCGTGACCGGCGTTGCCGGGGCGTTGGTTCTGGCTATCGTCATCTGGGGTCTGGCTGGCGCCGACAGCTTCGCTGAGTTCTCCGGCAAGGCCCTGAACCTGGTCGTCGATAACTTCGGCTGGGCCTACGTGCTGTTTACCACTATCTTCGTGGTCTTCGTTCTCGCTATCGCGGTCTCCAAGTTCGGTACCATCCGGCTGGGGCATATCGACGAGGAGCCGGAGTTCTCCACGCCGTCGTGGATCGCGATGATGTTCGCGGCCGGCATGGGCATCGGCCTGATGTTCTACGGCGCGTCCGAGCCGCTGGCCTTCTACCGTGACGGGGTTCCGGATCACAACCCGCACGAGGTCGATACCGCCATGGCAACTGCCATGTTCCACTGGACGCTCCACCCGTGGGGCATCTACGCCATCGTGGGCCTGGCTATTGCGTACTCCACCTTCCGTATTGGTCGTAAGCAGCTGCTGTCCTCGGCCTTCGTGCCGCTCATCGGCGAGAAGGGCGCTGCCGGCCCGGTCGGCAAGCTGATTGATATCCTGTCGATTTTCGCCACCGTCTTCGGCACCGCCTGCTCCCTGGGCCTGGGCGCCCTGCAGATTCAGGCCGGCCTGTCCGCCTCCGGCATCATCGAGGATCCGGGCAACGGCGTGGTCATCGGCATCGTTCTGGTTCTGACCCTGGCCTTTATCCTGTCCGCCCTGTCGGGCGTGGGCCGCGGCATCCAGTACCTGTCCAACGCCAACATGGTCATGGCCGCGCTGCTGGCGATCTTCGTGTTCATCGTTGGCCCGACCGTCAACATCCTGAACCTGGTGCCGGGCTCCATCGGTGCCTACCTGGATAACTTCACCGAGATGATCGGCCGCACCGCCGAGTCCGCCAACGGCGAGGCCGGCGAGTGGCTCAGCGGCTACACCATCTTCTACTGGGCATGGTGGGTCTCCTGGTCGCCGTTCGTCGGTATGTTCCTGGCGCGCATTTCCCGCGGCCGTTCCGTCCGCGAGTTCTGCGTCGGCGTCCTGCTGGTCCCGGCCGGCGTGTCCACCCTGTGGTTCGCCATCTTCGGTGGCTCGGCCATCCACGCCGAGCAGACCGGTAACTCGATTGCCGGCGAGAGCGCCGAGGAAGAGCTGTTCAACCTGCTCAACGCCATGCCGCTCGGGGCGATTGCTTCCATCGTCGCCATGATTTTGCTGGCCACGTTCTTCATTACCTCCGCGGACTCCGCGTCGACGGTGATGGGTTCGATGTCGCAGAACGGCAAGTCCGATGCCCAGCCGTGGCTGTCCGCCATCTGGGGCGTGCTGACCGCCGCGGTCGGCCTGACCCTGCTGCTGGTCAACGAGGACTCGCTGAACAACCTGCAGAACGTCACCATCGTGGCCGCTGCGCCGTTCCTGGTGATTGTCGTGCTGTTGATGTTTGCCATCGTCAAGGATCTGCGCAACGACGTCATCTACCTTGAGTACCGCGAATCCCAGGCCTTCCAGCGCAAGCTCGCCCGCGAGCGCCGCCTGCACCGCGAGTACCAGCGCGCACAGGAGACCAAGCGCCGCCGCGCCGAGCGCCTCAAGCTCAAGCGCAAGCACTAAGCCTCTCGCGCATACGCCAAAAGCGCACCGACCCTTTTGCGGCCGGTGCGCTTTTTTCGGTTCAGGCACGCCGAGTAGGCGCTACGGAGTAGTTTCCGTGGCGCCTTTCGCGTATTTGGCTGGGGTTGTTCCTTGGGGTTTGCGGCTGCCCCCCGTGTCAGCCGTCAGCCGTCAGGGCCCGCCGCCCCAGGGTGGATCCCAGGTCACCCTGCCGTGTCTTCGGTTGACCCGTCCGTGTCTGGGATAGGCCGGGTCGTCGTCGTTCCACGAATTATGGAACTCGCACAACAAGGTCAGGTTCTCTTGGTTGGTTTCTCCGCCGTCTACCCAGGGGTGGATGTGGTGGACCTGGCACTCATCGGCCGGTTTCCGGCAGTTCGGCCACGCGCAGGTGGTGGTCTCCGCCTTCGCCATGTCCTTCTGCTTCGGTGAAGCATGGCGCTGGTACCGGTATTGATTGACCGGACCCCGCCTCGGATCCACCAGGGTGGCCAGGCCCGCGTCCAACAAGCATTGGCGGACGTACTCGGCGCCCGTCATGGTGGTCCCGTTGGTGAGCTGCAGGGTGATCTCGTCCCCATCACCGGCAAGGATTTTCACCCAGTCGGGCAGGGAGATGACCACGTGCGTGGCCTTCGGTTGCTTCTCCAGGCCACCGCTGAAGAGGGCTTCGACGTCGGGGATGGTCTTGATGGTGGCCCAGAGGTTTTCCACCAGCTCAGGGTCCCCGGTAACAGAAAAAGTGCTGGGGCCGTCTTTGCGGCGGGTGACCCGCACGCCTTCGGCCGGCGGTGCCGGGCGGTTAAGCTCCAGGACCTTTTTGTTGGCTAGTCTACGCAGCTGTTTGGTGGTGCCAGGAGTGTTGCACAGTTCGATGAGCATGGCCCAGGCCTCGCCCTTGTGTCGGACCCGGCGGAAGGCGTTGTCCAACACCAGCAAAGTATCTAGATGGTGTCCCTGCGCGGCGCCTTTCCTCGCGGCGGCTTGCTTCCTCGTGTAGGTGGTGTGTCCGAAGAAGGTCTGGCAGGCGCGGTAGTGGGCGGCCGCGGCAACGTCGGACATGACAGCCTTCAGGGCAGGCAGGCTCAGCTCGCGGCACAGGCCCACGTAGGAGATCCCGTCCGCGAAGATGGAGTGCGCTGCTTTCAAAGTGTCCATGGCTGTCGTTGCTGTCATGCCCCACACGCTAGAAGCACGCGTCAACCCCCACAAGGGCACAAATTCGCGCCTGTGGATAACTCCACCGACCGAGTGAAATAGTTAACGCTCGGGAACCACCGCCTGTGGACAACAGATAACTAGGAGTACAAAAGTTCGCGAAAACCCACAGGAAGAGTACGCTGTATAGGCCGAACAAATTTGATACGAGAAAGGAACGTGTAGCAGCACCGTGACGGACAACCCTACTCCCCAAAGACCAAGTACCCTCCAGCTGCTGACCACCTTCCACTCCTCCGCCCCGCGGTGGCCCGGCGCGCTGCGCGCCGCGCTGGCCATCCTCCTGCCGGGCTGCGTGGCCCTGCTGCTGGGCTATCCCAACGCCATCCTGCTCATCGCCACCGGCGCGTTCTCCGTCATCTACGGCGAGGGCCACCCTTACCGCACGCGCGCCCGGATCATCGCGGTGGCCGGCACGCTGCTGGTCCTCGGATCGGCGACCGGCACCCTGGTGGGCACGCTGGTCTTCGCGCCCGGCCACGGGCACTGGTGGCTCATCCTCTCGGCGCTGTTTACCGTGGTGCTGGCCACCACGGCAGCCTTTGTCCAAAACGCCCTGCGCCTGCCCCCGCCGGGCGGCTTTTTCATCGTGATGGTCTCAGGCGGGTCCACGATGCTCGCCCGCAGCGGCACTCACGTCGGCGAGGTCATCCTGTGGGCCTGCGTCGGCGCGGCGACGGCCTGGCTGCTCGGCATGGCCCCGGCGCTGCTGGACAAGCACGGCCCGGAGCGGCGCGTCGTCGCCATCCTGGAGCGCGCGGCCGAAGACTACGCCAACGCCGATAAGGACCACCTGGCCCGCCACCACCAGGCGCAGACGGCGCTGTCGAATGCGTGGCAGTCGCTGGCGGATGCGGGCATCGTTAGCGGTGGGCGCATTATCAACCAGTCCCAGTCCGAGCTGGTGCGGCGCACGCTGGCGGCGCAGCGCAGCATCGTCAGGCATAACCTGCGCGACGAATTCGGCGCCGCCGAGGCTCTGCTCACCGACACCCCCAACGACATCGACCCCAGCCGCACCGTCATCCCGCATAGCCGCCCGACGGTGACCTACCGCCTCTACCGCTCCGCGGTGCGCAACGGGCACGCCTTCATCACCACCGAGCGCGTCTTCTTCGCCGGCCTGGTCACCGCGCTGCTGGGCGTGGCCCTCGGCCTGGGGCGTCCGGACTGGGGTGCCATTTCGGTCCTGCTGATTCTGCAGTGGGGCCCGGACCGGGTGCCGGGCACGGTGCGCGCCATCCACCGCGCGGCCGGCTCGGTGCTGGGCGTGTGCCTGTTCGCCACCTTCCACTACTTCGGCGTGTGGGGCTGGTCGCTGCTGATCGCACTGGCGGCCTGCCAGTTCTTCGCGGAGATTTTCGTGGTGAAAAACTACGCCTTCTGCGTCATCTTCTCCACCCCGCTGGCGCTGCTGATGGGCAATTCGCAGGCGCCGGAGCTCGCCCCCGTCGTCGGCGCGCGCATGGCGGAGATTTCCCTGTCCATCCTCTTCGCGTTGCTGGTGCTGTGGCTGTACCGGCCGGCATCGGCGGCGCTGAACCACCACCGCCTGCAGATCCGCTGCTACGAGTCGATGGGCGCGCTGCTGGGCGCCCTGCTGACGGAGACGCCGCAGCAATCGCTGAGCCAGCGCCGCGACCTGCAGTACGAGCTGCTGTCCGAGCGCCGCTCCATCCAGTCGGTGGAGGCCAACCAGCCCGATCGCGTGGGCGAGTTCAGCGCCCAGCACGAGGCCATCCAGCACGCTGGCTACCAGCTGCTAGACTTTTGTAACTTGGCGCCGGATACCCAACCCAGCGCGGCGGATATCCAGCAGTTGGCGGACAAGGTGCGTATGGCCAGTCCGCAGGCCCGCTAGCTAGCGCGGCTGCAACAACAGTGAGGCGTCCAGGAGATGCTCCTGGGCCACCGGGGCGAAAAGCTCTTCCAGTTCGGCCACGACGGAATCTGGGAACTGCATGGTGGGATACCTCGCTGAGACAAAGTTAAAGGGGCATCACAAACGCCTGCGATGCCCCTTCATCCTAACTCACACCCGTGTGATTAGCCTCCTTTCACGACGGTAACCTGCCAGCCGGCATCGCTGGCGCGGTGGAAGTCGGTGATGCGGTGGCCGGCATCGTTTGCCCAGGCGGGGATGGAGTCGGTGGCCTGGGTGCAGTCGAAGTCGATGACCAAAGCCTCGCCGTTTTCCAGCTCGTCCATGACCTGCTTGGCCTCGATCAGCGGGAAGGGGCAGACCGCGCCCAGAGTGTCGAGCGCGTAGCGGCCCCCGCCGAGCGGGCGGGCCTTCTGGGTTGACGTGGCTGCCTGCGGCTTGAGGGTTACGGCGCCGGTGGCGACTGGGAAGGGCTGGTTGACCGTGGGGGCATCGTTAAGCACGGCGTCTTCGGCCGAGGCCGGGGTTTCGGCAACGCGGTGGGGCTTGAGCCACAGCTTGGCGCCGACGGCCACGCCCAGGCCCATGAACAGCAGGGCGACCCAGCCCTTGAAGCTGAACAGGGAGGTCTCCACCATGCCGTTACCGACGGTGCAGCCGCCGGCCAGGGACGCGCCCACGCCCATCATGACGCCGCCGGCCACGGCGCGGTAGGCGGTCTGGGCGTCCGGGACGCGCACGCGGAACTCGCCGGTCGCCTTGGCGGCGATGAAGGCGCCGATGAACAGGCCGACGACCAGCAGCGTGCCCCAGTTGAGGTACTGCCCGTCGCCGGTGGTGGTGTAGCGCATGACATCGGCGGTCGGGGTGGTAATGCCCAGGCCGTTGTTGCGCCCGGTCGCGGCCGACAGCGGGAAGGCCACGGTGGCGATAAGGCCTACCAGGATGGCCGCGGTGTTCAGCGACAGCGGGCGGGCCCACCAGGGCTGGCCCAGGTCCAAGGTCGGGCGGCCGGCGTCCTTGCGGCGGTAGTGGCTCCACAGCATGAACGTCACGGTCCAGACCACGGCCACCAGCAGCCAGGGCGTAATCCCCAGCGCACCGTGGATGGTGGTCAGGGGCATCTCCCACTGCTTGAACCAGCCGTCGACCTCGGCCAGCGGGCCGGACTTCATCGCCGCGGCGGACAGGCCGTAGAGCAGTAGCGCGATCCAGGAGCCGACCAGGCCCTCGGCGGAGCGGTACCACGTGCCAGAGGCGCAGCCGCCGGACAGGATGATGCCCAGGCCGAAGATGAAGCCGCCCACGATGATGGCCACCGGGGTGAAGTTGGCGACCTCGGGCTGGATAACGCCCAGGCTGGTCAGCAGGGTCAGCCCGAAGGCGTGCACGGAGATGAGGAACATCAGCGCGGTAAACCCGCGCCAGGTCTTGTTCAGATAGATATCGCGCAGCATGCCGGTCACGCAGAAGCGCCCGCGCTGCAGTACGGCGCCGAAGACGCCGCCCACGAGAAGTCCGGAAATCAACATGGCGCCCACCCTATTCCTCCACAGACGAGCTTGTCTAGTATGCCTAGACTAGGCGGTCGACTCGGCGTGCCTGAGTTGTGACTTATGCCAATTTCCTGAATGATTGACCTTCGTGTCGAAATCCGAACCTGAATCCGCGTCCTCCTCGTCCACCCCGTCTACCTCTTCCGCTGCCTCCCGCGAGCCCCAGCCGCGCAACGCCGGGCCGACCGGCAGCACCGGCCCCGCGGTGGGCCTCTACCCCCACAACATGCACCCGGGCCTGGTCCCGGGCATCGGGGTCGAAGACCAGCGCAACACCTTTGGCCTGGACAAGATCATCTTCGGCGTGACTGCGGTGCTCGTCGTCGGCTTCATCGCCTGGGGCGTGACGATGCCCGACCAGGTGGCGCAGACGGCATCGGCGGCCTTTGGCTGGGCTATTACCAACGCGGGCTGGCTGCTGAATATCACGATGATCCTGGCCATCGTGGTGATGGCGTACGTGGGCCTGTCGAAGCTGGGCCGCATCAAGCTGGGCACCGACGACGAACAGCCGGAGTTCGGTTTCTTCTCCTGGGTGGCGATGATGTTCGGCGCGGGTATCGGCGTCGGGCTGTTCTTTTATGGCCCCTCCGAGCCGCTGAGCTACTACCTGACCCCGCCGCCGCACACCGTGGACGAAGGCGGCACGGTCGAGGCCCTCCACCAGGCCGTCGCGCAGTCCCACTTCCACTGGGGCATTTCCCCGTGGGCGATGTACTCGCTGGTCGGCGCGGCGATCGCCTATTCGTCCTACCGCCGCGGGCGCGTGCCGCTGATTTCCTCCATCTTCAAGCCGCTGTTCGGCTCCAAGGACACCGACGGCCCGCTGGGCAAGGTCATCGACATTATGGCGCTCATCGCCACGCTGTTCGGCACCGCCGCGACCCTGGGTGTGTCCGCCGTGCAGATCGGCCAGGGTGTGGAGATCATCTCCGGCGCCGGGCCGCTGCCCAACCGCATCTTGCTTGTCATCATCGCCGTGCTCGGCGTGGGCTTTGTCATCTCGGCGGTCTCCGGGGTCTCCCGCGGCATCCGCTACCTGTCCAACCTGAACATCACGCTGACGCTGGCGCTGGTGGCCTTCGTCTTTATCACCGGCCCCACCCTGCTGCTGCTCAACCTGCTGCCGTCCGGCATGGTCACCTACCTGGACGAGCTGCTGCCGATGATGTCTAAGTCGCTGTCCTGGGGCGATGAGACGGTCGAGTTCCAGTCCTACTGGACCGCCTTCTACTGGGCCTGGTGGATCGCCTGGGCACCGTTCGTCGGCATGTTCGTCGCGCGCATCTCGCGCGGTCGCACCCTGCGCCAGTACGCGGCGGTGACCATCCTGGCACCCACCATCATCCTCATCCTGGCCTTTACCATCTTCGGCGGGACGTCTATCACCTTCCACGACGCCGGCATCCCGGGCTTCGACGCCGACGCCTCCGGCGAGGCCGTCCTGTTCAACATGTTCAGCAACCTGCCGCTGGGCACCATCACCCCGTTCATCCTGCTGGGCGTGCTGGCCATCTTCTTCGTCACCTCGGCGGACTCGGCCTCGGTCATCATGGGCACCATGGCCTCGAAGGGCAACCCCTCCCCGAACAAGGCCCTGGTGGTCTTCTGGGGCCTATGCATGATGGGCATCGCCGTTGTCATGCTGCTCACCGGCGGCGAGGAGGTCCTGTCCGGCCTGCAGAACCTGACCATCCTGTCCGCACTTCCCTTCTGCGTGGTGCTGCTGGTGATGATGGTCGCCTTCATCGTGGATCTGCGCAGCGACCCGATGTTCATCCGCCGCCAGTACGCGCGCACGGCGGTGGAAAACGCGGTGATCCGTGGCATCGAGGAGCACGGCGACGACTTTGAGTTCTCCGTCGAGGAAGCCTCCGACGGGCGCGGCGCCGGCTCCGACTTCGACTCCGCGGCCGGCCGCTACACCCGCTGGTACCAGCGCACCGACGAGGCCGGCGACGCCGTCGACTACGACTTTTCCACCAACACTTGGTCCGACGGCTACGACCCGAAGCACGACGCCTCGCACCCGGACTACATCGGCGACCAAGAAGACCACGCCGGCCAGGCCAACGGGAAAGCCCAGAAAGACTAGCGCCGTAGTGGCCAGGCTTACAGCGCTATCCCGCCCGGGCTGGAGCGGGCGCCGCTAGGCTTTCAAGGTATGGGCCTTCCCGCAGACGTCGTCCTCGACGGATTCACACTCATTGACCAGCACCGCGTCGACCACGAGTTCTTGCTGAACGGTTCGCCGTTTTCCATCCAGACCCCGCTGTGGTTCGCCGCCACGATGGTAGGCATCGTCCTGGTGGCCGTCGGCCTTTTGTGCTGGGCCTTCCGCCGCGGCAGCCGCGCCGGCATCGCCACCACCCTGGTGGTAGGGGCGGTGCTGGCCACGGCGAAGCTGTGGTGGCTGGCCATCTCGCTGGTCCAGCAGTTCGACGACGGCCAGGTCTTTGGCTACGCCCTGCGCTACTACCCCACCTACTGGGGCGCGGCCGGGTGGGCGTCGGTGGTGATAGCGGCCATCGGCCTCGTCGCCGCGCTTATCGTCCTCATCATTGGCCCGCGGGGCCGTCGCCGTAGAAGGCCGTAACCTCCCGGCGGCGGGCATCGATGAGCAGCTCGCCGCCGTAGGGGATGACGTACTGAGGGCGCTGGTGCCCGATGGGCAGCCCTAGCACCCGGGTTAGATCCGGGTTATAGGCGCCGACCTGCTCGGACATCTCGGCCAGCAACGCGTGTGCTTTCGCCGGATCGGGACTCACCTGCCCGCCGGGGCCGGTCACGGAGTGCGGGGGCAAGGCCAGGGCGAGGGCCGCGACCGCGTCGAAATACCCCGCCTCGCCTAGGGCACGCACGAGCTTGCACACGTTGCCATCTCCGAGCGGCTCGTCGGAAAGCTCGAGGAACATAACGGCCCCCGCAAGCTCGGACGGCTCCGGAAGCTGCCCCATCGCGGCCAGCTGCACCAACGTCTGGAGGCATCCTCCCCACGTGCGACCGCGCACTGCCCTGCGGGCCCCTTCCCAGACATAGGGCGGAAACTCCACGCGGTTACCGTAGCTGTCCAACGCCCGCGGATTCTGCCACTCAACGCCGCGGACTTCATATGCCGCGGGCGCAGACAGTTCTATTGCTCCCCGACCAGCCACGGCGGCACCCAACGATGCCACGTGTTCCGGATCCATCCCCGGCCCTGGCCCCACCTGCACCTGGGTGGAGCCGCCGTAGAACGAGCGCTTCCCCAATCGGCAGAGGAAATTGTGAATGGCGGTGTTGTCACTGTAGCCGATGAAGGGAACAGCGCTGCCGGCCAGCGCCTCAGGGTCCAGGTGGCGCAGCAGCCGGATGGAGTCGTTGCCGCCGGCTACGGCCAGCACCGCCGCGCACTCAGGATCCGTCATCGCGTGGTTGATCTCCGCCGCGCGCTGCTCGGGGCTAGCCCCGCCCCAAACGGAGGCGCCCTCCTTGATCGGCAGGCGGAATAGTTCCTTCACGCGGGCCATGGCCTGCCGGTGAACTGCGGGGCCGATGACGGAGACCGCCACCGACGGCGCCACGACCGCAACGTAGCCCTTGCCGTTGATGACTAATGAATGCAGTTCAGTCATGTTGTTCTGCCTTCACTTCTCTATAGTCCCGCATCCAGCACCGTGATGACGATGTGGATGCGGCTGCGCGCCGGCAGCTTGCGCAGGATGTGCTGGACATGGGTTTTGACCGTGGTGATGGAGACGAACTCGGCCGCGGCGATCTCGGCGTTGCTCAGCCCCTTGGCGACTAGGCGGGCGATTTCTAGCTCGCGCTCGGAGAGGTTGGCCAGCTTCGCACGCGCGGCGTCCTGCTTCGGGGTGGCCTTGGGCTCGGCTTCGAGCAGCGATCCCACCACCCCGGGCGAGAGGATCTGATGGCCCTCGTGCGCGGCGCGCACCGCGGAGGTCAGGGCCTTCGGCGGGGTGTTTTTGAGCAGAAATCCCACGGCCCCGGCGCGCAGGGCGGCGGCGATGAACTCGTCGGTGTCGAAGGCGGTGAGCATGATGACCGGCACGGCTGGGTCGATCTTTTCCACCGCGGCGATGCCGTCGAGCACCGGCATGCGGATGTCCATGAGCACCACGTCGGGCTGCAGGTCGGCGACGACCGCCACCCCGTCGCGGCCGTTGCTGGCCTCGCCGACGACCCGGATCTCCGGATCGGATTCCACCACCAGCTGGACGCCGCCGCGCACCAGCTCCTCGTCGTCGACGATGACGACCCTTATCATTGCGCCTCCTTTAGCGGCAGGGTGATGCCCACGCAGAACTCGCGGCCCTGATGGATGTCCAGGCTACCGCCGACCAGCTTGAGCCGCTGGCGCATGCCGTCCAGCCCGCGGCCGGTGCCTGCCCCCTTCGAGCCTGCCAGGAGCGGGTTGCTGACGCGGCAGGTGTAGGTGCCGGCTTTGGGCTCGGTGGCCTCGACCACGGTGACCGGCTGGCCGGGCGCGTGCTTGCGGGCGTTGGTCAGGCATTCCTGCAGCGCGCGGGCCCGGGCCTGGGCAGCCGCGGTGGACAGGCGCGAGGTGGCGCCGTCGCTGGTAAAGGTGATGGCATCGCCGGCCTCCTGAGCGGAGCTTATGATCTCGCGGACGCCGGGGCCGGGGGCCTGCCGCGAGGTGATGGACCGCAGTACCTCCCGCAGGTCGTCGACGGCGTGGGCGGCCTCGGTGCGGATGGTTTCGGCGGAGCGGCGCTGCTGCTCGGGGCTCAAGTCCTCGCGCTCGGCCAGGGCCCCGGCGTAGAGGGAGATCAGGCTGAGCCGGTGCGAGAGGCTGTCGTGCAGGTCGCGGGACAGGCGCTCGCGCTCGACGGTGGCGGCGGCCGCGAACCGGGCGCGCTGGTCCCGCTTGCTGGCCGCGCGCCCCATGCCAACGAGCAGCATGGGCACCATGACCACCGCGAGCGCGGCCAGGAAATACCAGTCGTCCAGGGGCGGGGCGCCGCTCGGGTTAAACGCCCAATCCACCAGCACACCCCCGACCATCGCGAGGACCCCGACCACGGACCACCGCGTGGAACCGCGCCCGACCAGGGAGATAAACGCCACCGCGGAGGAGACGCAGCCGAAATAGGAGAAGCCGGCCAAGGCCACCAGCGCGCTGCAGACCAGCGCTGACCGGGGGCCGGGGTGGGCGGAGTCTTCCTCCGGATCGTGGCGCAGGCCGATAAACAGCAGCGGCCAGCCCAGCGCGCCAAAAAGCGCCATGATAGCCACGTAGGCGTTGAACTCTGGCGTGTCCGCGACGGGCGAATCCTCCAGGTCAATGCCCACCAGCACCAGGCCCACCACCAGGTCGCACAGGGCGCACAGCACAACGATGCCTATCCGGCGCACGGTCTCCGGTCCCACAGTCATGGGCTCAGTATAGGCCGCGGCCCCGGCCGCGAAATCCTCCCCGGGGAGGAGACTCCGCGGCCCAAAACCTGACACCGTAGAAGGCATGGACGAATTAACGCAGAGTTCTTTTCACCGTGTGCTGCCGGGCAGGTGGTGGCGCCCGCTGCTAGAAGCCGCAGTCTTCATCGTTATCGCCGTGGTCTTCTTCTTTGGCTTCGCCCTAGTCGCCGGGCTCAGCCTGGGCGGCGAGGCTATCGACGCTATCGATGACATGTCCCGGCCCGGCCCCTTCGCCGTCAGCCTGGGGCTTCTCATCGCTCTCGGCGCCGCCGCCTGGGTGGCGGCGAGCATCTGCCGGCGCGGCCGGAACGTGCCCGCCGCCCGGCGCGGGGCCCGCGGGCTGTGGTCGGTTGCCGGCCGCGTGCGCTGGGGGCTGGCCGGCCGGGCCGTGCTGCCGGCCGTGGTCGCCTGGGCGGTGGCCTACCTCCCGATCACGGTCATCGAGGGCAATTCCCCGCGGTGGGATTCCACCGCGGCCGTACTCCTGGCCCTCACGGTGACGCTGGTTCCGCTGCAGGCGCTCAGCGAGGAACTCGTCTTCCGCGCACTCCTCCCCCAGTGGCTGGGGCGCTGGATCCGCTCGCCGTGGCTGGCCTACCTGCCCGGCTTCGGACTGTTTATCGCCGGGCATGCCTACGATGCCAAGGGGCTGGCCGCCATCGCAGTCTTCGCCGCGGCCGCGACCGTGTTGACGTGGTCCACCGGCGGCATCGAGGCCGCCGCGGTGGTCCATGCCGTGGGCAACGTGTTGGCCTTTAGCTCCGCGGCTGTGGGCATTTCGGACCCCAATAACGTGGAGGTGAGCTGGGCCTCCGTCGCCGCCGAGGTCGTCTTCTCCGTGGGCGCGACCGTCTGGACTCTCTACCTCGTGCGCCGCCGCCCGCAGCTGGTGGCGGCTAGCCCTGCTGGGCTGCCTGTCGGGCCGCGTGAATGGTCGGCGACGGGAGCAGCTCCTCAGCCACCAGCCGCTCAAAGGCCACCCCGGCAAGTGCGGCGGCCTGATCGCCCAGAATAGAGTCGTCGAAGCGCGCCAGCGGCGAGTGGTTCCACTCGCGCTTGGACTGCGGGGTCTCCGGGTTGGCGGTGCCCAGCCAGACGAAGGTGCCCGGCACCTGCTGGAGGACGAAGCCGAAGTCCTCGCTGGCCATCATCGGCGAGCGCATAGGCACCACCCGGTCCGAGCCGAACTGGCGGGACCACACGCCCGCGGCGAAGGCGTTCTCGCGCGGGTTGGTCTTGGTGGTCGGATAGAGGATCTCGAAGTCGATGTCCACCGCGCAGCGGTGCGCCGCCGCCACGTTCGAGGCCACCTCGGTGATGACCTGGCGGACGCGGTCGATGGCGGCATCGTCAAGCACGCGGACCGTGGCGGAAAAACCGCACTTGTCCGGGATGGCGTTGATGGCGCCGTCGCCGGCCCAGAGGTTGGTTACGGTGATGACCACCGGGTTCATGGCGTCGAAGCGGCGGGTGACGGCGGTTTGCAGGGCCACCTGGATTTCGGCCATGGCGGCGACCGGGTCGATGGCGTCGTGCGGGCGGGAGCCGTGGCCGCCCTTGCCGTGGACGGTCAGCCGCAGGTTGGACGAGGAGGCCATCAGCGGGCCGGGCACGTGGTAGAAGTTGCCGTAGTCCTGCGGGCCGACGTGGATGCCGTAGGCGGCCACCGGGCGGCGCCCGGCGGCATCCAGCACGCCTTCCTCGATCATGGGGCGGGCCCCGCCCGGGCCTTCCTCGCCGGGCTGGAACATGAAGATGACGTCGCCAGGGATCTCCTCGCGGTGCTGGCTCAGCAGCTTGGCCGCGCCGACCAGCGCGGAGGTGTGCAGGTCGTGGCCGCAGGCGTGCATATAGCCGTTGGTGGCCGCGAACGGCGAGCCAGTGCGTTCGGCGACCTCGAGGGCGTCCATGTCCGCGCGCAGTAGGACGGAGACCGGGTGCTCGCCGCGCTTGCCGCCGCGCAGGACGGCCACCACGGAGGTCACCGAGACGCCCGTGGTGATTTCCAGCGGCAGGCCGGAGAGCTCCTCGAGCACCTTGGCCTGGGTATAGGGCGTGTGGTTGCCGATCTCCGGGTTCTGGTGCAGGTCACGGCGCAGCACCTGCAGCTGCTCGAGCAGCTGCGCTCCGTCCTCGCGCAGGACCTCGCCGGCGGGGCGCTCGCCCAGGGTCGCCTGCGTGACCGGCAGCGGGGGCAGCTGCTGGCCCTGCCGGGGCACGGACTGTTCCGGGGAGGGCTGCCGGTAGGGGCCGGTGCGGTAGGCGGTTCGCGGGTCCTTTTGGTGCGGGGACTGAGGCACCGTCATCGTGACTTCTCACTCCTTGTTACTGGCGTTTAGCAACCGAGCGTACCAAGTTTTTCTCGCTTACCCTTTTATCTCACTTGTATACACACTAATCTGCCTTTTATGAGACGTATAACACTTTTTGCCCTCGCCCCGCTCTTCTTCGTCGCCGCCTGTTCCTCAGGTGAATCCGCCCAAGACACCCCCACCCCCGAGGCCGGCAGCACCGTCACGCAGGAATCCAGCGCGGCGGAGAACTCCGCCCAGTCCTCCACCCAGTCCAGCTCGAAGGCCAAAGAAAAAAGCTCCAAAGCCGGCGATGCCGACGCCGAGGCCTCCGCCGACAACACCGCGGCTGCCGACAGCACCCAGGAACCCGCCGCCGAGAACAACCAGGAAGCCGGAGCGGGTGCCGGAGCCGGCGCGAGCAACCGCGCGGTCGACTACGTTGCCTCCGACTACATGGATCTGGTCATGCACAACCCCAACCCCGGTCAGACCGCCACCGTGGCCGGCACCTACTACGAGGTCTGCATCTTAGGCGACGGCTTCGGCATTAACACCGTCCTGGCCGGCGAGAACACCAGCTGCGAGTTCGGCAGGGCCGTCTTCGACGCCCAGACCGCCGGACACAACCCCACCGGCGAGAACGTCCGCGACTTCTACCAGCCGGAAATCTCCGTGGCCAGCCCGGCCACTGGCCAGACCTATAACATGCAGTGCAGCGTGTTGGGAGATAAGTCCATGGAGTGCACCGGCGGGAATAACGCGCGCGTGGTGTTCTACTAGTCGGAGTCAGTCGACAGCGCGGCCACGAAGGCTTCCTGCGGCACGGAGACCGAGCCGATGGACTTCATGCGCTTCTTACCGGCCTTCTGCTTTTCTAGCAGCTTGCGCTTACGCGAGATGTCGCCGCCGTAGCACTTGGCGAGCACGTCCTTGCGCATGGCGCGGATGTTTTCACGGCTGATGATCTTCGAGCCGATGGCCGCCTGCACGGGCACCTCGAACTGCTGGCGCGGGATGAGCTCCTTGAGCTTCTTGGTCATCTTGTTGCCGTAGTGCTGGGCGTGGTCGCGGTGGACGATGGCCGAGAACGCGTCCACGGGATCGCCCTGCAGCAGAATGTCGACCTTGACCAGGTCGGCCAGCTGCTCGCCCGCCTCCTCGTAGTTGAGGGAGGCGTAGCCCTTGGTGCGGGACTTGAGCATGTCGAAGAAGTCGAAGATGATTTCGCCCAGCGGCATGGTGTAGCGCAGCTCGACGCGGTCCTCGGACAGGTAATCCATCCCGCCCATCTGGCCGCGCTTGGACTGACACAGCTCCATGGTGGGGCCGACGAATTCCTCCGGCACGATGACCGTCATCTTCACGATGGGCTCGTAGACCTCGCCGACCTTGCCGCCCGGCCAGTCGGAGGGGTTGTGCACGATCTGCTCTTCCCCGTCCTCCCCGACCACGCGGTAGGTCACCGACGGCGCGGTGGAGATGAGATCCAGGTCGAATTCGCGCTGCAGGCGGTCGCGGGTGATCTCCATGTGGAGCAGGCCCAAGAAACCGCAGCGGAAGCCGAAGCCCAGCGCCACGGAGGTCTCGGGCTCGAAGGTAAGGGAGGCATCGTTAAGCTGCAGCTTGTCCAGCGCGTCGCGCAGGTCCGGGAAGTCCGCCTGGGAGATGGGGAACAGACCGGAATAGACCATCGGCTTCGGGTCCTCGTAGCCGCGCAGCGGGTTGTCCGCGCCGTTTTTGGCCCAGGTGACGGTGTCGCCCACCTTGGTCTCGCGCACGTCCTTCACGCCGGTGATCAGGTAGCCGACCTCGCCGGGGCCCAGCCCCTTGCAGGAGGTGGGCGTGGGCGAGACGATGCCGATGTCCAGGATCTCGTGCTCCACGCCCGTGTTCATCATGAGCACCTTCTGGCGCGGCTTCAGGGTCCCGTCCATCATGCGGATATAGGTGACCACGCCGCGGTAGGTGTCGTAGACGGAGTCGAAAATCAGCGCGCGGGCCGGGGCGTCCGAGCCGCCCTCCGAGGTCGGGGCCGGCACCAGGTCGACCAGGCGGTCGAGCAGCTCGACGACGCCCTCGCCGGTCTTGCCGGACACGCGCAGGACCTCCTCCGGCTCGCAGCCGATGATGTTGGCCAGCTCGAGGGCATACTTATCCGGATCGGCAGCCGGCAGATCGATCTTGTTGAGCACCGGGATGATTTCCAGGTCGTTTTCCATGGCCAGGTAGAGGTTGGCCAGGGTCTGGGCCTCGATGCCCTGGGCGGCATCGACCAGCAGGATGGCGCCCTCACAGGCCTCGAGCGCGCGGGAGACCTCGTAGGAGAAGTCGACGTGGCCCGGGGTGTCGATCATCTGCAGGACCATCTGGGTGCCCGCCAGCTCGCCCGACTGCGGGACCCACGGCAGGCGCACGTTCTGGGCCTTGATGGTGATACCGCGCTCGCGCTCGATGTCCATGTTGTCGAGGTACTGGTCGCGCATGTCGCGCTCCTCTACCACCTTGGACAGCTGGAGAATGCGGTCGGCCAGGGTCGACTTCCCGTGGTCGATATGAGCAATGATGCAAAAGTTCCGGATCTTGGACGGATCCGTGAACGTAGTGGCCGCAAAATTCTCAGACAACGATGTCCCTTAATCTCCTCGAGTAAATAGGTAGTCCGTCCCAGCTTACCCAAGACACGGGCGCTACCGGCAAGTAGGATAGACACATGGTTAACCCCGAGTCTGCTCGCACCTCCTCACCCTCCTGGGGCCGGAAAGTCCTGCACGCGCTGGGCGTGGGCGACAAGGAACCCATCGACAAGGGCCTAAGCCACATCAACCAGAGCCTGGGCCTGCACGGACACCGCACGAGCTGGGAGCCGCGCAAGCCCGCCAGCATCCGGGTGGAGGCCACCCAGGACCGAGCACGGTCCATCTTCTTCGCCCCGGACATGGACGGCCAGGCCGACTCCGGGGAGGTCGTCTGGGTCTGGGCACCCACCGGCGGCCCGCAGTCCCCGCCCACCGAGCGCGCGATCCTCGTGGTCGGCCGCACCCGCACCACGGTGCTGGGCCTGCTCATCTCCCCCAACCCGGAGCACGCCGAGGACGATTGCTGGCTGGAGATCGGCTCCGGCGAATGGGACGAGTCCGGCCGCCAGTGCTGGATCCGCCTGGACCGCCTGCTGGAAATCAGCGAGGAGCAAGTCCGCCGCCAAGGCATCCTGTTCCCGCAGCGCCGCTTCGAGCGGATCGCCAACCGCCTGCGCGCCGTCTACCACTGGGCGTAGGCGCTAGAGTGCGTTTTGTCCGGGCAGGCACCCGGCTGCTAAGATAGCCGGGTTACTTGGACTCCGGGCGCGTCGGCCGGGCGGGCAGGACCTTGGGTTCGCCTTGTACGCCGGCGCCGCGGCTGCATCTGTGGCCTGGAGCCATGTCCGGAGAGTGCCCCAAGTTTCGTTGTCAATCAGATCGATTACTTAAGAGGTATTTTCAGCTATGGCTAACATCAAGTCCAAGCAGAAGCGCGTCATCACCAACGAGAAGGCTCGCCGTCGCAACAAGGGCATCCGCTCCGCGGTCCGCACCGAGATCCGCAAGTTCCGCGAGGCTGTCGCCTCCGGTGACAAGGCTGCCGCCGAGAAGCAGCTGCGCGTTGCTTCCCGCTCCCTGGACAAGTCCGTGTCCAAGGGCGTGTTCCACCGCAACACCGCTGCTAACAAGAAGTCCGGCATGGCTAACGCCTTCAACAAGATGGCCTAAGCCCACCCCGGCTTCATAAATACTGGCCGCCGGCCCGCACACTAAGGAGGATCCCTCCCCGCGGGCCGACGGCTTTTATTTTTATCCCGCCAGGCGAACACCTGTTCCCCGCAAGGCGGGCCGCGCGGCCGGCGGGTCGGCCGGGGCGCTAAGATATTGC
This sequence comes from Mycobacteriaceae bacterium, assembly GCA_028726465.1. Lineage (GTDB taxonomy): Bacteria > Actinomycetota > Actinomycetes > Mycobacteriales > Mycobacteriaceae > Corynebacterium. The sequence goes on along the minus strand of JAQYQB010000006.1, from coordinate 102 downwards.
CACGATGAACAACCTGAAACCTTTGATGAAATGGGTAGGCGGCAAACGCCAGCTCCTACCAGCCATTCGGTCCGCCCTCCCCGCGGCCGGGTTTCAGCGCTA
>JAQYQB010000005.1 GCA_028726465.1 Mycobacteriaceae bacterium | reverse complement strand
CCCCGCAACCGCCGCAGCCCGTCCCAGCCAGGGGCGGGCTAGAGCGGCATGTTGCCGTGCTTGCGGCTGGGCCGCGGCACGGACTTGTCGGCGTAGAGCCGCAGGTTCTTGGCCACCATGGCGCGGGTCTCGGACGGCAGGATGACGGCATCGATAATCCCGCGCTCGGCGGCCTTGTACGGGTTGAGCATGTGGTCTTCGTACTCGCGCTCGAAGGACTTGGCCAGGGCCTGCTCGTCGACGCCCTTCTCGCGGGCGGCCTTGAGCTCCTTGCGGTAGATGAATCCCACGGCGCCGGCCGCGCCCATGACGGCGATCTGGGCCGTCGGCCAGGCGAGGTTGACGTCCGCGCCCAAGCCCTTGGAACCCATGACGCAGTAGGCGCCGCCGTAGGCCTTGCGCATGGTCACCGTGATCTTCGGGACGGTGGCCTCGCCGTAGGCGTAGAGCAGCTTGGCGCCGTGGCGCAGGATGCCGTCGTGCTCTTGGGACGCGCCGGGCAGGAAGCCGGGGACGTCGACGAGCATGACGATCGGGATGTTGTAGGCGTCGCAGGTGCGCACGAAGCGGGCGGCCTTCTCGGAGGAGTCGATGTCCAGGCAGCCGGCGAAGACCTGCGGCTGGTTGGCCACGAACCCGACGGTCTGGCCCTCGATGCGCCCGAAGGCGATGACGACGTTCTCGGCGCGCTCGGCCTGGATCTCCAGGTACTCGGCGTCGTCGGTCAGAGCGGCGATGACGTCCTTGACGTCGTAGGGCTGGGTGGGCGAGTCCGGGATGATTTCGTCCAGAGCCAGGTCGTCGACGCTGGTCTCGGTGACCGGCTCGAAGGGCTCGACGGGGCTGCGCTGCTGGTTGTTGGACGGCAGGTAGCCCAGCAGGTCGTGGACCCAGTCGAGGGCCTCCTCGTCGGTGGCGGCGGTGTAGTGGGAGTTGCCGGCAGAAACCATGTGTACGCCGGCGCCGCCGAGCTCCTCTTGCGTGATTTCCTCGCCCGTGACGGTCTTGATGACGTCGGGGCCGGTGACGAACATCTTGGACTTCTTGTCCACCATGACCACGAAGTCGGTCAGGGCGGGAGAGTAGGCGTTGCCGCCGGCGCAGGCGCCCATGATGACGGAAATCTGGGGCACGACGCCGGAGGCCTTGACGTTTTGGTAGAAGGTCTGCGCGATCCAGTCGAGGGAGACCGCCCCGTCCTGGATGCGCGCGCCCGCGCCCTCGTAGAGGCCGATGAGCGGTCGGCCGGTGGTCACGGCCAGCTCCATGATTTTGACCATCTTCTCGCCGTAGACCTCGCCCAGGGCGCCGCCGAAGACGGTGCCGTCCTGGCTGAAAATGCACACCTCGCGCCCGTCGATGGTGCCCCAGCCGGTAACGATGCCGTCCGTGGTCGGCCGCTTGGCATCCATCCCGAAGTCGGTGGTGCGGTGCTTGGCCAGCATGTCGGTCTCGACGAAGGATCCCTCGTCCAGCAGGTAGTTCAAGCGCTCGCGGGCGGTCAGGCGCTCCTGGGAGTGCACCTTCTCGAAGGCCTTCTGGCCCAGGGGTGCCTCGGCCTCGGCGCGGCGGCGTTTGAGCTCGGCGATCTTGCCGGCGGTGGTGTTGGCGTCGTTCAAGCTGTCTAGTTCCGTCAAATGTGAGGAAATGGTCATGTTCAGGGATGGTAGTGCGAAAAGTCCCCTCCATTCTAGACCCAACCGGCGGTAATTTTGCATGAGAAACCAAATTCGCAGCTCGCGCGTCAAATATGAGATTGTCCTCACGTTTCTTCCGGGTGCCCGGGCTGCCCCCATTAGGGGGAACTCGCCGCTGCCAATGTCGCTGCCGATGTCACCCCGCCGCTGGCCCAGCCCGCCGCCGGGGCGCTCCGGTTCAGCACGTGGTTTCCCTCCGGCCTTGCGCAGGAGCTTCCGGGAAGCTTAAAATCTCCGTATAGTTCAGTGAAGGGGTCTTGGGCCGCACTCTCAAGACAAGGAACCCTTATAGTGCACGCACCCAAGGCGTTAAACGTAGGGAAGAAGGGCTGGGCACGAGCAGCCGTCGCCATCGTCGCGGCGGCACTGGTCCCGCTGGTGGCCAGCCCCGCAGTTCCGGCACGGGCCGTTCCGCCCATGCCGCAGGGCTACCCTATTGTCAACCTCTACAAGTCCTGCGATGCCGCCGGCAAGAACAACCCGGAGCCCGAGTGGCGCTTCGGGGAGACCGGGCGTCGCTACGTCAGCGACGGCACGCTCCAATTCACCAACACCACCGATCAGGAAGTTCCCTACACCGCCGAGGTGGAAACGGGCACCAACCACGAGATCGATGCCAACTCCAAGGCCAAGCTGCCCAACGGTTGGAACACGACCGCCAAGTCCGACATCGGCCTGAAGATGACCAACGGCTGGCGCGACACCGAAACCTTCGGCCCGGTCAAGCTGGCCCCGGGCGAGTCCCTCCGCGTCGAGTACGGCGTCATTGAAAAAGACTTCATCTCCATGTTCGTCAGCTGCAACGACGGCCGCCTGGAAAACACCCCGGGCGCAAACGTCGTGCGCGGCACCGGCCCGGCTGAGCGCTACGCGTTTGCCTACATCATCCGGGCGGACGGCACCGTCTCCGATCTGGCCATGGAGATCCCCTCGCGATCCCCGGGCGCGAACAGCAAGCCCATCGACGGCACCTATACCTCCGTGTCTGGGCCCAGCCTGGAAAAGATCGCCGATCCGGCCCGCGACGAGGTCGTCGAACCGACCACCGAGCCGCAGCGCGAGGACGACTGGCCCAATGAGGGCGACGCCTGCGAGGCCGGCACCCGCACCTGGTACCCGCTGGACATCACCGCCGTCCAGCCGACCTACCGCAAGCCGGGCTATTCCACCGACTTCCTCAACTGGTCGAAGAAGGATTACGAGTACGCCCCGGTCACCGACTTCGTCGTCGGCGCGGAGCACCACCCGTACACCAACTGGCAGGGCAACCGCGGCGACATCCCGCGCGGCTGGCTCGAGTCCGTCGGCGCCGTCAAGCGCGCCTACATGCCGGTCGGCACGGAGCTGGGCCACGTGGACCTGGCCGCCGGGGAGCGCGTGCGCGTCGAGTACGGCACGACGATGACCCGCATCAACTACCGCGAAATCACCTGCGGCAAGGACGGCAAGTACAGCCTGACCTCGAACTACAAGCAGACCTCGGCGCCCAGCGGCTTCTGGGCCGAGGCCACCATCACCAGCCCGGGCGGGGCCAAGCGCACCGTCGACGTCACCCCGGACGAGTACCGGTCGCTGCCGGTGCCCACCCAGTCCACCTACTAACCCCAGGCCACCCAAAACCACATACTTCAAGGAGTTTCCTCATGCACGCATTCAACGCAATCTCTTCCCGCGCCCTCGCCGGCCTGACCGGCCTGGCCCTGGCCGGCGGCATCGTCGCCGCCGCGTCCGGCGCCCCGGCCGCCCAGGCCCTGCCGGCCCGCGACCTGGGCCCGGCCAACCCGACCGTCATCGGCGAGCAGTGCGCCAACCCGGGCGATACCGGCCAGACCGTCGACATCAAGCGCACCTACTTCGACGGCTCCGCCGGCACCTGGACCGTGTCCAACTACAACGATGAGCCGCTGCCAGTGACCCGCTCCATCAAGGAGACCAAGACCAAGACCTGGAACGTCTCTGCCGGCATCGACTTCAAGCTGCTGGATCTCATCAACATCAGCTTCTCCTCCAGCTACACCGACAGCCAGTCCTACGAGGTCGGTGAGCAGGTCGGCCCGTACGACATCGCCCCGGGCAAGACCGCGGTGCTCAAGGTCGGCTGGGTCGTCTCCGACTTCGAGGGCCAGAAGACCGTCTGCGGCTCCGACCACACCTGGCAGCCCAACGGCGGCAAGTTCACCGCCACCCTACCGAAGGAGCGCCACGTCCAGGTCTCCACCCGCGACAACACTGATTGGGGCGAGTAAGCATGGCGGGAAAGCGGCGCGCCGGACTCGCGGCGCTGTGCCTGCCGGTGGTGGTGGCGCTGGGCTACCCGGCATCGGCAGGTGCGGTCTCCCCGGCGGCGGATTTCGAGCTGCCGCAGCGCTGGAACGATGACTACGCCCCGGGATCGCACTGCGCGACGCCCGGTTTTATGGGCACCTACGTCTCCGCGCAGCGGCGTTGGTTCAAGCAGACCGATGCCACCAGCGTGGCCAACAACACCGACGGCCCGGTGCCGGTCAGCCACACCGTGACCCAGGCCCGCACCCAGACCATCGAGGTCGGCGCCGGGATCACCGGCGAGGGCGAGCTGGCCAAGGTGCTGACCCAGACCTACGGCTTCAACTACGTCTCCGAGCAGCACTGGAAGCTCAAGCAGAAGGTCGGCCCCTACACCCTGTCGCCGCAGTCGCAGGGCCAGCTGGTCTGGGGCTTTACGATGCTCGACGTCGACGCCCAGGACGTGCGCTGCAGCACCGACCAGGTCTGGGAGCCGACGGGCAAGCCCTACCAGGCCAGCGCCCCGGAGGCGAAGTACTCCGAGCTGCGGCTGGGCGATGCCCCAGACTGGGCCTAGCGCTAGCTCAGGTATTCGGCCGGCAGCCAGCTGTAGCCGTACGGCCCCAGGTCGACCGGTCCCAGATCCACCGGTTCGGCGGAGAAGTTGTGCAGGCACAGCAGGCCGCCGCGCTGGAAGCCCAGGACCACCTCGTGGCCCGTCTCGACGGGCTCAAACTCGGCCGTGCCCAGCTCGGGGTGGGCGTGCCGGGCGGCGATCATGCGGCGCACCGTGTGCAGCAGCGAGTCCTCGTTGTTGGCCTGCGCGGCCACGGAGGCCCCGCCGACCACGGCCCAGCGCTGCGGGGCGCGGGTGCTAAAGCCGGCGTGCTCGGTCTCGTCCCACTGCATCGGGGTGCGCACGGCGTGCCGGTCGGGCAGGGCCGGGTTGTCCAGCATTCCGATCTCGTCGCCGTAGTAAATAAACGGGGCGCCGGGCAGGGTGAACAGGAGCGAAAACATCAGCTCCACCTTGCGGCGGTCTCCGCCCATCAGCGGCATCAGCCGGCGGGCGATGCCTAGGTGGGCCCGCATGGCATCGTCCGGCAGGTAGGCCGCGTACATCTGATCGCGCACGGACTCGTCGACCATCTCCAGGGTCAGCTCGTCGTGGTTGCGCAGGAAGGTGCCCCACTGGCAGCTGGCGGGCAGGGATCCGAGATAGTCCATGATCTCATAGATCGGGGTGGCCGAGTTCAGTGCCAGCGCCTGGTAGAGGCGCGGCATGACGGGGAAGTTGAAGACCATGTGGAAGCGGTTGCCGTCACCGAAGAACTCGCGCGTTTCGGCCGGCGGCTGGTTGGCCTCGGCGATCATGACGGTGCCGGGGAATTCGGCATCGATAAGCGCGCGGATCTCCTCGATGAAGGCGATGGTCTCCGGCAGGGACTCGCCGCCCAGCCCGTCGCGCTCGTAGAGGTAGGGGATGGCGTCCAGGCGGAAGCCGTCGATGCCCTTGTCCAGCCAGAAGCGGATGACGTTTTTGACCTCTTCGCGCACGGCCGGGTTGTCGTAGTTGAGATCCGGCTGGTGGGAGTAGAAGCGGTGGAAGTAGTACTGCTCGCGCACCGGGTCCCAGGCCCAGTTGGACTCCTCGACGTCGGTGAAGATGATGCGGATTTCCGAGTAGCGGTTCGGATCGTCGCCCCAGACGTAGTAGTCGCCGTAGGGGCCTTCCGGGTCCTGCCGGGAGGCCTGGAACCAGCGGTGATCGGAGGAGGTGTGGTTCAGCGCCAGGTCGGTGATGATGCGCATGCCGCGGGCGTGGATGGCGGCGATGAGCTCCTCGACGTCTTCCATGCTGCCGTAGACCGGGTTGACCTCGTAATAGTCGGCGATGTCGTAGCCGTCGTCGCGCAGCGGGGAGGCGTAAAACGGCGGCAGCCACAGGCAATCGATGCCCAGCCACTGCAGGTAGTCCAGCTTCTCCGTCACGCCGCTGAGCGTGCCGATGCCCTCGCCCTTGCCGTCCTTAAAGGCGTGCACCAGGGCTTGATAGAAAACGGCGTTGTGGTACCAGCTCATGCTCGGTCTTTCTGTTGGGGAAGGGTGTTTCGGGGCGCGGTGTTGTGGGGCGCCGTGTTTTGGGCCGCGGTGTGCGGCTGGGTGCTCGGTCCGGTCCGGGCCAGGTGCGCGCGCTTGGCGCGGTAGATCCCGTACAGGGCCAGGCACAAGACCCCGGCTAGGAGGCCGGGCCAGATCGCCGGTTCGGGGCGGAAGAGGTTGACCACGGCCTGGAGGATAGCCAAGGCGGCGAAGAAGCCGCAAAACCCTAAGGCCGTGTCCCAGAGGAGGGAGTGGCGCATGCGGCCGCCTAGCCCTTGACCCCGCCGGCGGTCAGGCCGGCCACGATCCGGTGCTGGAAGATCAGGACCATGATGATGAGCGGGATGGTCACCAGGGCGCCGGCAGCCATGGTGGCCGCGTAGGGGTACTCGAAGGCCGAGGGCCCGGAGAAGCGCGCGATGGCCACGGTGACCGGCTCGGTGTCGGTGGAGGAGAGCTGGCGGGCCAGCATGAACTCGTTCCAGGTGGTGATGAACGCGATGATGGCCGTGGTGAACAGGGCCGGGGCGGCCAGGGGCAGCAAGATCATGCGGAAGGCCTGCGCCTTGGTGGCGCCGTCGACGCGGGCGGCCTCCTCCAACTCCCAGGGCAGCTGCCTAAAGAAGCTGAGCAGGGTGTAGATGGTCAGCGGGAGGGCGAAGGAGATGTTCGGGATGATCATGGCCCGGTAGGTGCCAATCCAGTCCAGGTCGCCGAAGAGCTGGAAGAGCGGGGTGACCAGCGCGATGGCCGGGAACATGGAGGCCGCCAGGATGACGCCGGTGACGATGCCCTTGCCCGGGAAATCGTAGCGCGCCAGGGCGTAGGCGGTGAACGCGCCCACCAGCACGGCCAGGGCGGTGGTGACCAGGGAGATGACCAGCGAGTTGGTCAGGGCCCCGAGGAAGTCGTTGCCCTTGTCGGTGGCCAGGGCGTCCCGGAAGTTGTCCAGGGTCAGGTGGGTCGGCCACGGGGTGGTGTCAAAGGTGTGGTCCTTGTGCCGCAGGGCGGTCACGACCATCCAGTAGAAGGGGGCCAGCCCCCAGAAGATGATGAAGAGGATGCCGGCGAAGTGGCCCACGGTTCCCCAGGAGATGCGCGATTTCATTACTTGGCCTCCTTCTTGGATTGGGCAGAGGCGGGTACGGCAGAGGCAGGCGCTGCCGACGCGGTGCTTGCCGATGCCGCTGCTTCCTCAGCCGCGGGCTCACCCGGGGCCTTCTTCCGGCCCCACGGCAGGTTTCGCCGTTTGCGGGGCTCCTCGGCGGTGCCCGCGATGTTGGCGCCCAGGAAGCGGATGAGGATGAAGGCGACGAAGAAGATGAGCAGGAAGATCAGGGTGGACAGCGCGGAGGCGGAGTTGAAGTTGCCCTGGCGCATGTCCTCGACGACCAGCTGGGAGATGGTGGCGGTCGGCGAGTTCGAGGAGCTGGAAATCATGATGACCGGCAGGTCGTACATGCGCAGCGCGTCGAGGGTGCGGAAGAGGATGGCCACCATCAGGGCCGGCCGGACCAGCGGCAGGGTGATGCGGGTAAAGATCTGCAGGCGGCTGGCGCCGTCCATGCGGGCGGCCTCGTAGACGTCCTTCGGGATCATCTGCAGGCCGGCGAGGATGAGCAGGGCCATGAACGGGGAGGTCTTCCACACGTCGGCGATGATGACGGCCAGCCGGGCGTAGAAGGGGTCGGTGGTCCAGGCGATGTCGGTGCCGAGCAGGGAGTTGACTACGCCCTGCGGGGCGAACATGAACTGCCACAGCTTGGCGGTCACGGCGGTGGGGATGGCCCAGGGGATGAGGACGGCGGCGCGCACGAAGCCGCGGCCGCGGTAGTTGCCGTTCATGATGAGCGCCATGGCCATGCCCAGGATGGTCTCGAGGGTCACGGTCACGACGGTAAAAAACAGCGTGATCTGCACGGCCGGCCAGAAGTCGGTCGCAATAACCCCGGGCGGGCAGGTGGCGGCCACGCCGGACGGCGACATGCACTGGTTGGTGATCCAGTACAGGTAGTTGTCCAGCCCGGCGAACTGGCCCTCGACGAAGAGCCCGGTGGTCGGGTCGAGCTGCCGGTTGCCCTTGAACGACAGGATGATGGCCCGGATGACGGGGTAGCCGATCACGATCGCCAGCACGATGATCGCGGGCGCGATGAGCCCGGCGGGCACCCAGGCCCGAGACTTGGGCGAGGGGCGGCGCCGTTGGGCGGTTTTCTCGGTCACGCGCTTGGCCTTTCTGATGTTTGCTCTACTGCTGCGAATTAACGCTGCGGCGAATCACCGCTGCTGTGCGGCGTGCAATGGTTTGCACTGAGGATGGCACTGATCATAACGCACGGCCCCGACGCAGCCTCGAAACTCGCCGTGTTCATACAAAAGCGAACGATGCCACCTCGCCGCACGGGAAGGGGCATCGTTCGCTAGGTTGGTGTCCGGCCGGGGCCGGGCGGGCCTGAGGCCTGGGAGGCTTAAGCCTGGGAGGTCTAGGCCTGGGAGGCAGACTCGATGGCGGCCTTCATGTCCTTGGTGGCATCGTCAACGCTCTTGCCGTCGGTGATGGCGGCGTAGGCGTTGTCCTGGATGGCCTTGGAGATGGCGGAGTAGAACGGGGAGACCGGACGCGGGGAGGCGGCCTCCAGGGACTCCTTCAGGGCCGGCAGGTACGGGAACTTCTCGATGAGCTCCGGGTCATCGTAGATGGAGGCCAGCACCGGCGGGAAGGAGGCCTCCGCGAAGGAGGTCTGGTTCTCCTCGTTGATGATGTACTCGATGAAGTCGCGGGCCGTGGCCTTGTACTCGGAGTTGATGTTGATGCCGTTGTTGTAGCCGCCCAGGGTGGACACGCCCACGCCGTCCTTGGCGACCAGAGGCTGGACCTCGAACTTGCCCTGGGTCTCTGGGGACTCCTCGGCGTTGGTGTACATGTACGGCCAGTTGATGGCGAAGGCCGACTTGCCCTCGGTGAACGCCAGGTTGGTCTCCTCCTCGGTGGCGGCGGTCGAATCCGGGGAGATGGTGCCGTCCTCGTAGGCGTCGACCAGGGCCTGCAGGCCCTCCTTGGCCTCGGCGGAGTCGACGGTGATGGTGCCGTCGTCGGCCAGGACCTTGCCGCCCCAGCCCTCGATGAAGCCGACGGTGTTGACGGTCAGGCCCTCGTACTGCTTGAGCTGGGTGGTCAGGCAGTCGGTGTCGTCCTTGAGCGCCTCGCAGGCGGACTTGACGTCGTCGAAGGTGGACACTTCCTCGGGGGCGAGCTCCGTGTTGCGGTAGAGCAGCTGGCCGTTGGTGTTCTGCGGCAGGGCGTAGAGGGTGTCGTTGTAGGTGGCGGACTCGACGGTGGCCGGCAGCAGGCCGTCGGTGTCGACGGCCAGGTCCTCGGTCAGCGGGGCGAGCCACTGGTTGGCGGCGAAGTCGGCGGTCCAGACGACGTCGAGGGCCATGACGTCGTAGTCGGAGTTGCCGGCCTGCAGGGACTGCACGAGGGTCTCCCGCTGGGCGTCGGCCTCACCGGCGAGCTCTTCGAGGGTGACTTTCTCCTCGGGGTGCTCCTCGTTCCACTTCTCGATGATGGGCTGGATCTTGTCCGTGTCGTTCTTGCCCATGGCGAAGGTGATGGGGCCACGGCCGTCGGTGTTCTCGGTGGCGGAACCGTCGGCGTTGGAGCTGCCGGAGTCGGAGCTGCAGGCGGTCAGCGCCAGGGCGAGGGCGGCGGTGCTGGCGATGACGCCGTTGCGCACGGTGCGCCGGGAAGGTGACTGCATCATAGTGATTTACCTTTCGGGAAACAGTAGGTGTATTTCAGGTTATATTCACCAACGTCCGGAAGAATAGTTTTTTGGGTTCTTGCCCCCACGCCGGGGGTAGTGGGCCCCGCGGCGCTCGCAGCCGCTGGGATCGCGGGCCCGGCGGCGCTCGCAGCCGCTGGGATCGCGGGCCCGGCGGGTATTGTTTGGGTTATGACTGAGCGAAACAATACTGAGCACAACGATGCCGTGCACCCCAGCAGTGATCTGGACCTGGACCGCATCCGCGCCGCGCTGTCCGGGCTTTACAGCACCGTCGACTACAAGGAACAGACGGGATCCACGAACACGGATCTGATGGGGGCTAACGATGTCGCCGACGGCACCGTCCTCCTCGCCAACGAGCAGGTCAGCGGCAAGGGACGCCTGGGCCGCAAGTGGGTCGCCCCGGCTGGCAAGCAGCTCATCTTCTCGGTCCTGCTGCTTCCGGATTCCCTCGAGCACCTGGGTACCCTGCCCCTGGCGGGCGGCCTGGCGGTGACCGACACCGTCGAGGGTTCCGTCCTGAAGTGGCCGAACGACGTCCACATCGACGGCAACAAGCTCTGCGGCATCCTCGCCGAAGCCGGCCCGGTCGGCGCCGCCTTCAAGTCGGGCGGATTTAAGACCGGCGAGTTCAAGGGCGGCGAGTTCAAATCGGGCAAGGCCACCGGCGAGTTCAAGTCCGGCGATGCTGAGATCAACAAGGCCGAGATCGACAAGGCCGAAATCAACAAGGCTGAGGTGGCCCCCAAGACCGAGGTCAACAAGGCAGAGGTCAACAAGGCCGAAATCAACAAGGCCGAGGTGGCCCCCAAGACCGAGGCCGGCGCCGCCCCGAGCGCCCGCGTCGTGCTGGGCATGGGCCTGAACGTCACCCTGACCCGGGAGGACCTGCCGATTGAGAAGGCGACATCGCTAGCGCTGGAGGGCCGCGACACGGACCGCACCCAGCTGGCGATTGACCTGCTGACCAACCTGCGCCGACGCATCGCGCAGTGGCAGAACCAGGACCCGCAGCTGATGCGGGACTACCGCGCGGTGTGCTCGTCGATTGGCCAGGAGGTGCGCTTGGAGGCGCCGACGGGTGATGTGGAGGGCATCGTCGAGGGCGTTGCCGACGACGGCCGCATCAACGTGGGCGGCGAGTACTACTCGGCCGGCGACGTGACCCACCTGCGGCCGCAGCGCTAGAAACCTCCACCGCCCTTCGCCGCCGATGCCATCCCAGGTAAGCTTTAGGGCGCTATGGGATATATGACGATGGGGCCCGGTGAGGCCAAGCGGGTCGACGTGACCGCGCCGTTCCGCACGCTCGTCTTCCCGCTGCTGGAGCTCATCCTGATTACGGGGGTGTGCTGGATAGCCATCGGCTGGCTGGACGCGCAGGGGGCGGACCTGCGCCTGCGCAACGCGCTGGTCGTGTTGTGGGGAGCGCTCAGCGTGTGGCGCTTCGTGCTGCCGGTGATCCGTTCGCGCCGGAAGCGCTTCATCGTCACGGACCGCCGCGTCATCGCCCGGGCGGCCCGCTTGGGCGGCCGGACGGATTCGATTCCCCTGCGCGACATCGTGGGCGCCCGGCGTCGCCGGGGCGGGATTTCGCTGGCGATCCGCGGCTACGACCAGGCCCTGTATTTCCCGGACGTGCCGAAGACCAAGAAGGTCGAGGCTGCCATCGGGGATCAGCTGCGGGCGCTGCGATCGCCCATCTGGCGCTAGCGGCCCGCTACTAGCTAATTGGGGTACCGTCATGCCCGGTTTCCTGGGGTGACACGCGAGCCGCCGGCGCCGCGCTAGGATTGAAAACGTGAGTGAACAAGCTGGAAATCCCCAAGCCCATGCCCCCGGTATGCCAGTGGTCACCGTCATTGGTGACGGTCAGCTGGCGCGGATGATGCAGACCGCCGCCATCGAGTTGGGCCAATCGCTGCGCCTGCTGGCCGGCAGCCCTGATTCGTCGGCAGCGCAGGTCTGCGCCGACGTGGTGGTGGGCGACTACACCGATTACGACGACCTGTTGCGGGCCGTCGAGGGCGCGGACGCGGTCACCTTCGACCACGAGCACGTCCCGAACAAGCACCTGGAGGCCCTCATCGAGGCCGGTTACAACGTGCAGCCGGTGCCGTCCGCCCTGGTCAACGCCCAGGACAAGCTCGTCATGCGCCGCCGCCTGCGGGAGCTCGGCGCCCCGGTCCCGGAGTTCGCCGAAATCACCAGCACTGACGATGCCACCTCTTTCTGGGCCGCCACCTCCGGCCAGGTTTGCTTGAAGGCCCGCCGCGGCGGCTACGACGGCAAGGGCGTCTGGTTCCCCTCCACCGAGGAGGAGCTGGTCAACCTGGTCAGCGAGCTCCTCGATGCCGGCACCCCGCTGATGGCGGAGAAGAAGGTCGCCCTGACCCGCGAGCTGTCCGCCCTGGTGGCACGCACCCCGTCGGGGCAGACCGCTTCCTGGCCGATCACCGAGTCGGTCCAGCGCGACGGCATCTGCTCCGAGGCGGTCGCCCCGGCCCCCGGGCTGAGCTCCGCCCTCGAGTCCCGCGCCTCCCAACTGGGCGTCCTGGTCGCCGAGTCACTCGGCGTCACCGGCGTCCTTGCGGTCGAGCTCTTCGCCTTCACCAACGATGCCGGCGAGGAAGACATCGCCATCAACGAACTGGCGATGCGCCCCCACAACACCGGGCACTGGACCCAGGACGGCTGCGTGACCTCCCAGTTCGAGCAGCACCTGCGGGCCGTCCTCGATTACCCGCTCGGGTCGACCACCCCGACCGCCCCGGTCACCGTCATGGCCAACGTCCTGGGCGCCGAGGAGGATCCGGAGATGCCGATGGCCCAGCGCGCCGTCGAGGTCCACCGCCGCTTCCCGCAGGCCAAGATCCACCTCTACGGCAAGGGCCACCGCCCGGGCCGCAAGATTGGCCACGTCAACCTGACCGGCCAGGACGCGGAGCAGACCCGGCACGAGGCCCGCCTGGCGGCCGGCTTCCTGGTCAACGCCCGCTGGGACGACTAGGCCACCGGGGCCCGGCAGCTTCTTTCGGGCCCCGCGCACCTTCACCCCGGCCTTCAGGCCCCGCGTACCTTTGCCCCGGCCTTCAGAACCTGGCCCCAGGATCCAGGCCCCAGGATCCAGAACCCAGCACCCAGAACCCAAAACTCACCAAAGGAGTGCCCCACAGCATGACCGCTACCCCAGAGAACACCCAGGCCCGCGTCGGCATCATCATGGGATCCGATTCCGACTGGCCCACCGTCGAACCGGCCGCCCAGGTGCTGGCCGAATTTGGCGTCCCCTTTGAGGTCGGCGTCGTCTCGGCCCACCGCACTCCGGAGAAGATGCTCGCCTACGCCAAGCAGGCCCACACCCGCGGCTTGCAGGCCATCATCGCTTGTGCGGGCGGGGCGGCCCACCTGCCGGGCATGGTCGCGGCGGCCACCCCGCTGCCGGTCATCGGTATCCCGCGGGCCCTGAAGGAGCTCGACGGCCTGGATTCCTTGCTGTCCATCGTCCAGATGCCGGGAGGGGTACCGGTCGCCACCGTTTCTATCGGCGGCGCCAAGAACGCCGGCCTCCTGGCCGTCCGGATCCTGGGCGCGGGCGATCCCCAGCTGATCGAGAAGATGAGCAAATACCAGCAGGACATGGCAGATTCGGTGGAGGAAAAGGACGCAAACCTCCGCCGGAAACTGCTGGGTGACTAACACGGAACCCACACGGATCTCACACGGATCCCATTGATCTAGCCGCGGGCAGGCTCCACTACCGGTATCCATGTATCCACTACAGACATCTACTACCGGCACTCACTACTGTTTCAACTAGGCCGTCTTAACTAGCGGCCGCGGTTTGCCTTCGGAGCTTATACCCGGCGGCCTCTTGGGCGGCGACTGATTCGTTGCATTCGACGTCGCTACTTCCGGGCCTGACGAACCCGACCCTTCCGCTGCGAGGATCCCTGGCCGCATGGCCCATGTTTCCTCTGCCATCTTGTCTGTCGTTGTTATTGACGTGATGGGAGCGGCATAACAATGTCAGATTGTGTATGTCCGTGACCCCGCCGTAGTACCAGGCCTGCAGATGGTGGACATCGCAGGCATTGGCGGCCCGGTCGCACCCGGGGTGGGAGCAAACCAGCTCGGAGGCAATCAGCGCCAGCTTCTGCATGAAGCTCGCCGTCCGCTTCGAGCGACCTAGCGCCAGCGGCTGGAAGTCCTCGCAGTCCATGATGCAGAGGTAATCACTAGCCGCGGCCCCGAGTCGGATAATGTCCAGCGGGGTCAGCGAGTGCCCGGTGTTGGTGGGCAGCAGGGAATCCGCCTTGAGGTTCTCGAAGTCCTCGACCGTTCCGGAGATGATGATGGAGCCCAGGCCGGGGTGCGCCTTCTCGCGCGAGCCGAGGTACTCCTGCAAAATTGCGGTGAACTGGTCCGCCATCCGCTGGCGGTAGTTACGCTTGTCTTCCTCCGGCGGCAGGTCCGGGGTGCCCGGACGCGTGGCGGGCGCGAAGGCCTGGCTCATCAGCGCCGCGGTGGCGCCATCCAGGTAACCGCTGACGTGGACGCCGCCGTCGGCATCCGCGGGGCTGAACTCCAAATGACGCTTGCGGGTGGCGGCGAACCGGTCCCGGTTGCCGAAGGGATCCCGGCTGCGCGCATTCGCCGCACGGACCTCGCGGCGCAACCACTGGGCGAAGTCCTTCAGATTTCGCTTCTTCGCCTCGTCGATGGCCTTGTTGCGCAGCTCGTTCGGGCCCGGGGTGGCGTGCGCGTTCAGGTGCTTGAGCTCGCGGTCGATGATGGACAGGTAGCGCCCGCGAAGAGCTTCCTTCTCCCGCAGCTTGCGCTGCGCCTCGGCGCGGGCCTTTTCCTCGCGTTCCCGGCGAATACGAGCCTCTTCTTCGGCCTTCCTGCGGCGCTCCTCGGCCTGCTTCCGGCGCTCTTCTTCTGCCTGTGCGGCGGCCGCAGCGTCCCCATCAGCAGCAGAACCGTCAGCCGAACCATCAGCGGCGCCATTGCCGGCGCCCGCTTCAGCATCCTCCGGCGGGTCCTGCAGGGGCGGCGGATCCGACAGGGGAGCGGTCCCGAAGATGGTCTGCCCGTTGCGGAGCCGGTCCTTCGCCTCACCGTAGGACAGCCCCAGCCGGTTCATCAGGTAGTCCATCGCCCGCGTGGAGTTGACGTGGCGCCCGGCGTCGTCGCGTTCGGCGATGAACGCGAAGGCGGCATCGATAGTAGTGATGGTGCCCGAGAGGGCAGCGAGCTTCTCGAAATAAGGGTAGATCTCACCAAAGTACACCGAGTCCACCTCCGTGACGGCGGCGTGCAGGCGGGAGTATGCCTGTTCGATTTCGGCTACACATTCGGCAATGGATTGCGTCGCTTTGGTCATGATCTTCACCCCCTTGAGGTGCTCGAACCTTTGTTCCTTACGACATCAATCCTATTCACGCAACCACCCCACGCAACCCCTAAAGCAAAACTTTGTTCTAGATGGTCACATTGTTAGTAAAACGGGGGTAACCTCTGGCAGAAATAGGCATTAACGGCGCCGAATGGGCCGCCAAATGCCCTCAAGTATCCTAATTCTTATGTTCAAAAACGACGGCGGAGAAGCCTCCCGGCGACCATCACTTGACCCGACGGCCCCCATCGTCGTCCTCGGCTCCCGCACCACCGCCGGCCGCCCCGAACCGCTGCTCCGCGCCCGCCTCGCCACCGCCGCCCGCCTCGCCGAGGCATACCCCCAAGCCCCCATCGTGGTCAGCGGGCACGGGGAAGCGCTCCCGATGCACAACTACCTCACCGCCCAAGGCATCGACCCGGAGCGCATCATCCTGGAGCCCCTGGCCACCAGTACGAACGAAAACCTCGAAAATTCCGCGCGCCTGGTACCCCGCGGCTCGACGATGACCGTCGTCACCAGCAACTTCCACATCTTGCGCACCCGTCTCTGGGCCTGGCACCTCAAGATTCCTATTCACACGGTCGCCGCGCCGACCCCGAAGGGCCACAAACTACAAAACTATGCCCGTGAGCTCGCCGCGACGCCGCATTCTGCGCTGCGCATCGCTTGGCGACGCCTCCGGCACCGCCTCGAAGGCCGCCCCGACTAGCCTCAAACTAGCCTCAAACAGGCCCCAAAGCAGGCCCCAAACAGGCCCCAAAACTGCCCCAGAACCAGCCCCCGAAAACCTAGGCCCCAGACCCCGCGCCCGGACTTCCGCGTCGGCGCCCACCGCGACGACGTCCCCCGCGGCGCCCGCCCCGTCGCCGCTTATTCCGCGCGCCGGAGCCAGACCCAGCACCAGCCCGAGACCCAGCACCAGCCCCAGACCCAGCACCAGCACCAGCACCAGACCCAGTCCCAGAACCGGACCGAGAACCAGCCTCAGACTCTCGCGTCACCGACTCGGGCAGGCGCGACGCAGCTCGCTTGTGGGCGTCCTTTGCGGCTTCCTGCAGGGCCTTATCGATGCCCTCTGCCAGGGTGTCGCGAACCTCCTTCTGCCGGTAGGCGATGGCGCGCAGCCCCATGATGGCGATCTTGTCGGCGGCGCGGTTGAGCGGGTCGCCGGAGTGTCCCATGACGCGGCGGAAGGTGATGCTGCGCTGCCCCTGGTTGTCCTTCCAGGCCTGCTGGAAGCGGGAGAGCGCGCCCGGGTGGATGCCGCGCCAGCGCTTGCCGAGCTTGCCCTGGCCGGTGATGTAATCGACGGCGCGTAGGGCGGCCTGGCTGTCGCTCTCGATGAGGACGTCGGTGGCATCGGTGTGCACGAGGTACTTCAAGGCCAGGGTGAGGGCCTCGAGCTCGAGCTCGTCCGTGGAGGCCTTCGTGCGGCGGGTAAGTAGCTGGTAGTCGCCGTTGCTGGCGACGAAACACGACGCGCCCTTGATGTTGGTGTCGGAGGAGGCATCGGTGGCGATGCGGGTGGGGGTGGCATCGTTAGCGTTAGAAAAGTCGGAGAACTGCGGCCACCAGTGAGCCTCCGTGGCGGGCGGGGGAGTGGGCTTGCGCTTGGGGGACTGCCCGTTGCGCTTGCCCTGGCGCTTGGCCTTGGTCTCCTCGACGGTGCGCAGCTTGCTGGCCCGCGGGCAGGCGCGGTTGTACTCGGAGAAACTGCCCGTGACCAGGTAGCCCTGCTTCTCCAGCTCCAGGCGCAGCGCCCCGCGGCGGCGGCCGACGTTGCACCATACCTTCTTCTTGGCGCCGTTGAAGCTGCGGATGCCGCTGATGGCGTCGTTGAGGTCGCGCATCACGGGCCCCACGGTGTCTTCCTCCGTGGTGCGCCCGGTGCGGACGAAGCGCGGGCCGGGCTTGGCATCCACGGCGATGACCCACCCGTTGAGCTTGCCCTCGGCGGCGGACTTCCAGGGGATGTCCCACATGGCGATGGCCACGTGCACCGGCGCGTTGTGCATTTGCGGGGTGACCTTTCGCGATCGGTAAGTACGCGATTCTGTACCTACCAGCGCGGCGAGATCGACGGGTTCCATGCCTACTAGTAAACCGTACGGGCATCCGGGCCCGTTCCCCGGGGTAGGCACTAACCTGCCAGCGCTCACCAACCGCCAACCAACCGCCCACCAACCACCAGCCAACTGCCTCCCCCGGGGTACCCACGATGCCCACGGGGTTAGGCGGGTGGGGTTCGCCTTTACATATTGTTCAACAACCCCCTAAGATGATGCGCATCACAAACCTGTGTGACCTATATCGCGGAGGGAAAACAATGAGTGCACAGACACCCGAATCCACTTCTCACACCGGCTCGACCCCAGGCCGGGACTCCAACCAGGGCCCCGCCCACAGCAACCAGAGCGACAACCAGGGCCCCGCCCAGGGTTCCGCCCAGGCCGCAGGCACCACCCAACCGGCTGCCGATGCCGCCGCCTCCCCCGCGGGCGCCAAGAAGAAGTCCCCGGCCTCGAAGGGGATTGGCGCCATGGCGGGTGCCATGTTCCTCATGGCGACCTCCGCCATCGGCCCGGGCTTTTTGACCCAGACCTCTGTCTTTACCGTCCAGATAGGCGCTGCCTTCGCGTTCGCTATCGCGGTGTCGATCATCGTTGACATCGCCATCCAGCTCAACGTCTGGCGCGTGCTGTGTGTGTCCGGCATGCGCGCCAACACCCTGGCCAACACGGTCCTGCCGGGGCTCGGCTGGGTGCTGGCCGCCTTCGTCTTCTTTGGCGGCCTGGTCTTTAACATCGGCAACATCGCCGGCGCCGGCCTGGGCATGAACGCCATGCTGGGCCTCGACGCCCGCTGGGGCGGCCTGATCGCCTCCGCCATTGCCATCTTCATCTTCCTGTCCAAGCGCGCCGGCATGGCCTTGGACCGGCTGGTGGCCGCACTCGGCGCCATCATGATCCTGCTCATGCTCTACGTGGCGATCGTCTCCCAGCCCCCGCTGGGCGAGGCCCTCAAAAACACCGTGGCCCCGGAGACCATCGACCCGTTTGTCATCACCACCATCATCGGCGGCACCGTGGGCGGCTACATCACCTTCGCCGGCGCGCACCGCCTGATCGACACCGGCTACTCCGGCGTCGAGAACGTCAAGAGCATCACCTACACCTCGGTCTCCGGCATCATCATCACCGGCATCATGCGCGTGCTGCTCTTCCTGGCCGTCCTGGGCGTGGTCGCCACCGGCGTCACCCTGTCTGAAGACAACACTGCTGCCGATGCCTTCCAGCACGCCGCCGGCGAATTCGGCCTCCGCGCCTTCGGCGTGGTCCTGTTCGCAGCCGGCCTG
The DNA here is from genome assembly GCA_028726465.1 of Mycobacteriaceae bacterium. Lineage (GTDB taxonomy): Bacteria > Actinomycetota > Actinomycetes > Mycobacteriales > Mycobacteriaceae > Corynebacterium. The sequence continues at coordinate 8,049 of JAQYQB010000005.1, read as the reverse complement.
TCCTCGGTCATCGGCGCGGCGTACACCTCCGTGTCCTTCGTGACCTCCCAGAACTCCAGCGACAAGGTCCGCAACTTCGCCACCGTCGCCTTCATCGCCGTGTGTGCGGTGGCCTTCGTGGTGCTGAACTCCGCCCCGCAGACCCTGCTGATTTTCGCCGGAGCCATCAACGGCCTCATCCTGCCCATCGGCTTCGCCATCGTGATGTGGGTGGCCTGGCGCCGCCGCGACCTGCTGCAGGGCTACAAGTACCCGACCTGGCTGCTGGTCCTGGGCGTCCTCGCCTGGTTCCTGACCATCTTCATCGGCGTGATGGCCTTCAGCGGCATCGCCGCCCTCTGGTCCTAGGCGGCAGCACCCTAGTCCCAGCGCCCTAGGCCCAGCACCCTAATCCCAGCACCCCAGCGAAATAACAAGAAGGAAGGCCACCCCATGGCACCGGAAGGCACCCAGCAACTCAACCCGAATTCGACCCCGGCGGAGGTGCGCGCCTTCGCCCGCCACCACCCGCTGCCGACGACCTCGGGGCTGGCCCGCGGCTATATGCAGGCCAACCTGCTGGCCGTACCCCAGGAATACGCCTTCGACTTCCTGCTGTTCGCCCAGCGCAACCCCAAGCCGTGCCCCATCGTGGGCGTGCTGGAGGCCGGCCAGCACACCTCGGACCTGCTGGCCGGCGGGGACATCCGCACCGACATCCCGGGCTACCGCGTCTTCGAAAACGGCGAGCTAACGCAGGAAACTGCCGATGCCACCTCCTTCTACACCCCGGACATGGTCAGCTTCCTCATCGGCTGTTCCTTCACCTTCGAGACCGCCCTGCTGGACAACGGCGTGGAGATCCCCCACATCGCCCAGGACAAGAACGTGGCCATGTACCGCACGAATATTGCCACCAACCCGGCCGGGGTCTTTAGCGGGCCGATGGTGGTCTCCATGCGGCCTATTAAGGCCTCCCAGGTAGCCGATGCCGTGCGGATTACCTCCCGCTACCCCGGCGTCCACGGGGCGCCGGTGCACGTGGGGGATCCGGCGGCGATTGGCATCGATAGCCTGGACGCGCCCGACTTCGGCGAGGCCATCGACGTGCCTGCCGGCTATATCCCGGTCTTCTGGGCCTGCGGGGTGACCCCGCAGGCGGTGGTGATGAACTCGGCGCCGCGCCTGGCGATTACCCACGCGCCGGGGCAGATGCTGGTCACCGACGCCCGCGACCTGGGCTACCAGGTGCCCTAGGCCGCCGGCCTAAAACACGGCCTTAAACCACAGCCAGAATCTTCTCGCAGGTCGCGCGCAGCGTCGCGTGCGAGAGATCGGCGGCCGCGCGGCGCTCGCCGCGGGCGATAAGGCCGGCCAGCTGCACGTTGCCGTCGATGTGATCGGCGTGCAGCAGCGGGTAGCGGGGGATGACCAGCAGGAAGGTCAGGCGCATGCGCGCGAGCAGGTTGCCCATCTGCTCGTCCAGCGTGGGCGAGCCGAGCGCGGCCACCAGCGCCCGGTGGAAGCGCTGGTTGATGTTGGAGACCTCCTGGTGCTCGCCGCGGGCGGCGAAAGCGCGGGCGGACTCGGTCAGCGCGACCAGCGCGTCGGCGTCTGCGAACTCGCCCCACAGCACCCCGGAGGGCTCGATGGCGGCGCGGGCGCGGAAGAGATCCTGGATATAGGCGCGGTCCGGGGTGGCGATGAAAACCCCGCGGTTGGGGATGCGCTCCACCAGCCGCTCGGCGGTCAGCCGGGCGAAGGCCTCGCGCAGGGTGTTGCGGGAGCACTCGAAGCGCGCGGCCACCTTGACCTCGCTGAGCTGCTCGCCCGGCTGGTACTCGCCCCGGGAGATGGCGTCCCTAAGGTCCGCCGCGACGGTCTGAGAAAGCATGCGTAACAGTCTAATGCCGCACCCCCGGCTAGCAGGGCACTTTGGCCCTTCTGCTTGGCGGCACCGCCCCGCGAAAAGGGGGCCGCACTGCCGCCCGGGGGACGCGGCGGGGTAGGGGGTTAGTTGATGGTGGCGATGACGTCGTCGGGGGTGACGCGCTCGCCGGCGTCGATCTTGATGGAAATCGTGCCGGCGTTGGGCGCCTTGACCGCGGATTCCATCTTCATGGCCTCGATGGTGGCGATGGCATCGCCCTTGGCGACCTCGGCGCCGTCTTCGACCTTCCACTCGACCAGGTTGGCCTCGAATGGGGCGGTCACGGCCCCGGCGGATCCGGCCTTGGCCTCGCCGCCGGCCGGCGCGGCGGAGCTAGTGGCCCCGGCGGGCGCCTGGAAGAACTCGACGGGCAGGCCGATGTTCATAAGCTTGCCGTCGACCTCGATGGCAACGGTGCGGCGCTGCGTGTAGATGGCCTCCACCTGCTCGGTCTGGTGTCCGGCAGACGGGCGGTAGTTGTGGTCCACCCAGTCGGTGTAGAGCTCCAGCTCGTCGCCGGTCAGCGCCGGGTTGTTGACCATGTCGCGGTGGAAGGGCAGCACGGTGCGCACGCCGGAGACGGTGAACTCCTGCAGCGCCTGCTGGGCGCGGCGCAGGGCTACCTGACGGGTCGGTCCCCAGACCACCAGCTTGGCAATCAGGGAGTCGTAGTACGGCGGCACGATGGACCCGGTCCGCACGGCGGCATCGACGCGGATGCCGGGGCCCGTCGGCGGCTCGAAGGACACGATGGTGCCCGGGCAGGGGGCGAAGCCGTTGAGGATGTCCTCGGCGTTGATGCGGAACTCGAAGGCGTGGCCGTGGGAGACCGGATCCTCCGCGATGGAGATCTCCTCGCCGGCGGCGATCCGGAACTGCTCGGCGATGATATCCACGCCGGTCACGGCCTCGGTGACGGGGTGCTCGACCTGGACACGGGTGTTGACCTCCAGGAAGGAGATGGTGCCGTCCTCGGAGACGATGAACTCCACGGTGCCGGCGCCGGTGTAGCCGACCTTCTGGCAGATGGCGCGGGAGCCCTCGATGATGCCCTGGTACTGCTTCTCGGTCAGGTTCGGGGCCGGGGCCTCCTCGATGAGTTTCTGGAAGCGGCGCTGCGTAGAGCAGTCGCGGGTGCCCAGCACGCGCACGTTGCCGTGGGTATCCGCCAGGACTTGGGCCTCCACGTGGCGCGGGTGGACTAGGAACTTCTCCACGAAGCACTCGGCGCGGCCGAAGGCCTCCATCGCCTCGCGGCCGGCGGAGTTGAACGCGCCCTCGATCTCTTCCATGGTGTCCACGACCTTCAGGCCGCGCCCGCCGCCACCGTAGGCGGCCTTGATGGCGATCGGCAGGCCGTGCTCCTCGGCGAAGGCGCGGGCCTCCTGCCAGTCGCCGATGGGATCGGAGGTGCCCGGGGCCAGCGGGGCGCCGACCTCCTCGGCCACGCGGCGGGCGGCGATCTTGTCGCCCAGCAGGTCGATGGCGTCCGGGCCCGGGCCGATCCAGGTCAGGCCGGCGGCGCTGACGGTGCGGGCGAACTCGGAGTTTTCCGACAGGAAGCCGTAGCCCGGGTGGATGGCGTCCGCACCGGCGCGCACGGCGATGTCCAGCAGCGCCGGGATGTTCATGTAGGTTTCACCGGCGGAGTTGCCCGGCAGGGCGTAGGCCTCGTCGGCCACCACGGTGTGCAGGGCGCCGGCGTCGGCCTCGGAGTAGACGGCGATGGAGCGGATGCCCAGGTCGCGGGCGACGCGGGCGATGCGCACGGCGATCTCGCCGCGGTTAGCAATCAGTACAGCAGAAATGGCCATGGTTAGTTGACTCCTGAGACTAGTTCGAAGCGGACCCGGGCCCCGGGCGGGAGCTGGGCGGCAATATCAATATCTTCTTCCAAGACGGTGGCGACGACGGGGTAGCCGCCGGTCACGGCGTGGTCCCGCAGGAAGACCACGGGCTTGCCGTTCGGCGGGATCTGGACGCTGCCGGCCACCATGCCCTCCGAGGGCAGCTCGCCGTCGACGACGCGCTCGATGGTGGCATCCCCGGCCAGGCGCAGGCCGACGCGGTTCGAGTCCGAGGTGACGGTCCACTCGGTGTCCAGGAACTGCTGGACGTTCTCGCCGAACCAGTCGTCGCGCGGGCCCAGCGCGCAGCGCAGCACGCCGGTGGTGGTGCCGTTGTCGTCGCGCACGCGCAGCGGGTTGGACAGCTGGGCGTCGGTCATGGCGTTCGAGCGCGGCAGCACGCCGATGACCTCGCCGGCGCGGACCGGGTCCGGCCCCAGCCCGGAGAGCACGTCCGTGGCGGAAGAGCCCAGCTCCGTGTCGGCGATGATGCCGCCGCGGATGGCGATGTACGAGCGCATGCCGGTAATGGCCGGGCTGACGGTCAGGGTGGTGCCGGCGGTGACCAGGATGGGCCGGGCCAGCTGCAGCGGGTATTCGCCCACGCGCACCACGGCGGTCGCGCCGGTGACGCAGATGACCGTGTCGGTCAGCGCCTTGAGCTGGATGCCGCCGATGTTTTCCAGCACCGTCGCATTGCGCGGGTTGCCCACCGCGATATTGGCGGTGGCGGCCGCCGCGCGGTCCGCCGCACCGGAGGGGGTAACCCCCAGGTCGCCGCGGCCCGGCCGGCCGAGGTCCTGGTACAGGGTCAGCAGGCCGGCGTCCTCGACCTCCATGCGGGGCAGGCGCGCCGGGGACTTCTTGGCCCCGTCGTGGTCGCGGGTCAGCTCGGGCAGCTCGCGGACGGCGTTGTAGCGCACCCGGTCGCCGGGCTGGACCAGCGCCGGCGGCTCCGCGTGGGACTCCCACATCGGGGTGTTCGTGGTGCCGATGAGCTGCCAGCCGCCGGGGGACACACGCGGGTAGACCGCGGAGAAATCGCCCGCGATGCCCACCGCGCCCGCCGGCACAGCCGTACGCGGGTCGGGGCGGCGCGGCACGGCCTTGGCCTGGCTAGGGTCCTCCGGCGCGCAGTAGGTAAACCCGGGCGCGAAGCCGCCGAAGGCGGCGGTCCAGGTGGTGGAGGTGTGCCAGTCGATGAGCGCTTGCTCCGACATGCCGAGTAGCTCCGCGGCGTCCGCCAGGTCCTCGCCGTCGTAGCGCACGTCGATGTCCACGGTGCGCGGCTCGCGCCGGCCCGCCTTCGTGGGCTGGAACTCGGCCAGCTGCTCGGCGGCGAGCTCGGCCGCGCGCGGGGCGTCGAAGGTGACCAGCAGGGTGGTGGCGGCGGCGATGCAGTCGACCTGGTGCGGCAGCGGGTGCGCGGATAGCTCCGCGTGCCAGCTCATGACCTGGTCGAGCCCGTCCAAGTCGATGAGCATCGCGCGCGTGCCGACCGGGTGGATGGTGGGGTTAGACATCGAGGAAGCTCCGAATCTCCACGCCTTCCTGGCCCAGCAGGTCCACCACGCCGCGCAGCAGCTCGACGGCGCCGGGGGAGTCGCCATGGGTGCACACGGACTGGGCATCGACGGCCAGCTCGGTGCCGTCGTAGGCGGTGATAGAGCCGGTGCGGGCCACCTGCAGGACGCGGTCGGCCACGGCCTGCGGGTCGTGCATGACCGCGTGGGCCTCGCGGCGGGAGACCAGCGTGCCGTCGGCGTTGTAGTTGCGGTCGGCGAAGGCCTCGCGCACCACGGTCAGGCCCTGGTCCTCGGCCATGTCTACGGCCACGCCGCCGGGCAGCAGCATCAGCGGCAGGTCACCGAAGGCGCGCACGCCGTCGATGACCGCCTGGGCCTGGGCCTTATCGTGCACGATGGTGTTGTAGAGCGCCCCGTGCGGCTTGACGTAGCGCACCCGGGTGCCGGCCGCGCGCGCCAGGGCCTCCAGCGCGCCGATCTGGTAAGTAATCTCATCGGCCAGCTCCGCCGGGGCGTAGTCGATGAAGCGGCGGCCGAAACCGGCGGCATCGTTATAGCCCACGTGCGCGCCGATGACCACGTCGGCGCGGGCCGCGGCCTGGACCGTCTGCGCGATTGAGTGCGGGTCCCCGGCGTGGAAGCCGGTGGCCACGTTGGCAGACGAGACCAGCTCCAGCATGGCCGCGTCATCGGCCACGGGGTTGCCGGCGGTCGTCTCACCCAAGTCTGCGTTGAGATCAATAACAAGCGAAGACATCAACACCATCCCTAAAATTGTTGAACAATCTGATGGATCCAGTGTAGCGCGCGTCACGTCGATTTGTGAATAGGGTTACGTTTCACGGATTCCCCGACTACCCCCACAGCCCCGGCGGGCTAAGATCTGAAAGATTTTGTACTTACAGAAAGGACCTGCGCAATGGGTTTCGGGAAAGCGCTTCTGGGTGTGGGCGGGGTGGCCCTCGCCGCGGTCGCCGGGGTGGCCATCCTGGGCGGCGGGGAAGAGGAAACCACCGTCAACCGCGTCATCGACGGCGACACCATCGACGTGCACACCGCCGACGGCGACAAGCGCGTCCGCCTGCTCAACATCGACACCCCGGAGCTCGCCCGCGACGGCCGCCCCGCCGACTGCCTGGCGGAGGAAGCCCGCGATTTCCTGGCCGATCTCCTGCCCGCCGGCACCGCCGTGCGCCTGGAATACGACGTCGAGCACCAGGACAAATACGGCCGTGAGCTGGCCGGCGTCTTCCTGGACGATGAGCTGGTCAACGCGCGCATCGCGGAGGAAGGCCTGGCTGCGGCCATGGTGGTCGGTGAGAAGCGGAAGTTCTACCCGCCCGTCTAGGCGGCCGTCGATGCCGCCCAGCAGGACCGCCGCGGCATCTTCGACGTGGATCCCGAGTGCTTCGCCACCGACGGTGGCGAAGCTGCCACCGCGCTGAGCTCGTCCCCAACCACGACCTATGGTTCCGGCGACGAGGTAGCTGCCATCGACAAGCTGCTGGCCGGCACCGCCGCCCGCCGCGCCGATCTGGACGCCATCGAGGGCGGCGCCCGCAACGCCTTCTACGGCACCTACCTGGTCGATCGCCTCAACACCATCCTGGCCGAACGCCGCGCCGAACTCGACGAGGCCGAGGAACGCCTCCACGATGAGCGCGCCGACGCGGTCGAGAAGGCCGAGCGCGACAAAGAACGCCAGGAAGAAGCCCACCGCCTAACCAACGAGTCCGCCCGCCCCAACACCGCCGATTACCCCGCGCCGGCCAACCCCGCGCCGGCCAACGATGCCCCGGCCGCACTAGCTCCCGCCGCACCAGCCCCCGCCGCACCCGCGCCGGATACCTACAACGGCTGCCGCGCCTACGGCGGAAACTACGCGCTGACCTCGGTGGACAACCAGGGCCGTCCGTACGCCAAGATTGATTGCTCGACCAAGGTGCAGATTGGCTAGGGGCCTTTAGCTAAAGAGTCCGGCGACCTGGGTGATGCACAGGTAGACAAAGGCGACGGAGATGACCGCCATGAGGGTGTTGACAATCCAGCCGTTGCGCCAGCGCTTCGGCGTGAGCTTCGTGTTGAGCAGTACCAGGAGGGTCAGCCCCAAGAAAGGCATGAACAGCGCGCCGAGGACCCCGTAGGTGATGATGAGTCCGGTGGGCTTGCCCAGCAGCAGAAGTAGCATCGGCGGGAAGGTCAGCCAGACCAGGTAGGCGCGGTAGTACCTGCCGCCGGTCTTGGTGGATGGGTCGTCCTGCGGCAGCTTCTTGAGGTGGCCGATGTAGTCGGCGAACATCAGGGACACCCCGTTCCACACGCCCAGGCAGGAGGAGAACGCGGCGGCGAAGAAGCCGACGATGAAGCCCTTGGACAGGACGGTCCCGTAGCGGGCCTCCAGGACGTCGGCCATGTCGACCAGGCCCTCGTCGTTGTCGGAGACCGCCACGTTGGCGCTGTAGAGCAGTTCCGCGCCCAGCACCAGCATGGCGAGCACGAAAATGCCGGTGACGAGGTAGGCCACCGAGTTGTCCAGGCGCATGACCTTCATCCACTTCGGGGTGTACCACTTTTTCTCGCGCAGCCAGTAGCCGTAGGCGGCCAGGGTAATAGTGCCGCCCACGCCGCCGGCGATGGAGAGCACGTAGACGAACGATCCATCCGGGACGGTGGGGACCAGTCCGGCGATGATCCCGGGCAGGTTGGGCGCGGTAATCGCGGCGACGCCCACGACGGTGACGAACATGATGCCCACCAGCACCGCGGA
>JAQYQB010000004.1 GCA_028726465.1 Mycobacteriaceae bacterium | reverse complement strand
GCTGCGGGCGGCCTTGCCGGTGCCGCCGTAGACGACCAGGCCCTCGGGGCGCTCAGCGACCTCCGGGTCCAGGTTGTTCATCAACATACGCAGCGGGGCCTCGGTGGCCCAGGACTTGGCGCTGATTTCGGTCCCGCGCGGCGCGCGGATTTCACGAGCTTCCGACATTAACTAATCCTTCCTCAAAGCAATTCCGGCGGCAGGTCAGCACGCGCTTGTCGATGCTGCCTCGCCGCCCTGGGGCGTTGGGGACCGGTGTCCCTGGGCTGTCTCCCCGACTACCCCGAAGCGGGCAGGCGGCATCGCGCGCATGCACGGTGGTGGCTCACCTCAAGCTGGGATGTGCGCCACCTCGTGCCGTGCATCAAAAGTAACCCGCGTCATAGTAAAAAGTCCCGCGCCTGAGGGGTGGTCTGTCTCAGATACGGGACTATGCAGGCTGGGTGCCGTTTATTGCAGTTTTCCGACGGCGGATTCCGCGGCGCGCAGGAAGGTAGCATCCCGCACCATCTGGACCGCCTGCTCGATTTCCGGCGCCAGGTAGCGGTCCGGTCCTACCCCCGGAACCCGTTCCCTAAGCGCCGCCACGACGGCGGCCACCCCGTCCCCCGGCGCGCCGTCGCGCAGGTCGATGCCACGCGCCGCGGTCAGGATTTCAATCGCCACCACGCGCTGCGCGCCATCGATGCCGCGCCGCAGCTTCCGGGCCGCCGACCAGCCCATGGAGACGTGGTCTTCCTGCATGGCCGACGAGGGGATCGAATCAGCCGACGCCGGGGCCGCCAGCCGCTTCAACTCGCTGACGATGCCGGCCTGCGTGTATTGGGCAATCATGTGGCCGGAGTCCACGCCCGGGTCGGCCGCCACGAACGCCGGCAGGCCGCGGTTGCGCGCCACGTCTAGGAAGCGATCCGTGCGCCGCTCCGAGATGGAGGCGAGATCCGCGAGCACGATAGCCAGGAAATCGAGCACATAGGCCACGGGGGCGCCGTGGAAATTGCCGTTGGAGACCACCCGCCCGTCCAGCGCGACCACGGGGTTGTCCACGGCCGCCGCCAACTCGTTGACGGCAACCTGGCGGGCGTGCTCCAGCGTGTCCCGGAAGCCGCCGGCCACCTGCGGGGCGCACCGCACCGAGTAGGCGTCCTGCACGTGCGACTGGGCGAATTCGTCGTGCGCGGCGGAAAGGTTCTCCGAGCCCGCGGCCAGCGCGCGGATATTCGCCGCCGCGGCGGCCTGGCCGGGGTGCGGGCGCAGCTGCTGCAGGTCGTCGGCGAAGACGTCCAGGCTGCCCTGCAGGCCCTCCACCGTCAGCGCAGTCGCGATGTCCGCCTGCCTAGCCAGCGCCTCCAGGTCTGCGATAGCCAGGCACAGCTGCCCCAGCATGCCGTCGGTGCCGTTGATAAGGGCCAGGCCCTCCTTCTCCCGCAGCTGCAGCGGCTCGATCCCGGCACGTTCCAGCGCGGCGGCCGCCGGCTGCCGCTTGCCCTCCACGCGGACCTCGCCTTCGCCCAGCAGCGCCAGCGCGCAGTGGGCCAGCGGGGCCAAGTCGCCGGAGCAGCCCAGGGAGCCGTATTCGTAGACCACCGGGACAATCCCGGCGTTGAGCGCGGCCGCGTATGTCTCCACCACCACCGGCCGCACGCCGGTCCGGCCCGTGCACAGCGTGGACAGGCGCAGCAGCATCAGCGCGCGGATGACCTCTTCTTCGACCTCTGGCCCCGAGCCGGCCGCGTGGGAGCGCACCAGCGACAGCTGCAGCTGCGCGCGCTTGTCGGCGGGGATATGCCGGCGGGCCAGCGCTCCGAACCCCGTCGAGATCCCGTAGACCGGCGTGTCAGAGGCCGCCAGATCCTCCACCCGCTGCCGGGTCGCTGAGACCTCGTCGAGCGCTTCCGGCGCCACCGTCACGCGGGCACCGTGGCGCGCGACCGCCACGACTTCGGCGATGCTCAGACCGCCGATCCCGATTTCCACTTCCTGGATTTCCCCCGCCTGGTGCGCGGTCTTGTCAGCCTTAAACTCAGCCATGGTCAGTTGTCTCCTTCTCGTAGCCTGGCCGGTTCCCAGCGTTGTGCGCTGCGGAACGCTACTTTCAGACACTAACTCCAATGAGTGTTATTTGCCACAGTTTCGCCGAATAATGTTCTGACTCTCTAATGGGGCTTCACCGGGCGCCGTACATCCGCGCCGCGATCTCCCGGGCGGAGGCCTGCAGGTGGTCCAGGACGGCGGCACGGGTGGCATCGCCCAGCCGGCCGACCCCGAAGGTCACCGCCAGGCTGGCCGCCGGCCGCGCGAGGTGGTCCAGCACCGGCACGGCCAACGATGCCTGCCCGCGCGAGATCTCCTCCGTCTCCTCCTCCCAGCCGCGCTCGCGCACCTGGGCCAGGCGCTCCCGAAACTGGCGCAGGCTGCCCTCCTGCCCCGCCGTCGCGAAGGTGGCGCGGGCCTCCGCCTCCGGCAGGTAGGCCAGCATGACCCGCCCCGAGGCCGAGCGCAGCGCCTGCAGGCGCACGCCCACCTCGGTGACCAGGGACACCGCCCCCGGGCTGCGGACCTCGTGCAGGTAGACGACCTCCGAGCCGGCCAAGCGCGACAGATGGCCGGATCCGCTCGCCAGATTCGCGGCCTGCTCTACAAAGCGGTGGCTTAGCCGCACCAGCGGCTGCTGCGTCGTGTACGCCGAGGCCATCGCGTAGGCCGCCAGCCCCAGCCCGTAGGTCTGGTTTTCCGGCAGGTGCACCACAAAGCCCGACTCCACCAGCTCGTTGAGCAGGTGGTACGTGCTCGAGCGCGGCAGGTCCAGCTCGCTGCGGATGCGCGCGGCCGAAATCGGCACGTCAATGGTGGACAGCAGCGACAGAATCCGCAGGGCATTGTGGGCGGCGGGGACCTGAATCTTTCTCACGCGACAATTGTAGGAAATTCCCCGGCGAACTCGCGGTACAAAGCGCCTACAGTGGAAGACTATGAACACCATCAGCGACCAACCGCTCTTTGCTCCCGCCCCCGAATGGACCGGCCGCGCCGACGGCCCCGGCCCCGAACACGCCCGCTGGCACAGCGTCATCCAGCCCCTGCCGGCCGACGGCGCCGCTTCTGCTCGCGATGCCGCCGTGCTCGTCGGCTACGCCTCCGACGAAGGCGTCCTGCGCAACGGCGGCCGCCAGGGCGCAGCCGCCGGCCCGGCCGCGCTGCGTTCCGCCCTGGGCGGCCTGGCCGTCCACGATTCCTCCCCCCGCTTCGACGCCGGCACCGTGACCACCCAGCGCGACGACCTGGAAGGCTCCCAGGAAGAGCTTTCCCGCCGGGTCGCGGACATCGTCGGCAGCGGCAACCTGGCCGTGGTGCTCGGCGGCGGGCACGAAACCGCCTTCGCCACCCACCGCGGCGCCTTCCGCGGCAATGGCGAGCAGCCGCTGAAGATCGTCAACCTCGATGCCCATTTCGATCTGCGCACCGCCGACCGGGCCACCTCCGGCACGCCGTTTAAGCAGATCGCGGGGTTTGTCCAGGACGCCTGCCCCGAGCAGCCGGCCGCCTTCGACTACTCCGTCTTCGGCATCTCCGAGGCCAACAACACCGCCGTGCTATTTAACACCGCGGACGAGCTCGGCGTGGAGACCGTCCTCGACGAAGACCTCGTGGATCTCAGCCCCTCCCAGGCCGCCGGCCTGGTCGCCAAGTCCGTGCAGAACCAGCCGGCCATCCACCTGTCCATCGACCTAGACGTCCTGCCGGCCGCCGCCGCGCCGGGGGTCTCCGCCCCGGCGGCATTGGGCGTGGACTTCGCCAAAATCCGCGCGATGGCGCTGGCCGTGGCGGCCACAGGCAAGCTGCGCCTGGTCGACGTCGTCGAGCTCAACCCCGACTTCGACGTCGACGGCCGGACCGCGAAGCTGGCCGCCCGGCTCATCGCCGATATCGTGGCCGCCCACGCATCAGCCCACGCTTAAAGCCCGAAGGCTTTAAGCCCCCAGGCTTTAAGCCCCGAGCCCTAAGACCTCAAAGAGCACGTAGGCGATCGGGGTGGCCAGCACGATGGTCAGGGCCACCCGCTCGAACCAAATGGCCAGCATGTGCCAGAGCTTGATCGTGATCTTGGTCGCCAGGATGCAGGGCACCAGCGCCGAGAAGAAGATGATCGCCGAGACCGAGACCACCCCGATCACGAACTTCAGGACCAGGTTGTCCGAGTCTGCCACGGCGGTAGCCGGCAGGAACATCTCCGCCACGCCCATCGCCGAGGCCTTGCCGGCCAGCACCGGCTCCGGCAGCTGCACAATCCAGGCAAACGGGTAGAACAGGTAGCCAATCCACTCGAAGATCGGGGTGAAACGGGCCAGCAGCAGGCCGATAAGCCCGACGGACATGATCGACGGCGCGATGGCCCCCGACAACTTCAGCCCGTCCAGGAAATTCTCGCCGATGCCTTTGCGCAGCGACGGCGCCGTCGCCAGCGCCTGCAGGGCCTCGCGCCAGGCCTCCCGGAAGCGGTTGCCGTTGATGGTCCGCTCCGGATCCGGCTCGGCCGAGTGGTAATACTCGTCCGGGATCGTGCGCAGCGGCGGGATCCGGACGGTCACCGCGGTGACCAGGAACGTCACCACCAGGGTCACGGTGAAATAGATGCCCCAGATATTCATGATGTCCAGGGACTTGGCCACGATCACCATGAAGGCGGCCGAGACCGTCGAAAAGCCCGTCGCCACGATCGAGGCCTCCCGTGCGGTGTAGCCGCCGCTCTGGTAGACGCGGTCGGTGATGAGGATGCCCAGGGAATAGGAGCCGACGAAGGACGCGACGGCATCGATAGCCGAGCGCCCCGGGGTCTTCCACAGCGGGCGCATGATGGGCTGCATGAGCACGCCGACGAATTCGAGCAGGCCGTAGCCGATGAGCAGCGCCAGGAAGGCGCCGCCGATGGGGACAATCAGCCCAACCTGGACCGCAATCTTGTTCCACAGGAACGGGACCAGGTCCTCCTCGCCCAGGACCCACGGTAGTTTGTCGATGACCATCAGGAAGCTGACCACCAGCCCAACCACGTTGAGCACCGTGAAGACGGCCTGGAGCGGGCCTTGCTCCCAGTTTTTGTTGGCGATCGAGCGCCACGTGCCGTACGCGGCCAGCGCCAGAATGATCCACGGCACGACCCCGGGCAGGTACTGCTGGATGATCGTCACCAGGTGATCCAACGGGATGGACTGTTTGCCGTCGTAGGTGACGGGGAAGAAAAAGACGAAGGCGCCGATGGCGCTGTAGACGAACAGCCGCCACTTGCCGTCCACCCGAGGCAAGGGCGCGTTCTCGACCTGCTTGTCGGCAGGCGGTTGGGATTGAGTAGTCACTGCTTACTCCTGGTTCAGCGGGCCCAAGGAGCCAGGAAAAGCGCGCACGCCAGCTGAGGGCATACGGCCTTGCCCGTTCCTTGAAGCACCGGGGTGAGGTCTCCTATGCCCGCGCGACAGCCAGACGCGAGTAGAACTTAATGTAACCTATAACACTTTCAATGTCCAGTAGGTTGTCAATTACTAGACTGGGCGGTGTCCCCCGTCCCCTATCCGCGCCAAGTCCCGCACTCGAACACCGCGTTGAAACACCGCGCTAGAACACGGAGAAGAACATGACCACTATGAAGGCTATCCGCCACGTCGGCCTGCACACTTTCCCCGAGCTCAAAGACATCGAACGCCCTACTCCCGGCCCCACCGAAGTCCTGCTGAAGGTCGCCGGCTCCGGCGCCTGCCACTCCGATGTCGCCATCTTCGACGAATTCGGTGAGTCCTCCCCCGCCGTCTACCACCGGGAATTCACCCTCGGCCACGAGATCACCGGTTGGGTCGAGGAGGCCGGTTCCGCCGCAGAAGGTTTTGAAAAGGGCGACGCTTACCTCGTCTACGGCCCCCTCGGCTGCGGCCGCTGTTCCATGTGCGTGCGCGGAGATATGCTCCAGTGCCGCAACCGGGCCGCCAATACCCCCGCCGGCATCGGCCTGGGCCGCGACGGCGGCATGGCCGAGTACGTCACCGTTCCGGCGCGCAACCTGGTCCCGCTGGGCGATGCCGATCCCATCGCTGCCTCCGCCCTCGCCGATGCCGGCCTGACCCCATACCACGCCATCAAGAAGGCCCTGCCGACGCTCAACCAGGGCGGCCAGTACGTCCTCGTCATCGGCCTGGGCGGGCTGGGCCTGCTGGGCATCCAGATCCTCAAGGCCATGACGAGCGCGACGATTATCGCCACCGACACGAAGGAATCCGCCCTCCAGGAGGCCGAGCGCCTGGGCGCGGTTACCGTAGCCTCCGATGACGACGTCGTCGACAATATCCTGGCCGCCACGGGCGGCAAGGGGATCGACGCCGCTTTCGACTTCGTCGGCCTGGGCCAGACGGTATCGACCGCGATGGCCACCGTCGGGCCGGACAGCCGCGTGACGGTGGTCGGCCTGGGCAACGGCTCGCCCTACGAGTTCGCCTGGCTGACCTCGCCGCGCGAGACGGAGCTAATCTCCACCTACTGGGGCACGCTGCCCGAGCTCCACGAGCTGGTCGAGCTCTTCCGTGACGGCTACCTCGAGCCGATGTACACCACCTACCCGCTCAGCGAGGGCCTGGAGGCCTACCGCAAGCTGCAGGCCGGCGAGGTATCCGGCCGCGCCGTCATCGTCCCGCACGGCAACGCCTAGGCTAACGATGCCTCCTCGGCCGCCGCGGTCCCCCAATCAGGCAGGGGATAACCCGCAGCTTGGCCTGGGTGGACGGTAGCGGCTCGCGGGAAAAGCTCCACGCGACAACGCCCACGAGCGCGACCGCCCCACTGACCGCGAACGCGGTCTGGAAACCGTAGATATCCGCCAGCGCGCCCACCACGACCGGCCCGAAGATAGAGCCAAGGTCCATGGCCATCTGGAAGCTGGAGAGCACCTGCCCGCCGGAGCGCTCGGATCCGATGATGTCAGCCAGGGTGGCCTGCTGGGCGGGGTTGATGAAGCCGGCCGCGGCGCCGGTGAGCACCGAGAAGCCAATCAGCAGCGGCAGCGAGTCCGCGTGCCCCAGCAGCCAGGTAAAAACGGCCGATCCGCACAGGCCGGCCAGGATCATCGGGCGCCGGCCAAAGGTGTCGGCCCAGCGTCCGGAGAACTGCAGGACCACGGCGTTACCGGCCGCAAATGCCGCCAGCGCGTAACCCGCGGCGGCGGAGCTGTTGGCAAAGACCGCGGCAGCAAAGAGCGGGATGACCGAAACGCGCACGCCCATATTCACCCAGCCGTGGGCGAAGCTGGAGGTCAGCGCGGCCCGAAAGGCGGTGTCCTGCCAGGCCTGTGCAAGGTGCATCGGCGGCAGGCTGGACTTTGTATTGCCCGTCCCCGCCGAGCGCGGCATCAGCCACCAGACCACGCCGGCGGCCAGCGCCACGCCGAGGCCATAAATGAAAAACGGCCAGCGGAAGCCCAAAAACGCCAGCCCGGCGCCTAAAAGCGGCCCGGCGATATTGCCCAGCAGGAAGGCGGTCCCGTACAGCGCCGAGCACCGGCCGCGGATCTGCGCCGGCGACAGGCTCACGATGAGCCCCATGGCCGAGACCGTAAACATGGTCGAGCCAATCCCCGCCAAAAAGCGCAGCGCGATGATATGCCAGTACGCCTGCGCCAGCGAGACCAAGCCCGTCATCACCGCCACGGTCAGAAGGCCGGTCAGGTAGATGCGCCGGGATCCTATCCGGTTGACCAGGTAACCCGAGGCCGGGGCAAAAAGCAGCCGGGAGGCGGAAAAAATCGACACGACCAGGCCCGCCGCAGCCATCGAGACGTCGAAGCTCACCACGAACTGCGGCAACAGTGGCGCGATGAGCCCGTAGCCCAGCGCGATAATGAAGACAGCAGCCACGAGCACCCAGATCTGCCGCGGAATGGCTGGAGTGGCTGGGCTGGGCTGCGAGGAATCTGGCGCGGTATCTGACATGGTAAATCCCTAGCTTAGCCGGTGCCCCCAAATCCGCCAGCCAGATTCGCACATGCGTTCTAATTCGCGCGAGGCTATGTCCCCACGGGCCGCTAGCTTTTAAGGCATGAAGAACACGAACTACCGCCCCCAGCCCACCGCCGCCTCGACCATCTCCCCCAGCCGCTTGGCCTCCGAAATCCAGTTCACCGCCTGGGAGGACGCCCGGGCGGTAACCAGCATCATGCGCCACCCGCGTTCCCTGGCTCGTCCGCTGGCGAACTGGCGTCCACCGTCGGTCTCCCTGCCACCGGTGGCCGGCAGCCCCGGGCTCAACGTGGCGATCACGCGCCACCGCGTCGGCCCGCGCGCCAAAGCCCGTGCTAAGGGCTACGGCGCCGAGCGCGAGCCCGCCTACGTGGTCTCCTTGCGCTTTACCCACGCCGGCGGCGACTTCGTCGACAGCACTACCGCGGAGGCCTGGGTCCGCGCCGTCATCGACAAAGAGCTTATCGATGCCGTCCACGAGCTCAGCTCCGGCACCGCCCACACCTTCATCTGGCTCGTCGACCGCGACTTCCAGCCGGTGCATTCCCCCATCTCGCTCTTCGCCGGCTTCGACCAGGCCGCCTAGGCGCGGTGAGGTTTAGCGCCCGGTCTGGAGGGTGTGCCGCTGATAGGCCCGCATCTGTTCGCGGGCCCGCTCGGCCTCGTCCGGCGCGCGCAGCAACCCGCCCAGGCGCTCCACGTTGCCGCCGTAGCTCAAGCGCAGCTGCAGCGCGGCAGGCAGCGTACGCAAGAGCACCCCGGCCAGTAGCAGACAGAAAATCTTGTCAATCGTATCCGAGGTCAGCACCTGCATAACCGTGGAAAACCCCTGGTGCCGGGACAGCAGGAAATAGAAATCGGTTAGGTGCCGCAGCCCCGCGGCGTTGGTCTCGGGCTGCGGCCACAGCCGGGGCGGACAGGAAGCCAGCGCGGTGGTAAGTCCAATCAGCCAGCCGGCGGCCAGGATGCGCAGGACCGAGCTGCACCACTGACGCTTGGCGGCCCAGCCGAACAGCACCCCGGCCAGGGCCCCGACGGACGCGAAAGCCAGATCTCCCGGCGCCCCCAGCGCCATGACCGCGCCGCTAGCGGCCCCAGTGGCCATCCCCAGCAGCGGTCCGCCCACGATGGCGGCTATACCGGTACCGATACTGTCGAAATAAAACGGCAGTTCCCAGGCCCGGAAAAGCCAGCCAATCAGCACGTTGACCGCCACCGCGCAGGGAAACAACTTGAAGACTGTCCCCGGCAGCTCGTCAACCCGGGCCAACAGCAGCAGGGCCGCGGCGACAACCACCCCGAGCCACATCAACAGCGCCGGGGTGCTGGCGAAAATCCCCTCCGCCAGCAAGCTGGAAGGGTATTTAATGCCCGCGGCCCACACGGCGATTAACAACGCGGTGGCGAGGCCAACGAAAACCTTCCGCCACTTCACCCGCGATCCTTGAACGGGGAGGTGCATTAGTCTTCGCCGGTGGTGTCCTCGTAGTCGGCGAAATCGGCATCGTCGACGTCTTCGCCGAAGATGTCGTAGACATCCGGCTCATCAAATTCGCCCGCGTCGAAGGAGACCAGCTGGGCCTCCCAGTCAAGCGCCTGCTCGGAGACCAAGCCCAGCACGTCGAAGAGGCGGTCAAAGTCGGTGTAGGTGCCCAACTCTAGGGTCTCGGCCGGCACCTCGATGATCGGCGCGCCTTCGGCCAGCTCGCCGCTTTCAAACAGCG
This sequence comes from Mycobacteriaceae bacterium, assembly GCA_028726465.1. Classification (GTDB taxonomy): domain Bacteria; phylum Actinomycetota; class Actinomycetes; order Mycobacteriales; family Mycobacteriaceae; genus Corynebacterium. The sequence goes on along the minus strand of JAQYQB010000004.1, from coordinate 133,309 downwards.
CGATCCGGTCTTCCTCCACGATGCCGTCGGCCTCGCCCTGGTCCCAGGCTTCCGAGATGGCCTCGTCCTCGGCGGCGTCGAGCTCGTCCTCGTCGAAGTCGAAGGCCAGGAAACGCACGATCGCCTGCGGGATGCCGTCTACGGTCTCCACGAGCACGCGCAGCTCGGAGTCCTCGCCTACCTCGGCGACCACCAGGTTCGGGTTAAAGGAGTCCTGCTCGAATTCCAGGTCGGAAATCCGCTCGTCGGTACCTTCGATGAGATCCCGCAGCACCGTGACCACCTGGTCGGTGGCGATGTGGCGGGCGACCGCCTCGGTCGCGTCCTCTACCGAAAACGCCACCGAGACCAGCACTGCCTCGAAGTTTTCGTCATCCTCGTCGACGTCCGCGGCAGCAATGTAGACGTTGGCAGCGGGCAGCAGCGGGTCGATCTCCACGAACTGGATCTCCAGCTCCGCGGTGATCGGGACGAACAAGACGTCGTCGTTGACCCGGGATTCAATTCCTTCGGCGTCCAAGGCAATTGCGATATCTTCGAAAAAGCTCATGTTCAGCAATCCGTCCTTGTGTTTAGGCAGTGGTGCACCGGCCCTAGCCTACCGCTAATCGGGCTCGCTCGTGATGAATCCCAGTTCCGCCAGCAGCTCCGGGCGGCCGGCACCCCATTCCAGCATGGAATAGTCCTCCCAAGCCCGGCGCTGCTCGGCCTTCGGATCGTGGTCCACCCGCGGCGGGATATCGTAAACCTGCGTCGCGCGCAGCTCGGCTTCTTCGGATTCTTCGGATTCTTGCGCGCCTTCCACCCGGTAGCGCGGCCAGCTGGGCGCCGGCTCCGACTCCCAAATGAACCGTGCCCAGTGGTCCTGCATCAACTCCGTCATCGACTCCCCCGCGTCCCCGTTGCCCAGCTTGGTCACCAGCGACATCCGCGAGGATTTCGGATCCCCGAAGACGTTGGCCAGCTCCAGCGAGTGCACCGCGCCGAGCCCCAGCCAGCGCAGCGCCATCGGCGTGTAGTCGTAGCGGTACATCCACGTCGGGTAGCGCTCCGCGTGGGCCTCGGCGGCGCGGACGGTGGGCGCCCAGAACAGGGCATCGGAAAGCAGGTCGGCGAAATCCCGCCGGCCCTCGGCCCGCCCGTAGGCGTCCACCACCCGTTCGGCGTTGCGCTCGTCGAAGGACCGTAGCAGCCGCAGCCCGGCGCGGGCGCGGGAATCCTCCCGCTGGAACAGGTACTTGGCAAAACTGGTCTCGCCCGAGTTGGTCCCCACCAGCAGCGGAACCCCCGCTTGCCTCCCCTTCTCAAAGGCTTCCAGCGGGTGTGCGGGCAGCACGTCCTCGTCGACCGTCGGCGAGTAACAGGAATTCAGGTGCAGCAACTCCCCGGCGCGCCACATCATCGACTGCCCAGCGCGGACCAGGTCCGGCCACTCCTCGGCGCGCAGCTCATCGATGCCGCTTCCCCTCGGCAAGGCCAGACGCTTGACCAGCTCGCGGGCCCACAGCGTCGACTGCGCGCGGGAATGAATCAGCCCGATGGGCGGCGACTGGGCGATGGCCTTGTGGAAGAGCCCCTGCGCCGCCGGGCTCGTCATGAGGGTAAGCACCGCGGCCGCCCCGGCGGACTCGCCCATCAGCGTGATGTTGTCCGGATCGCCGCCGAACTGGGCGATATTGTCCCGCACCCACTCCAGCGCCAGGAGCTGGTCCAGCACCGCCGGGTTGGCCACGCACTCGCCCGGCAGGCTGCGCATATCCAGGTAGCCCAGCGCGCCGAGGCGGAAGTTAATAGAAACGTAGACGACGTTCATCGACTGCGCCAGGTGGAAACCGCGCAGCATCAGCATGTGCGACGAGCCCATGATGAAGGACCCTCCGTGCAGGTAGACCACCACCGGCAGCCGCTGCGTGCCCGTCGGCCGCACCACGTCCAGGTTCAGGCAGTCTTCGCTGCCGATGACCCTCTCAGTCCACGAATACGTCGGCTGCGGCGCCACCTCGCCGAAGTCCCGGCATTCGCGCACGCCTTCCCAGGCCGCCACCGGCTCGGGGGCACAAAACCGCCCGGTGAGCGCGGTGTCCTTGCCGAACGGGATCCCCTTCCAGGAGCTGACGTCGAGGCCTTCGTCGTCGTGCTCGCGCTTGCCGTGGACCCAGCCGGCGGCCGTCCGGATGGCCAGCCCGTCGCCGGGGTGGGCGTGCGCGGCCGCCTGGGCTTCGGCGGCGCGGGCATGGGCGGCTGCCGCTTGCCGGCGCGCGGCAGCGACTGATTCTTCTTCCCACTCCTCGTCCCAGGGCCCCATGGATTCCAGCGTAGTAAGCTCGCGTCGGGTTTGCGCAACCTTGCGCACGCTTGACGATGCCCCACCACACTTTCCCCTAGAGTGGTATAGGACCTATTTATCGGAGGAGACGAAACGTGTTTGGAATTGGTAAGAAAAACAAAGAAGACAACGGCGCGGTAGCTACCGTCACCCCGGAAGAGGCCGCGGACAACCTGCAGCGCTACGACATTGATCCGGACAACGCCGACAAGTGGACGGCCACTCTGCTCAAGTCTTTAGATAAGGCCGTCAAGATCCAGGCCGGCACCATCGTCAAATACGTCGAGTCGGTCAAGAAGCGCAATCCGAACGCCACGCCGGAACAGATCCAGGCGATTATCGACAAGCACTTCCGCAACATCACCACGGGCACGGGCGCCGGGGCCGGCGCGGCCGCCTCCGTTCCGGGCGTCGGCTTTTTCACCGGCGCGGCCGCCATCGGGGCGGATTCGCTCGTTTTCTTAGAGGCCGCGGCCTGGTACATCCTGGCCTCCGCGCACCTGCGGGGCATCGATGTCAGCAACGAGGAGCAGAGGCGCGCGCTCGTGCTGTTGGTGCTGACCGGTTCCAAGGGCTCGGCGCTCGTCGACACCATCGTCGGCGACCTGGGCCAGGGGGCGAGCCTGTCGAGCGCGGCATCGCTGACGCGTTTTTCCGCCCCTACCCTGTCCGGGATGAACGCGCGCCTGGGCAAGCTCTTTACCAAGCAGATCACCAAGCGCTTCAAATGGGCCTGGGTGTCCAAGCTAATGCCGCTCGGAATCGGCGCGTTTTTGGGCTCCGTGGCCAACCGCAAGCTGGCCCGTCAGGTCATCGAACACGCCCGCACCAACCTCGATCCGCTGCCCGCGATCACCAATTAAGAAGCAGGATTGTCAGCCAGCTGTTGACCCGTATCATTGGGAACGGACCACTTTGCTGGGGGCATTACCCCCGCCGTGGATGTTTACCACTAAAGTTGATGTGACTACCCGACAAAGCTAAAGGAAAAGAGGCGAGCACCTGCCGTGAGCAAGTCGAATATATTCGGCCCCAACGCGTGGCTGATTGACGAACAGTTCCAGCAGTATTCCCAGGATCCATCCTCCGTAGATAAGGAATGGCGGGAGTTTTTCGAGGCCAACGGCGCCCCCAAAAAGTCGGCTGACGCTGGCAAATCCGGGTCGACCCAGCCGAAGAAGGACAAGCCGGCGAAGGCGCCCAAGGAATCTGAAGGCACGACTGCTAAGACCAAGCAGAACGTCCGCGAGACTGAGGTCTCCAAGGGTGTAAAGAAGGCGCAGAAGGAATCCGCCAAGGCCAACACTCCGGCTAAGGAAAAGGCCCCGACTTCACCCCTGGATCGCATCGGCGCTACCCCCGAACCGGGCCAGAAGTCGCTGAAGGGTACCTTCAAGGCCATCGCCAAGAACATGGACGAGTCCCTGGAGATCCCGACCGCAACCACCGTGCGCGACATGCCGGTCAAGCTCATGTGGGAAAACCGCTCCATGATCAACGACCACCTCAAGCGCACCCGCGGTGGCAAGATCTCCTTTACTCACATCATCGGCTACGCCCTGGTTAAGGCCACCCAGATCCACCCGGCCATGAACGTGCGCTACGAGGTCTCCGACGGCAAGCCGACCGTCGTCCAGCCCGAGCACATCAACTTGGGCCTGGCCATCGACCTGCCGCAGAAGGATGGCTCCCGCGCGCTGGTCGTCGCCGCCATCAAGGAATGTGAAAACAAGGGCTTTTCCGAGTTCGTCGACGCCTACGAGGACATCGTCACCCGTTCCCGCAACGGCAAGCTGACGATGGACGACTTCTCCGGCGTGACCATCAACCTGACCAACCCGGGCGGCATCGGCACGCGCCACTCCATCGCCCGCCTGACCAAGGGCTCCGGCTCCATCATCGGTGTCGGCTCCATGGACTACCCGGCCGAGTTCGCCGGCGCTTCCGCCGACCGCCTGGCGGACCTGGGCGTGGGCCGTCTGGTCACGCTGACCTCCACCTACGACCACCGCGTCATCCAGGGCGCGGAGTCCGGTGAGTTCCTGCGCACCATCGGCCAGCTGCTGGTCGACGACAAGTTCTGGGACGAGCTCTTCGCCGAGATGGGCGTTCCCTACCAGCCGTTCCGCTGGGCCCAGGACGTCCCGAACTCCGGCGTGGACAAGAACACCCGCGTCATGCAGCTCATCGAGGCCTACCGTTCCCGCGGCCACCTGCTGGCCGACGTCAACCCGCTGGGCTGGCACCAGCCGGGCCTGCCGTCGCCGGATCACCGCGACCTGGACATGGCCACCCACGGCCTGACCATCTGGGACCTGGACCGCACCTTCAACGTCGGTGGCTTCGGCGGCAAGGAGTCCATGACGCTGCGCGAGGTCCTGTCCCGCCTGCGTTCGGCCTACACCCTGAAGGTCGGCTCCGAGTACGCCCACATCCTCGATCGCGACGAGCGCGGCTGGCTGCAAGATCGCCTCGAGGACGGCATGCCCAAGCCGACCAATGCCGAGCAGAAGTACATCCTGCAGAAGGTCAACGCCGCCGAGGCTTTCGAGAACTTCCTGCAGACCAAGTACGTCGGCCAGAAGCGCTTCTCCCTGGAGGGCGCCGAGTCCCTCATCCCGCTGATGGACTCCATCATCGACACCGCCGCCGGCCAGGGCCTGGACGAGGTCGTCATCGGCATGCCGCACCGCGGCCGCCTGAACGTCCTGTTCAACATCGTGGGCAAGCCGCTGGCCGAGCTCTTCGAAGAGTTCGACGGCAACTACCGCGGCGGCCAGCTGGGCGGCTCTGGCGACGTTAAGTACCACCTGGGCGCCAGCGGCGAGCACCTCCAGATGTTCGGCGACGGCGAGATTAAGGTCTCCCTGACCGCCAACCCGTCCCACCTGGAGGCCGTCGACCCGGTGCTGGTCGGTATGGCCCGCGCCAAGCAGGACATCATCGACCAGGGCGACGAGGGCTACTCCGTCGTCCCGCTGATGCTGCACGGCGATGCCTCCTTCACCGGCCTGGGTGTGGTCCAGGAGACCATCAACCTGTCCAACCTGCGCGGCTACACCGTCGGCGGCACCATCCACATCGTGGTCAACAACCAGATTGGTTTCACCACCACCCCGGACTCCGGCCGCTCGACCCACTACGCCACCGACCTGGCCAAGGGCTTCGACTGCCCGGTCTTCCACGTCAACGGCGACGACCCGGAGGCCGTCGTCTGGGTCGGCCAGCTGGCTACCGAGTACCGCCGCCAGTTCGGCAAGGACGTCTTCATCGACCTCATCTGCTACCGCCTGCGCGGCCACAACGAGGCCGACGACCCGTCGATGACCCAGCCGGTTCTCTACGACCTCATCAACGACCACAAGGGCGTGCGCGAGTCCTACACCGAGGACCTCATCGGCCGTGGCGATCTCTCGGCGGAAGACGCCGAGGCCGCCGCCCGCGACTTCCACGACCAGATGGAGTCCGTGTTCACCGAGGTCAAGGAAGCCGAAAAGACCGGCCCGCAGGAGCAGACCGGTATTACCTCGTCCCAGGAGCTGACCCGCGGTCTGGATACCTCCATCACCGCCGAGGAGATGAACGAGCTGGGCCAGGCCTTCGTCAACCCGCCGGAGGGCTTCGACCTGCACAAGCGCGTGTCCAAGGTCGCCAAGGAGCGGGCCAAGACCGCGCAGGAAGGCGGCATCGACTGGGCCTGGGGCGAGCTGCTCGCCTTCGGCTCCCTGGCAAACTCCGGCAAGGTCATCCGTATCGCCGGTGAGGATACCCGCCGCGGTACCTTCACCCAGCGCCACGCAGTCCTGTTCGACCCGGAGACCGGCCAGGAGTACAACCCGCTCAACCACCTGGCCGACGCCAAGGGCAACGGCGGCAAGTTCCTCATCTACAACTCCGCCCTGACCGAGTACGCCGGCATGGGCTTCGAGTACGGCTACTCCCTGGGCAACCAGGACGCCCTGGTGGCCTGGGAGGCCCAGTTCGGCGACTTCGCCAACGGCGCGCAGACCATCATCGATGAGTACGTCGCCTCCGGCGAGGCCAAGTGGGGCCAGACCTCCTCGCTCGTGCTGCTGCTGCCGCACGGCTACGAGGGCCAGGGCCCGGACCACTCCTCCGCCCGTATCGAGCGCTACCTGCAGCTGTGCGCTGAGGGCTCGATGACCGTGGCGCAGCCGACCACCCCGGCCAACCACTTCCACCTGCTGCGCCGCCAGGCACTGGGCACGATGAAGCGTCCGCTGGTCGTTTTCACCCCGAAGTCCATGCTGCGTAACAAGCAGGCGACCTCGGCGGTGGAGGACTTCACCGAGGTGACCTCCTTCCGCTCGGTCATCAACGACCCGAACCAGGTCGACCACAACGGCAAGGTTGTCGGCGACCCGGACAAGGTCAAGACCATCATGCTCTGCTCCGGCAAGATCTACTACGACCTGGAGAAGAAGCGGGAGAAGGACGGCCGCGACGACATCGCCATCGTGCGCGTCGAGATGCTGCACCCGATCCCGTTCAACCGCCTGCGCGAGGCCTTCGAGACCTACCCGAACGCCACCCAGGTGCGCTTCGTCCAGGACGAGCCGGCCAACCAGGGCCCGTGGCCGTTCTACAACGAGCACCTGCGCGAGCTGATTCCGGACATGCCGGAACTGGTCCGCGTGTCCCGCCGCGCGCAGTCCTCGACTGCCACCGGCGTGTCCAAGGTCCACCAGCTCGAGCAGAAGAACCTGCTCGATGAGGCCTTCGACGTCTAGACCGCGCTCTAGGCACGCCGACTAGCCGGCCCGCTGCCCTCCCTCAGCTAGGGAGGCGGCGGGTCGGTTTTTTGTTTCTAGGCGGACCTACCGGGGCGGTATCCACACCGTCTTTCCGCGCACCCGTGCCATCCTGCCCCGCGATGCCGGCCCGCCGCACCCCGCGTCATCATTCGCGCCGTTGTGGTGCGGGCACAAGGTGACCAGGTTGTCCATGTTGGTCGGCCCTCCCCGCTCCCAGGCCTGTATGTGGTGTACCTGGCATTCATCCCCGCCCACCAGGCAGTCCGGCCAGGCGCAGACCGGGTTTTCAATCAGCGCCAGGCGCCGCTGCTTGTCGGAGGCAAAGCGTTCGATGCGGTAGAGGTTCACCGGCCCGCGCACTGGGTCGACCAGGCCGACGAAACCGAATTCGCTGAGCTTGCGCCGCACCAGCTCGGCGCCGCTGACGACGGCGCCGTTGGTCAGCTGGACGGCGATGTCTTCGGCGCCGGAGGAGGCATCGTTAAGCAGGCGACCGAAGTCGCTGATGTCCATGACCGCGTTGGTGATTGCCGGTGTGGCCGCCCCGCCGCCGCCTAAGAGGACGGCGCGGGCGTCGTCGACCGAGTCGATGTTGGCGTGCAGGTCCGCGATGAACGCCGAGTCCGCGGTAATCTTCCACGACCACAGTCCGTCCTTGCCGCGACGCAGCTCGACGCCGGGCGTGCGGGTTGGGCTGGGGTTGGCCTCGCGCACCTTGCGGCGAGCGATGCGCCCCATCGCCTCCTCGTCCGCCGCAATGGCCGCAAGTTCCTCGAAGATGCGCCAGGCGTCGTCCTGCTTGCGGGCCCGCCCCACGTGGTAGGCGATCACCAGCAGCACCGCCAGGTCGTGGCCAATCCGGCGCGCAGACGCTAGCGCCCGGCGTTGGCGACCACGGTAGCGGGTGGCCCCGAAAAAGAGGTCGCGCACTCCCAGCAGCTCTTCGGCACCGGCGCGCGTGGCACCGGCATGCTGCACGAGGTCGTCGACGCTCGCGCCGCGGACTTCCTCCAGCAGGGCGATGCCCGTCGCCCGCGCCCCGAAGTACGCCCGCGTGCGTTCTAAACGGTCTGGATCAAATTCTGTGTTCATGCCTCCTAGAACAGCAGCCCGCGCGGCGCGGCTCAAGGATTCGGGGCGCTAGCCTGTGGATAACCGGCCCAAATTATATGCGGGCGCATATACCGCGGAGTTATCCACAGGCCGGGGCGCTATTTTCCGGGGCGCTATTCTTCGGTGGAATCCGAGTCGCTGTTCGCGTCCAGCTCGCCTTCGGGGACGCTGTTCTGGCTCCAGCGGGAAACGACCTTCTCGATGTCGCCGTCACCGGTCTCGACCTCCTCGACCAACTCGTCGATGTCCTGCTCGATCAGGAATTTCGACAGCGAGCCCAGCATCTCCATTTCTTCCCGGTCCAGCAGGCCCTTCGTGAAGATGGGGCTGTAGTTCTGCGGCAGCTCGCTGGCGGGGCTCGCGCTGCAGCCCTGGGCGGTCGACGGGTCGACGGTGGTCAGCGTGGTCGGCAGCGATTCCATCATCGCGATGTGCGTCTGCCCGTTGCGGTCCTCGTCCCGGCTGGCCTCGCCGGCGCCGAAATCTTCGGCCATCTCCCGGGCGCGGTCGGGGTCGAGGGCGTAGAGGGCATCGCCGGTGCAGGCGGCCCAGAAATTACCTTCCTCGCCCATCTTTTCCACCAGGGAGGAACCGGCTGTGTTGTCCTCGACGACTAGCTCGGCATGCCGGTCGTTGCGGGCGAAGGCCTGCTTGAAGATTTCGGCGACGACCTGGCCCTCCGTCTCCTGCGAGTCGACCAGGATGCGGATGTCCGCGTCTTCCCGCGGGTCGGCGGAGCTGCCCGGATCGGCGTCCGCGCACCCGCTCAAGGCCACCACCGCGGCCACCAGGCAGGCGGCACCGGCTTGCACACGCATCGAATCCTCCCAACGTTGAAATTCCCTGTCATCTTACACGGCGTGCCCCGACGTGTATTTTCCCCGCCCGGTTACTACGATGGTTCATGATATGACTAGTGCACTAACCGAATCCGCTGTCCGCAGCGCGCTCTCCCGCGTAGAGGATCCTGAAATCGGGCGCCCGATTACCGAACTCGACATGGTCAAGTCCATTTCCGTCGACGGCAACGACGTCGCCGTGGAAATCTACCTGACCATCGCCGGCTGCCCGATGAAAAACACCATCCAGTCCAACACCCAGGCGGCGTTGGAAGACATCGACGGCGTTGGCAACGTCACCGTGACGCTGGATGCGATGAACGACGAGCAGCGCCTCGAACTCAAAAAGAAGCTCCGCGGCGGCAAGGCCGAGCCGGAAATCCCGTTCGCGAAGCCCGATTCCACCACCCGCGTCTTCGCGGTGGCCTCGGGCAAGGGCGGCGTCGGCAAGTCCTCCGTGACCGTCAACCTGGCCTCCGCCCTGCAGCGCAAGAGCCTCAAGGTAGGCATTATCGATGCCGACATCTACGGCCACTCCGTCCCCGGCCTGCTGGGCTCGACGACAGGCCCCACCGTGCTGGACGAGGAGATGCTGCTGCCGCCCATCGCGCACGATATTAAGCACATCTCCATCGGCCAGTTCGTCGAGGGCAACGCGCCGGTCGTCTGGCGCGGGCCGATGCTCCACCGCGCCCTCCAGCAGTTCCTGGTCGACGTCTTCTGGGGCGACCTCGACGTGCTGCTGCTGGATCTCCCTCCCGGCACCGGCGATGTCGCGCTCTCGGTGGCCCAGCTCATCCCCAACGCCGAGCTGCTCATCGTCACCACCCCGCAGGCCGCGGCCGCGGAGGTCGCCGAGCGCGCCGGCTCCATCTCCCAGCAGACCCGCCAGCGTGTGGCCGGCGTCATTGAGAACATGGGCGCGATGGTCATGCCGGACGGCACCACGATGGACATCTTCGGCAGCGGCGGCGGCCAGATCGTCGCGGACCGGCTGAGCACCCTTTTGGGCCACGAGGTCCCGCTGCTGGGCCAGATTCCGCTGGATCCGGCGCTGCGCACCGGCGGCGATGCCGGCGTGCCGATCCTCGAGCAGGCCCCCGACTCGGCTGCCGCGCAAGCGGTGGCCGCCATCGCGGACAAGATCGCGGTGCGGAAGGATTCCCTGGCCGGCAAGCCGCTGGGCTTGGGCGTTACCCAGCACTAAACGCTAGGTAATATCCGACCAGCTAAAGCCCGAGGTCTGCTCGGGGCGGCGTTCACTCGGCTGCGGTTGCTGCTTAGGCTGCGGTGCTGCCTTCTCCTCGGGCGCGGGGGCAGAGGTGGCATCGGCAGCGTAAATCTGCGAATAATCAAAGCCCTGCGCGGCCGCCGCGGTATTGGTTTCGCGCGGCTGGTCGGTGTACGGGCTGTAGCTTTCCTCGCGCTGCTCGACCTTCGCCGCCGGCTCGTCTAAGAATTTCTTCGGGTTGAAGTCGTCCCAGGCGCTATCGTCGCCGTCGAACAGCGCCTTGGTCAGCACGCCGCGGGGCCCGAGCCGGCCCCACTCCATGGCCTGGTTGAGCGGCCCGCGCAGGTCGTCGAACTCCTTGGAGAACTCCCCCACCTCGCCGTTGAGCTCGGCCTTGGCGTTGTTGATCGCCCGCCGCGCGGCGAAAATCGCGGCGCGCACGTCCTGGAGCACGCCGGGCAGCCGCTCCGGCCCGATGACAACGACGGCGATCAGCACGATCACCACGATCTCGGTAACGCCTAAATTCGAAAACACGTGACTTACTCTAGTCTTTCTCCACGGCCCTGGTTATGCCGGATGGCCCGCACCATCATCTCCAGCCGGTCGAGCAGATCCTGTTCCGGATGGTAGGTCGGCGTGGAGGCGTCCGGGCCGGGCCCCACCGCCGAGCTAGCGATGCTAGTCAGCCTATCCACCAGCGAATGCGGCGCGCGCACCTGGTGGTCGACGTTGCACATGCGCACCCATTCCGAGGCGCCGCGCTGCACGTGGACCTCGCGGCGGCATTCCGCGCAGTGTACTAGGTGCACGCGCACGCGGTGAGCGGCCTTGTGGTCCATCTCGCCGTCGACGAAGGCCACGACCGCCTCGGGGCCCAAGTGCCCGATGGTGTCCATGCGGCGGGCCCGCGCCTTAGCCTTGTCGCGGATCTTGCGGGCCCGCGCAATCCCCGCCGCGCCAGCAGCTCCGGCCGAACCGGCAGCTCCGGCCGCGCCCAAGGAAGAAAAACGCGAAACATGCGGGTGCACAGCTTTGGCCTCCTTTCTGCCACCTAGCACTAGTCCTAACACCAGCCTAGGGAATTTTCCTAGGACTTGGTGGGAAGCAGGAGGCGAGCGTCGGCATCGTTAGCCGCGGCGGACTCGATGGCCGCGCGCAGCTGGGACCGGCCGCGGTGGATGCGGGAGCGCACAGTGCCCATCTTCACGCCCAGGGTCTCGGCGATTTCGTCGTAGCTCATGCCCACGACGTCGCAAAGCACGACGACGACACGAAACTCCGGGCTCAGCGAATCCAGCGCGGCCTGCAAGGCCGGGTCCAGATTGGCCACGGTGTAGGCCTGCTCGGGCGTCATATCGTTGCCCGGCACGCGGTCGTAATCCTCGGGCAGGGCCTCCATGCGGATCTTCGCGCGGTGGCGCACCATGTCCAGGAAGAGGTTGGTGGTGATCCGGTGCAGCCAGCCCTCGAAGGTGCCCGGCTGGTAGTTGTGCAGCGACCGGAACACACGCATGAAGGTCTCCTGGGTTAGGTCCTCCGCGTCGTGCTGGTTACCGGACAGGCGGTAGGCCAGCCGGTAGACGCTGTCGGCGTGCTCGGCCACCAAGTCGGCCCACGATGGCATGGCTGCCTGCCCGGCATCGAAAGCTGCGGTGCTTGCGGGGGCATCGTTCGACGGGAGTGACTCTTTTGCCATAACAAGTATTGTGCTACATCTTTCTTCCAAACTCCAGACGGTGGACTGTACATTTGCTGTTAGCCGTTTTGCCACCCACAACTCGGGGCGTTATCCCCACCTAAGCGCGGCATTATGCCTAGACTGAAGGCCGTGACTACTACGGCTTTTGACGCATTGCAATCCTATATCGGCTCGACCTCCGCGCCCTCGGAGGCACTGGCGCACGCCCGCGACCACGCGCAGGAGTATTCCCTGCCGCTGCCCGACGAGTCGCTGGGCCAGCTGATTAGCACCCTCGCCGCCGCCTCGACGGGGCACGCGGCCACGCCGAAAGCCCAAGCTATTGTCATTTCCCCGGCCGCGGCGGTCGTCGGCCTCTACGTTTTGGAGGGCCTGTCCGAGTCGGGTTCGCTGACCTGCATCGACCCGGAGGCCGAGCACCAGGCCGCGGCCAAGGCCTCCTTCCGCGAGGCCGGTTACCCGCCCAGCCGCGTGCGTTACCTGCCGTCGCGCCCGCTCGACGTCATGAGCCGCCTGGCCAGCGAGTCCTACCAGGTCATCTACGCCGACGTGCACAGCCTGGACCTGCCCGCGCTAGTCGATGCCGCCTGGCCCCTCCTATCCCCGCACGGCACCCTGATCCTCCCGAATGCCCTCCTGGACGGGACCTTGGGCGATAGCTCCCGCACGGATCGGGCCACCCAGTCCGCCCGCCAGGCCGACGCCGCCATCCGCGAGCTCGAGGACGCCGTGGTCACCCGCCTGCCGCTGGGCGGCGGGGTCACGCTCGTGACGAAGCTCTAAACGCGCTGGTTCTTGCCGACGACGACCACGCCGCCGGCCGAAATCTGGAAGCGCTCGGCGTCGCGCTCCGCGTCGACGCCGATGATGGCGCCCTCGCCTACCTCGACGTTCTTGTCCAGGATGGCGTGCCGCACCACGGCCCCGCGGCCGACGCGCACGCCCGGCAGCAGCACGGAACCCTCCACGGTCGCGCCGTCGGCGACGTGCACGTCGGAGGCCAGCACCGAGTTGCGCACCGTGCCGCCGGAGATGATGCAGCCCGGGGCCACCATCGACGACTGCGCGATACCGTTTTGCACGAACTTCGCCGGCGGGAAGTTGGAATCATCCGTCGAGTGGATGGGCCAGTGCCGGTTGTACAGGTTGAAGATGGGGTGCACGGAGATGAGATCCATGTGCGCCTCGTAGAAGGAGTCAATTGTTCCCACGTCGCGCCAGTAGCCGTGGTCGCGCTCGGTAGAGCCGGGTACTTGGTTAGACATGAAATCGTAGACGTGGGCCTGGCCGCGCTCCACGAAGTACGGGATGATGTCGCCGCCCATGTCGTGCGCGGAGTCGGGGTTGTCCTCGTCGGCCAGGAGGGCATCGATAAGCGCCTGGGCGGTGAAGACGTAGTTGCCCATGGAGGCATAGGTCTGCGTCGGGTCGTCGGGGGTGGACGGCGGATCGGCCGGCTTTTCGACGAACTCGGTGATAGTGCCCATGCCGTCGGCCTGGATGCAGCCGAAGGCGCTGGCCTCGGAGCGGGGCACGCGGATGCCGGCGACGGAGCAGTCCAGGCCGGTCGCGATGTGCTCGTCGACCATCTGCGCCGGGTCCATGCGGTAGACGTGGTCGGCGCCGAAGACGATGACGTAGTCGGGCTTCTCGTCGTAGATGAGGTTCAGCGACTGGACGATCGCGTCGGCCGAGCCGTTGTACCAGCGCTTGCCGCGCCGCTGCTGCGCGGGCACGGAGGCGATGTACTGCGGCGTGGGCCCGGACAGGTTCCAGGCTTGGGAGATGTGGCGGTCGAGCGAGTGCGACTTGTACTGGGTCAGCACCGCGATCTTCAAGAAACGGGCGTTGACCAGATTCGACAAGACGAAGTCGACGAGTCGGTAGGAGCCGCCGAAAGGCACGGCGGGTTTGGCGCGGTCTTCCGTCAACGGAAAGAGGCGTTTGCCCTCTCCGCCCGCGAGGACGATGGCAAGGACGTTAGGCTGGCTTCTCACAACCTCCAACCTATCCGCAGTATCGAAACTACGCAGCGGAAATGGCTAGTATTTACCCCCTGTTTACCTTCGGTGCGCGGCGCGGCATTAATCATTATTCTGGGAGGGTATGAGAGCCGGAATCTTTTCCAAGGAATACCCTCCCGAGGTCTACGGCGGCGCCGGGGTCCACGTCGCCGAGCTGACCCGCTTCATGCGCGACATCATCGACGTCGACGTCCACTGCATGGGCGCCGACCGCGCTGAGGCCGGGGTCTTTGCCCACGGCCCCGACAGCGCGCTGAACGACGCCAACCCCGCCCTACAGACCCTGTCGACCGGCCTGCGGATGGCGCACGCGGCCGACAACCTGGACGTGGTGCACTCGCACACCTGGTATTCCGGCCTGGGCGGCCACCTGGCGGGGCTGCTCTACGGCATCCCGCACGTGGTCACCGCCCACTCCTTGGAGCCGCACCGCCCGTGGAAGCGCGAGCAGCTGGGCGGCGGCTACGACATCTCCAGCTGGTCCGAGCGCAACGCCATGGAATCCGCCGACGCCGTCATCGCCGTCTCTGCGGGCATGAAGGACTCCATCCTGGACGCCTACCCGCACATCGACGCCGGCAAGGTGCACGTGGTGCTCAACGGCATCGATACGCAGCGCTGGCAGCCGCGCCACGGCGACTACCTGGCACAGCTGGGCGTGGACAGCCAGCGGCCGGTGGTCGCCTTCGTGGGCCGGATTACCCGCCAGAAGGGCGTGGAGCACCTGCTGCGCGCCGCCCGCTCCTTCGACCCGGGCATCCAGCTCGTTCTGTGCGCCGGCGCCCCCGATACCCCGGAGATCGCCGAGCGCACCCAGGCCTTAGTGGACACGCTGCGCGCTGAGCGCGACGGCGTCTTCTGGGTCCAAGAGATGCTCGACCACGACCGCGTCCAGCAGGTCTACACCGGCGCGGATATTTTCGTGTGCCCGTCCATCTACGAGCCGCTGGGAATCGTTAACCTCGAGGCCATGGCGTGCGGCACCGCGGTCGTCGCCTCGCGCGTCGGCGGCATTCCGGAAGTCGTCCGCGACGGGATTACGGGTACTCTGGTGCCCTACGACGCCGACGACGCCGCCACCTTCGAGGCGGATCTGGCCCAGGCCGTCAACGACCTCGCCGCCGACCCCGACCGCGCCCGCCGCTACGGCGAGGCCGGCCGGCAGCGCGCCGTGGAGGAGTTTTCCTGGGCGGCAATCGCACAACAAACGGTCGATATCTACCGCTCGCTGGTCTGAGTTTTAAGGAGTTTTTCTTGCCAATCCACATTCACCATCCTGAGCTTCACTTCGCTCCGGAAAGCGGAATCCTGGACGCTCCCGCCGGGGCGCTGCTCGACGGCACGACCTGGCACCTGTACTTCCAGTACCGCGCGCAGCCCGGGCAGGGCGCCCGGTGGGGCCATGTCTTCTCCGAGGACATGCCCTTCGACTGGTTGGAGTGCGACGACGTGCTCGCCCCCGCCGGCGGCGAAATCACGCTGCGCGCCGGCGCCGTCGCGGCAGTCGATGCCGGCGTGAACCTGTACTTCACCTCCGTGACGTCGACGGGCAGCACCGTGGCCCTGGCCCAAGACAAGGACTTCGACCGCGTCTGCGAGGTCTCCGACGACCCGTCCACCCTGGACGCGGCCATCCAGCGGGTGGGCACCGTCGCCTCCGACACCACCGATTTCTCCCGGTTCCGCTCCCCCTGCGTCGTGCCCGGCTGGGCCGAGGCCGACCGCGACGAGGGGCACGCCGGCTGGATCATGCTGGCGCTGACCGGCACCACGGAAACCCCGCAGCCGGTCATCCTCCACTCCGAGGACGGCACCTCCTGGACCTTTTCCGGCCCGCTGACCTTCGACGGCGACACCGGCCTGTCCGGCTGGAGCGCCGGCGGGGACCTGCCCCCGGTCGTCTCCCCGCGCATCATCCGCCTGCGCGATCAGGTCGACGACCACATCTACGACGTCCTGCTAGTGACCATCGAGCGCGGCGACCGAGAAGTCTCCGGCTACCTGGTCGGGCGCCTGGAGGGCACCGTGTTTAACGTACGTACCGGCTTCCAGCAGCTGGACTTCGGGCACGATTTCACCCGCCCGCGCACCACGAACTACATGCCGGGCACGGTCGACCAGCAGCAGCGCTTCGAGCAGTCGCGCCTGTTCGGTCTCATGAACGGCCAGGGCCGCGCCGACGATGCCACCACGCACCCCTCCTTCACCGAGGAAGGCTGGGCCAACGTGCTCTCCCTGCCGCGGCACGTCACCCTGCAGGGCGGCAAGCTCTTCCAGACCCCGGCCGTGGGCCTGCCGGACGCGGTTGCCGAGTCCTCCCGGGCGCGTTCCTGGGTGGGTCTGCTCAACGTGCCGGCCGGCTCCCACCTGACGGTCGAACTGCTCGACGCCGACGGGGATCCGGCCGCGGTCGTGACCCACTCCGGCGAGGAGCTCAGCCTTAAGCGCTGCTCCAAGTTCCAGGATCTCTACGCCGACGATGCCCCCGCCGCCGCCTCCCTCGCCGAGGACGACTCCGACTCGCTGACCATCATCATCGATGGCTCTACCGTCGAGGTCTTCGCCGACGGCGGCCAGGTGGCCATGGCCTCGCGCGTCTACTTCACCGGCGGCTGCAGCGGCCTGCGCACCAGCGGCGACGCCGAAATCCTGCGCGAGTGGGAGCGCGCCGGCTCTTAGGAGAACCGGCCGGGCTAGACCGCGCGCAGGCGGTCGAGGCGGGCGCGGGCGGTGACCGACAGCGTCGTCGGCAGGGCCGCTAGGCGCTCGTCGAGTTCGGCGGCGCTGATGTGCCGCGCCGACGGGCTCATCCCCACCTGGTCGCGGATGGATTCCTTGTCCAGGGTGATGGGGAAAGAGATATCCACCGGGTCGGCGGCCTGCTCGAGGTAGCCGCTGGCCTGCTCGTACATGCGGTCGATCTTGCCCTCTTCCACGCCCAGGATGCCCAGCGGCTCGCGCAGCTCGTCGAGGTGGCCGACCTCGGGGGTCAGCACAACGACCTGGCCGCCCGGGGCCAGGATGCGGCGGAATTCGGCCGGGTTACGCGGGGCGAAGACCACGGAGATGGCGTGCACGCTCTTATCGCGCAGCGGCAGGCGCTCCCAGACGTCGGCGACCACGGCGCCGATCCGCGGGTGGGCCTTGGCCAGGTGCTTGGCCGCGTGCGGGGAGATATCCAGGCCCACGCCGCGCGAACCCGCAATCGAGTCGAGCGTGTGCGCCAGGTAGTAGCCGGTGCCGGCGCCGACCTCGAGGATGGTCGGGGCGACATCGTCAGCCACCGGCTCCACGACGTCCTGGATGCTGCCGGTCACGGCCTCTACGAAGGGGGCGAAATGGCCCCTGGCCAGGTAGGTTTCGCGGGCGTTGACCATGTCCATGTCATCGCCCTGGTGCTTGAGCCCCGCCCCGGCCGCGAGCGTCACGTAGCCCTGCTTGGCTACGTCGTAGCTGTGTCCAGACTCGGACACGAGGCGGGAAAACTCGTCTGCGCCCTTAAGGGCACTTCCGTCGGCGGGATCCGCCAAAAGATCAATGATGTCGGAAAGCATAGACCTACTCTAGCTGGCGACTTCGGTCAGCAACGAACCGAGCTCCGCCGCCTCTTCCTTGGACAGTTCGATGACGATTCGCCCGCCGCCGTCGGAGGGGATCCGCATGACAATCTTGCGCGATTCTTCCACCGCTTCCATCGCTCCGCCCGTGGTACGAGGTTTCATAGCTGCCATGGTTTCCACACTTTCTTTACAAAGGATTACTGCTTCTTCCCAGTCTATCCTTTATTCACATCCGGGGTAGCGGCCCGGTACCTTTCCAGCTCGGTGCTAAGGGCCGCTATCACGCGGTCGACTTGGTCCTGGCGGTAGCCGTGGCGGGCGACGTCGAACTCCATCTCGGCGTAGTTGCCGGCGGCGAGGGCGGCATCGTTGTGCTCATCGGCGGCCGCCGGGTTGGGGACGGCCTCCATGACGGGCCCGGGGCCTACCAGCTTGCCCCACAGCCAGGTGCCCACGACGACGAGGGCGCCCAGCACCACGATCAGCACGAGCCAAGAAATCATGGTTTGAGGATACCAGCAAGCGCAGGCCGCTCGGCCACCTCGGGCACTCCCGCCCCGGCGCGGGCCAGGATGGTCTGCGCCACCACGTCCGCCATCGGGCCCAGCTGCTCCAGCGGCTTGTTGCGGTGGCGCCGCGGGGCCAGTGGCACCTGCGCTATCGATGCCCTCCCATAGGCCCGCCACACATCTATCAGCAGGCCGGCCTCAACCCCGTAGTCGGCGACGAAGGGCAGCTGCACCGCGCTCGCGCGCCGCAGGGCGTACTCCCCGCCCAGCGGCTGGTAGATATCGGCTAGCTCCGGGAAGAACAGGCGCAGCAGCGGCTTGGCAGAAAGCTCCGTCACCCGCCCGCCGCCGGTGGCTTGTGCCCCTAGGGTGCGCTCGTAATGGGCTTTGACCAGGTGGATCCCCGGGTCCTGGAAGGGCCGGGCCAGGGCGTTGACCATGCCGGGCTCGGCCGAGTCCAAGTCGGCGTCGACGAAGACCACGACGTCCCCGCGCGCGGCGGCGACCCCGCGCCACAGCGACTCGCCCTTGCCGGGCACGGGCGTAATACCTGGGAGCACCTCGCGCCAGTTGCGCACCGTGGCCCCGGCGCGGGCGGCCTCTTTCGCGGTCTCGTCGGTGGAATCGGCGTCGATGACTAAGACCTCGTGCGGGCAGTCGGCGAGGCAGGCGGTAACGACCCGGGCCACGGTGGCTTCCTCGTTGAGCGCCGGGATGACAACGGAGACTTTCATGCCAGCCCTCGCGTCGTGGCCAGCGGGGCCACCTCGCCCGCGATAGCCGCGGTCATGCGGATGACGTCGACGGTCTCGGCGACCTCGTGCACGCGGAAGGCCGCCACCCCGCGGGCCGCGGCCCAAGCCGTGGCCGCGAGCGTCCCGGCGACGCGCTCGCCTACCCCGCGGCCGACGGTCTCGCCCACGAAGTCCTTGTTCGACAACGCCATGAGCACCGGCCAGCCGGTCGCCACGACCTCGTCGATGCGCCGCAGCAGCTCGAGCCCGTGGAAAGTATTCTTGCCGAAGTCGTGCGTGGGGTCGATAAAGACCAGCTCTTCTGGGCAGCCCAACCCCGCGGCCTTCTCGGCCAGAGCGGTGGTCTCCCCGATGACGTCAGCGACCACGTCGTCGAAGTGCACGCGGTGCGGGCGGGTGCGCGGGGTGATCCCGCCGGTGTGCGAGCAGACGTAGCCGACGCGGTGCTGGCCGGCGACCTCGATGAGCTGCGGGTCAAAGCCCGCCCAGGTGTCGTTGACGAGTCGGGCGCCGGCGGCGATGGCGGCATCGGCAACCTCGGAGCGCCAGGTGTCCACGGACACGACGACGTCCGGGTAGCGCTCGGCGATGGCCGCGATGGTGGGCACGACGCGGTCGATCTCTTCGGCGGCATCGACCTGCGTGCCGGGCCCGGCTTTGACGCCGCCGACATCGACTATCGATGCCCCCTGCGCAACGACCTGCTCGCAGCGCGCCAGGGCGCGGTCTAGCTCGAAGGTGCTGCCCTGGTCGTAGAAAGAGTCCGGGGTGCGGTTGATAATCGCCATGACCTGGGCGATAGCGTGGTTGTGCATGGGGCTAGAGATCGCGGATGCGCCCGTCGGTCATGATGGCGTGCGCGCTGACGATGTGCTCGACGGCCTCGTCCACCGAGTCCGTGACCAGGAACAGGTCCAGGTCGGACTCATTGATGTAGCCGTCGGCGACCAGCCGCTTTTGCATCCAGTCCACCAGGCCGGACCAGTACTCGGTGTCGAGCAGGACGATCGGGTAGTTGGTCACCTTGCCGGTCTGGACCATGCAGGCAACCTCGAAGAACTCGTCCATGGTGCCCATCCCGCCCGGCAGGCAGACGAAAGCCTGGGAGTACTTCAAGAACATGGTCTTGCGGGCGAAGAAATAGCGGAAGTTCAGGCCCAGGTCGACGTACTGGTTCAGGCCCTGCTCGAAGGGCAGCTCGATGCCTAAGCCGATGGACATGCCGCCGGCCTCGTGCGCGCCGCGGTTGGCGGCCTCCATGATGCCGGGGCCACCGCCGGTGATGACGGCGTAGTCCGCGCCGACTAGCTTGTTGCCCAGCTCGACGGCCTGGGCGTAGGAGGGGGCATCCTCCGGCGTGCGCGCCGAGCCGAAGACGGTCACGGCCTTGGGCAGCTTCGACAGGGCGTCGAAGCCGGCCACGAACTCGCCCTGGATGCGCAGCACGCGCCACGGGTCGGCGTGCTGCCACTCGTGGTCGGCGCCCGACTGCAGCAGGCGCTGGTCGTAGGTCGACTCCTGCTCGCCTTCGGTGCGCAGCAGCAGCGGCCCGCGCAGGGTGCGGTGATAATTTTCAGAAAGGTGCTTCTGATTGTTTTTCTGCGGTGCCATCGACAACGGCTCCCTTTCTTTGTTTTCTTTTAAGAGTTTTCTCTTAAGAGTTCGTGCTGGTCAGGTACTGGCGCAGGACGCTGGCGACCGAGGTGATCTGGCCTACCGGGCACTGCTCGTCCGGCTTGTGCGCGAAACCGGGATCGCCGCAGCCGAAGTTCACCGCCGGGGTGCCCATCTCGGAGAAGCGGGACACGTCGGTCCAGCCGTACTTGGCGCGGACCTGGCCGCCGACGGCATCGATAAGCGCGGCGGCCGCGGGCTGGCCCAGGCCGGGCAGCGCGGGCCCGGCGACGTCATCGACCTCGATGTCGATGTTCTCGTGCTCGCCGAGGACCTCGCGCAGGTGGGCCATGGCCTCCTCGGAGCTGCGATCGGGCGCGAAGCGGTAGTTGACGAACAGCCACGCCTCGTCCGGGATAGTGTTGGTCGCCACCCCGGCCTCCAGTTGCACGATGTTGATGCCTTCCTTATAGACGCAGCCGTCGATTTCGACGTCGCGCGGCTGGTAGGCGGCGATGTTGTTGATGACCGGGGCCAGGGTGTGGGCGGCGTTCGAGCCGAGCCAGGCCCGTGCCGAGTGCGCGCGGGTGCCGCGGGCGGTGACCCGCAGGCGGATGCTGCCCTGGCAGCCGGCCTCGATCATCCCGCCGGAGGGCTCACCCAGCAGCGCCAGGTCCCCGGCCAGCCACTCCGGGTTGTCGCGCTGGATGTGGCCCAGGCCGTTGTATTCGGTGGCGACCTCCTCCCCCTCGTAGGCGATGAAGGTGAGATCGTGGGCCAAGGAGGCATCGTTAGCCAGGGTGGCAAAGGTGTGCAGGTAGACGGCCAGGCCGGACTTCATGTCGACCGTGCCGCAGCCGAACATCGTCTCGCCATCCATGTGATGCGGCACGTTGTCGGCCAGCGGGACCGTGTCCACGTGCCCGGCCAGGACCACGCGGGAATCCAGCCCGCGGTGGGTGCGGGCACAGACCGTGTTGCCGAAGCGAACGACCTCCACCTCCTCGATGTCGCGGAGGGCGGCCTCAATCGCATCCGCGATGGCTTCCTCGTGGTGGGAGGGGCTGGGGATGTCCACGAGCTGCTTCGTCAGCTCGACTGGGCAGGTCAGCAGATCTAGGTAATTCGGCTTCGGAGTACTCACAACCGGCCATGCTACCGCGTAACGCGGGGGTGGCGGGCGTGACCTTGGTGACGAACGTGTAAACTCCCAGCAAACACTCGCTGTATTTCAGCGGGATCGACATATCGCAAATCTGGGTTGGAGAATTCAATGGCTACGGAGAAACCACAGCGACTAAAAACCCGCCACCTGACCATGATGGGCCTGGGCTCCGCCATCGGCGCCGGACTGTTTCTCGGCGTGGGCGTGGGCATTCATATCGCCGGCACGTCCATTCTCATCGCCTATGCCATCGCGGGCGCCTTGGTCGCCCTGATCATGCGAATGTTGGGGGAAATGGCCTCCGCCCGCCCGTCGCTGGGCTCCTTTTCCACCTACGCCGGCCAGGCCTTCGGCAACTGGGCGCGGTTTACCTGCGGCTGGCTGTACTGGTTCATGCTGGTGATGGTCATGGGCGCCGAAATCACCGGCGCGGCGGCCATCATCGGCGGTTGGTTCGGCGTCGAGCCGTGGATCCCGGCGCTCATTGCGGTGCTGATCTTCGCGGTCATCAACTTCGCCTCCGTGCGCGGCTTCGGCGAGTTCGAATTCTGGTTCGCTGTCATCAAGGTCGCGGTGATCGTCGCCTTCCTCGTGCTGGGCGTGCTGATGGTCACCGGCCTGTGGCCGGGCACGACCTTCGTCGCCACGGAGAACTTCACCGATAACTTCCTGCCCAACGGCATCCCCGGCTTCGCCGCCGGCCTGCTGGCCGTGGCCTTCGCCTTCGGCGGCATCGAGCTGGTGACCATCGCCGCCGCGGAGTCCGAGGATCCCGCGCACAACGTCTCCACCGCCGTGCGCGCCATCATCTTCCGCATCATCGTCTTCTACCTGGGTTCGGTCGCCGTCATCGCCCTGCTGCTGCCCTTCGAGCTGATCCAGGACGCCGACGACGCCTCCCAGTCCCCCTTCGCCCTGGTGATGGGCACCGCCAACATCCCGGCCGTGGCCGGCTTCATGGAGCTCGTCATCGTCGTGGCCCTGCTGTCCGCGTTCAACGCCCAGATTTACGCGACCTCCCGCCTGGTCTTCGACATGGCCCGCGACGGCAACGCCCACCACGCCTTCCTGTTCACCAACGCCCAGGGCTCGCCGCGCAACGCCGTCGTGCTCTCCATGATCTTCGCCTTCGCCTCCGTCGGCCTGCAGTACTGGAACCCGCCGGGGCTGCTGACCTTCCTGTTCAACGCCGTGGGCGGGTGCCTGCTGGTCATCTGGATCCTGGTGGTCTGCTCCTACCTGAAGCTGCACCCCGAGATGAAGGCCAACGGCGAGCTCACCCAGCTGCGCACCCCCGGCTTCCCGTACGTGCCGTGGATCGTGCTGGCCGCCCTAGGCGCGCTGATCGTGCTCATGCTCTTCGACCCGGCCGCCCGCGCCCAGATCGGCGCCGTCGTGGCGATGTCCGCCGTCCTCATCGTGCTGTCTTTCGCACTGCCGACCGGCGCGCGCAGCCAGGTGGGGCGCAACAAACGCTAATTAGCTAAACTGGCTCAACGTGCGTCTAAACAACTGAATACGTGGCATATTCCCTTCGATTTTTTCACGAGGCATTTTCACACTATGACTTCAGCATCCGCCCGCGGGCTCGCGACCATCACCCACGACGGCACGGTCTTGGACGTTTGGTTCCCGGCCGTCCACACCGATCAGCCGGTGGAGCAGTCCGGCACCACCCAGCTGGATGAGGTTCCCCAGCAGTTCGCTGAGCTGGTAGGCCCCGACGAGGAACGCGGCGTCGCCCGCGTGGCAGTTGCCACCGGCATCGCCTCGCTTGACGATGCCCCCATCGACACCTACGACGCCTACCTGCGCCTGCACCTGCTGTCCCACCGCGCGGTCCGCCCGCACGAATTGAACATGGACGGCATCTTCGGCCACCTGGCCAACGTCGTGTGGACCAACTACGGCCCGTGCGCCGTCTCCGACTTCCAGATGGTGCGCGGCCGCCTGGCCTCCCGCGGCCCGGTCACCGTGTACTCGGTGGACAAGTTCCCCCGCATGGTCGACTACGTCATCCCCTCCGGCGTGCGCATTGGCGATGCCGACCGCGTCCGGCTGGGCGCCCACCTCGCGGAGGGCACCACCGTCATGCACGAGGGCTTCGTCAACTTCAACGCCGGCACCCTGGGCGCCTCCATGGTCGAGGGCCGCGTCTCTGCCGGCGTGGTGGTCGGCGACGGCTCCGATATCGGCGGCGGCGCCTCCATCATGGGCACGCTGTCCGGCGGCGGCAAGGAGGTCATCTCCCTGGGCGAGCGCTGCCTGCTCGGCGCCAACTCCGGCGTCGGCATCTCGCTGGGCGACGACTGCGTCGTCGAGGCGGGCCTGTACGTCACCGCCGGCACCCGGGTTACCGTCTACGGCAAGGTCGCCGAGGCCGTCGGCGTCGAGGCCGGCGAGCAGGTTAAGGCCGCGAAGCTGTCGGGCGCTTCCGGCGTGCTGCTGCGCCGCCACTCCGTGACCGGCGCCGTCGAGGCCACCGAGTGGAAGGCCGCAGCCGTGGCCTTAAACTCCGACCTCCACAAGAATTAAAATTCGGCCGCTAAGGACCCCTTCGGGGGTCCTTTTTCGTAGGCGACCTACACTAAGAGAGTGTCTACTGCTGAACCTACTCCCGCCGCTACCCTCGGCCACGGCCTGAAGGTCCGCCACCTGACGATGATGGGCCTAGGCTCCACCATCGGTGCCGGGCTCTTTTTGGGCACCGGGGTCGCCATCGCCGCCGCTGGCCCGGCGGTCCTCGTCGCTTATGTCATCGCCGGCACCTTGGCCATCCTCGTGATGCAGATGCTCGGCGAGATGGGCACCGTCATTCCCGCCTCCGGCTCGTTTTCCGAGTATGCCGAGCACGGCATCGGACGCTGGGCGGGCTTTACACAGGGTTGGATCTACTGGCTGGCCACCGTGGCGGTGCTGGGCGCCGAAATCACCGGCGCCGCCGCCTTCATCGGCGCGTGGCTGGCCGTGCCGCCGTGGATCCCCGCGGCCGTGTGCGTGGCCATCTTCGGCGTGATTAACCTTTTGCACGTACGTTCCTTCGGCGAGTTCGAGTACTGGTTCGCCGCCATCAAGGTCGTCGTCATCGTCGCCTTCCTGCTGCTGGGCGTGGCGCTTATCTTCGGCCTGCTGCCCGGCCACACCTTCGTCGGCACCGAGATCTTCTTGGGCGACGGCTTCATGCCCAACGGGCTGTCGGGCGTGGCCACCGGCCTGCTGGCGGTCGCCTTCGCCTTCGGCGGCATCGAGGTCGTCGCCATCGCCTCCGCCGAGTCGGAGGACCCGAAGCGCTCCCTGGTCAACGCCGTGCGCTCGACCATCCTGCGTATCTCGGTCTTCTACCTGGGCTCCGTGCTGGTGATTACCTTCCTGCTGCCCTACTCTTCGCTGGGTGACTCCGATACCGCCGCCGCCTCGCCGTTTACCCGCGTGCTCGAGCACGCCGGTATCCCGTTCGCGGCCGGCCTGATGGAGGTCATCATCGTGCTGGCGCTGCTGTCTGCCTTCAACGCGCAGATCTACGCCTCCTCCCGCATGATGCACTCGCTGGCCACCCGCCGTGAGGCGCCGCGCATCTTCGCCCGCACCAACACCCACGGCGTCCCGCTGCCGGCCATTGGGCTGTCGGTGGCGCTGGCCGCCGTCATGGTCGTCCTCAACTACGCCGATACCGGTTGGCTGCTGACCTTCATGCTCAACTCGGCGGGCGCTTCCCTGCTTATCGTGTGGACCTTCATCGCGGTCGCGCAGCTGCGCCTGCGCCGCCAGCTCGAGGCCCGCTACGAGCTGCCCATCCGCATGTGGGCCTACCCCTACCTGACGTGGCTGACTCTGATTGCGCTGGCCGGCATCGCCGTGCTCATGCTCAGCGATGCCTCCTCCCGCATCCAGCTCGCCTCCGCCGCCGCCATGTTCGCGGTGCTGGCGGTTGCCGGGTTCATCAACTCGAAGGTCCGCGGCATTTCCCCGACCTCGACGCTGGACCTGCCGTAGCAGCTCGGCCGGCTGGGCGCTCACCGTGTGGTGGGCGCCCTTTCTTTGTGCCGGCTTCTGGTTCTCCGGCTGCGCTTATGCCGCCTGCCCTTCTGCCGGCTTCTCTTCCGCCGGCTTCTCTTCCGCCGGCTTCAATTGCCCGGCACAATGAACCCTTCGCGGGCAACGGCGGCGCTTTTCTGCGCGCGAGACCCGCCACCGTGACCGCGAAGGGCGCGCTAAGCGGAAATCACCCCCGCGGCCTACCCACTTGGTAGCAATGTCACCATTTAGGATGGGCATTTTGCAGGTCGCGCCCGCCAGAAACCGGCGTGGGCGGAGTATTTTTAGCGTTTGTCGGCCATTTCCGCCCTCTTCCCTAGCAATGACTCTGCCCGCTGCCTAGCTTTAGGTGCATGGCGATGTGGACGACTGCGCGGCTGCGGGAGGAGGGCATCGGCAAGCGGCGGATTCGAACGCTGCTGGCCGAGGGCCGACTTTTTCGTATCCATCGCGGCGTCTACACGGACCAGCAACCGAGCGCTCACGAGGTCGCGACGTGCCTGCTGGCGGCGTATCCGCGTGCGGCGCTGGCTGGGCGAAGCGCCATCGAGGTGCACTGTGGGCTGCCGCTGAGCTTTCCACTGACGCTGGAGGGGCCGCGGACCATCGTGGGTGAGAATTTCCGTGTCGTGCATTCACGGCTGCGCTCGAAGCAGCAGGTCAATGGTTTTCGGGTCGTGGAACCCTTGTGGGGCGGCGCGGCGCTGCCCGGAGCGCAGCGGGCCCATGCTGGAAGGGCACTACCACGGCAAAGACGGCCGGGCTCGGCTGGCTAAGGACAGGCGCCGGATGGGGCGGATACCCAAGGGCCTGCGGGCGTGCCTGCGCGAGTGCGCCATCGGCACGGATTCGCTGCGCGAGCGGGAACTTGCGCGCGCCCTGCGCAAGGAGGGAATTTACCCGATTCATAACTCGGTCGTGGCTGGCTACCGCTTCGACCTGGAGCTGCGGCGGTGGAAGATTCTCATCGAGGTCGACGGCTATACCTACCATAGCCAGCACCGCAACTTCATCCTCGACCGCATGAAATCTAATGCCGGCCAGAACCACGGCTACCTGGTGCTTCGGTTTACCGGCGACTGCATTCGCTTCAACCTTCCCAGTGTGATCAACCAGATCCGCGACGCTATTCGGTGCCGCACGCGAGGACACCCCGGGCAAATGACGTATGTCAGCCGCGAGCCTGCTTGGAAGTGGCACTGGAACCTTTAAGCTTTGCCAGGTAGCCCGCTATTCTCTACGCTTAATCACGAAGATGGGCCTGTTGCGCCGTTGGCTCGGTGCCAATGGGACCTCCCGCCTCCGTAGCCTTCGGTTTTTGTCCCCGGCGGGAGTGGCAAGAGCCAAGAAAGGATTACCTGCCATGTCGATCGCCGATCACATCGCGAATCACACCTTTGAGCAGGTCGAGGCGTGCACCGAGGACGAGTACCAGCGGGAGATAGTATACAAGTCCTACGCCGTGGGGTATTCCACGATGGTCTTCAGCCTGTACACCGTCGGCGCAATCTTCGCCTGGCTCTTAGACGGGCAGCTCTCCCAAGTTTCCGTGGTCGTGATTCTGCCGTACGTCCTGGCCGAAATGCTCAGCACCCAATGGATGACCAAGCACATTCCCCGCCCGAAGCCCGCTACCCCGCGTCTTCTTCCCACCGCGCTTGTCGCTCTACCAGCTGCGATCATGATGGCGGGCATGTTCTACAACACCTACCAGGCGGGCCAGCTTGATACGGCTAGCGGCATCATCGTCGGCGGTATCTTGGGATTTCTCGGCGGGCTGGTTTTCACCCCGCTCATCATCAACCTCCTCCGCGCACGCGACCAGCGGCGCTTGGACGCCTCATTCGATGACTAGTTAGCTGGCCGGCTGGGCGACTACCGCCTGGCCGAAACCTCACTCGACCGCGCATGAACCCTTCGCGGTCACCGGCAAGGCAAATCCGTGCACCAATCCTCTGCCCGTGAGCGCGAAGGGCGCGCGAGGAAAGTTCTGCTGAACATACGAGTAGCCGGCCGACCGGCGCTACCGCGCATGAACCCTTCGCGGTCACCGGCAAGGCAAATCCGCGCACCAATCCCCTACCCGTGAGCGCGGAGGGCGCGCGGGCCGGCGGAGAGCCGGAAACAGGAGCCAACGGCTGCGCGAAACCAAGCGGAAGCGGGAGAAGCGGGCCGGGAATAAGCGCTAGGCGGGCTCCTGCTCGTGGACGACGCGCGGGCCCTCGGGCCGCGAGCGGAAGGTCCAGAGCTTGTTGATGATGAAGTTGACCGGCATGGCGAGAATGACGGAAATCATGTTGGCCCAGTAGGACATGGTGCGCAGGCCGGTGGAGTCGTCGAAGATATCGCGCGGCAGGCCGATTGGCGTGGTGGGGTTCATCAGCAGCACCATGAAAATCTGTGAGACGACCAGCGCGCCAAGGCCGGTGAGCAGGAACGGGAAGAAGCCGCGCAGCCAGGACACGCTGCTGACCGATTTGAAGGTCCACATGCGATTGAGCTGGTAGTTCCAGGTGTTGGCCACGAGGAAAGCGATCACCATGAAGACGTTGTACCAGCGCACGTTGAATTCGGTGCCGAAAATCGGGAACCAGACGTCGGTCTCGTGCACGGAGAAGAAGCCTTCGGCAATCTTCTTGCACAGCACGAACACGGCAAAGTTAACCAGCGCGCCCGAGCCGCCCACCATTCCGAATTTGATGAACTGCCGGAGGTTGGCCGCCATGCGCGCGAAGCTCTGCTCACTCATGAACTACCTTTTCAGGCCTGCGGATAACAACAATAACTCTTCGAGAATACTCCGCGACTACTGCGGGAGCGAAAACCGGCGCTGCGTGCCTTGCAACGGATCGGTAAAGCTAAGGCTGGTGTGCCACAGCTTGAGCGGCCGGGAAAAGTCGTAAAGGTCGAGGCCACGGTCGATTGGGTAGGTGTCGTCGCCGAGAATTGGCGCGCCCAGGTGGTTCAGCAGCACCCGCAGCTGGTGCGTGTGCCCGGTCTCCGGCCACAGGTCGGCCACCCGCCCGTGCGCGCGGACTCGGGTGCGGGTGGTGGTGCCGGTGGCATCGACGGCCACGCGGCGCTGCCCGGCGATCTTGCGCATGGGCAGGGTTATGAGCTCGTCGATGTCCAGCGGGGCGGAAAGCTCCGCGCGGTACTGCTTGCGAACGCGGCGCTGGGCGAAAAGCTGCTGGTAGACGCTGCGGGTGGCGCGCCGGCGAGAGCAGACCACAATCCCCGCGGTCAGCCGGTCCAGCCGGTGGATGGGCACGATTTCGTCCTCGCCGAACTCGAGGCGGAGGCGGGTCTGGACGGTGTTGCGGACGATGCGCCCGTTGCTCGTCGTCGGCAGAAAGTGCGGCTTGTCCACCACGATGAGGTCCTCGTCAGCGAAGAGGACGCGGTGGTAGAACGGGACCTCCACTTCCGCCGGCACGACGGGGTGAAACCACGCCGGCACGGGCCGCGGCAACGCTTGGCCGGGACGGAGTTTCTCGCCCTCGGCAAACGGGGAATCACCAGCACGGGCGGCCCAGTACTCCCCTTCCCACGGAACGCGACCGCGCAGGACGGTCTTTTGCGGGGAGATACCCTCCCGGCAGCCGATGGGCGGCACTAGCGCCCCAGGCGCTCCACCGCGGCGGCAATACCTTCGTCCGTGCCGTTGAGGCCCATGCGGATGTATTGCTTGCCGGCCGGGCCGTAGAAGTCGCCAGGTGCGACCAGGATGCCGCGCTCGGCCAGCCAGTCGACGGTCGCCCGGCAGTCCTCGCCGCGGGTGGCCCACAGGTAGAGGCCGCCGTCGGAGTGGTCGATCTTGAAGCCCGCTGCGGTCAGTGCCTTCATCAACGCCACGCGCCGGCGGGCATAGAGCTGGCGCTGCAGCTGCTCGGAGGCGTCGTCGTCAAGCGCGGCGACCATCGCGGACTGGATGGGGCCGGGCACGATGAGGCCGGCGTGCTTGCGCACGGCCAGCAGCTCCTGGACGAGGTCGCGGTCGCCGGCGATAAACGCCGCGCGGTAGGACGCGAGGTTCGCCGTCTTGGACAGCGAGTGCAGGGCCAGCAGGCCGGTGTGGTCGCCGTCGCACACGCGCGGGTCCAGGATGGACACCGGCGGGTTGTCGTCGTTCCAGCCCAGGCCGAGGTAGCACTCGTCGGAGGCGACGATGGCATCGTGAGCCCGGGCCCAGGCGACTACCTCGCGGAGGTGCTCGACGGAGGCGACCTCCCCGGTCGGGTTGGCGGGATAGTTGAGGTAGACCAGCGAGGCATCGCCGAAGTCGGCGGTGTCGTCGGCTCGGACAACCTCGGCGCCGGCGAGACGGGCGCCCACCTCGTAGGTCGGGTACGCCAGGCCGGGGATCACGATCCGGTGGCCGCTGAGCCCCAGCAGAGTGGGCAGCCACGCGATGGCTTCCTTAGAACCGATAACCGGCAGCACCGACTGGGTATCCAGGCCGGTCACGTGGTAGCGCCGCTCCAAAGCGCTCACGATGGCCTCTTGTAGCTGCGGCGTGCCGGCGGTGGCGGGGTAACCCGGCTCCGCGGCCGTCGATGCCAGGCCCAGCTGCACCCCCGGCGAGACCGGGTCCACGGGGGTCCCGACGGACAGGTTGATGATTCCGTCCGGGTGCGCGGCGGCCTTGGCCTTGGCATCGGCCAGCGAGTCCCAGGGAAAGTCCGGTAGCTTCTCCCCCAGCGGGGTGCGGTTCATGGTGCTTCTACTCCTGATTCTGTGGCGGCAACGCGGCGATCATCGGCGCGTCGAAGTCCTGCGGGCCCAAGGCGGCAGCCCCGCCCGGGGAACCCAGATCGTCGAAGAAGGCGGCGTTGGCGTCGTTGTAGTCGAGCCACTCGTCCGGCACGTCGTCCTCGTAGAAGATGGCTTCCACCGGGCAGGCGGGCTCGCAGGCGCCGCAGTCCACGCACTCGTCAGGGTGGATGTAGAGGGAACGCTTGCCTTCATAGATGCAATCGACCGGGCACTCCTCGACGCAGGACCGGTCCATCACGTCAACACAAGGTTGGGCGATTGTATAAGTCATGGGTGAAAATTATCTCCTGATCCAGTTTTTAGGCCGTTAAATAGTATGTCACTTCGTCTTGACAAAATGCCAGACACCGCCCGCTATGCCCGCAAAAAGCAGGCACACGGTGCGAATATTATTGGCTAGTAGTTGATCCCCGGTTACTTCAACGCCAAACAAAAATATCGCGAAGAGCAGGATCCACACCGCCAAAGGCAGCGCGACCACGAAGGGATTCGAGCTCCACAGCCGCGCCGTTTTGGTCAGCACGTGGTTGAACAGGAACGCCACCACGATGGTAATCGGGAACGGTACCGGCCCAATCCACGCGTTGAGGTAGACCACCTCCAGCAGACAGGACAGCGCCGCCCCGAGGCACAGCCACGTCAGCCCACCGACGGCCTCGGCCCGCGTGAAGTCGGTGCGGATAACCGCCTCCTCGCCGCTCATGAGTCTAGCTCCCCCAGCAGCCCACGGATGCCCTCGCCGAGCGGCGACGGGCCTTGGGCGAGCTGGAAGGACTCGGTGCGCGGCAGCGGCATCAGCAGGCGGTTGGACAGCGCGTAGCCGGTGGGCACCTCGGCCGGGTTGGTGGCTTGCACCCAGGCGGGTTCCGGGTTGGTCTCGGTGACGGTGCCGTCGCCGAGCCAGATCTGGGTCGCGTGGGCGGCCATCGCGCGCCGCTTGGCCTGGTAGGCGGCCGGGGTGAGCCGGACCTTGAGATCGGCGCCGGCGTTGGTGAAGTTGTCTAGGTAATCGGCGATCGGCAGCTGCCAGCCCTCCGGAACGCGCAGGGTCTCCAGCGCCCCCAGCGTCAGCTCGCGCTCGTAGATGGCCCACCACACCCGGGGCACGGCCCATCCGGCCTGCTCTAGCGCCTGGTGGGTAGCCTGGTGCACCGCGATGTGGTCGGGGTGCCCGTAACCGCCGTCGGGCCCGTAGGTGATGACGGCATCAGGGCGTAGCTCGTCGATGAGCTGGGCGATGAGCTGCGCCGCCTCCGGGACGCGGTTGACCAGGGCACGTGGGTTGGCGTGGGCGGCGGATCCTGCCATGCCGGAGTCGCGGAACTGGCCGGGCCCGCCCAGCAGCACCGACCGCGCGCCCAGGTGACCGACGGCGGCGTCCAGCTCGCCGATGCGGAAACCTCCCAGCTGGTCGGCCTCGTCCGCCACCAGGTGCTGGTACTTGTCCCCGATGACCTCGCCTTCCTCGCCGAGCGTGGCCGTCGCGACGGTGACCTGCGCGCCGCGCGCGCTCAGCCCGGCGATGGTCCCGCCGGTAAACAGGGTCTCGTCGTCCGGATGCGCGTGGGTCAGCAAGACCCGAAATCCCGACAGGTCCAGGTTAGTCTTCGACACGTTCTCCTTCTTTCCAGGTTGGGGCGGTTTCCAGCGACCACTCGGCCGGCGCGCCCGCGGGGCCGGCGATGCCCCGGCCCACGGCGTGTACCCGGGTTTCGTCGATGATCGGCACGTAGAGGGTCTGGGCCGCATTCAGGGCGCGCACCTGCTCGAGGGCCTGTTCGCCCGTGTATTCGCCTCCCAGGATACGCCCCAGCTGCGCCTCGGCGTCCTCGGGGCAATAGCCGGACAGGTCGCCGCCAGCCTTGTTCTCGGGGCTCGGGCAAACGAAATAGTCGGCGAAGTCCGCCGGCTGCAAGGTCAGGTCGTGCCAGGCGAGGACGGCATCGGCGCGCTCGTTGGGCAGTAGCGTGGAGGTGATGACCGACATCTTCTCCCCGACCACCTCGGCGGCAATGCCCTGGCTGGTGAGCACGTCCACGAGCGCATGGGCGGCGTTGGTGGCGGGCACGTCGGACGGGTCCGCGGCCAGCCGGATGGGCCGGTTCTCGGCGAGCTCGCGCAGCGGGGTGAGATCCGCGCCGGCGGACACCGGGTTGCGGGCCACGGCCAGGTCCGCGCTGCGGCCGGTGGCCAGGCGGGCCAGCTGATCGGTATCGACGAGGCTGGCTAGGGCGCGGCGGACGGAGGCATCGGCAAGCGTGCGGGTGGATAGCTGCAGGCGCAGCTGCCGCAGCCCGGCCTGGGTCTGGGCCTCGACCCCGGGCACCAGGGACAGCGACTCCATGGTGGTCTGCTCCGGCAGGATGTCGGCGAAACCGACCTGGCCGGTGCGCAACATGTTGACCGCCTGCTGGGACGAGCGCATGTAGTGCAGCTCGATCACGTCCAGCTGGGCCGGCTCCGCGCCCCAGTAGCGGTCGTTGCGGTTCAGGGTGATGATGCCGCGGGCGTTGTCCACGGAGGCGACCAGGAAGCGCCCGGCCGAGGCCGGGATGTCGTTGGCCAGGGCAGCGCTAAAGGAGGCGTCGCCCTCCTCCAACAGGTGGGCGGGCAAGAGGTGCTGGAACAGCACGCGCCAGTCAGCCACGCGGGTGGATAGATCCACGGTGACAATCTTGCCGCCGTCGGAGCTGTGCACCGCACTGATCGCCTGGTAGGCGGCCGGGGATTTCACCCCTGGGGCGCTGCGCATCTTCTCCCACAGGTAGCTGAAATCGGCTGAGGTCAGCGGGGTGCCATCGGACCACTGGGCGGCCGAGGAAATCTCGTAGCGCAGGCGCTGGGCCACGCCCTCCGGGGCCTCGACTTCCTCGGCGGAGTCCACCACGTCGGTATCTAGCTGGTCCCCATGGAAAACCGACGGCAGCACGAGGTCGGCGA
This sequence comes from Mycobacteriaceae bacterium, assembly GCA_028726465.1. Lineage (GTDB taxonomy): Bacteria > Actinomycetota > Actinomycetes > Mycobacteriales > Mycobacteriaceae > Corynebacterium. Next base: position 99,945 of record JAQYQB010000004.1, on the reverse strand, counting down.
TGTCTTCAACGAGCTGCTGGTTGTCCGCCAAGAGGTGCGGGTTCAACCCGGCCTGGAGCGGGTCGACGCCGACGGCCACGCGCGAGCGCTCGGTGGGCTCGGGCGGCGGGTTGGTCGTCGTCGAGGTGGTAGAGGGCTCCGACGGGGCCTCTTCGACCACCGGCGGCGGGCCCGGGTTCGCCGCGCACGCACTGAGAACGCCGCCGCCCAGCAGCCCGGCGCTCAGCAGCGCGATCGCGCCGCGAAACGGCTTTGTCACCGGTGCACCTGCCTTCTAGAAAGAAATAAATCCCGCCCCACTTTAGTGCAGTAGGGGCGGGATGAGGTAGTTAACGCTCGGGCGAACTACTTATTGAGCTGCTTGTTGCGGGAGGCCGCGCGCTTGCGGTCGGTCGCGGACAGAATCACCTTGCGCACGCGCAGGGCGTTCGGGGCGACCTCGACGCACTCGTCGGTGCCACAGAACTCGAGGGCCTCTTCCAGGCTCAGGGTGTGGGCCTTGGCGAGGGTGACCGTGGCGTCGGCGGTGGCCGAGCGCATGTTGGTCAGCTTCTTTTCCTTCGTGATGTTGATGTCAATGTCCTCATCACGGTTGTTGGCACCGACGACCATGCCCTCGTAGGCCTCGTCGCCCGGCTCCACGAAGAAGCTGCCGCGGTCGGCCAGCTGGGTCAGCGCGTACTGGGTGATCTGGCCGGTGCGGTCGGCGACCAGGGAGCCGGTCGGGCGGGACTTGATCTCGCCGGCCCAGACGTCCAGGCCGTCGGAGATGGAGTTGGCGATGCCCGCGCCGCGGGTCTCCGTCATGAACTGGGTGCGGAAGCCGATGAGGCCGCGGGCCGGGATGCGGAAGACCATGCGGACCCAGTCGCCTTCGCGCACGTCCATGGACTGCATCTGGCCCTTGCGGGTGGCCATCAGCTGGGTGACCGCACCCTGGTGCTCGGAGGGCACGTCGATGGTGATCAGCTCGTAGGGCTCGTGGACCTTGCCGTCGATCTCCTGGGTGACGACCTGCGGCTTGCCGATGGTCAGCTCGAAGCCCTCGCGGCGCATGGACTCGATGAGCACGGACAGCGCCATCTCGCCGCGGCCCTGGACCTCCCAGGCGTCCGGGCGCTCGGTCGGCAGGACGCGCAGGGAGACGTTACCGATGAGCTCCTGGTCCAGGCGGGCCTTGACCAGGCGGGCGGTCAGCTTGTCGCCGCCGCCACGGCCGGCCATCGGCGAGGTGTTCACGCCGATGGTCATGGAGATGGCCGGCTCGTCGACAGTGATGCGCGGCAGGGCCTCCGGGTGCTCCGGGTCCGCGATGGTGTCGCCGATCATGATGTCGGAGATGCCGGAGATGGCCACGATGTCGCCGGCGATGGCGTCCTCGGCCGGCTGGCGCTCGAAGCCAACGGTGCGCAGCAGCTCCGCGACCTTGACGGTCTTGGTGTGCTGGTTGCCCTCGTCGTCGTAGTGGATCCAGGCGACCTGCTGGCCCTTCTTGATGGTGCCGGAGTAGATACGCAGCAGCGCGATACGGCCCAGGAAGTCGGAGGAGTCCAGGTTGGTCACGTGCGCCTGCAGCGGGGCGTCGATGGTGGCCGACGGCTCCGGCAGGACGTCGTAGATGACGTCGAAGAGCGGCTGCAGGTCCTCACCGGCAGGCACGTTGCCGTCGCCCGGGTTCTCGGTGGAGGCGATGCCGGCACGACCGGAGGCGTAGAGCACCGGCAGGTCGAGCAGCTCCTCGGCGGCGGCCGCGGCCTCCGGATCGTCCAGGCCGGCGGCGATTTCCAGCAGGAGGTCCTGGGATTCGGTGACGACCTCGTCGATGCGGGCGTCCGGGCGGTCGGTCTTGTTGACCGCGATGATGACCGGCAGCTTGGCCTCCAGGGCCTTGGTCAGCACGAAGCGGGTCTGCGGCAGCGGGCCCTCGGAGGCATCGACCAGCAGGACCACGCCGTCGACCATGGAGATACCGCGCTCGACCTCGCCGCCGAAGTCGGCGTGGCCCGGGGTGTCGATGACGTTGATAATAAGGTCGGCGCCATCCTTGCCCTTACCCTTACGGATAATCGCGGTGTTCTTGGCCAGGATGGTAATGCCGCGCTCTTTTTCCTGGTCGTTGGAGTCCATGACACGGTCCGTGTGTTCGCCGTGTTCGCCGAAAGCGCCGGACTGCTCCAGCATGCCGTTGACCAGGGTGGTTTTGCCATGGTCAACGTGGGCGACGATGGCGACGTTACGGAACTCAGTATGGGTCACGAATCGATTCTCCTTCAATGGAATCTCGGGTTTCCCGCTTTCCTTGCCGGGAGCAGGCTCTTGCCGCCCAGGCTCCCAGGAACGGGACATTTTTCAACGGGGTACTACGATACCCCGCCTGCTGGTTCGCTGCAGAATTGGCCACCGAAAAACCGCCCAAAATTATCCCCGCCGCCCTCCCGGCCCCCGCAGCGGCTTCCGCATTTGCCCCGCGCTGGGATGTGTAACGAAACCATTACATTCGACGAAAGATGAAGTAATAGTCAAGTTTCCAGTTGACTGTTGCCAAAAATTGAATACTGTTACTACAGGTGAAGTTGTTACGGCTGTAACTAATGTGACTCAGGAGGCTTGCAGACACAAATCCCGGGGTCAGATTAGTCACCGCCGGACAACGACTTCTTTACTAGAACTTATCCCCCACCCAAGGACTGCGTTCATCGTGACCATTTCCTCTGCGGACCACGCCAACCACCCGCGCCGCCGGAACTCGACGTCCCGCCTCGGCCGCGCGGCAGCCATGTCAGCCGCGACCGCCGGCCTTATCGGCGCCCTCGTTGCCATGGTCTCCCCCGCCGAGGCCGCCGCGCAGGTACCGGCGCCCGCCGCCTCGGCCGCGTCGTCCGCCGCCGAGCTGAGCGCGCAGTTCGAAGACGCCGTCGGCTCCTCGCTGCCGGTGGATCACTTGGGCCGGCCCACCCCGCAGGCGGCCGCGCAGGTGCGCGACTTCGCCTACCAGCCGTGGATGCCGGAGGACGCGCGCAACGCCATCCTGGCCGCGCTGGCTTATACCACCGGCCAGGGCGGCGGCGAGGCCGGCGTGGAGATGCCCGTCGGCGGCCCGAACTTCCGCCAGTTCTACTGGCCGACCGTCTCCGGCCGCTGCATCGGCGGCACGCAGGACTCCGTCGGGTCTGCCATCGCGGTGCCCGGTCCGACCAAGATCCCCACCCCTGGCGCGGGCGCCGGCGAGACCGCCTTCCTGTTCACCGCCATGGGCACCCAGGCGGCCACGCCCAACCAGGGCCAGATGAACGTCCACTGGTTCAACCTGAACAACTTCCGCAGCGGCGTTACCGCGCTGGGCGACCACGGGATTAACCCGGACGGCCCGGCGACCATCTCGGGCCGCGCCGCCACCGGCCCCGGCACCGTCGTCGCCCTGCTCAGCGGCGCCGTCAACACCGAGGAGGGCAGCTGCCGCTTCGCCCCCACCGCCGCCATCGTGGAGGTTAATTAAAGCTATGAGCGTTGACTTGCATCCCGTGAAGGAAGAAACCTTCGACACGCGCGGCGATTTCAACATCGATCCGAAGGGCTTTAACCGCCCGGTCGACCGCTACGAGCGCACCGATTTCGGCCTCTACATGGGCCGCGGCGCCGACCACCCGTGCTTCGGCTACCTGGAGTCCTGGCTCCTGCCGGAACTGCGCCTGCGCGCCAACATCTTCCACTTCCGCCCCGGCGTCGAGCACTCCCAGGACTTCTACTTCGACATCGCAGATATCTCGGTGACCGACGACGTGTGGTCCACTCGTGACCTCTACGTCGACTTGGTCTCCCTGACCGGCCGCCCGGTCGAGGTCTTGGACATCGACGAGCTCGCGGCCGCCACCTCCGCCGGTTACCTCACCGCCGAGGAGGCCGAGGGCGCTATCGATGCCACCCTGACCGCGGTCGAGGGCATCACCCGCCACCGCGACGACGCCATGGAGTGGCTGCACCAGCTGGGCTTCCCGCTCACGTGGGCCGACGAGGTAGAGCTCGTGCCCGCCGGCAACGCCTAAGCACTCTAGCGTCGCAAGTGTTGCAGCCGCCGGGGATCCGGGGTAGATTGCAATCGTTTTAGCTGTTGATTTTTGCTTAAAATTCTTGCTTTCGCCTTTATTCGCCTAGCACTGTTCGGAGAGTGGTTTCATGGCCGGTGGCCTTCTTGCCTTGTTCGATGACATCGCGCTGATCGCGCGTTCGGCGGCCTCGTCGATCGACGACGTCGCCGCGCTGACGGGCAAGACCTCCGCCAAGGCCGTCGGCGTGGTGGTCGATGACGCCGCCGTGACCCCGCAATACGTCGCCGGCGTGGACCCCAAGCGCGAGCTGCCGATGATCTGGCGCATCACCAAGGGCTCCCTGGTCAACAAGCTCATCATCATCCTGCCGGTGGCCCTCCTGCTGTCCTGGCTGGCCCCCTGGGCGCTGACCCCCATCCTGATGCTGGGCGGTTGCTACCTGTGCTTCGAGGGCGCCCACAAGATCGCCGCGAAGCTGCTGCCGGGCATGCAGGATCAGGAAACGCCGGTGCGCGAGTCCGGCCCGGAGGCTGAGGATTCCCTCGTCTCCTCGGCCATCCGCACCGATCTCATTCTCTCGGCCGAGATCATGGTCATCGCTCTCAACGAGCTGATGGAGGAGTCCTTCGGGCTGCGCGTGGTCACGCTGATCACCATCGCCATCGTCTTCACCCTGGGCGTCTACGGCGCTGTGGCCGTGCTGGTCAAGATGGATGACATCGGCCTGCGCTTGCTCGAGCGCCGCGAGGGCAATTCCTTCGTGGGCAAGGCCCTGGTCAAGGGCATGCCCTACGTATTGCACATCATCGGCATCATCGGCACCGCCGCGATGCTGTGGGTCGGCGGCCACATCCTGACCTCCGGCCTGGCCGAGTTCGGCTTGAGCGCGCCCGCCGATGCCGTCCACCACTTAAGCCAGCTGGTCCCCGCCGGCGTGCTGGAGTGGCTGGTCGATACCGCCGGCTCGATGGTCTTCGGTTTCATGGGCGGCGCCATCATCGTCGCCGTCGTCGAAGGTATTCAGCATGTCCGGGCGGCCAAGTAGCACCACCCGTAGCACGCGGCTGAAATCCCGGCTTTCCTACTTGGCCCTGCTGGTCGCGAGCGGTATTTCCGCCGGCCTGGTCGGCATGGCCATGACGCTGTTCGTCGACGCCCTCCTGTTGGTGGGCGCGCACGACGATCCGGGCCCTGCCCACTGGCTAACCGTCGTCGGCGTGCCGTCCGCCGGCGGGCTGCTGGCCGGGGCCGGCTGGTGGTGGCTGCGCCGCGGCGGTCCCGTGCGCACCGTGGACGACGCGTTAAGCGGCGGCCGGGGCCTGCCGCTAGGCCGCACGCTAGCCGATGCCGCCTTCCAACTGCTCGCCGCCGGCACGGGCAGCTCCATCGGCCGGGAGAACGCCCCGCGCCAGGGTGCGGCCGCCCTCGCCGCGGCCTTCCCCCGGAAAGACGGCCATACCGACAGCGTCGTTCGCGAGCTGTTGCCTATCGCCGCCGGCGCCGGGCTGGGCGCGGTCTATAACGTCCCGCTGGCCGGGGCCATCTTCGCCTTCTCCGTAATGCGGATAACCCCCACCTTCCGCACGGTGTGCTCCGCGCTGGCGGTTTCCGGGCTGGCGACCGTAACCGCCTGGCCGGTGGTGGGCCACCAGGCTTTCTATACGCTGCCCGACTTCTCCCCCAGCCGCGGGCTCGTCCTGGCGGCCGTGGGCTGGATGGTGGTGGTGATGCCGCTGGCCGGCGGCATCGGCGGCGCTTTCGCAGCCGGCGCGGACTGGGCCGGCCGCAACCGCACCCCGCCGCGGTGGTACCTGCCGCTTTCCGTCGGCGCGGCCGGGGCGGCCGTGGGCGCCTGCGCGCTGGTCTTGCCGCCCGTGCCGGGCAACGGCTTCGATATCATCCAGCTCACGCTGCACCTGGGCGGCAGCGGCGCGCTCTTTGCCTGCCTGCTGGTGGCCAAACCTGTCCTGACGGTGCTCTGCCTGCGCTGCGGGGCCGTGGGCGGCACGCTCACGCCCGCACTGGCCACGGGGGCATCGCTGGGCGGGGCCGCCGCCTTCTTCTTTCATTGGGCCGGCCTGCCGTGGATGGACAGCGAATACTCGATCATCACCTGCGCGCTCATCGGCGCCGCCGCAGTGCTGGCGGTCACTCAGCGGGCTCCCCTCTTCGCCGCCGTCATCACCTGGGAACTGACCGCGGCCCCGCTGTGGCTGGTCGGCCCAATTGTCGTCTCGGCGCTGGGCTCGTTCTACCTCGCCCGCGGGGCGCGGCGGGCGGCGGCTGCGCGCAAGACTCCTACAGGAACAGCAGCAGCGACAGCGCCATGATGGCCATGCCCGCGATGACGCCGTAGATGGCGAAGTGGTGCTTGCCGGTTTCCTCGGCCGTCGGCAGCAGCTCGTCCAGGCTGATAAAGACCATGGTGCCGGCGATGGCGGCGAAGCTAATGCCCATCGTCGCCGGTCCCAGCAGCGGCATCAGGAGCACGAAACCGATAAGCGCGCCCATAGGCTCAGCTAAGCCGGAGACCAGCGCCCACCAGAAGCCCTTGGCGCGCGAGCCGGTCGCCTCCCGCAGCGGCACGGCCACGGCGATGCCCTCGGGGATGTTGTGGATGGCAATCGCCACCGCGACGGGCAGCGCGACCTGGACGTCCTCGAGGCCGGCCAGGAAGGTGGCAAAACCCTCCGGGAAGTTGTGGATGGCCAGCGCGCCGGCGGTGAACACCCCGGTCTTCATGAGCCGGCGGCGGCGAGCGGCTTCCTCGGTGGTGCCGGGCTCGTGCGGGTTAATTTCCTCCGGCACCAGGCGGTCGATGATCGCGATGACGGCAATGCCTGCGAAGAACGCGCCGACGGCCGCCCAGGTCCCGGCGCGCGCGTCGGCGAAGGCCTCGGTGAGCTGCTCTTTGCCCTCCGGGAGGATCTCGACGAAGGAGACGTACAGCATCACGCCGGCCGACAAGCCCAGGGCCCCGGCCATGAAGCCGGGGCCCGGGTTGCGGCGGCTGACGGCAATGGCGCCACCGATCGCGGTGGACAGGCCGGCCAGCAGCGCCAGCCCGAAGGCGAAGGCGATGGTGGGCAGATCGTGCATGCCCACTACCTTAAAGGCCCGGCCTTTCCCCCGCCGTTATTAGTCCGACTTAACTCCGCCGTCGCCTTCCGGCTCGACGCCGCTGTTGTCCTCGGCGATGTACTCGCCGGTCTCGTAGTCGTAGCCGACGGCGTTGCCCTCCTCGTCGGTGCGGGTGTACCACTCGGTGACCTCGTCCGCGGTGGAGTCGAAGTCGGCGCCGGTGGCGTAGTCGGACTCGGAGGGGGTCGGCTCGATGGTCAGGGCGAAGTCGTCGCCGTAGTCGCGCACGCCGTGGACGACGGCGTTGGAGATCGCCTGGGACTCGTAGTGGGCACGGATGCTCATCGGGTCGTTGCGCAGTTCGCGCACCAAGGCCACGCACATGGCCACGATGATGACGGCGAAGGGCAGCGCGGTAATCGTAATGAGGTTCTGCAGGCCCTGCAGGGCGTTGCGACCGCCGGCCAGCAGGATCACCACGGCGATGCCGGCCATACACAGCACCCAGAAGATGGTGATCCAGGGCTTGGGCCGCGGGTTGCCCTTCTGCGTCATCTGCGAGTTGACCAGCGAGGCCGAGTCCGCGGTGGTCACGAAGAAGACCGCGAGCATCACCATCACCAGCGGCGCGACGATTTCGGTACCGGGGAGCTTATCCAGCACCACGAAGAAGATCTCCTCCGGCGCGGGCATGGACTCGGCGGTGCCGTCGGGAGCCACGGCGTTGGACTGGCGCTGCAGCCAGATGGTGGTCCCGCCCAGGATGGTGTAGGCGCCCACGATGATGGCGGACGGGATAAAAAGCACGCCCAGGATGTACTGGCGGATGGTGCGCCCGCGCGAAATCTTGGCCACAAAGACGCCGACGAACGGCGCCCAGGACACCCACCAGGCCCAGTAGAACGTGGTCCAGGCCGAGAGGTAGGCCTGCATCTCTTCGCCCTCGCCCATGTTCGCGGCCAGCATGTCCGGCATGGAGCCGACGTACTCGACGACCACGGCCGGCAGCATATTGGCCAAAAACGCGGTCGGGCCGACCACGAAGAAGAAGATCGCCAGGCCGAGCGCCAGGGCCAGGTTGATGTTGGACAGCCAACGGATGCCGCGGGCCACGCCCGAGACCGCCGAGGCGATGGTGCCGACCGAGAGCACCATGATGATGACCAGCGCCAGGGCGTTGCCCTCCGGCGACCAGCCGGTGACCACCTCGACGCCGCGGCTAATCTGCAGCGCGCCGATGCCGAGCGTCGCCGCCGTACCGAACAGCGTGGCGATGATCGCCAGGCCGTCGATAACCCGGGCCTGCCAGGAGTCGTTCTTCTTGGTTCCCAGCAGCGGCAACAGGATGGAGCTCATCAGCGGCACGCGCCCGCGGCGGTAGGACACATAAGCCACGGCGAGGCCGACGATGGCGTAGATGGCCCAGGCATTCAATCCCCAGTGCATGGCCGCCTGTGCCATCGCGCCCATCATGGCTTCCTCACTGGCGGCCTCGTAGGCCCCGGGCCGCGGCGAGAGGTAGTGGCTGAGCGGCTCGTAGGGGCCGAAGAAGATGATGCCAATGCCGATGCCGGCGCCAAAGAGCATGGCCGCCCAGCTGACCGTGGAGAACTCCGGCTTTTCCCCGTCCACGCCGAGCGGGATGCGCCCGTAGCGGGAAAACGCCAGGATGAGGAGCAGGAAGACCAGCCCGATGGCCAGCACGGTAAAGATCCAGCCCAGGTTCGTCATGACCCATTCGAGGGCGACCGAGGATGCATCGAAAACCTGCTGCGGGGCCAGCACGCCCCAGATGATAAACGCCACGATGAGGCCGCCGACCACCACCAGGATGGGTTTGTCCACCCCGTACTTGATCTTCTGGTCCTCGATGGACACGCCCGGCACCAGCGCCGGGTGGATGTTGTGCGGGTAGATGATGTCCTTGAGCACCCGCTTGGCCTGCGGCAGGCGGCCTGGCTTGCGGTTGTGCCCGGCGCCGCGCTGGGCCGAAACCGGTTCCGACCCTACGCCGGCGTCGGACGATGATGAAGGTTCTTGCTGCGAGATGAGGATCCTCCTTGCCCTAGACACTCGATTCCCGAGTGGATAAAAGAGTGGACAGAACACATAAGTCGATACTTCTGTGGCGTATACCATAACGCACTGTGTGCTGGACTTCTCCACTTTGGGCGAACGTCCACCCTAGTAATCGGGTAAAGGCGGCGGAGGCCTCGATAGACTGTCTGGCAGTGAGGGCTTGCCGCTCAGCTTTCGGCTGGTTCTGGCTGAGCCCACCCGTTTCTCAAAGCAACCGCAGGAGCGCCGCCTTATGCGTAACTACCATCTGCCCGCCCAGTTCCTTGGCGTGGAGCACCTGGCCCTCCTGGATCACCTCATCCCCGCCGCGGTGCTGAGCCTGCCCGGCCTGGCGCACGAGCCGCAGGTCTTAGAGGTTAGCCTGGAGCCCCTGCCTACCGGCTGGCGGGTCCGGGCCGCCGTGGGCATCATCGCCACCATCACCGCGGAAGAAGCGGTGGCCTTCCCCTCCCTGGAGCGCCTGCGGCGCGCCGGGCTGGTGCCCACCACGTGGGCGCAGTGCGAGATTGCCGACGGCCAGGTCGAGGTCGGCATCCACCTGGGCCCGGACGAATGGTTGGTCCCCGTCAACACGGTGCCGGCCCAGGCAGCGCTCCTCGACGGCGGCCAGCCCGCCGCGGTGGATACCTCCCGCGGGGACCTGCCGGACGATTTCGCGGCGCGCAGCCGCGCCTGCCAGCTCATCGTGCGCGTGGACAGGCAGGCCGCGGAGCTCATCGCCAGCACCGAAGACCACGTCTTAGGCACCATCGGGGCCCCGGCCGACTACCCGGCGCTGACCGCAGCTCTCGATGCCGCGGGTGACCGCTCCGTCTGTGCGCGTGCCTATGTGGCCGACGGCAGCATCGCCGTCGATGTCCCCGCCGACGCAGAAGCGCTGCGCTTTCGCCCCGTCCCGCCTGCGCTGCCGGACGCGCAGGCCTGGCCGGCCCGCCCGCAGCCGGTCCCCCAGGTCTGGGACGTCACTCTCGATTGCGCCGCCTTCCCCCTGCCCACCCCGGGCGGGCGGCCGGTTTTAGGGCCCGATGCTCCCGACGAGGAGGAGGTCCCCAGGAGCGCCTTCGGGCCTTTCCCGAAGCTGCACCACGACCCGCCGGCGCAGGACTAGCGCCTCCCGCTAGCGCAGCTCGCGGTGCCCGGCGTCGATCCGGCGGGTCACCCGCTGGGCATCGAAGTGGTCGAGCACCGGGATGACCACGCGGCGGGTGGTGCCCAGCGCCTGGCGCGCCTGCGAGGTCGTAAACGGCTGGTCCAGCTCGCCCAGGCGGGCCTTGGCCCACTCCAGACTGGCCGGCACCAACACCACCCCGCCGCCCAGGCGCACCACGCGCCCGGCGCGCTCGGCAGCGGCCAGCTCCTTCGCGCCCAGCCCCCAGGCCTCCAGGTCGCCGGCCTCGGGCGCCGCACAGGGGGCATCGGCCAGCTGCTTTTCCAGCTTGGCGATGCCTTCTTCCGCCGCGCCGAGGCCCGCCTGGCGCCCCGGCAGGCTCAGCAGCCCGTCGGCGGAACTGACCTTCGCCGCGGCGATGACGACGTCGAGAAGCTCCTCGCCGGGCAAGGCCAACAGGTGGACCGCGGCCACGCGCGGCATGCCGGCGGCCAGCGGGTTGTCGGCGAAATAGGCCTCGAGTGCGCCCAGCAGCTCGGTCTTCCACTCCGTGACCGCGCGGGCGGCAATCCACCACCCGCGGAAGGCGACCACGCCGGCCGGTCGGTTGTCCGTATCCAGGCCCTGGCGGGCCAGGTCCTCGACGCGCACGGCCTTGCGGCGACGTACCTGTTCCCCGGCGTCGCTGGCATCGGTAATGCCCGCCAGCACCTGGCCGCGCCGGGTCCCGTCCCCGCGTCGGTTGAGCTCCGGCGGGGCGACGTCGATGACCTCGACGCCGGCCAGCACGTGGCGCGCGCCCGAGCCGCGCAGGATGAGGCGGTCCCCGACCACGACCGGTAGCGGCTCCGGCAGCTGCAGGCGGGCGTGCTGGGCGTCGAAGGGCCGCACGTGCACACCCACCCCGGCGCTGCCCAGATGGGCGACGACCTCCTGCGGGACCTCGTCCAGGCCCCGGCCCGTGGTGCGGCGCACGTCGATAACGCGGGTGGCCTCCCACTTGCCCGGGGTGGCCAGCACGTCGCCGCGGTGGATGGTGCCGGCGTCGATGCCGCGCAGGTTCACCGCCACCCGGCTGACCGGCTGGGCAAGGTCGATGGCGGAGTTCTCACTGTGCAGCCCGCGCACCTCGACCTCGCGCACGCCGGTGGCCTGGAACAGGCTGAGAGTGTCCCCGGGCCGCAGGGTGCCGGCCACCAGGGTGCCGGTGACCACGGTGCCCGCGCCGGTGATGCTAAACGACCGGTCGATCCACAACCGCACGGCGGCTGCCGGGTCCGGTTCCGGCCCGACCAGGCCGTCGAGGGCCTCGCGCAGCTTGTCGATGCCCTCGCCCGTGACCGCCGAGACCTCCACCACCGGCGCCTGCGCCAGCGGCGTGCCGGCCAGCTCCCGCTGGACCTGGGCGGCGGTGTTAGCCCGCTGTTGCGCGTCCGCCTTGTCCGCGCGGCTTAAGACCACCACCGCGCGCTCGATACCCAGCGCCACCGCGGCGTCGCGGTGATCGCTGCTCTGGGCCTGCCAGCCCTCGTCCGCGGCGACGACGAAGAGCAGGATGGGCGCCGGCCCCAGGCCGATGGGCCCCAGCCCGGCCAGCATGTTGCCCAGGAAACGCTCGTGCCCGGGCACGTCGACGAAGGCGACGTCTTCCCCGCTGGGCAGCGTGGTCCACGCAAAGCCCAGGTCGATGGTCAGCCCGCGGCGCTTTTCTTCCTCCCAGCGGTCCGGCTCCATGGTGGTCAGCGCTTTGACCAGGGTGGATTTGCCGTGATCGACGTGTCCGGCAGTGGCGATGACCTGCATCTAGATAGCCTCCTTCAGGGCCGCGAGCAAGGTGGGATCTTCTCCGGGCGGCACGCAGCGCAGATCCACCAGGCAGCGCCCGTCGTGGACGCGCGCGAGCACCGCCGGGCTGCCCTTGCGCAGGCGCCCCGCCACCTTGTCGTCTAAGGCGATGGCGTAGCCGGGCAGCGGGTACTCCGGCGCCCCGCCGCCGCCCACGCGCCCGGCGTGCTCGACGACCTGCGCGCCCAGCTCCGCGGCCATCGCCTCCGTGCGGGCTTTCAGCGACTCGGCGCTGACGTGCAGCGCGTCCGCGACGGCGTTGCTCGGCGTGTTCAGCGCGGCCTCTAAGGCGTTGAGCCGCAGCTTGTCCACCCGCAGCGCCCGGGCCAGCGGGTGCTTCTTCATGCAGGCGATGGCCTCCCGAGTGCCGAGCAGAATCCCGGCCTGGGGGCCGCCCAGCAGCTTGTCCCCGGAGGCGATGACCACGTCCGCGCCGGCCGCCAATTGGGCGTGCAGGTCGGGCTCGTCCGGCAGCGTCGCGTCCGGGGTCAGAAGGCCCGATCCCAAGTCCACGATGAGGCGGACGCCATGCTCCTGCGCGACCGGGCGCAGCTGCTCCACCGAGACCGCGCTAGTAAAGCCGGTGATCCGGAAGTTCGAGGGGTGCACCTTCAAGATGGCGCCGGTCTCCGGACCAATGACTCCGACGTAGTCGTGGAGGTGGGTCCGGTTCGTCGCCCCGATCTCGCGCAGGCGCACGTGCGAGGACTCGATGAGCTCCGGTAGGCGGAAGCCCGCGCCGATTTCGATGAGCTCTCCCCGCGAGATAATCACTTCCTGGTGCGGGGCCAGCGCCGCAGTAGCCAGCAGCAGGGCGGCCGCGCCGTTGTTTACGATGAGCGCGTCCTCAGCCGCCGGGCACGCCGCAAGCAGCGCATTGACCGCCCCGCGTCCGCGGTGCTTAGAGCGCAAGCCCGTCTTGAGATCCAGCTCCACGTCGGTGTAGCCGGCGGCGGCGACCAGGGCATCGACGGCCGCGGGCGGCAAGGGGGCGCGTCCCAGGTTCGTGTGCACGATAACGCCCGTGGCGTTAATGACCGGCCGCAGCGAATACGGCTGGGCGCTGCCGACTCGCCGGGCGACCTCGCTCGCCACGTCCTCCGGCGGCACCTGCCCGCGGCGGGCCTGGTTGAGGACACCGTCGACGATGCTGCGAATCACCGGCTCAGCCACGTGCGCCCGGGCCTGCTCGACCTCGGGCAGTTTCAGCAGTTCATCGGTGCGCGGGATGTTGCGGCGCGGGTCAGTCACGGCACTCCTGGATAAAAATAAGCTTATTGGCGGAGACGGACAGGAATCGAACCTGCCAGACCGAGATACTCGGCCTCACCGGTTTTGAAGACCGGGGCGCCCACCAGGACGCAGACGCCTCCACCGGAGACTCTACCAAGCACCCCCGCGGCCAACACCAGCGCCCGCCTGCCTAGGTGCGCCCTTCGCGGTCACCAGCGCGAGCAAAGTGCACACTTTCCTGCTCCCGGTGAGCGCGAAGGGTTCATGGGAGGGGCGACAACCGTACCATCCCGGGCGCTTTGACGGGTAGGCTCGGGGGCATGGACGATATCAAGCTGACCTCATTCGCAGCAGGCGGCGGTTGCGCCTGCAAAATCCCCGCCGGCGAGCTCGAATCCGCCGTCGAAGGCCTGGTGGGCCACGCGGACCCGAACGTCATCGTCGGCCTGGACGCCGGCGACGACGCCGCCGCGGTCAAGATCCAGGACGGGCTGGCCGTCATCTCCACCGCCGACTTTTTCACCCCGATGCTCAACGACCCCTATGACTGGGGCCGGGTCGCCGCGGCGAACGCGCTGAGCGACGTCTACGCGATGGGCGGCACGCCCGTTACCGCCATCAACCTCGTGGGGTGGCCGCGCGAGGTGCTGAGCCTGGACATCCTGCGCGAGGTGCTGCGCGGCGGCATGGACGTAGCCGAGCAGGCCGGCATTTCGATTACCGGCGGGCACTCTATTACCGCGCCGGAGCCGCTCTACGGGCTCTCGGCCACGGGCATCGTGGACCCGGACAAGCTCATGCACAACGATTCCGCCGAGGCGGGCCTGCCCATCACCCTGACCAAGCCCATCGGCGTCGGCATCCTGAACAACAAGCACAAGGCCACCGGCGAGGCCATCCCGTCGGCGGTCGAATCCATGACCACGCTGAACCGGGAGGCCGCTCAGGCCGCCACCCAGGCCGGGATCAAGGCCGCGACCGATATCACCGGCTTCGGCCTGCTGGGCCACCTGTACAAGATGTGCCGGGCCTCCGGCATCGCGGCGGAGATTGATCAGTCGGCCGTGCCCGCCATCGACGGCGCCCGCGAGGCGTTGGCCGACGGCTTCATCCCCGGCGGCTCCCGCCGCAACCTGGACTGGGTCCGCCCGCACCTGGACGGCGGCGAGGCCAGCGAGGAAGACCTCATCTTCCTGGCCGACGCGCAGACCTCCGGCGGCCTGCTGCTCATCGGTGAGGTGCCGGGCTACCCGGTCATCGGCCGCACCGTGCCGGCTACCGGCGAGGCCCTGATTAGCGTGCGCTAGCGGCCCAGCTTATTTTTCAGCTTGCCCAGCAGACCCGGCTTGGTCTGCTGGGTTTTGTTGTCCATGCGCGGGCCGGTGACGTGCTCACCGCGCTCGAAGACGAAGGTCATGCGCGCGCCGGTGCGTTCCGGCTCGCCGACCAGGCGGTGGCCGGCGGCGGTGGCATCGTCAGGCACGTTGCGGAAGGCCTGCGGGCAGTCGGTGGTGATCTGCAGCTTCTGCCCCGGGTCCATGTCCTGCAGGGCGCTCAAAGTCTGGATAACCGGGTAGGGGCAAGATTCGCCGCAAAGATCCAGCTCGAAATCAGGTAGCTCGTTCACTAGTTGTCCTTTCCGTACTGGGCGTCGAGGCGGCCGCGGCGGTCGGTGCGCAGCGGAGCCTGCGCCAGCCACCACAGGCCGAGGGCGGCCAGCGAGGCGATGAGCGCCAGCCACGGGCCCCAGGATTCGTAGAAGTTGAATTTGATGGCGTTGGCCACCAGGGCATCGTAAATGCCCCAGTGATCCCAGCCGTAGGCCAAGACGGTGGCGCCGATGATGTTGCCGGCGAAGGCCACCCAGGCAACCAGCTAGCCCTCCATCGCGCGGTACATCATGCCGGTCTCGCAGGCGCCGGCGAAGATGATGCCGATGCCGAAGAGGAAGCCGCCCAGGATGGTGCCCCAGCCGGCCGGCTTGGTCAGCGGGGTGGCATCCGTAAGCAGCAGGACCGCGAAGGTCACGACGACGGCGGCGGCCAGACCGATGATCAGCGAGTCCGCCAGCTTGGTCTTCTTGGTCACCCACAGGTCACGGAACGCGGCGGTAAAATAGATCTGGCCGCGCTGGATGAGCACGCCGAAGGCCAGGCCGAAGAGGACGGCCACTCCCAGCAGCGGCTGGCCGGAAGCGAAGTAGACGACGGCGATGACAAGCGTCACGATGGTCACGGCGATGCCCAGCCAGCGCTTGCGCTGCAGCTGCCGGCGCACGTCCGCCAGGCCCACCTTGGGCGTGTTGATCGGCTTGGGCTTGGAGGGCCCGCGCCACCACGGCATTTTGATGATCTTGACGCCCACGGCCGTGCCGACCGCGGTCATGATGGTAAACAGCCAGGCGTGCAGGGAGAACTGCGGGATGCCGGTGAACATGGCGGCGAGGTTGCAGCCAAACGCCAGGCGGGCGCCGAAGCCGGCGATGATGCCGCCGCACAGGGCCTGGACCCAGCGGCGCTTCAGCGGCGGGATGCGCCAGCGGAAATCGCCGGCGATGAGGGCGGCCACCAGGGAGCCAATGAGCATGGCGACGACGATCCAGCCGTCGGTGCGCTGGAGGGGGTTGCCCTCCATGGTGGTGACCTCCTGGTAGTACTGCCAGGACTGGATATCTGCGCCCAGGGCCTCGACCAGGTGGCCGCCCAGGCGGGTGAACTCGCCGGTCACTGCCCAAACAGTGCCGGTCAGAAGGAAGTAGAGACCACTGAGCACGCCCAGGATGGCGAACACGGGTCCAGGGGCAAGGCCTACGCGGCTGCGATAGAAGGCGTCGTACGAGCGCTTGTCATAGGACGACTTCGTGCGGGGAATAGTCACGAATATGCAATCTTTCATTCGGTTGTAGCTCGTGCCGAAGGTTCTGTCCCACCTTGGGCACACGAGCCAACGTTATGCCGCCCTTTGACAGGGCTGACAAACCGAAAACTCAGACTGCGCTGTCCCCCGCTAATCTGGGGTGACGACCGAGCTATCCAAGCCCTGCTCCGCCCGCCGCGCGGCGGCGCGGCGCTTCTGCGGGCCGATGGTCGTCATCGGGTCCTTGACCGCCTCCAAACCCGCATTCAGCACGCCGAAACGCGTGCACGCCGAGCCGGCCAGCAGGCTCAGTCCGGAGGCGACCGCGCCCCACCGCGACTTGGTTAGCGCGGAAATCGCGGTGCCCACTCCCCCGGCGGCGATGAAGTACTCGGAGGCCTTCATCAGCTTGCCGGGCGTGCCCTTGTGCAGGGTCTCGCGCGGCTCGGGCTCCATGTTTTCTTCCATGACGCGGGTGGCGACCAAGTCGCTGACCGCGGCCATCATGCCCAAGGCACGGGCCGGGCCGGCGAACTGCTGCGGGGTGGTCACCATCGCCAGGCCGGAGGCCGCCGCCGAGGCCGAGGAGACGAAGACGAAGGCCAGGTGCCGCTTCGTGTCGTTCCAGGTCGGGTTCGAGGTGTTGCCCAGCAGCACGGCGGTGTAGCCGGCCAGCGGGCCGCCCAGTACACCGGCGACGACGCCGGCCGGGCCGGCCGCGCCGTGCACGGCCTTGCGCGCGAACTTCGGCAGGGGGACGCGGCGCCCGGTGGCATCGTCGAGCTCGGACAGAGCTGGCAGCGAGGCCGCCGTGGCGAAGGTAGCCAGGATCCAGGAACCGATGCTCATCGGCGAGGTCACCTTGAACACGCGGAACATGTTGAGCAGCCGCTCCGGGCGGCCCAGGTCGAGCACCAGGCAGACCGAGCCGGCCGCGGCTGCGCCGAAGGCGGAGATAGACGTCGAACGCCGCAGCGCTCGGTTGCCGGTGGCCTGCGCGCCCAGCGACAGCAGCGCCGAACCGCCGGAGACGCCGCCTAGGAACAGGTAGACGCCAATCGGCCACTCCCACGGCGGGGCCTTGACCACGGGCTTGCCGTAGTAGGAGGAGAACTCGAAGTCCTCCGCCATCCGCTGCTCCTTGGAGCCGTCCTGCGCACCGGCGCCTACCTTGCCGCGCTTCTTGCGCTTCGGCTTGGTGCCGTCGAATTTCTTGTAGCGGTTAGCCCGCTCCGGCTGCGGGGGCCGGTATTCGTCGTATGCGCTCACTTCTTGCCTCCCAACACGAAGGATCCCGCGACCGCCAGCGCCATCGCGCCGATGGCCTTAGCTGCTGTCTTGTACATCTGCGGCAGATCCGCAGTAGGCACGCGCGGATCCGGCGGCAGGCCGTAGACCTCCGGCGAATC
Source organism: Mycobacteriaceae bacterium (assembly GCA_028726465.1). Lineage (GTDB taxonomy): Bacteria > Actinomycetota > Actinomycetes > Mycobacteriales > Mycobacteriaceae > Corynebacterium. The sequence continues at coordinate 82,288 of JAQYQB010000004.1, read as the reverse complement.
CAGCAGCAGGAACAGCGAGCCGGTGCCGCCGACGCCGTCCTCCGAGTTCGCCCCGTAGAGGCGCGCCTCGTGCAGGCCCTGCGCGTGCAGCTCGCGCACGCGCTCCTGGGCGGCGGCGAGCATGTCGTCGTAGGTGCCGAACTGGATGGAATTGGTCGGGCAGGTCTTCGCGCACGCCGGCTCCTGCCCCATCTTTAGCCGGTCGTAGCACATGGTGCACTTCTGGGCCACGCCCAGGTTTTTCACCGGCATGGGCTGGCCCGCGGTGTGGTCGTCGCCCTGCGGTTTAAGCTGCTTGAGCTTGGCCAAGACGTTGACGCCCGCGTGGGGGTTGTCCTGGTGATCGACGGTGGCGGTCTTGTCCGTCTTCAGGGTCACGCCGCCGTCGTCGCGGCGCTCAATCACGCCGAACGGGCAGCCTGCCACGCAGGTACCGCAGCCGTTGCAGACGTCGTCTTGGACGACCACGGTGCCGAACTCGGTGCGGAAGAGCGCGCCCGTCGGGCACACGTCCAGGCAGCCGGCGTGGGTGCAGTGCTTGCACACGTCCGAGGACATCAGCCAGCGGAAATCCGAAGTATCCGGCGGGGTGGTGTCAATCTCTGGCTCCGCGCCGCCGATGGTCGGCATGCCCAGCGAGATGAGCTTCCGCCCCTCCTCGCGGGCCTCCTGGATGCGGTCGTCGCCCTGCTCCACGAACGCCACGTGGCGCCAGGTATTCGCCCCCAGCGCGCCGGTGTTGTCGTAGGAGTTGCCGGTGAGCTCGTAGCCCTCGACGGGGTTACGGTTCCACTCCTTGCAGGCGACCTCGCAGGCCTTGCAGCCGATGCACACGGAGGTATCGGTGAAAAACGCCATGCGCGTGTATGAGTCATACCCGTGGGAGTGCTCGGTCAGCGCGTTGGAATTAGCGCCCAAAACGTCAGTCACCTAGAACTCCTTTCCTTCGTCGTCCGCCACGTTGCCGGCGGTCCGGTCCGTGCCGGTGCCGCCGTCCTCGTCGGCATTTTTGGACTCGATGGTGAACTCATCGAGCACGTCGACCAACTGGTTGCCCGAATCCAGGTCCAGGTTGGCCCGGCGCTGGTATTCGTGCAGCAGCTCCAACTTGGCCTGGCCGCGCGGGCGGCGGCCCGGCTGGATATCGCAGGCGCCGATCTTCGAGTTCTGGATGAACACGTTCGGCTCCAGCGTAAGCCCCAGCAGGTCGTTCGGGCCGTCGCCGGCCACCACCGCGTTGTTGGAATCGCCGTAGTGGAACGGCAGACCCAACTGGTGGAACTCCTGGCCGTTGATGACCATCGGCTCCATGCGGTCGGTGACCAGCACCTGCGCCTCGATCACGCCGCGCGGCGAGACAATCGTGGCCCAGCCGCCGTTTTCCAGGCCGCGCTTTTCTGCCAGGGCCTTGGAGACCTCGCAGAACAGCCCCGGCTGGAGCTCCGCCAGGTACGGCAGGCGGCGCGACATCGCACCCGAGGTGTACATCTCCGTCAGTCGGTACGTGGAGAAGACGAACGGGAAGACCTCGGATCCCGGCGTGCCGGCCTCCGGCTTCGACAGGTTGTCCGGGCGCTTGATGGTCAAGCGCGTCGGCGACTGCTGCTGCTTGTACAGGATGTTGCGCACCGGAGACTCATGCGGCTCGTAGTGCGTCGGCAGCGGACCGTCCGACAGGCCCGACGGAGCGAACAGCCAGCCGCGGCCGTCGGTCTGCATGATGAAGGCATCCGTGCCGTCCAGGGCAGCCGGGCCCACCGCGTCGATGGGCGCCTTGTAATCCGGCGGCAGCGTGGCCGGGAAGTCCGGCACGTCGTCGCCGGCCCACTTGCCGGCCTCGGCGTCCCACCAGATGTACTTCTTGCGCTCCGACCACGGGGTGCCGTCCGGCGCCGCCGATGCCCGGTTGTACAGGATGCGGCGGTTCGCCGGCCACGCCCAGCCCCATTCCAGAGCGACCTCGTTCTGCTCCGAACCCGGGACCTTCTTGGCCGAGTGGTTGATGCCGTCCTTGTAGACGCCGGTGTAGATCCAGCAGCCACCCGAGGTAGTGCCGTCCGACTTCATCTCCGTGAACGCCGGCAGCAGCTGGCCCTTCTTCGGGCCGTCCAGGTAGTAGCCGTTGATCTCCTTGAGGATGTCCTCCGAGTGCGGCTCGCCTTCCTCGTTTTCCTCGTAGTCCCACGCCAGCGCCTGGATGGCGCGGTCGCGCGGGTCGGTGGAATCCGCCAAGCGCTCCTTGATCTTCTTACCCAGCTGGTAGAAGAACCACAGCTCGCTGGTGGCGTCGCCCGGGGCATCGACAGCCTTGAAACGCCACTGCAGCATGCGCTGCGTCTGCGTGAAGGTGCCGGCCTTTTCCACGTGGGTGGCCGCCGGCATGAGGAAGACCTCCGTGCCGATCTCTTCCGTCTTGAGCTCGCCGGTCTTAATCTCCGGGGAGTCGTGCCAGAAGGAGGCGGTCTCGATCTCCTGGAAGTCGCGGACCACCAGCCACTTCAGCGCGGCCAGGCCACGGCGCTGCATGCCACCGTTGGACTGCGCCACCGCCGGGTTCTGGCCGAAGACCAGGTAACCCTCGACCTGCCCGTCGAGCATGCCCATGAGCGTCTCGTAGGTCGAGTGCGCCCCGGAGATGCGCGGCATCATGTCGAAGCCCCAGTTGTTGTCCTTCGTGGCGTTGTCGCCGAAGTAGGACTTCATCAGGGACACGGCGTAGTTTTCACCGATCTGCCAGAAGCCCTTCGAGCCCGGCTTGGCGAAGTTGGCCACGTAGTTGTCCCAGCCGTCGTCCTGGACGTGCGGCATCGGCAGATAGCCCGGCAGGTTGTTAAACAGCGTCGGGATATCCGTCGAGCCCTGGATCGAGGCGTGCCCGCGCAGCGCCATGATGCCCGAGCCCGGGCGGCCGACGTTGCCCATCAGCAGCTGCAGGATAGCCGCCGTGCGGATGAACTGCGCGCCCAGCGTGTGCTGGGTAAAGCCCAAAGCGTAGGCGAAGCACGTCGTGCGATCCGGCTTGGAGTTATCCGCGATCGACTGCGCCAGGTAGTAGAAGTCCTCCTGCGAGATACCGCAGGTCTCCTCCACGATCTCCGGCGTGTAGCGCGCGTAGTGACGCTTGAGAATCTGGAACACCGAATTCGGGTGCTGCAGGGTCTCGTCGCGCTCCACGTTCCACGCCTGGCCCTCATCCTTCTTGACGTACTGCCACGAGTCGTTGACGTACTTGCCGGTCTCCGGGTCGAAGCCGGAGAACAGCCCGTCCAAGTCCTCGGTGTCCAGGTAGTCGTCGCTGATGATGGTCGGCGCGTTGGTGTAGTTGACCACGTAGTCGTGGAAGTACAGATCATTGTCGATCATGTACTTGATCAACGCACCCAGCAGCACCACGTCCGTGCCGCCGCGGATACCGATGTGTCGGTTCGCGAAGGCAGAGGTACGCGTGTACCGCGGGTCCACGTGGATGATGCGGGCACCACGCTTCTTGGCCTCAACCACCCACTGGAAGCCCACCGGGTGGCACTCGGCCATGTTCGAACCCTCAATGACGATGCAGTCCGCATTCGCCATATCCTGCAGCGGCTGGGTTGCGCCGCCGCGGCCAAACGAAGTTCCCAAACTGGGAACGGTGGCGGAGTGTCATATGCGGGCCTGATTTTCGACCTGCACCGCGCCCGTGGCGGTAAACAGCTTCTTAATCAGGTAGTTTTCCTCGTTATCGAGCGTCGCCCCGCCCAGGCCTGCCACGCCCATGGTGCGGTTGAGCGGACGGCCGTAATCGTCCGTGTCCTGCCAGCCGTTGCGGCGGGACTCCAGGTAGCGGTCCGCGATCATCTCCATCGCGGTATCCGTGTCCAGGTCCTGCCACTCGGTGGCATACGGCGCGCGGTACTTGATGGTGGTCAGGCGGGACTCGGAGTTGATCAGCTGCTCCGAGGCCGAGCCCTTCGGGCACAGGCGGCCGCGCGAGACCGGCGAATCCGGATCGCCCTCGATCTGGATAACCTTGTCATCTTTAACGTAGACGCGCTGGGAACAGCCCACCGCGCAATAGGGGCACACGGACTGGACAACCTTGTCCGCCTCCGCGGTCCGGCCGTGCAGGTGCTGGCTCTTGGCGGACTGGGTATTCACGTCCCGTCCGAAGGCGTCACCCGAGCGGAACTGGCGCACGACAGGCCAGTTGAGAGGGCTAAATTTAGACATGTCCTCAATCTACGGCGCAGACCGCCCGATTTCCAGAAAGGCTATCCTAATTAAGCCCTGTTAGAGCCACTGCCACGGCTTTTAGTTGCCGCGTCAACTTCCGGCGTTCTAAACCGGATCGTAGACGCGCACGCGCAGCCCGTAGCCACCGCCGTCCAACGCGACCATCTGCGGGATAAAATCCTCCGGCCGCGGATGGTCGGGCAGCTCTTCGAGGTAGCGCTTGTGCTCGCTCAACGATGCCACCCCACCAGCCACCGCTTCCCCACTCAGCGTCTGCACGTGGGTACTGTCCGGGTCGTTAGCCACCAGCAGCCGCTGCGCCTTGTGGGCCGGCAGGTCTAGGTCCTGGAAGATCCAGGGGTTGTCGGCGTCCCGGATGGCGTCAATCGTGGACACGCCCACCGCGCGGTGGTCGACGTGGTTGAGCCCCCAGCGCGCCTGCAGGCCGAACATCATGATGGCGACGGTATCCGGCTTAAACTTCCGGATCTTGGCGGCGATGGCCCGGCGCACCGCGTGCGAGTGCTCCACCAGCCCGTCCGGGAAGTCCAGGATCTCTAGGTCCTCGACCCCGACGGCCGCGCAGGCGCGCCGTTGCTCCTCCGCGCGCAGCGGGCCGCATTCCTCCGGCGGCAGGCTCCTAATCCCGGCCTCGCCGGCGGTGACCAGCAGGTAGGCCACCTCCTTGCCGGCGTCGGTCCATTGCTTGACCGCGCAGGAGATGCCGTACTCGGCGTCGTCCGGGTGCGCTACCACCACGAGAATGCGTTCCAGCTGCGAATCATCCAGTGTCTCCAGAGCCATATCCCCATTCTGCCAGGAGTTTCGGCGGCCGGCTAGGGCTTGCGGGATTGTGCTATTGACCTGCCAGGGTCTAAGGTGGAACAGGCAATTTAAAGAACTACCCTGTCTATTTTTCCTAACCTAGTCGGTTCATTTCTAAAGAAGGTTTCTCATGTCCTCTTCCACGCCATCGTCCGCGGCCACGCCCGCCGACGATAAGAACACCCGCGGCTCCTCCGGCCTGCCCAAGTGGGCCACCGGCTTCGGCGCCCAAGTTATCGCCGGCCTGATTATCGGCCTCATCCTCGGCTTCATCGCCGCCGGCATGGGCGGCACCTCCGAGGATCCCAACTGGCTGACCTCCCTGCTCACCGGCGTCGGCTCCGCCTACGTCCAGCTACTCAAGGTCATGGTGCCGCCGCTGATTTTCGCCGCGGTCATCACCTCGGTCGCCAACCTGCGCAAGGTTGCCAACGCCGCCTCCCTGGCGATTTCCACCCTCATCTGGTTCGCCATCACCGCCCTGATTTCCGTAGTCATCGGCATTCTCGTCGCCGTCGTCATAAAGCCGGGCGTGGGCACCACCGTGGACGCCTCCACCGCCGAGGAACCCAGCAACGTCGGCTCCTGGCTCGGCTTCCTCCAGTCCATCGTCCCGGAAAACTTCATCGGCCTGGGCGCTTCCTTCAGCGACAACGAGGTCTCGCTGAGCTTCGGTGCCCTGCAGATCCTCGTCGTCTCCCTGGCACTGGGCATCGCCGCCGTCAAGGCCGGCAAGGCCGCCGACCCGTTCCTGAACTTCACCGAGTCCTTCCTCAAGGTCATCCAGGTCGTGCTGTGGTGGATCATCCGCCTGGCACCCATCGGCACCGCCGCGCTCATCGGTAAGGCCGTCTCCTCCTACGGCTGGGACGCCCTCGCCTCCCTGGGCAAGTTCGTGCTTGCCATGTACGTCGGCCTGGCCCTGGTCATCCTGGTCGTCTACCCGGCCGTGCTGGCCTACAACCGCATCCCGGTCATGGGCTTCTACAAGCGCGTTTGGCCCGTGTTCTCCCTGGGCTTTGTCACCCGTTCGTCCATGGGCGTCATGCCGGTGACCCAGCGCTTTACCGAAAAGGCCATGGGCGTGCCGCGCGAATACGCCTCCTTCGCCATCCCGCTGGGCGCGACGACAAAGATGGACGGCTGCGCCTCCATCTACCCGGCCATTGCGGCCATCTTCGTCGCCCAGTTCTACGACATCCCGCTGAGCCCGACCCAGTACCTGCTCATCATCTTCGTCTCAGTCATCGGCTCGGCCGCCACCGCGGGCACGACCGGCGCGACCGTCATGCTGACCCTGACGCTGTCCACCCTGGGCCTGCCGCTGGCCGGCGTCGGCCTCTTGCTGGCCATCGAGCCCATCATCGACATGGGCCGCACCGCCGTCAACGTCACCGGCCAGTCCGTGTGCGCCACCATCGTCGCCAAGCGCGCGGGCATCCAGGACAAGCAAGTCTGGGACGCCGCCGAGCACGGCGTCGGCGATATCATCGAGCCGTCCAAGCAACCTGCCGCCTAAGCCGGTACCGCCCAAGCCCCCTCCTGGGGGCTTTTTTCATGCCTTACACCCCCTTGATGAACCCTTCGCGGTCACCAGCACGACCCGGCTGCACCAGAATCTGCTCCCGGTGAGCGCGAAGGGCGCACCCGGCCAGCCGCCAGGCACCAATCCCCCTTCATGAACCCTTCGCGGTCACCAGCACGACCCGGTTGCACCAGAATCTGCTCCCGGTGAGCGCGAAGGGCGCACCCGGCCAACCGCCAGGCACCAATCCCCCTTGATGAACCCTTCGCGGTCACCAGCACGACCCGGCTGCACCAGAATCTGCTCCCGGAGCGCGAAGGGCGCACCTCTAAATGTCTTCGGTGTGCAAGTTGCTGCCCTTGGCGGCGTCGGTGCGACCGTGGACGAGGTAGTAGACGCAGCCCGCCACCACGATGAGGCCGGCGAGCAACCAGTACATGGCCGAGTAGCCGGTAGAAGAAATGAGCATGCCCAGGAAGATCGGGCCGAGCCCCACACCCAGGTCGAGGAAGAGGAACATGGTGGAGATGCCAGCGCCCATCTCCTCACGCTTGACCAGCCGCACGGAAATCGCCTGCACGGCCGGCATGATGGAGCCATAACCCAAGCCGACCAGCGAGCCCGCGAGGACCACGTGCCAGTCGGCGGTCGCCGTGGCCAACAGGGCGAGGCCAGCGATAAAGCCCGCCAGCGTGATGTAGATGACACTGTTGTCACCGCGCCGGTCCTGGAGACGCCCCAGGAAGAAGCGCATGGCAAAGGTCATTAAGGCATAGGCGATGAAGAACAGCCCGGCACCGGCGGTCAGGCCGGTCGCGTGCGCATAAGAATTAAGGAAGGTCACGACGCCGGTGTAACCGATGCCGACTAGGAACATGAACACGCCAATGGGCGCGACCCGCGGGTGGACCACCGCGGCCAAGGTGAACTTCGGCCGGGAGTCGCGGTTGCTTTCCGGAACCTTGAGGAACAAGGCGACGACAAGATCGATGATGGTCAGCGCGGAAACGACCACGAACATCGTGGTATACCCCGGCCCGTTGGCCAGAAAGAGGCCGATGGCCGGGCCGATCGCCGTCGCCAGCGTGGTGCCGAGGGCGAAATAGCCGGTCCCCTCGGCGCGCTTGCGGTTCGGGATGACGGCTTGCGCCACGGCCATAATCGCCGTGGAGGTCACCGCGTAGCCCACACCGTGCACGAAGCGAACGGGAATCAGCACCGCCAGCGAATGCGCCGGGAAATACAAAACACAGCTGACTACAACCAGTACCAGGGACACCAAGAGCGAGGACCGGCGGCCGACGGCGTCGACTACGTAGCCGGAAAAGAGCCGGGCCACGGTGGCGCCCACGACGAAGGAGCTAGCAGCGAAGCCGCCGGCGGTATCGGAAGCACCGAATTGGGTGACGGCATAGACCGCCATCGTGGTGATCAGGATGTAGAAGACGAGGAACTGCGCGAAGTTTACGATCCACGCGAGGATAAAAGTCGGGTTGAAAAGCTTGTCGTTGTCGGCATGCGTTACGGACGTATGGGTCACCTTCTTGAGTTGTGGCAAGCTGCACGCGGCAGCGGGAATTATTGGAACCGAAATACTTTATCAGTACCACTTAGCCGCCCAAGCACTGCCTCACCGACGACAAGACCTAGGCGAATACCTGCTGGAACTAGTCGAAGACCTGCTGGCAGCACAAAACCCCGGCAGGCGCGGGGCCTGCCGGGGTGTGCTATTTAGACGAGGAAGTGTTTACTTCTTGTCCTGGGTGCCCAGGCCGTCGGTGTCGATCTGCTCCTTGCGCAGCTCCTCGGTGTGGCGCTGGGTCTCGGTGACCTGCTCCTTGTTGAGGTTGATCTTCTCGACCGGGACGGTCTGCTTGTCAACGTTGAGGCGCTCCTCGTGCAGGGTGACGGAAGCTTCCTCGGTGTCGCCGTCCTTGATCTCGCCGGTGAAGTTAGCAGCCTTTTCCTCGGAGATCGGGGTGCGCTCGACGCGGACCTCTTCGTGGGTAACCGGAACCTCGACGGTCTCGGTGTCGGTGACGACGTACTTGCGCAGGCGAGCCTCGCCGGAAGCAACCTTTTCCTTGTTGACGTTGAGCTGCTCCTCGGAACGGATCATGGAGCCGTCATTGTTAGCAGCGGTGCGGTCGTCGGTAGCAGCCTGGCGCTCGGTGGCTGCGGCCTCGCGGTCAGCAACGTTCTTGTCAGCAGCGTGCTCGCCGGCAACCTTCTTCTCGTCGGCAGCGGTGCGCTCGCCGGCAACGCCAGCGCCTGCAACACCTGCGCCGGCGCCAGCACCAGCGACACCAGCGGTACCGGCGTTGGTGCGGTCCTGCTCGCGGTTAACGTCGCGGTTGGTGTCGCGGTACTCGGTGCGGTCCTCGGCCTGCTCCAGGCCGTAGTGACGGAAGATGTCGTTCTGCTGTTCCGGGGTCAGTGCGGAGTCGGAATCGAAGTCCGGGGCATCCTTGATGCGATCCTTGGAAAATGCCAGACGCAGCTCGTCACCGTTGAAGTCGTGGCCGCGCAGCGGGACCAGGCTGCTGTTCATGCCGAACAGACCGTGCTTGACGTCCACGAAGGTGGGCTTACCGGTGTTGTCGTCCACGAAGATCTCGTTGACGTCGCCGAGCTTCTCGCCGTCCTTGTCGTAGGCGGTGGCGTTGAGCAGGTCCTTGATGTCCTTAGACATAGTCACACTTTCCTCTCGGTTAGTTATTGGTAATTTCGTCTGTCGGAATCACACGGCCTACACCCGTGATTTGCTTTCTTATCACCGGCGTAGTTAACTTATTCGCTTTTCCGTGCTGCCACCCAAGGTACGCGTCCAGCTCAATATCGCCATGAAAACGTCTGTGTTTTCCATGAATGGCCGCGAAATGGGAACGTTATCGCAGGCCAGAACTTTGATAACAAATCGGCTACATTTGATTCGCGCCCGATGTTAACAGTGTCTCGCGTCGCATAAGTGTCGTTTATGGGGTCTCCGACACGCTACCCCCGCGGTCCGGCGGCCCAGCGTTCCCACCGCTGAAACGACTCACTCCAGCCCGGGCACACCGACTAAACTAGAAGGAACTGAGTCCGCCGGCCCCGAGCTAGAAAGTCCGTCCCTCCATGTTCAACCACTCCGGCGCCGCCGCCCATGCCGTGACCGGCATCATCAACTACATCCGCTCCCGGCGGCTGACCACTGGCGATAGCCTCCCCTCTGAGGCAGCCCTGTGCGAGGAGCTGGGCTGTTCCCGCTCCAGCGTGCGCGAGGCGGTACGCACCCTGTCGAGCCTGGACATCGTCGAGGTGCGCCACGGCCACGGGACTTATGTCGCGGACATGTCCCTGTCCCCCATGGTCACGAGCATGGTCTTCCGCATCGTCTTGGACACCGACCACTTCCTCGAGCGCCTCCTGGACGTGGTCAATACCCGCCAGGCCCTCGATCTGTGGATGACCGACGACCTGGTCAGCCACTACCGCGGCGAAGACATGTCCCAGCTACAAACTATCGTCGAGGGCATGCGGGCCCGGCGCGCCAAGGGCGAGTTGTTCACCCGCGAGGACCGCGCCTTCCACGCCCAGCTCGTCTCGGTCACGTCCAACCCCCTCATTAAAGAGCTTTCCGATGCCTTCTGGCAGATCCACATGGCCGTCCTCCCGCACGTGCGGATCGCCCTGTCGGAAAACCTCGACCTGACCGTCGAGGCCCACCAGGACATCATTAACGCCCTTTATGCCGGCGATGCCGAAGCCTACCGCCGCGTCGTCGTCGAGCACTACTCACCGCTCAAGCGTGCCATCGACCGACACACCATGGGGCACCGCTCTAGCGCGCGCCCGAGCTAGGCATGCAAAAGCCCGGCCGCGGAAGCAAGGTTCCGGCGACCGGGCATCGTCAAGCAGGGTTTAGTGCTGCCCCTCTGCGATCTCCTCGACCAACTTGTCGTTGAAGGCCGGCAGATCGTCCGGCGTGCGAGAGCTGACCAGACCCTGGTCGCAGACGACCTCGTCGTCAACCCAGGTAGCGCCCGCGTTGCGCAGGTCAGTCTGTAGGGACGGGAAGGAGGTCAGGGTGCGGCCCTTGAGCACGTCCGCATCCGTGAGGATCCACGCGCCGTGGCAGATGACGCCGAGCGGCAGGTAAGCATCGACGTGCTTGCCCACCAGCTCGACCGCGTCCTTGTCCATACGCAGCGCATCCGCGTTACCGGTGCCGCCGGGCAGGATGATGCCGTCGAAAGACTGCCCCTTGGCCAGGGACGTCGTGGTGTCGACGTCCACCTTGGTGCCGTTCTTGCCCTCGATGACGCCTGCCTTCGGCGCGATAATCTTCACGGTCGCACCCGCGTTCTTCACGGCCTCGACCGGGGAGGTCAGCTCCGAATCCTCAAAGCCGTCAGTCGCGATAACCGCAACGGTCTTGTTGGACAGATCAGCCACAACAATCACTCCTTGAAATTCGAAAGTAACTTACGGTCCCCGATCGTAGGCGCCATTTTTCGTTCTTGCAGAAGCCCTCCGCACGGGGCGAATCTGGGCCCAGAAGAATTACACTTCGATGCCCGCGGCCTGAGCCACCTTCCGGTACCCGGCCGCATGGTCCGCGACGCTGGCGTGGGCGTTGAGGCCGCTCGGGTTGTCGAGCACAAACAAACGGGTGCCCTCCCACGGCGAATCCTGCTCCCCGATGACTGCCTGGGGCAGTTTAAAAGCCTTGCGGTAGGCGGTAATCCCCAGCACGGCCACGACCTTCGGGTGGTGTGTGCTAACGACGTCGTCCAGGCGTGCCGGGGCCTGGAGCAGCTCGTCGGTGGTTAGCTCATCGGCGCGGGCGGTCGCGCGCGGAACGAGGTTGGACACGCCGATGCCGAGTTCTTGCAGTTCGGCGAAATCGGCGTCCGCGTAGCCGCCCGAGGCATCGAATTGGTGCGTGGTCAGCCCAGCCTGGTAGAGACCGGGATAGAAGCGGTTGCCGGGGCGGGCGAAGTGCGCGCCGGTCGCCGCGGTCCACAGGCTGGGGTTGATACCAACAAACAGCAAACGCAGCGGCTCCGGCAACAGATCTGGCACGGTGGCGCCGCGGTAGGCGGCCAGTTGTTCTTGGCTAAAACGCATAGACCCCAGGCTAGTCCCGTCAGCCGCTAGACTTTGGCACCATGGCTTCCCTGTTGGTCACCGCCTTCGGTCCATTCGGGCCGAGCTCCTACAATCCGACGCGCGCGGCATTGCCGGGCATCGAAAGCGCGCTTGCCGATGCCGCCGTCACCACCGCCGTACTTCCCGTGGAGTTCGCCGCCGCGCGAAGGCAATTGCGCGGCCTCATCGCCAGCCATCGTCCAGACTTCGTGGTGTGCTTAGGGCTGGCGGAATCCCGCCGGGCGCTATCGATGGAAAAGGTGGCGGTCAATGTGATGGCCGCGCGCCTCCCGGACAACGCCGGTGCACAGCCGCTAGATGAGCCGGTCTGCGCCGGGGCGCCGGCGGCGTATTTTTCTACCCTGCCGGTGGCCGGCATGGCCGCGGCGGTGCGCCGGGAAGACCTCCCCGCGGAGGACTCCTACAGCGCGGGCACCTACGTGTGCAACACCGCCATGTTCACGGCCCTGCACGCCACGGCCGGAACACCCGCCCGCGCCGGGTTCATTCACGTGCCCCAGGCCCTCGGCGCGGAATCCTCCGCCACCGGAGCGCTCACCAATGAAGGACTCACGCAGGGTGAGATCACGGCCGGCATCGTCGCTGCCTTGCGGGCGCTGGCGACGGGTGTCGCCGAAAGACAGGACAGTACGCCTCCGCCCGCTGGGCACGTAGATTAAGGCGCTGGCCACACATAAAAAATCCGGCCCAGGAGCACACTGCCCCGGGCCGGAAAGCATCCAGGTCTAGACGTTGAACTTAAAGTCCACGACGTCGCCGTCCTGCATGATGTAGTCCTTGCCTTCCTGGCGGACCTTGCCGTGGTTGCGGGCCTCGGCCATGGAGCCGGCGGCGTCAAGGTCCTCGAAGGAAACGATCTCGGCCTTGATGAAGCCCTTCTCGAAATCGGAGTGGATAACGCCGGCGGCCTGCGGGGCGGTGTCGCCCTGGTGGATGGTCCAGGCGCGGGACTCCTTCGGGCCGGCCGTCAGGTAGGTCTGCAGGCCGAGGGTGTTGAAGCCGGCCTTGGCCAGGGTCTGCAGGCCCGGCTCGCTCTGGCCGACGGACTCGAGCAGCTCGAGAGCTTCGTCGTCGTCCAGTTCCAGCAGCTCGGTCTCGGTCTTGGCATCCAGGAAGACGCAGTCTGCCGGGGCGACCAGCTGGCGCAGCTCATCCTTCTTGGCCTCGTCGGTAAGCACCTCTTCGTCGGAGTTGAACACGTAGAGGAACGGCTTCGCCGTCATCAGGTGCAGCTCCTTGAGGAGGTCGAGGTTGACCTTGCCGTCCTTGGCGGCGGCGAACAAGGTGGTGTCGTCCTCCAGGATCTCCTGGGCCTTCTTGGTCTCCTCGACGGTCTCGGCCAGGTCCTTGTTCTTCTTGGCTTCCTTCTCCAGCCGCGGCAGGGCCTTTTCGATGGTCTGGAGGTCGGCCAGGATGAGCTCGGTGTTGATCACCGAGATATCGCTGGTCGGGTTGACCTGGCCGTCGACGTGGATGACGTTGTCGTCGGAGAAGGCGCGCACGACCTGGCAGATGGCGTCGGCCTCGCGGATATTGGACAGGAAGGCGTTACCCATGCCCTCGCCTTCGGAAGCACCCTTGACGATGCCGGCGATGTCTACGAAGGAAACCGTCGCCGGCAGAATGCGCTCGGAGGAGTAGATTTCCGCCAGGCGGTTCAGGCGCGCATCGGGAAGCTCCACCAAGCCCACGTTGGGCTCGATGGTGGCGAACGGGTAATTCGCCGCCAAGATGTCGCTGCGGGTCAGGGCGTTAAACAGCGTGGACTTGCCAACGTTGGGCAATCCGACAATTCCTAATGTAAGACTCACGTGCCCAATCCTAACGCACTGGGGGCAGGTAGCCGACAGCCGGTTGCAGGTATTTCCCATTCTTACGGCCTTTTAAGGCAAGATAGTGGACGTGAGTTCTAAAGAAGATGAAGCCGCCAACCCGGCCATAACCTCCGCGGAGGGCCAACAGAAGCTGCTGAAGTCGGTCTCTCCCCACCCACCGGGCGACCAGGTCGACCGCTTGATCGTGCTCGGTCACTACATCCGCAGCACCGCCCTGTGGTCGGTGCGCGTCTTCGTCATCGGCCTGCTGGTCTACGCGCTCGGCTGGCTCATCGGCAGTTTCTGGGAGGGAATTCTGCCGGTCATCCTGGCCCTGATCGTCTGTACCGTGCTGGCGCCGTTCGCCTCCTGGCTGCGACGCCACCGCTTCCCCGCCTCGCTGGCCGCGGCGATTACCATGCTGACCTTCGTGTCGTTGGTGGGCGGACTGGTCGCGTTCATCGCGCCGGATTTCGCGCGGCAGTCGCAGTCCCTCTACCTGCAAACCGTCGAGGGTATCCAGCGCCTGCAGCTGTGGGCGCAGGGGCCGCCGCTGAACCTGGACAGCGACGACATGGGCCAGTACATCGACGACATCGCCTCCTGGCTGCAGGCCCAGGCCGGCGACATCGCCGGCTCCGTGTTCACCGGCATCGGCACGGCGACCTCCCTGCTGATCACCCTGGTGGTCGTCACCGTGCTGACCTTCTTCTTCCTCAAGGATGGGCATAAATTCCTGCCGTGGCTGCGCGAGAGCGTCGGCCGCCGCGCCGGCTGGCACCTGACCGAGCTGTTCACGCGCGGCTGGAACACGCTGGGCGGGTTCATCCGGGCCCAGGCGCTGGTCTCCGGCATCGATGCCATCTTCATCGGCGGCGGCCTCGCCATTATCGGCGTGCCGCTGGCGATGGCCCTGGCGATCATCACCTTCATCGCCGGGTTCATCCCGTTCATTGGCGCCATCGTGGCGGGCGCGCTGTCCGTGACCATCGCCCTGGTCTCCCTAGGCTTTACCGAGGCCCTGATGGTGCTCGGCCTGGTCCTGCTGGTCCAGCAGCTGGAAGGCAACGTGCTCTCGCCGTGGCTGCAGGCCCGCGCGATGAGCCTGCACCCGGTTATCGTCCTGGTCTCCGTGACGTTGGGTTCGGCGCTTTTCGATCTGGTCGGTGCCTTCCTCGCCGTGCCCGCCGCGGCGATGATCGCGGTGGCCTACCGCTACGTCCAGGACATCCTCATGCTGCAGTCCGGTGAAAAGTCCACCGACGACGTCGAGTTCTCCACCATGGCCGGCTACCTCGTCGGCCGCGTCAAGCAGGAACAGGGCCTGCGGCAGCGCCAGGATTGGCGTGAGGAGGCCCCCGAGCCCGACGGTGCCGACGTGAGCAAACTAGTCGATCTGAGCTCCCCGCCGCCGGAGTACGAACGCCCGGCGGCCCGCACCGGCATCCGCAAGCTGAAGGACAAAATCGCGCGAATGTTCGAAACGCGGGAGGGATCTTAAGGCTTCCGTCCGGCGGGTGTGCGAAGTTAGAAGGCATGAGTACTTCCACGCTCGCCACGGTTGCCTTCCTTCTCATTAGTGTGGCCCTCGGCGCGGTCCTGGGCTGGCTCGGGCACGCCCACTGGCAGCGCCGGCAGCCCACCGCCGCCACGACCGGCCCCAGCGCCGCCGAGCAACAACAGGCCGCCCTCCAAGCCTCCCAGCAGCGGCGCGCCGACGTCGCCGAATCGCTAGCTCCCCTGGAAAAGGCCATGGACCGACTGGGCCTGCACCTGCGCGAGCTGGAGGCCGACCGCGCCAGCGAGTTTTCCTCCCTACGCGGCCAGGTCCAGGCGATGATGCGCACCTCTACCCGCCTGTCCGACAGGACCGACCAGCTGGTCACCGCGCTGCGCTCGCCCAATGTGCGCGGCCGGTGGGGCGAGATTCAGCTCGAGCGCGTCGTCGAACTGGGCGGCATGGTCAAGCACGTGGACTTTAACCCACAGGTCTCCGCCCACTTCGGCAGCCACCAAGTCCGCCCGGACCTGCTCATCCACTTGTCCGGCGGGCGCCACATCGTCATCGACGCGAAGGTGCCGTTTAGCTCCTACCTCGACGCGCTAGAGGCCCAGGACCCCGAGGAACACGCGGCCTTTCTGCGCCACCACGTCCACCAGATGCGCAACCACATCACCACGCTTGCAGGCAAGGACTACATCGAGGCCTTCCAGCCCACCCCGGAGTTCGTGGTCCTCTTCGTGCCCGCGGATCCCTTCCTGGACGCGGCGCTTAGCGTGGACCCCGAGCTTTTGGAATTCGCCTTCTCCCGCAACATCGTCATCGCCACCCCCACCACGCTCTTCGCCCTGCTGCGCACCGTGGCGCTGGGCTGGCGGCAGGAAGATCTCTCGGACAAGGCCCGGGAGGTCCAGCGCCTGGGGCGCGAGCTCTACAGCCGGGTCAACACCGTGGGCGAGCACTTCAACAAGGTGGGGCGCAACCTGGAAAAGGCAGTCGATGCCTTCAACTCCACGCTGGGTTCCTTCGACAGCCGCGTCATGGTCACCTCCCGGCGGCTCGCGGAGATGGACATCTCGGCCCGCACGGACAAGCACCCGCCGCAGATTTCCCCGGTCGAATCCTCGCCGCGCCACGCCGCCGAGTCCGACTAGTATCTAGCCTCCGGCTCTCTCCCGGGCAGGGCCCAGAACCTCCGGCCCTGCCTGGGCGACTTCGGGCACGCGGCCAAATGATTCCCAGGACACGATGGGCGGCAGGTAGAATAACGCCTCGTGTCACATGCGAACGCTTTTCATAAAACCCAGGCTCGAACGGCCCGCGGTGGGCTGCCGCTCGGCATGGCGATCGCTATCGTCGCTGCGGCTTTGACCACCGGACTTCTCCTGTCCCTCCTCTTCGGGGACCTGGGGTGGCCGTACCTACTCTGCTACATCGTTAGCGTTCTGGCTGTCACCTGCACCGTGGCCCCGCGGGGGCTGTACCTGACCGTGGCCACATCCCCGCTGCTGTACGCCGTGTTCACGCTGCTCTGCGGTTGGCTGGTTACCCAGGAAAGGGCCAGCGAGGGGGCTTCAGCGTTTTCTGCTACGGCCCTGGTCACCGGCGCCTTCCCGTTCCTGGAGCACTTCATTCCGTTTTTCCTGACCACGCTGGCGTCCATCGCGATTATGGCCTTCCGACTGCGGCGGCTGCGGTCTAACGCCCGTACGGAAAACGAAAAGGCCCAGGTCGCCCGCCGCGCGGAGGCCGCGGCCGACAAGCGCAATCGCGACACCAGCGCCCGGGCCCGCGAGCGCAGTAGCCGGCTCACCGTGGCCGAGCTCATTGCCCGCAACGAGGAGCAAAAGCGCCACGCCCAGGCCGGCAATATCCCGCTGGGCCGCACGTCTGGGCTTGGCTCCGAACAGCCCGCCTCGCGGGGTGGCCGCGTCCGCGAGCGCGACCGGGAACAGCGCCGGCAGGAGCAGACCAACCAGCAGGCCTACCGCCCGGATCCGAACCGCCGCGCGGGCAGGCCGGGTTCCTACCTTCCCCGGTACGGCGAGGCCACCAGCCGGCTGGCTGAGACGTCCCGCCAGTACTCGCCGAAGTCTCAGGCTCAGGCCCGCCGCATGCGGCCGAATCCCTCCCGCGACGACAACCTCTACGAGGACTAGGCGAAAGGCTAGACGCGGCAAGATAATCACAAGCGGCGAGGCGGTCACATTCTTTAAGGTGGCCGCCTCGCCGCTTTCTTTGCGCCCCGGCACTGGGGCGCGGTGGGTTTAAGACTGGTTTGCTGCCGCTTCCTTGGCTGCCTTGGTGCGAGCCGGGCGCAGCTCGCGCGGGAGGGCGAACTGGATGGTCTCGGTGGTGGTGGTGACCTGCTCCACGTCGCTGTAGCCGCGCTCGTCGAGGTACTCGAGCACCTCGCGGACCAGCAGCTCCGGCACGGAGGCGCCGCAGGTCACGCCGACGGTCTGCACGCCGTCGAGCCAGGACTCGTCGATCTCCTTGGCGAAGTCGATCAGGTGCGACTCCTTCGCGCCCGCGTCCAAGGCCACCTCGACCAGGCGAACCGAGTTCGAGGAGTTGCGGGAGCCGACCACGATCATCAGGTCGCACTTCGGGGCGATGGCCTTCACCGACTCCTGGCGGTTCTGCGTCGCGTAACAGATATCGTCTGACGGCGGGTTCTCCAGGTGCGGGAAGCGCTCGCGCAGCTTGTTGACGATGGTGATGGTCTCATCCACCGACAGGGTGGTCTGGGACAGCCACACGAGCTTCTCGTCGTGGAGGAACTCCGGCAGTTCCGCCACGCCTTCCACGCCGTCAACCAGGTGGGTAATCTCCGGGGCCTCACCGGCGGTGCCCTCGACCTCCTCGTGGCCCTTATGGCCCACCAAGAGGATGTGATAGCCGTCGCGCTCGAAGCGCTGGACCTCCTTGTGCACCTTCGTCACCAGCGGGCAGGTCGCGTCCAAAGTCAGCTGGCGGCGCTGCTGGGATTCCTGGCGGACGGCCGGGGAAATGCCGTGCGCCGAGAAGACCAGGTGCGCGCCCTCGGGGGCCTCCGATGCCTCGTCGACGAAGACCACCCCGCGCTCGGCCAGGGATTCCACCACGTAGCGGTTGTGCACAATCTGCTTGCGCACGTAAATCGGGGCGCCGTATTTCTCCAGCGCCTTTTCTACTGTTTCCACCGCGCGGTCCACACCGGCGCAGTACCCGCGCGGGGCCGCGAGAAGCACATTCTTTCCAGCATCAGTCATGCCCCCAGAATAACGAAATCCACTGCAAAACAATAGACTGGGTGCAAACGCCTATAATCACGGGAGAACGGGAGGAAGCTCACACATGAATGCACCGGCGAATACCCCGGATACTCCGTGGCCGGTGGGCAAGGTCAATGACCAAGTCAAAGGGTGGATCGAGCGGCTAGGCTTCCTCTGGGTCGAGGGCCAGCTAACCCAGATCAACGTCAAGAACACGTGGAAGCTGTCCTACCTGACCCTGCGCGACGTCGAGCAGGAAAAGTCCGTACAGCTGACCTGCCCCACCAACCTGATCCGCTCCCTGCCGACTCCGCTCAAGGACGGCGACCGGGTCATCATCCGCGGCAAGCCGGCCTTCTACGCCGGCCGCGGCAGCTTCTCGCTGTGGACGACGGAGATCCGCCACGTCGGCCTGGGCGAGCTACTCGCCCGCATCGAGATGCTGCGCAAGCAGCTGGCCGCCGAGGGGCTTTTCGACCCGGCCCGCAAGAAGCGCCTGCCCTACCTGCCGGGCAAGGTCGGCCTGATTACCGGCCGCGGCTCGGCGGCCGAACGCGACGTCATCTCCGTGGCCCAGGACCGCTGGCCGGCCGTCCAGTTCCGGGTCATCAATACGGCGGTGCAGGGCCGCTCCACGGTCCCAGAGGTCGTCGACGCCCTGCAGCAGCTGGACCGGGATCCGGAGGTAGACGTCATCATCATCGCCCGCGGCGGCGGCTCGGTCGAAGACCTGCTCCCGTTTTCCGAGGAGGCCCTGCAGCGCGCCGTGGCGGCCGCGGCCACCCCGGTGGTCTCCGCCATCGGCCACGAGCCTGACAGCCCGGTGCTCGACAACGTGGCGGACCTGCGGGCGGCCACCCCGACGGACGCGGCCAAGCGCGTCGTGCCCGACGTCATGGAGGAAAAGGCGCTGATCAACGAGGCCCGCCAGCGCATGGCCGGAGCGCTGCGCGGCTGGGTGGACAACCAGCGCCGCGGGCTGGCCAATATCCGCTCCCGCCCGGTGCTGGCCGATCCCCTCTCCCCGATCACCGCCCGCCGCGAGGAGATCGACCGCTCTCGGGCCACCATGCGCCGCGACGTCAATTACCTGCTCGACCGGGAAAACAACCGGGTCCATGCCCTGCGCGCCCAGGTCTCGGCGCTCGGGCCGGCGGCGACCCTGCAGCGCGGCTATTCCGTGGTCCAGGTCCTGCCCCGCGACGGCAGCGGCCCCGAGGTGGTCACCTCCTATAAGCAATCCCCGCCCGGCTCGCAGCTGCGCATCCGCGTCGCCGACGGTTCCGTTACCGCCGCGGCCATGGCGGCCAAGCCGGCCGACTAGCCAGAACCTTATACCCGCACCTTAAGCCCCCACAACGAAAGGGAGACCAGGATGAACGAAGACACCATCGGTACCGGCCAGGCCGGCGACGACGCCTTCCCGCCCGTGGAGAACCTGACCTACGAGCAGGCCCGCGACGAGCTCATCGAGACCGTCAAGATTTTGGAGCTGGGCCAGATGAGCCTGGACGAGTCGCTGAAGTACTGGGAGCGCGGCGAGGCCTTGGCCAAGGCCTGCGAGTCCCACCTCGACGGCGCCGCCCGCCGCGTGGAAAAGGCGCTGGGCAACGACCCGGATGCGCAGGGCGAGGAGCCGGCTTCCCCGGCCGAATAGGCCCGCGCCGCGCACCCTTGCGGTTTAACAGCTAGCTACTTTTAGAACAGAGAAAGGCACCACGTTGCAGATTTATGGTTACCCGGGCGAACGCGTCGATTTCGTCTCCGCCTCCGGCTCGGCCGGGGCAGTCTTTTTTGGTGATTCCCGCGCGCTAGTCGAGGAGTTTTTCGGCCCAGCCCACCAGGCCGCCGGCGACGTCATCAGCTATTTCAACGGCGCGATCGCGCTGACCTTCGAGGACGACGGCGTCGCGGACGTCATCGTCAAGCCGCACCTGAGCCGGGAGAAGATCGACGTCTTCCAGGCCAAGGAGAAGCTGACCGGGCTGACCCAGAACGAGCTCGCGGAGCTGGCCCAGGGCCCGGGTGTCAGCGTGGAATTTACCGACCGGCTGGAAACCGTTACTTTTGCTCGCCGCTAGGCGTTCCCGCCTCGGCGACGGGCTCGGCGGCCACGATGGCAGAAATGAGGGTGCGGTAGTCGGCATCGTTAGCAGAGCCGGAGACCATAACCCGCACGTCGCCTAGGTCGGCGGCCCACAGGTCGCGGACGTCGTTGTCGTCGCTGGTGTAGATCTCCACGGTCTGCCCGTCGATCTCGGTGGTGTCGGTGTGCTCGCGGTAGTTGCCGTCATAGCCGCGGCGGACCTCGTCGTAGTCGACGGTGGTCTGCGTGGCCTGGAGGTAGCCCTTCTCGGCGGTGACGAAGCCGACGATGGGCGCCGGCTCGCCGGCGACCTGACCGCGGCGGGCGGAGTTGGCGTACCAGCCATCGGGCAGCTGCGGCAGGCGGGCCGGAACGCCGGTGGCCTGGGTTTCCATGCGCAGGAAGTTCTCCGCGTCCACCTCGGTGACCTCGGCGTGCGGCGAGTCTTCCGGGTTGACCGTGCACAGGCCGGTCGCGCCGACGACCGCCAACATCGCGATGACGGTCACGCCCAGCGACAGGATCATGTCCTTGCCGCCCTCGAAAAGTTTGGGTTTATTCTCTGCAGCCACGCCCTCCAGTATGGCAGTTGGCAACGCCATAAGAAAAACCCTCTCCCCGCCCGCAGCGTCCGCCGGACCCGCGCCCGGACGCGCGGGACTTCCCACTTTCGGGGGCGTTTGCCCACAGGTGGGGCGTACTGCGGGTGGAAATGGCTATCGGCGTGGATAATAGAGGGTGGATAATTTTCAGATCCTCACAGCATTAAAAGGAAGGTAATCTCCTCGATGTCGAATTCTCACGCTGGAACCCCGGAGGCACCAGATCGCAACCTAGCCATGGAGCTGGTGCGGGTGACCGAAGCCGCCGCCCTGGCTTCGGGCCGGTGGGTTGGCCGCGGGCAGAAGAACGAAGGTGACGGCGCCGCCGTGGACGCGATGCGCAAGCTCATCAACTCCGTGTCCATGGAGGGCGTCGTGGTTATCGGCGAGGGCGAAAAGGACGAAGCCCCCATGCTCTTCAACGGCGAAGAGGTCGGCACCGGCGAGGGCCCGGCGATGGACATCGCGGTGGACCCGGTCGACGGCACCCGCCTGATGGCCGAGGGCCGCCCGAACGCGATTTCCGTCATCGCCGCTGCCGAGCGCGGCACCATGTACGATCCTTCGGCCGTCTTCTACATGAAGAAGATCGCCGTCGGCCCAGAGGCCAAGGGCCACATCGACATCAGCGCCTCCGTCGAGGACAACATCAACGCCGTGGCCAAGGCCAAGAAGCTGCGCCCGTCGGACATCACCGTCGTCGTGCTGGACCGCCCGCGCCACGACGATCTGATCTCCCAGATCCGCGCCGCCGGCGCGAAGGTGCGCCTCATCATGGACGGCGACGTCGCCGGCGCCATCGCGGCCGCCCAGGACGGCAACTCCATCGACATCATGATGGGCATCGGCGGCACCCCGGAGGGCATCATCACCGCTTGCGCCATGAAGTGCATGGGCGGCGAGATCCAGGGCCAGCTGTGGCCGAAGGACGAGCAGGAGGCGGAAAAGGCCAAGGCTGCCGGCCACGACCTAGACCGCGTGCTGACCAACGACGATCTGGTCTCCTCCGAGAACTGCTACTTCGCCGCCACCGGCGTGACCAACGGCGACATGCTGCGCGGCGTGTCCTACCGCGCCCACTCGGCCACCACCCGCTCGCTGGTGATGCGCTCGAAGTCCGGCACCATCCGCTACATCGATTCGATCCACCAGATGTCCAAGCTGCGGGAATACTCCGTGGTCGACTACTCGGATCCGAACGAATAAATCGGACATACTCATCACAGCCCCCTCCCGCGTGCTTTTTGTCATACTGAAAGGTGGCTGTAACGCAGTTTTCAACAGCTCAATTAATCCAACTTAAGGAAGACGAGGTTTTTCATGACTGAGTACCGCATCGAACACGACACGATGGGCGAAGTGCAGGTCCCGAAGGACGCCCTGTGGCGCGCCCAGACCCAGCGCGCGGTGGATAACTTCCCGATCTCCGGCCGTGGCCTCGAGTCCGCGCAGATCCGCGCCCTCGGCCTGCTGAAGGCGGCCTGCGCCCAGGTCAACAAGGACTCCGGCGCCCTGGATGCGGACAAGGCTGACGCCATCATCGCCGCCGCCAAGGAGATTGCTGACAACCAGCACGACGACGCCTTCCCGATCGACGTTTTCCAGACCGGCTCCGGCACGTCCTCCAACATGAACACCAACGAGGTCATCGCCTCCCTGGCTGCTAAGGCCGGCGTCGAGGTCCACCCGAACGACCACGTCAACATGGGCCAGTCCTCCAACGACACCTTCCCGACCGCCACCCACGTGGCGGCCACCTACGAGGCCGTCAACGACCTCATCCCGGGCTTGGAGGTTCTGCACGAGTCGCTTCTCAAGAAGGCACAGGAGTGGAAGGGCGTCGTCAAGTCCGGCCGCACCCACCTGATGGACGCTACCCCGGTCACCCTGGGCCAGGAGTTCGGCGGCTACGCTCGCCAGATCGAGCTCGGCATCGAGCGCGTCAAGGCTACCCTGCCGCGCCTGGGTGAGCTGGCCATCGGCGGCACCGCCACCGGCACCGGCCTGAACACCTCCGCCGACTTCGGCGCGAAGGTCACCGAGGAGCTCAAGAAGCTCACCGGCCTGGAGGAGCTGCAGGAGGCGCACAACCACTTCGAGGCCCAGGCTGCCCGCGACTCCCTGGTGGAGTTCTCCGGCGCTATGCGCACCGTGGCTGTGAGCCTGTACAAGATCGCCAACGACATCCGCCTGATGGGCTCCGGCCCGCTGACCGGCCTGTCCGAAATCCACCTGAAGGATCTGCAGCCGGGTTCGTCGATTATGCCGGGCAAGGTCAACCCGGTCCTGTGCGAGACCGCCACCCAGGTCTCCGCTCAGGTCATCGGCAACGACGCCGCCGTCGCCTTCGGCGGTTCCCAGGGCCAGTTCGAGCTCAACGTCTTCATCCCGATGATGGCGCGCAACGTGCTGGAATCCGCCCGCCTGCTGGCCAACACCGGCCGCGTCTTCGCCGAGAAGTGCATCGACGGCATCACCGCCAACGAGGAGCGCATGAAGACCTTCGCTGAGTCTTCGACCTCGATTGTCACCCCGCTGAACTCCGCCATCGGCTACGAGAACGCCGCCAAGGCCGCCAAGCACGCTCTCCACGAGAAGATCACCGTGCGCGAGGCCGTCATTGACCTGGGCTTCGTCGACGGCGAGAACCTCACCGAGGGGGAGCTGGATCGCCGCCTGAACGTGTTGGACATGGCCAACACCGACCGCGACAACTTCTAGTTCCGCCAGCGTTTAAAAGCTGACCTACGCCTCCCACCGGTCCCAGTCGGGCCGGCGGGAGGCGTTATGCTTTTGTCATGCCTGCCGATACCTTCACGCGCTACCGCGAGTCCCGTCGCTCCCGCCGCCGCCTCATCCTCGCCGGGGTGACCGTGATAGTGCTAGCGCTTCTCGCAGCCGTCGCCGCTTACCTGCTGCGCCCGGCCCCCAGCGAGCCCGCGCCGTTTTCCCTCCCCACCGCCCGCGACGACGCGGGCGGCGACTTCGAGCTGCATACCGATCCCGGCTCCGCTTCTGCCCGCGGCATGTTCTACGGCGAGCTGAGCGAGGAAGACTCCGCCGATACTCCCTGGACCGCGGTCGCGGCGCTGACCGGGCAGACGGGGATCGCGACCTACCCGGACCAAAACTGCCAGGTCTACCTCTTCGATCCGGAGGCCGACGGCTCTCGGGTGGTTTTCGACGCCGAGACCCTCGCCGGGCGCTGCCAGGCGGACGGGACCTGGGCTTTTGAGCCCGCCGACCACGGCCTGCGCGCGACGTATACCCCGCGCGATGAGGCTGCGGATGCCGGCCTGGTCCGGGGCACGCTGACCGCCGAATAGGCCACGATGTAACGCCGGAAACAATCGGCCGAGAGTTTTCGAAAAATCATAGTCGTTGCACTTGGTGCAAACTTGCACCGCGTGTAAAGTTGCACTCCGTGCAAGACGATGACTGTGTAGGACTGCGTGAACAGAAGCGCCGCAAGACGCGGCGCCGGATCGAAGACTCCGCCACCAAGCTCGTGGACGAACACGGCTTCGCGGCGGTAACGGTAGAAGAGATCTGCGAGGACGCCGGCATTTCCCGGCGCACCTTCTTCAACTACTTCGACTCCAAGGCCTCGGCGGTCATGGGCAGCCCGTCCCGGGAATTCTCCCCGGAGCTGACCGAGTGGTTTTTGACCACCCCCACCGACAACGTTCTGGAGCTCAGCCTCACCCTCATCGCTAAGCACGTAGACGATCACTACGACAGCCCGGAAATCCACGCGCGTCGGCAAAGAATTGCCCAAGACAGCGAGGTAGCCGCCGAGTCCTTCGCCCGCAAGCGGGCCAAGGCCCAGGAGCTGCGCGAGCTGATCGAGAAGCGCTTGGAAAAGACCCCGGACGACCAACAAAACCCGAGAATGTCCCCGCGGTGCGAGGCCGCGCTCATCGCCTCCCTGCTTCGGGAGTCGCTGTGGCTGGTGGCCACCGGGGACTTCTACTCCACCGATAAATCTTTGACGGAGAATCTCCGTCGTTCTGCTCAAATTATTACTTCGTACGCGAAAGGCCTGGCATGGTAGTTGCAAACCCCCACGCGGGTAAAAAGAGCGCCGACAACCTCGGGCTCATCTTCAGCGCGCTCGTGCTGACAATGTTGATGTCTTCGCTCGGCCAGATGATCTTCTCCGCGGCCCTGCCCACCATCGTGGGCGAGCTCGGCGGCGTCGACCACATGAGCTGGGTTATTTCCGCCTTCCTGGTCACCATGACCATCGCTATGCCGATTTCCGGCAAGCTCGGCGACCAGATGGGCCGCAAGTGGATCTATATCGCTGGTACCTTCACCTTCGTCATCGGCTCCACCATCGGCGGCTTCGCCAACTCGATGACGCTGCTTATCATCGGCCGTGCCGTCCAGGGCTTCGGCGCTGGCTTCATGATGATTTCCTCCCAGGCCATCGTGGCCGAGGTGACCTCCGCCCGTGAGCGCGGCAAGTTCATGGGCATCATGGGCGGCGTCTTCGGCCTGTCCTCCGTGCTCGGCCCGGTCCTGGGCGGTTGGTTCACCGACGGCCCCGGCTGGCGCTGGGGCATGTGGATGAACATCCCGCTGGGCATTCTGGCCATGGGCGTGAGCATCGCCGTGCTCCACCTGCGCGTCGGTGAGAAGAACCTGCAGAAGTTCGACACCCTGGGTGCGACCTTCATCGCCATCACCACCACCAGCCTGATCCTCATGACCACCTGGGGCGGCACCGAATACGAGTGGTCCGATCCGGTCATCCTGACCCTGGCCGCCATCACCGTCATCGGCGCCATCCTGGTCGTGCTGATCGAGCTGCGCGCGGCCGAGCCGCTCATCCCGATGCACCTGTTTAAGAACCGCAACATGGTGCTGACCACCGCCTCCGGCATGGTCCTGGGCCTGGCGATGTTCGGTGTGCTGGGTTATATGCCCACCTACCTGCAGATGGTCCACACCCTCACCCCGACCGAGGCGGGCCTGATGATGATTCCGATGATGGTCGGCCTGATCGGCACCTCCACCGGCGTGGGCTTCATCATCGCCCGGACCGGCCGCTACAAGATCTACCCGATTGTCGGCCTGGCGATTACCGCCGGCGCCCTCTACTGGCTCTCCCAGCTGACCGTGGATACCTCCCTGACCCAGCTGGGCGTGCGCTTCCTGGTCTTCGGCGTCGGCCTCGGCCTGGTCATGCAGGTGCTGGTCCTGATCGTCCAGAACTCCTTCCCGCTGGCCCAGGTCGGCACCGCGACCGCGGCCAACAACTTCTTCCGCCAGATCGGCTCCGCACTGGGCGCTTCCCTGGTCGGTTCCATGTTCATCCACAACATGCAGGATGAGATGGCCACCCGCCTGCCCAAGGCCTTCGCCCAGATGGGCGAGCAGGGCGCGGCCCTGGCCCAGAAGTTCAGCGAGAATGGCGGCGGCGCCAACTCCCTGACCCCGAACATGGTCGCCAACCTGCCCGGCCCGGTCCAGGACGCCATCCTGAACTCCTACAACGACGGTCTCACGCCCGTCATCCTGCTGATGGTGCCGATGGCCATCATCGCCCTGCTGCTCCTGCTGCCGCTGCGCGAGGAGCACCTCAAGGAGACCATCTCCTAAAACCCCTTACCTACTCCGATGCCAACGATGGCCACCCACCGCCGCACTGCATACCAGCCGCGGCGCGGGTGGTCATTTTTGTCTTTTCGTCTCCGCCGCAGTCGGTACTTAAAACAAAACGCGCCCCTACCGGAGTAGGGACGCGTGGCGTGCAGTAGCGGTTGAGTGGAGCTAGTCCTCAGCGGGCGCGGTGCCGGGCGCATCCGGCTTCGGCAGCAGCTTTTCGTAGACGACGGTGTCGCGCCACTGGCCGGCGAGCTCGCCGTAGGTCATCTTCGCCAGGTGGGAGTAGGTGCCCACCTTGGCGAAGCCGCGGGACTCGTGCAGCTTGGCCGAGCCGGTGTTTTCCGGGAAGATCCACGCGTGGATGGCCCACTTGTGCAGCTCCTGGCAGACCTCAATGAGCTTGTCCAGCAGCGCGCCGGCCACGCCCCGGCCCTGGGCCGAGGGATCGACGTAGATGGAGTCTTCCACCACGCCGTGGAAGACGGAGCGGGAGGAAATCGGGGCGGCCGAAACCCAGCCGACGACCTTGTTGTCATCGTCTTCCTCGACGGCGACGAAGACGGTGGACAGGATCTTGGCGTTGGTGAATTGCTCGAGCGACAATGCCGTCGTTTCATACGTGGCGTGGCCCGTGTTCAGGCCCTCCTCGTAAATATGCATCATCTGCGGGTAATCGTTTGTCCGGAACGGACGAATGTTGAACGACTTTTTAGACATGCTGTCCATTATTCCTTGCAGTTGTTTTTGCGCGCTAGTCGGTTTCCCAAAACCGCGTTTCGAGCGTGCTCACCAGCGCTTTTAGTGATCGCCTTCGAGCAGATCCGTGACCAGCTCCGCGATGGCGGAACGCTCGGAGCGCTGCAGAGTCACGTGCGCGAACAGCTCGTGGCCCTTGAGCTTTTCGATGACGGCCTGCACGCCGTCGTGGCGGCCGACGCGCAGGTTATCGCGCTGGGCGACGTCGTGGGTGAGCACGACGCGGGACCCCCGCCCCAGGCGGGAGAGCACGGTGAGCAGGACGTTGCGCTCCAGCGACTGCGCCTCGTCCACGATGACGAAGGAGTCGTGCAGGGAGCGGCCGCGGATGTGGGTCAGCGGGAGGACCTCGATGAGCTCGCGGTCGAGCACCTCGTCCATGACGTTCTCGGAGACCAGCCCGTCCAGGGTGTCGTAGACGGCCTGCGCCCACGGGTTCATCTTCTCCGACTCGGAGCCCGGCAGGTAGCCCAGGGACTGGCCGCCGACCGCGTACATCGGGCGGAAGACCACGATCCGGCGGTGCTCGCCGCGCTCCAGCACGGCCTCCAGCCCGGCGCACAGCGCCAGCGCCGACTTGCCGGTGCCGGCCCCGCCGCCGACGGAGACGATGCCGACGGAGTTATCCAGCAGCAGATCCAGGGCGATGCGCTGCTCCGCCGAGCGTCCCTGCAGGCCGAAGGCGTTGGCGTCGCCGCGCACCACCTGGACGGAACCGTCCGCGGCCACGCGCCCCAGCGCCGCCTGCTGGCCGGCCCACAGCTTCACGCCGCAGTGCACCGGCAGCTCTGTCACGGGCGTGCCCTCGCGGGTACGGACGTCATCAATCACGACTTCCCCATCGCGATAGAGTTCGTCAATCACCTCGCCCGGCACGGCGGCGTCCGCCATCCCGGTGTAGCCGGTCAGCACGATGTCCTGCGCGTGGTACTCATCCGCCGGCAGGCCCACGGCCCCGGCCTTGACGCGCAGCGGCACGTCCTTGGTCACCAGCACGGTCTCCTTGCCCTCGTGCGCCAGGTTCAGCGCGCAGGCCAGAATCCGGTGATCCCCCTCCGGGCCGCGGAAGGCGGCCGGCAGCAGGGACTGGTCCTGGTGGTTCAGCTCCACCCGCAGGGTGCCGCCCTCCTCGTTGGCGGGTACCGGCTGGTCCAGGTGGTCGTAGGTGACGCGCAGCTGCTCCAAATGACGAAGAGCTTGGCGGGCGAACCAGCCAAGCTCTGGGTGATGACGTTTTCCTTCCAGCTCCGAGATAACAACTACCGGCAGCACGATGTCGTGCTCGGCGAATTTCTTCAGCGCCCAGGGGTCGGACAACAGCACGGAAGTATCCAGAACATAAGTCTTGGTCTTGACGGAGCCGTCGAGGTGGGCGTCGGTAAGCGGAAGGGTGGAGGTCGTGGTCGGATAGGTCATGGCTTTAAGGTGCTCCCTTAAAAATTGGCGGTCAATCACGAACCAGTGGTGCCCGGCCCGTGCGGACACCACCCAATGTAGGCCGGCTAGGTTGAAATTACATGGGTGAAAGATGAACATTAGTCAAACTAGACGCAACATCCCGGCCACCCCTTCCCTAACGATCACGAAACCCGCGGGCCGGCGGCTAAATACTGCCGCCGCTTCCCGCGGGTGTGAATCAGCGCGCCGGAATGAGGCGCTGCGAAAAATTAGTCGTTGACGTCGATGTCAGCCTCGTACTGGCCGTGGTCATCGTCGTAGTCCCACTCGATGGAGCCGTTGGTGAAGCTCTGCTTCCAGCCCTCGAAGCCGTCGTCATCGTCGTCGTCGCGCTGCTCCGGAGCGGTCGGCAGGCCGACCTTGCTGTCGACGCCGCCCTCGGCGGTCCAGGTCTCAGCGATCTTGCCGATAACCGGCTGGGCACCGGTTTCCTCGGAGTAAGCCAGCAGCTTGTCATCGTCGAAGGTGGCGACGGAGCCGTTCTCCCCCTCGGTGATATCCTTCGGCTCGCCCCACTCGGAGGTCTTGTCCTCGATAGCGGAAGCGAAATCAGCCGGAACTTCCTTCTCACCGGCGGCGGTGGTCACGGCCTTCTTGTCGCCGTTGGCGCCATTGTCGTCGCCCTTATCGTCAGCATTGTCGTCGCCCTTGTCGTCGGCGTCGTCATCGTTGGAGCCGGTGGCCTCGTTAGCGGCGGAGCCAGCGGCGTCGGTGGCCTCGTTGGCGGCGGAACCGGCGGTGTCCTTAGCGTCGTTGGCAGCGTTCTCCGCGTCGGAGCACGCAACTACGCCGAAGGACAGGGTGGCAGCTGCCAGGCCGGCAACAACACGACGAGAAATCTTGTTCATGGTTGATCCTCACTTTCGTTGATAAATACGCTTTAACAACAACTTCCACCGTAAGAATCCATCCAGAGTTTTTCAACAAATATCCCAAACTTTAGTCAGAAATTATGGGATATACGCTAACTATTTGCGCCGTTTATGCCGGTCAGAGGATTTCTTACTTTTTGGTAACGAACGCGCGGCCGCCCGCCGCGCTTGCTTGGCCTTGGCCTTCTCGCGGGCGCTGCGCTTCGGCTTCTCCTGCCGCGAGGAGTTTTTCGTCCGCCCCTTCGCCACGCCCACGAAGTCCTGGATATCGTCGGCGTCGCGGTCTTTCTTCCACACCAGGCAGATCTCCGTGCGCGGTACCTCGGCATCCACCAGCCCCAGCGGCACCACTTGCTTTTTGGACAGCACTTTCAGCAGCGGCCGCGGGGCAATAACGATGCCCACGTTGGCGCCGACCACCTGCAGCCCGGCGCGCACGGCCTCGACGTCCACGAGCCCGGAATCCGGGATGCGATAGTTGAGGTACTCGTCCGCGACGTCTTCCGCGCGGACGTCCTCGCCGACCTCGGCGTAAACCGAGTCCTTGGGAACCGCCACGCTGGGGGCCTCGGCGTACAGGCGCACCACGTGGAAGGAGCTGTCGATGCGCTCGTCCCCACGGGCCGGCACCCGCGCCAGCGCCAGATCCGCTCCCCCGTCGAGCAAGGTGGCAAGCGCGTCGTCCGCGTCCAGTGTTTCCAGTCCCCCGTGGGCGGTGTTTTCCCGGAACCGACGAAACCACTTTCCCGGCTCCGTGCCGGTGGCAAATGCTAGGCGCAACATGGTCCTTATTCTAGCGAAAGTGCTACCGTTATCCTTGTGACTGATTACCAAAAAGATTCCCCGCAGCAGCCCTCTGGCACCGCCATGCGCCCGCAGACCGCGGCGAAGAAGCTTGGCATCTACCTGCCGGCCACCCCGGAGTCCTTCCAATCCGGCGCGGTCACCCACGCCGAGCTCCGCGAGCTCCAGCACAATCCTCCGGAGTGGCTTGCCACCCTGCGGCGCGAGGGCCCGCACCCGCGCCCCGTGGTCGCCCAGAAGCTGGGCATTTCGGTGACCTCGCTGAAAAAGAACGACATGGACGCCCCGCTGACCACAGCCCAGATCAAGGAGCTGCTGGAAAACCAGCCCGAGTGGTTGCGCGCCGCGCGCACGCAGCACGCCCAGGAACGCGACAACCACTCGGGCGCCAACGAGGCGTCCGAATAAAAGCTGCAGCTAGGCCCTCGCTGAGCCTAGCTGCAGGCCCCAATCCTTAGAGCAGCTTCCAGTCCTCGAGTCCCTCGTACAGCGGGAACTGCTTGGTAATCTCCTCCACGCGGGCGCGCAGCGCCTGCTTGTCCGCCTTATCGCCTTCCACCAGAGTGGTGGCGATGATGTCGGCGACCTCAGTGAATGCCTCCGCGTCCAGGCCACGGGTGGCCAGCGCCGGCGTACCGATGCGCAGGCCCGAAGTCACCATCGGCGGGCGCGGATCGTTCGGCACGGCGTTGCGGTTGACGGTAATGCCGACCTCGTGCAGCAGGTCCTCCGCCTGCTGACCATCGACCTCCGAGTTGCGCAGGTCGACCAGCACCAGGTGCACATCGGTGCCGCCGGTGAGCACGTCGATGCCCGCGCCCTTGGCGTCGTCCTGGGTCAGGCGCTCGGCGATAATCTTCGCGCCCTCCAGGGTGCGCTCCTGGCGCTCCTTGAACTCCGGGGTGCCGGCGATCTTCATGGCGATGGCCTTGGCCGCGATGACGTGCATCAGCGGGCCGCCCTGCTGGCCCGGGAAGACGTTCGAGTTCAGCTTCTTGGCGAGCTCCTGCTTGGCCAGGATCATGCCGGAGCGCGGGCCGCCCAGGGTCTTGTGGACGGTGGTGGTGACCACGTCTGCATACGGCACCGGCGACGGGTGCAGGCCGGCCGCGACCAGGCCCGCGAAGTGGGCCATATCGACCCACAGGTAAGCGCCGACCTCGTCGGCGATCTCGCGGAAGCGCTGGAAGTCCTGGGTGCGCGGGTAGGCGGACCAGCCGGCGATGATGACCTTCGGCTTGACCTCCAGGGCCTGCTCGCGCAGCTTGTCCATGTCGATGCGCATGGTCTCCGGGTCCACCTCGTAGGCGGCGACGTCGTAGAGCTTGCCGGAGAAGTTCAGCTTCATGCCGTGGGTCAGGTGGCCGCCGTGGGCCAGGGACAGGCCGAGGATCTTGTCGCCCGGCTCGGCCAGCGCGGCCAGGACCGCGGCGTTGGCCTGGGCGCCGGAGTGCGGCTGCACGTTGGCGAACTCCGCGCCGAAGATTTCCTTCGCCCGGTCGCGCGCCAGGTCCTCGACCACGTCGACGTGCTCACAGCCGCCGTAGTAGCGGCGACCCGGGTAGCCCTCCGCGTACTTGTTGGTCAGCACCGAGCCCTGGGCCTGCAGGACCGCGCGCGGGACGAAGTTCTCGGAGGCAATCATCTCCAGGGTGTCTCGCTGTCGGGCGAGCTCACCGGTGATCGCCGCGTGCGTGTCCGGATCCAGCTCACGCAGCTCCTGGTAGCGAACGTCCGCGTTATTCGAAGCAGTCATAGAAATTCTTCCGTACCTTCCTTGTGGGGCTAAACTCACCCGCCACTCCCCGGCCCGCTCAAAAGCCGAACGCCCCGGGGTTGTATTAGGCGTGCCACTTATCTTAACGAAAGTGAGTACTTTCCCGTTTAGTTCGGCGTTTCCCGCTACCCGTTTACACCCGCTTGAAGGGAGCTTTGGAACAATAGGGGCTATGGCGCGCACGCATGACCCCAGCCCCTACCTGAACTTCGACCGAGATTCCTGGCGCGAGCTGCGCAAATCTATGCCCCAGGTGCTGACCGAAGAAGAGGTAGCCAAGCTATCCGGCCTCGGGGAGAACATCGACCTTAACGAGGTCGCAGACGTCTACCTGCCGCTGTCGCGTCTCATCCACATGCAGGTCGAGGCCCGGCAGAAGCTCACGGCCGCCACCGAACAATTCCTGGGCAATCCGCCCGCCAACGTCCCGTTCGTCATCGGCGTGGCTGGCTCCGTGGCCGTCGGCAAGTCCACCACCGCGCGCCTGCTCCAGGTGCTGTTGCAGCGCTGGGAGCACCACCCGAAGGTCAGCCTGGTGACCACCGACGGCTTCCTCTACCCCACCAAGGTGCTCAAGGAACGCGGCCTGATGCAACGCAAGGGCTTCCCCGAGTCCTATAACCGGCGCGCGCTGCTGCGCTTTGTCACCGAGGTCAAGTCCGGCGCCGCGCAGGTCAAGGCCCCCGTCTACTCCCACGTGGTCTACGACATCCTGCCGGACGAGCAGCAGGTCATCGAGCAGCCCGACATCCTCATCCTGGAAGGCCTCAACGTGCTGCAGACCGGCCCGACGCTAATGGTCTCCGACCTGATCGATTTCTCGGTCTACGTCGACGCCCGCACCAGCGTCATCGAACAGTGGTACATCGATCGCTTCCTGCGGCTGCGCCACACGGCCTTCCGCAAGCCGGGCGCTCACTTCGCCCACTACGCCGGGCTGGAAGACCCCGAGGCCGCGGCCCAGGCCCGCGAGATCTGGCAGTCGATTAACCTGCCCAACCTGGTAGAAAACATCCTGCCGACCCGCGTGCGGGCCTCCCTGGTGCTCACCAAGGGCCCGAACCACCTGGTCGAGCAAGTGCGCATGCGCAAGCTTTAAACAAAACTCCGCGCTGAACTCCCCGTCCTACTTGCCGAAGCGGCGGGAGCGCTGCGAATAGTCACGCAGCGCGCGCAGGAAGTCGAGCTTGCGGAAGGCCGGCCAGTACGTGTCCGTGAACCAGATTTCGGAATAGGCCGCCTGCCAGAGCAGGAAGCCGGACAGGCGCTGCTCGCCCGAAGTGCGGATGACCAGGTCCGGGTCCGGCAGCCCCTTGGTGTAGAGGTGGTGCGAGATGGACTCGGCGGTCACGCGCTCAGCCATCTCCTCCGCGGTCGTGCCCTCGGCCGCCTCCGCGCGCACCAAGTCTTGGACGGCGTCGACGATCTCCTGCCGGCCGCCGTAGCCGACGGCCACGTTGACGATGACCCCGGAGTTATCCTGCGTCTTTTCGGCGGCCTGGCGCATGCGATCGACGACGGGGTCCGGCAGTAGGTCTAAGTGCCCGACCAAGCGGACCTGGCAGCCCAGATCGCCCGTCGAGAGGGTCTCTACCACATCCGAGATGATGTCGAAGAGGAGCTTGACCTCCGCCTCCTGGCGCTTGAGGTTTTCCGTCGAAAGCAGATAAATAGTGACAACTTCCACCTCGGTATCGGCGCACCAAGAGATCATCTCGCCGATCTTCTTGGCCCCCTGCCGGTGCCCGTGGCTGATGTCGGTAAAACCAGCTTCCCGTGCCCACCGGCGGTTGCCGTCCGCCATGATCGCGACGTGCTTAGGCTGGGGTTTGCCCTTGAGCCCCCGCAGGAGCCGGGCTTCGTAGAGCGGGTAGAGCAAAGCTGGCACGAAATTCACGCCCTTAGTGTAGCTGGCTATTGCCTCTCTCGAGCCAAATGCGGTTGAATGTCTAGAATTTCGAGGACTTGCGACGGTCGAGGACCCCGGCCTCTGCCATGGCCGCGTCCAGCGTCTCCTTGTCGAAGGGATCGATGCCGTGCGCCTCGGCAAAGAGGGTGCGGCGGCGGAAACGGGAGTAGCGGCGGTGGAAGAACCACCCCGCCATGATGACGAAGACGCCCATGATGGCGAGGATCAGCAGGCCGATGGGCGAGGCCTTAC
This sequence comes from Mycobacteriaceae bacterium, assembly GCA_028726465.1. Taxonomy (GTDB): domain Bacteria; phylum Actinomycetota; class Actinomycetes; order Mycobacteriales; family Mycobacteriaceae; genus Corynebacterium. The sequence goes on along the minus strand of JAQYQB010000004.1, from coordinate 47,871 downwards.
CGAACTCCGGCCCGACCGGGCCGTCGGAGCCGCCTTGGGCCAGCAGCATGAAGCTGGGGTCGCTGGCGGCGTAAATCACGTGATCGCTGATACTCATAGGGGCTTCGTCCTCCTGGTTAGAAATGCCCGATAGGTTCAATAATACTGCTCACTACGCGGGGCAAGAAGCGTGTGCTGCGCGGTTAGCGTTCGCTGTCCGCAGAAATCCCGGCGAACAAGTCGTTTTCCGGCAGCGACGTGGACACCCGCGTGCGCGCCAGCTCGAATTCCTCGGTCGGCCAGTATTTCTGCTGCACCGCAACCGGGGTCGCGAGGAAAGCGCCGGCCGGGTCAATCTGCGTCGCGTGCGCCCGCAGGGCGGCCTCGCGGTTGGCAAAGTACTCACTACATTCTACCTGAGTGGTAACCCTGGCCATAATATCGCCGAAGCCTTCGTCCCAGCGCGCCATCATCGGGGCGTACGGGCTGGTCTTGCCCTCCTTGAGCAGCATCTCGTGGAAGATCTTCATCCGCTGGTAGATAAACCCGTGGGAGTAGTACAGCTTCAGCGGCTCCCAGGCCTCGCCGAGCTCCGGGTGGTAGCCCGGATCCCCGGCCTTTTCCCACGCGATCATCGAGGCCCGGTGCACCATCAGGTGATCCGGGTGCGGGTAGCCGCCGTTCTCGTCGTAGGTGACGATGACGTGGGGGCGGAAGGAGCGGATGACGCGGACGAATTCCTGGGCCACCACGGCATCGTCCAGCGCGGCGAAGCAGCCCTCCGGCAGTAGCGCCTGGATGTCCTCGGTCCACGGGTCCCCGGGCAGGCCGGAGTCGACGTGGCCGAGCCAGTGGTGCTTAACGCCCAGCGCCTGGGCGGCAGCGGCCATCTCCTCGCGGCGGACCTGCTTCATCCGCTCCTTAATGCCCGGCTTGTCCATCGCCGGGTTGATGATGTCGCCGCGCTCGCCACCGGTACAGGTCAACACCAGCACCTCGTCGCCTTCGGCGGCGTACTTGGCGGTGGTGGCCGCGCCCTTCGATGACTCGTCATCCGGGTGGGCGTGAATAGCTAACAGACGCAATCCAGTCACGTGCTAAAACATCCTCAATCGTAGATTTACCGTCCGGCTCAGATCCGGTGCGTGGCGCCCGCGTGCGGGGCGCGAACGTTCAACCGCCTGAGCCTATGGGGATCTATCCTAAGCGATGACGGCGAATTCCCGAACGCCGGGCACTCTGACTAGACTGTGGCTCATGAGTTCCGGAGGAGACCAGCGCGCCCCGCGTGGGGCATCGGCAGCACGGCCCACGAGCACGGTCCTGTCGGCCCGCTACGGCGGCACCCGCACCCGCACCGCCCCGAAGGATTTCACGGGCAAGGCAATCGCCCTCGTCATCGGCGCGATCATCCTGGCCATGATCTTCTACGGCGTGCAGTATTTCATGCAGCAAGAAAAGGTCAACGCGGAAATCTCCTACGTCACCCACGAAATCCGCGACGATCACACCCTGCGCGTGTGGGCGGATGTCACCCGCAACTCCCCTGACGAGGCCGCATACTGCATCGTCCAGGCCTATGACTACTCCAAGGCCGAGGTCGGCCGGCGCGAAATCCCCATCCCTGCCAACGGTAAGGACAGCATGCGCATCGCGGTCGATATCCCCACCAATGACCGCGCCGTCGCCGGCGGCGTCTACGGCTGCTCGAGCCAGATCCCGGCCTACCTCGACGTCGACAACCCCGAATACGCCGAATAATCCCGGCTCCCACGCCGCTACCGTTACTCCGCCGTGCGGCGGGACCCGCTGGCCCCAATCTTGGGGGACGCACACAAGTGCGGCCTAGCCGCTGTGCTAAAATTCGGGGCGCTACGTGGGTCGACCGTGCCTGTTTCTTTTTCGCCGGCCGACCCCACCATTTACCACCGGCCAGGTAGTGGCACGGTGAACAATCTGAGATGAATTTAGGGAAGGTGCACCATGGCTGAACAGCAAAAGCAGTACATCACGCCGGAGACCAAGGCCAAGCTGGAGGCAGAGCTCCAGGAGCTTATCGATCACCGCCCCGTCGTTGCCGCCGAGATCAACGAGCGCCGCGAAGAGGGCGACCTCAAGGAGAACGCCGGCTACGACGCCGCCCGTGAGATGCAGGACCAGGAAGAGGCCCGCATCAAGCAGATCTCCGAGGTGCTGGCCAACTCCACCACGGAGCGCTCCGGCGTCGAGGAGGGCGTGGCCCACATCGGTTCCGTGGTGCACGTCTACTACAACGGCGACGAGGACGACAAGGAAACCTTCCTCATCGGTACCCGCGCTGCCGCCTCCGACAACAAGGACCTGGAGACCTACTCTGAGCAGTCCCCGCTGGGCGCTGCCATCCTGGGCGCTCACGAGGGTGAGACCCGCGAATACACCGCTCCGAGCGGCAAGACCAATTCGGTCACGATCCTGTCGGCCAAGCCGTATGATTCTGCTAAGGCCGCTACCCCGCGCCAGCAGTCTTAATCCACATTTCTGCGATCCCCCTAACTCAGAAAAGAGCACTCCCCATGAAGAAGTTTTCTCGCCTCGCTACCGCCGGCCTCGCCGTAGTCTCCGCCCTGGGCCTTGCTGCCTGCCACCCGCCGCACGAGAACCCGTCCGAGGAGAAGATCGACAACGCCTCGACCTTCACCGACCGCGCTGAGCCGTCCAGCTCCGCCGCCGAGTCCGGCGCGGGTTCTTCCGCCAGCACCACCGCTGAGCCCTCCTCGGCTCAGCCGACCCTGGCCGCGGCCGGCGCCCCGCGCCACCTGACCTGCGAGTCCATCGCCGTCGCTGAGCCGGATTCCATCGCTCTGGACTGCGAGGACACCACCGACTCCATCACCAACATCGAGTGGACCGAGTGGGACAATGACTCCGCCCGCGGCACCGGCACCCGCGCCGGCGGCGCCAACACCGAAGAGGTCGAGGTCGTCCTCTCCCGCCCGGCCGAGTCCCCGCAGGGCCTGACCTTCACGGAGATCACCGTCGACGGCGAAGTCGTCGGCGAGAACTAATCTCCCCCTAAACACCACCGCCCCGCCGGAGTACACACGCACTCCCGCGGGGCGGTTTTGTTGTCCAGCTAAGGGACTAAAAGACCTAACAGAACCTAGTCTTCGCGCACCCAGGCACCAATAACGCCGGGGACGACCGCCGGCCGCTGGCCCAGCAGCGCTAGCCGGTTCGGGTCCTTTTCGACCTCGGTTACGACCGCGCGCACCGACCGCGAGGACTCCTTCGACGAGTGTCCCCCGCGGTGCATGCCCATCATGGGCGCCATTCCGCGGCCGATGCCTCCTGCCCGGCCATTCTGCGACGCCCCGGCCGCAGCCTTGTTGGCTTGCTGCGCCGGGCTCTGCCCGTAGGCACCGCCGGCACCCGAACCAGCCCCGGCACCAGCGCCCAGGCCACCGCCGGCCGCTCCCGGGACACCAGCGATGCCAGCAGCCCCCGGCACCCCGCCGCGCAGGCCACCGCGCGCTCCGGCTGAACCATGGCCGGAACCGCCGGCCGCACCCGGCGCCGCCGTGGTCATCCCTCCGAAGGCACTCCCCGGCAAGAAGGCCGCCCCGCGGTTGCTTCCGGCCAGGCCACCGCCCGCTGCCCCAATCCCCGGTCGACCGGCGCCTGGTGCGGCCCACGCCCCGGCCGGGGTGACAGTGCCCGGCGCACCGGCCGGTGTCGCTACACCACCTGCTGCCGATGCACCCGGCACCACCGCGCCCGGCATACTCGGCGCCGCCACGTTGGCCGCGTGCGTTGCCATCTGCCCGCCACTGAACGCCGAATCCCCGGCCGGAATCAGCCCGTGGTCGGCCAGCCACTGGCTGCCGCGGTGGGCGGCATCGCGCATCTCCTGCCGCGTCGCGGCGTCCAGGCCCACCCCGTCGACCGCACTAATCTGGCCGTCTGCGACTTCGAAGGAGCCCGGGCCCACGCCCGGGCGGTTCATAAGCTCCTGCATCTGCTGTGGCAGTGTGACTCCCTCGGTGGAATAGCGCTGCCCGTTTCCATCCACGGCCCCCATCCCCAAGTGCAGGTCCCCACCACCGCTGGCCGGGGCCTGGTCCATCAGGCTGTGCTGGATGGGCATGGACTGCAGCACAATATTCTGCAAAATCCCCTGGTGCTTGAGCAGCATCGCCTGCTCCGCCGCTTTCCGCGCCACCGGGTCCGGGATAGAAAGAACCGTTCCCCAATCAACTGACGCCACTACCTGGTCGGCTTGCAGGCCCGCCAGCATGGTCGAGTTCTTCCCCGCCATCACCGTCGCATTAGCCGCGAACTGCCGACCCGTAGCCGCGACCTCCCGAATCTTGGCCGCGGCCCGGTCCGTGGTCTCCGACTGGTTGCGCGACTGCAGCTGCCCCGCCAGCGCATCCATCTCGTTGGAGATCCCATTGACCCGAGACGCGAACTGCTGCCAGCGATGAATCGTGTTGCTAATCCGGCCCATATTCGTAAACAAGAAGCCCTGGACCAGGCCAAACATCGACGACCCCGTATTCACCACCGGCGGCACAAAGCTAAACGGACTGTAGCCGGGCTCCGGCTGGTTCACAATCGGCATCGCCGACTTACCTACCGCCCCGCCAGCATCCGCAATATCCAGGCCATGAGCATTCGCATCCTCCTGCTGTTCGAAGCCCTGCGCCTCATCCCCCAGCACCGAGGCCATCCACCCCAACTGGCCCGCAAACTTCTCCAAAGTACTAAACGCCGACGCCGGGTCCATATGCACCGCCCGCCCGTGGATATCCCCCGTCCGGTCAATGCCAGTAATGGGCGAGAAGCCGAAGTCTAAGACGTCGAAACCGAAGTGGCGCAAGCTATCGACGCGGTCCTTGACCTGCAACATTCTTTGTTGGCTTTCAAAAAGCGAATCAGCGCTCAGTTCCATAAAACTCATCCCCCGTTAAATTGCTAACTAATTCTCTTGTTCTTTCGCATCGCTCTTCGAGAGCTACATCTTGCTGTTTGATATGTTGGACAGTCACAGAGCCACCAACAGTATCGATGCTTATGGTGCACCGATCTTCGGATACTTTTCCGCTGATTTCTTCCGCTGCTCCTCTTACAGGCTCATACTCAGGGTCCCAATTGTTCGACGCCTCAGCTACCGAAGCGACAACCAAGTCAGCCCTAGATTCCCCAAACATGCAGATCTCGTTGCTGAAAGCATCCATGGTGTCCCAACGTGGACCGAACCCGGCCTTTTCGAATTCTTCTTGTGAAATTTCCTTGCAAAGCTGAAAGAGCTCAAACCCCGGGGCCATAAAGTCCGGCTCCCCTAGTGGAGGAAGCAAGGACTTCGTGGACTCGGAGTTTGAGCTGTGGGGTTCTGCGTCGGATGCAACATCCGCGGGCTCGGACGCCGCCCCCTCGGCACCAACGGTGTTGTGCTCATCCTCGGCAGAAAGCTCCGAGCCTGTTTCAGAGAAACCGACTCCGGAACAACCCCCGGCGAGAAAGGCTGTGGCTAGTGCCACGCTGCTCAGTACCTTTCTAACCATGTGATCCCCCCGATCTTTCTGCGTGCCCCACCTCAACGTGTGAGACCGCCACCCCAGCAACAAAAGCTACCCCGAGCTTGGCTTTTATTACCGGGGCGAAGCACTTGGAAGCTCCTTGTCGGCTCTCCCTCGTGCCCCTTAGCGGCGGCCTCGGTACCCAGTTTGCATGAACATCGAAATTTTGTCTTCCCGAGCCGTCAAACTTTTTTCTGCGGCCGGTTTCAGCTGGTGTCTGCGCGCTAGTCCTTTTACAGAAAGTTGACAGCGTAGGTGCAGGCCATTTGCGGTTTGAAAACTGCATGAAAGTGAGCCACTCCATGTTCAAACCAACTGGCGCTTGAAGAAACGGGTGTACCCGGAATTACATAGATGTCATAAGCCTGCGGGGAATTCTGCGCTTCTTTCGCAGCTCATGGGGTCTCAACACATGGGCTACCAAAGCCAACCTGTCTAGTGCCTGTAGGTTTATCACAACAGCTTGACTGACATGTCCTGCCATGTCCAGCACTCAGCCACTAATCGCGTGCAATAACGGCGATGCCCAATGAACCCTTCGCGCTCACCGAGAATCGCGAGCAGCGCACCTGTTGCCAGCCCGTGACCGCGAAGGGCGCACCTGAGCCGCAGAACCGGTAAAACCGGCCAAACCGCGGGGTTGCCGGAAACACAAAACCGCCCCTCCCCAAACGGGGAAAGGCGGTAGGCAGAAAGCGTGGTGCAAGCTAGCGGTTCTGGAAGTAGCTCAGCAGGCGCAGAATCTCGGTGTAGAGCCAGACCAGGGTGACGGCCAGGCCGAGGGCCACGCCCCAGGCGTGCGACGCCGGTGCGTTTGCGCGGATGAGGCGGTCGGCCAGGTCGAAGTCGTTCATGAAGGACAGGGCAGCCAGGACGATGCAGACGATGGAGAAGATGATCGCCAGGGTGCCGCCGTCGCGCAGCGGGTTGTTGCCGGTGAACAGCGCCAGCAGCAGGTTACCGATGACCAGCACGAAGACGCCGATGATGGCGCCGGAGACAATCTTGCGGAAACGCGGGGTGACCTTGACCGCGCCGGTCTTGTAAACGAAGAGCATGCCCAGGAAGACGCCGACGGTGCCCAGGATGGCCTGGCCGATGAGGGCGCCGGCGTCGGAGCCGCCCACGGTGAAGTAGCCGGAAATCAGCAGGGAGAACCCGCCGATGAACAGGCCCTCAAAAGCAGCGTAGATAAGGGTGACGATTGCGGAGTCCCACTTCTTGCCGAAGGTGGCGACCAGAACGGTGATGAAACCGCCGATGCCGCCGACCAGCGTCAGGATCATCGACAGCGAGGCATCACCGGTAACCACGGCGATTCCGAAGTTGACGACTGCCAAGGCGATAATGACGCCGAGCGTGATACCCGTCTTGGTGACGACGTCATCGACAGTCATCGGGCGCTCAGGAGCCTGGCCGTAAGCCTGCGGGTCGTTGTAGCCATTCGAAGATTGTTGCTCCGAAGTGGCAAGCGTGTTCATTACCGGGTTGTTACTGCGCAAGGGAATCCCGCTTCCTTTCCTTTTGGGAATATGTCTAGGAGTCTAGGGTCTGGTCACTAGGATCAACGCGTCGCGTTTCCAGAAAGTTCCCACTCTGTTGACTTATACCCAAAATTCTAGTTGCTCGGTGGCTCCGGGGGTGTGCCGCCACCTTCGCCGGGGCCGCCTTGGCCCGGGCCACCGCCCGCGGCAGGCGTTTGCCCGCCACCGGTGGCCTTGTCGGTGGCATCGACGGGCACATCGATCTCCAGCCGATAACCGGCCGACCTCGAGCCAGATACCGCAGGGGTCTGCGCGTCCCAGCCGTCGGAGAATACGTTGTCGGTTTCCAGGGTTATCTTGTTGGAGTTGTCGAGCGAGCCCGCATAGGTATCGTCGTCGTAACGGGCACGCGCGACCTCTTCCGGCACGACAATCTGCGAGGTCAGCACGGAGTTAGAAGCATCAGTGATCTCATCAATGCTGGTGAATACCTCGAAGTGGATGTGCGGCCAGCGCCCGCTATAGCAGCCCGGGACGATGGAATCGAAGGTCACGGTACCGGCATCGTCAGTGACCTGGACGCCACGCAGCCAGGTTTGATCCGTCACGCCATCGGAATACATGGAGTACTCCCCCGCACCGTTACAGTGCCAGACGTAGACTGCGGCGCCGGCCAGCGGCTGGTTGTCGTTGGTGATGTCGATGAGGTTCATCGTCAGCGTCATCGGCACGCCGTCGACCGAGCCGTTGCCAGCGACGGAGGTGGTCAGGTCACGGCGCTCGACGCCGCTTTCGTCCAGAATGTCGGGACCGTTGGGGCCGTCGCCGGGTCACCATCGCGCGCATGTCTAAAGCGAGTCCCTAATCTTCGATGTCGTCCCCCGGGCGAATGCGTGTAGGCCCCAGAGCAGTTCCAGATAGCTAACCAAGCAGTTACTGAGGCGTGCCTGTATCCAATTTTGGGGCTACAAACTCAGCGTTTGCCTAGTGTTTACCTCGTTGTCGGGCCCCGGCTACCACTGGCACTTAAGGTGTTGTCTGCTCTTTTCTCTCTGTCCCTATAAGCAAGGAACCCTGCCCATGTCTGCAGTTTCCCGCCGTCGTTGGCTACCGGCTACCGTCGCCGCCACGATGACCTTCAGTGCTCTGTCCGTCCCCACCGCCCTGGCGCAGGAGACTCCGAGTCCCCTGTCGTTATCAACGAGGTGGAGTCCAACGGCGACCCAGTCGGTGACTGGGTTGAGCTAGCCAACATCGACGAGGTGAACTCGGTAGACATCAGCGGCTGGTCAATCCTGGATGACGATGACGACCACACCCCAATCGTCTTCCCGGAAGGCACCGAGATTGAATCCGGCGGCTACTTCAGCTTCTACACGGACCTGGAAGACGACGGCTTTGGCCTAGGCGGCAACGACTCGGTTCACCTCTTTGACGCCGAAAGCCAGCTCGTCGAGGAGACCACCTGGGAAGGCCACGCTGCCACCACCTGGGGCCGCGTTCCGGACATGACTGGCGAATTCGCCGTGACCGGCGAGCCGACCCGCGATGCCACCAATATCGCCGAGGGCGAGACCGAGCCGGTTGCGGATACGGAGTGGCCCTTCGACCCGCAGACCATCAAGGACGTTGATCTCGGCGAGGAGTTAGCTATCGAAGACTTCTCCGGCATCGACTTCGACGCCGACGGGCGCGCCTGGGTTGTCAACAACGACGAGGGCGGCCTGATGGCGCTCGACTACGACGTTGACAGCGGCAGCTACACCGTCGCCGGTCAGTGGAACCTCAAGTACCCGGACGGCAGCGGCCTGCCGGATACCGAGGGCATTACCGTTGCCGAGGACGGCTCCCTCTACGTCGCCACCGAGCGCGACAACGCATCCAAGAATGTCTCCCGCCCGTCCGTACTCCACTTCGCTGCGCCGACCAGCGAGGGCGGGGACCTGGCCGCCGAGCAGGAATGGAACCTGTCCGAGTTCACCGGCGAAATCGGCGCCAACTCCGGCCTGGAAGCCATTTCTGCTCTGGGCGGCGGCGAGTTCGCGGTCGGTGTCGAGGCTAACGGCGAGGTCCTCTTCGTCGACCTGTCCGGCGACGCCCCGGTTCTCAAGCAGCGCTACGAGTCCCCCTTCGAAGGCGTCATGGCGCTGGACTACGACACCGAATCCGGTGTCCTGCGCGCCCTGTGCGACGAGGTCTGCGAAGGCGCGTCCATCGAGCTGACCCAGGCTGACGGCGAGTGGAAGGCAGCCTCCGAGGTCCAGGCCCGTCCGACCGAGATGGACAATGTAGCCAACGAGGGCTTCGCCACCCACACCTTTGCCGGCGAGTGCACCGACGGCAAGCAGGAGGAAACCACCGTCTTCCTCTGGGCCGATGACGGCGTGACCGAAGGTATTCCTTTCCGGGCTGTGGAAAACACCCGCACCACCGATTGCGAGGGCGACCAGGGCCAGGACGACGAGCAGCCGTCTCAGTCCTCCGGCTCCTCTACCTCCTCCGCCTCTTCGGCATCCTCCCTTTCTTCCCTGAGCGGTTCTAGCGTCGGCGGGATCCTCGCAGCCGTGGTCGGCATCATCGCGGTCGTGGGCGGCGCCATGGCCTTCACCAAGGCTCTGCCGCAGCAGCTGCTCGACCTGCTGCCTGCCCAGGTTCGCCAGTTCCTGAGCTAGTCCGCTCTAGTCCGCCCCGGCTTCCGGCCGGGAGCTAGTGGGTTTAAGCAAACTAAAGACCAGCCTATTGGCTGGTCTTTTCCGTATTCAGCAACGCCTGCTGCATCTGCCTCTTAAGGCCTCAGCATTGTTTTTGGGTCTTGCTAGCCGCGGTTTTTAGGCCGGCTCAGCGCTATCCACCGTCTTGACCTCACCGTGGTCCTCGGGCTTGCGCAGGAACAGCGCGGCGATAACAGCGACTACTAGCAGGCCGCCACAGACCATGAAGGCGGTGGCCGCGCCGTCGCCCTGGGCGGCACGGGTGCCTCCCCCGGCACCGGCGACGTGGCCGATGATGGCAATCATCACAGCGATACCGGCCGCGCCAGCCAGCTGGAGCAGGGTGTTGAGGATGGCGGAACCGTGCGAGTAGATTTCGGACGGCAGAGAAGACAACGCCGTGGTGATGAGCGGGGTCAGGGACAGCGCCATGGCGACGCCAAAGATCGTGTACTGCACCACCAGCAGCCAGACCGGGGATTCCTCACTGACCGTGCCCATCCACAGCAGCGCGGCCGCGCCGATCAGGGTGCCGGGGACGACCAGCGGGCGGGGCCCGACGCGGTCGTAGAAGGCGCCGGCAATAGGAGAAAGCACCGTCTCCACCAGGCCGCCCGGCAAGGAGGCCAGGCCGGCGACCAGCGCGGTGGTCAGCAGCGCGCCCTGGAGGTAGAGCGGCAGAGTGTTGGCCATGCCCAGCATCGCGGCCTGGAAGAGCACGATGACGATGATGGCCACGACGAAGTTTTTGACCGTCAGCGGGGTCAGGTCCAGCAGGGCGCGGCCGCTCGGAGCCAGGGCGAGCTGGCGCCAGATAAACAGTGCCAGGCCGATAACGCCGGCGATGGACACACCGATGACGACGCCCGCACCGTCGCCGCCGTCGATGAGCACGCCCACCGAGGACAGGCCGTAGACCAGCCCGCCGAAGGCAATGGCGGAAAGCACCACGGACACGACGTCGAGCGGGGCGCGCTTGAGCTCGCTTACGTTACGCAGCTTCCAGGCCGCAAAGGCCGCGGCGACGGCGACGAGGGCGGCCATGATCCAGAACGTGGTGTGCCAGGTGGATACGGACATCACGGCACCGGCGAACGTCGGTCCCAGGGCCGGGCCGACTGCCATGACGATCGCAATAACGCCCATGACGGTACCGCGCACTTTCGGCGGAACCACGGTCATCACGACGGTCATCTGCAACGGCAGGAGGATAGCGGTACCCACGGCCTGCAGGACACGGCCGCCCAGCAGAATCACGAACGTCGGAGAGAAGGCCGCGACGACAGAACCAATAAGGAAGGCACCGACCGCAAAGAAGTACACCGAACGCGTCGTAAAGCGATCCAGGATCCACCCGGTCATCGGCATCATGATGGCCATGGTCAACAGCACGCCAGTCAGCAGCCATTGCGCGACCGCGGAGGTGACGTCGAATTCCGTCATGATGGACGGCAGGGCCACCGACAGGGCGGTCTCATTCAGCAGCATCACAAATGTGGTCAGTGCGAGCACCGAAATAATGAGCGTGGTCTCCCCTGACAGGGAGCGGGAACGCGGATCGGGCCTGGTCATCCGGCAACCTCCTGGAAAAACAAATTAAAAAGGGCCGCACGCCCCTGACAAGGGGCGGGCGGCATAATCGTGATAAGTCAACAATGCTGGACATTTGCGGCGCTGTCAACTTGAAAAACCAGTTGGCGGGAGCAACGGCTCTGCGACCTGCGGAACTTTTATCGCGCAGGGGCACCCGCTACAGATGGAGCCTCGGCTTTAGCTATTGGCTCAGCTGGGGGGCGCCAAGGGCTGCTACCCCATCGAAATCGCGCAATTTTTGGACTCCTTATTGACGGAAAGCGCGGTTCCCGTGGTGCCGGCGGAGTGTTTCCGCTGGTAGTGGTGCCCCCAGTGGGACTCGAACCCACACTGAATTGATTTTAAGTCAACTGCCTCTGCCGATTGGGCTATAGGGGCTGTGCAACCCTATTGAGTCTAATTCACAACAGGGCCGGGATGGAAACCGGGTCGCACGACCCCGGGGCTGGTTGCTTGAGACCCGTTGCCTAGGCTCCGTTGCGAAGGGCTAGCTGTCGGTGGCATCCATGCCGGCGACGAGGCCAGCGATGATGCCGTCGAGGATGTCTTTTTCGGAGACGACGAAGGAGCGGGCATCGTTGTGCTTCTCGATGAGGTTCATGATCCCCTCGACCGCCACTGAGCCGCCGCCGATGACGTCGGCACGGCCGGGGTGGATCACCGGGTTCAGGGCGCGTTCATCGGCCGGGGTGTGCATGAGCTGGTCCAAAAGCACGCGCAGGGCGTCGAAGCGCAGCTCGGTGCCGTGGATCGCATCGGCGTCGTAGCGCTCCAGCCCCTGGGCCAGGGCCGACAGGGTGGTAAACGTGCCGGCGCAGCCCACGAAGGTCTGGGCCTTATCGACGTTGACGAGCCGGGAGACTTCCTCCATCTTGTCCGCGACGAAGTCCTTGGCGATTTCGATCTCGGTCTCCGACGGCGGATCGGAGGGCATGATGCGCTCGGTGATGCGCACGCAGCCCATCTGTGCCGAGTGCGAGCTGTCGATGGCGCCGTCCTCGTCGCCGACGATGAACTCCGTGGAGCCGCCGCCCAAGTCGATCACACAGAACGGGGCGCGCTCCGGAGCCAAGTCGCTAACCGCGCCGTTGAAGGACAGCCGCGCCTCCTCTTCCCCGGTGATGACCTCCGCGCAGGCTCCGGGTTCGATCTCGCCGAGGAGCTCCGCGGTCAGATCGAAAAATTCCTGCTGGTTCTTCGCATCGCGCGTCGCCGAGGTGGCGACCATCCGCACTTTCTTGACCTGCTCGAACTTCATCTGCTGGACGAATTGCTCGAGCGCGTCGCGGGCGCGGCCCAAAGCCTCCTGGGAGATTTCCCCGGTCGCGTCCACGCCTTTGCCCAGGCGGATGATTTCCATAGTCCGGGTTACATCCTTGACTTTGCCGCCGGGCTGCACATCGGAGATAAGCAGGCGGATGGAGTTGGTGCCACAGTCGATTGCTGCTACGCGAGTCATGCTGGTGTCGTGTCCTTAGGCGAGTTGTTCGAGCGGGTAAACGAGGAGGTTATGGGCCAGGTTTAGGTATTGGAGAAGTCGAACTGTTCCATATCGATGCCCAGGTCGGCCACGCTCGGCCACTCATCCGGGATGGCGCTGCCGCGCAGTTCGCCGTGCTCGGCGGCCAGCGCCACTGCCTCCGTCCCCAGGCGGAAGTGCTGGGGGCCTTCGGCCAGCGCGTAGGCGATCAGAACGTGCAGGCACTTGACGCGGTCGGGCATCCCGCCGCCGGAGAAATCAGTGCCCAGGTCGGCAATCTTGTTGCGCTCGGCCAGGTAGTGCTCGTGGGCGGCGCGGTAATCGCGGGCCAAGTCGGCATCGTCAGCCAGTCGCGCTTCCATCCACTTCATGACGTGGGCGACCTCGAGGCGGGAGGCCTCCGCGGTCAGGCGGGGATCCGTCAGGTAGTACAGCGTGGGAAACGGGGTACCGTCCTCCAGCTTGGGGGCGGTCTTGATGACGGCGGGTTGGCCGTCCGGGGTGTAGTAGGAAACTTCCAGCACACCCCGCGGAGTACGGCCCAGTTGCTGGCCGACGGTGGCGAGGTCCTTATCTGTCACGGTCATAGACGCTATTGTCTCACGAACACCCCACCGGCGTGAGCGCGGGGCGTTACTGCGGCGCGTAATCCGCGCCTTGGTCCACGGGATCCGGCTGCTCCGGGGAGTTATGGGATTCCTCGATGGCCTCTTCCACGGCCGAGGAGACCGGCCCCTCGGAGGTCTCGTCCTGGTTAGCTCCCGTGTCCTTCGGCCCACCGGAAACCACCGAACGCGGCTCTTCGCCCTCGGAGAGCGAGTCCCACAGCACCGCGTACCACGGCTGGTCTTCCTCCACGGCGTCCTTGCCCGTGGTCACCGAGTGATCCGGGCTCATCTGCGGGTCCAGGATTCGGTAGGCGGTCTCCCCCGGTTCGATGACACCCAGGCGCCGACGGGCTTCCTGCTTGACGAAGTCCTCGTCCTGGTAGTGGTCGATTTCTTCCTGCAGCTGCGCCTTTTCGGCTTCCTTCGCGGCGATGGACTCGTTCAGCCGCGCGATTTCGGAGCGCCCCTGGTAGAAGTTGCGCAGCGGCACGGCGATGGCGGCCAGCACCACCACCAGCACGGCGACGATGACGGTAAAGCCGGCGACATCCAGGCGGTCCGGCTTCCGGTTTGCCTTGGGGCGCGGGCGCGCGGTGGACCGGCCGGAGCGCCCCGCAGAGCGCGACGCTACCGGTACGGTGGTGCGCCGCTTGCTGGGGGTTTTCTTCTCGCGTGCCATATAGGCCACTATCCTAGCGTGACCGCCCCATCACGCAGCAACGGCGCGGCGGGGCGAGTGTTAAAAAAGGGACGCAGTTTAAGACCGCGCCCCCGGAGCCTGGCGAAGCCCCCAGACGAGAAACGGCCCCGGGGATGCCCGGGGCCGAAGCTAAGGATTCAGCCGCACTTAGCCGTTGAAGCGCGGGAAGGCGGAGCGGCCGGCGTAGACGGCAGCGTCGCCCAGCTCCTGCTCAATGCGCAGCAGCTGGTTGTACTTCGCCACGCGCTCGGAGCGGGCCGGGGCGCCGGTCTTGATCTGGCCGCAGCCCAGGGCGACAGCCAGGTCGGCGATGGTGGTGTCCTCGGTCTCGCCGGAACGGTGGGACATCATGGTGCGGTAGCCGTTGCGGTGGGCCAGGTCCACGGCGTCGAAGGTCTCGGTCAGGGTACCGATCTGGTTGACCTTGACCAGCAGGGCGTTGGCGGCCTTCTTGTCGATGCCCTCCTGCAGGCGGGCCGGGTTGGTGACGAAGAAGTCGTCGCCGACAATCTGGACCTTCTCGCCGATGGCGGCGGTCAGGGCGGTGTAGCCCTCCCAGTCGTCTTCCTGCAGCGGATCCTCGATGGAGACGATCGGGTAAGCGTCGATGAGCTCCTCGTAGACCTTGGACATCTCCTCCGCGGTGTGCTCGCCACCCTCAAAGTGGTACTTGCCGTCCTGGTAGAACTCGGAGGAGGCAACGTCGAGGGCCAGGGCGATGTCCTTGCCCGGGGTGAAGCCGGCCTTTTCGATGGCCTCGACGATGACGTCGAGGGCCTCCTTGGTGGAGCCGACGGACGGGGCGAAGCCGCCCTCGTCGCCCAGGCCGGTGGACAGGCCCTTGTCCTTCAGGACGGACTTGAGGGCGTGGTAGACCTCGGCGCCGGCGCGCAGGGCCTCAGCGAAGGAGTCGAAGCCCAGCGGGGCGATCATGAATTCCTGGACGTCCACGCCGGAGTCAGCGTGGGCGCCGCCGTTGAGGATGTTCATCATCGGCACCGGCAGGATGTGCGCGTTCGGGCCACCGACGTAGCGGTACAGCGGCAACGCAGCGGACTCAGCGGCAGCCTTGGCGGCAGCGATCGACACGCCCAGGATGGCGTTCGCGCCCAGGCGGGACTTGTTCTCGGTGCCGTCCAAGTCAATCATGGCCTGGTCGATCAGGCGCTGGTCATCGGCCACGAAGCCGGCCAGCTCATCAGCGATCTCCTCGTTGACGTTCTCGACCGCCTTGGTCACGCCCTTGCCCAGGTAACGGTCGTCGCCGTCACGCAGCTCGTGGGCCTCGTGGACACCGGTGGAAGCACCGGACGGGACGCCGGCGAGCCCGTGGGCACCGTCATCCAGGAAAACTTCCGCCTCCACGGTCGGGTTGCCGCGGGAATCCAGGATTTCGCGTGCGAATACGTGCAGGATATCGGCCATGCTAGAAATTCACTCCTCTAGAGGTTAGATGTGGGCGCGCCCCGAAAACATGGGACGCCTACCTAGCTTCCATTTTTACCGAAAACTTGCCCGCGGCGTGGCCATATCCGCCAAGCCGGATGCCCGCCCTAGCTGGTAGCCGGTTGGCCGATGGCATAAGAATTGGCCGCAGCGGCGACTTTCCGCACGTATTCCCCCGATTGGTTGTAGGCGAGCACACCAGCGACCCACCCCTGTTCGTGCGAAAGGTCACGTCCGTCCAAACACAACAATTTCGCCGCCCCGGCCGCGGCGTCGTCGATCTGGTTCGGGTCCGGGTGCCCGTCCCCGTTGGCGTCCACCCCGACGCGCTTCCAGGACTCGGGGATGAACTGCATTGGGCCGACGGCCCGGTCGTACTCGGTATCGCCGTCAAATTCGCCGTTGTCCGTGTCCGGGATTTCGGCCGTGTTGTTGGTCCCGTCCAGGCTGATGCCGACGATGGGCGGCTGCGGGTAGCCGTTGTCATCCAGCGAGGACGGTTTGAACCAGTTGCCCGAGTAGGTGCCGTGCCGGGTCTCCACGTAGCCGATGCCGGCCAGCGTGTTCCAGCGCAAGTTACAGCCCGGCCAGGAATCCCGGGCGATAAGCTCTGCGTTGCCGTAGGCGCGCAGCGCCTGGGCCGGGATCCCGGTCTGCTCGGACAGATCCTGGGCCCAGTAGGTCAACTTGTCCGCGGTGCGCCCTGGGGCGTGGACGTTGATGTCGGCGACTTCTGCCGGGGATTGCGGCGGAACGTTGTCCGGCACTGGGTCGAGCTTGCGTACGGGCGAGGGCGCCCCCAAAAAGGACAGTGACCAGCCCACCAGCGCGACGATCAGCACGATGGCGAGGACCGCGGCGCAGCCGCATCCCCTCAGTGCCATCTTGCCCGTCCGTTGAGTCACGAGGTCATATCCTACCGGCCTGCTATCGCCCGGGGCGAACTGCGACATGAGGGCGCCGCGACCGGCGGAAAGGGTCACAAATTTGCAACATTTGTCACTCTTTTAACTTTTGTAACAACTTCTCGGCTATGTTCTATCTGGGCTCTACCCGGCCAGCTGCCGGGCCCCGGCCTTTTCCTTAACCTCTCTTCTCACCCCAAAGGACTTTTCTCATGCGTTCTCGCCTTACCGCCGCTGCGACCGCGGCAGCTACCGCTTTGACCCTGGCCCTGGCCCCGGCGGCCCAGGCCGCCCCGTCCATCCTGGATCTGGGCTCCCAGCTCATCAAGGGCGCCGACTGCAACACCCTGCGCACCACCCTGCACGCTATCGATGCCACCACCTCCGGCGAGCTGCTAACCCCGGAGACCACCCGCAACCAGCTCTCGCGCAACCTGCGCGAGCTCAACCCCAACGGCCAGACCTTCTCGCCCATTCAGCTGGCCGCCACCAAGTTCGCCGGCGAGACCGCCGACCGCGCCCTGGAGTGCGGCATCGTTAAGCAGGACACCCTGCTCACCGGCGGCACCGGCCTGTCCTCCCAGCTGGGCGACTACCTCCCGCTGCTGTCCTCTACCCTGCGCCAGGGCGCCTAGGTAGAACTGAGCAGCTAGGAGCGACGGCTGCGCGCCTTGCCCTCCCGCCAGAGACGCTCCTGCTCTTCGCTCGGCACGACCGTGCGTGTGCCGTCGAAGAGGTAGGGGCTGCGCTGGCGCATCTTGTTCACGAAGCTGGCCGCCACGTCCGCGAATTCGAAAGCACCCCGGCGGCTGGCGATCTCGGCATGGAAGAGCACCTGCAGGAAGACGTCGCCTAGCTCGGCGCAGAGCTCTGCTTCCGCGGCGCCGGAGCGCACCGCCTCGGCGAATTCGGCGGATTCTTCCTCCAGATACGGCAGCAGGCTGGTGTGCGTTTGCGCCCGCTCCCACTCCCCGATGTGCAACGCCCGCGTCATCACGCGCTGCGCCTGGCCGACCGGGTCCTGCCGCGACTCCGCCTCGATGACCGCCTCGCCCGCCGCAATCCGGCGTCGGGCCTCCGGGTCGTTGTCGTCGGTGGTCACCAGCAGGCCCTCGGGCGTTTCCCCGGTTACCAGATCGGAGAAATTCCACCGCACCTTCACGGGAACTTCGCTGGTGAAAGACACCGGGCCGGCAAGCCGGCCGTGCGCCTGCATGGGGATCAGGGTGGGCCAACGTTCATCGAGCAGCAGGACAGTCATAGACCCCGAGTATAGGGGGTCGTCTTCGCTGAATTCCCTTGCGGGCGGTATACACGATAGTTTTAACGGGTGACTAATCAAGATTCCCCGGTGGTGGCAGCGACGGGCCGCTCCCACTCCGTGACGCTATGGACGCTGGTAGCGCTCATTATCGGCTCCACGGTGGGCGCGGGCATCTTCTCCCTGCCGCAAAACATCGCCTCCGTGGCCGGCCCGGGCGCCATGCTCATCGGCTGGCTCATCGCCGGCGTCGGCATGCTGTCAGTCGCCTTCGTCTTCCAAATCCTGGCGCACCGCAAGCCCAACCTCGACTCCGGGGTGTATTCCTACGTGCGCGCCGGCCTGGGCGATTTCATCGGCTTCACCTCCGGCTGGGGCTACTGGCTCGGCTCTGTCATGGCGCAGGTCGGCTACGCCACCCTCTTCTTCAACACTGTCGGCCACTACATCCCGTTCTTCAACGCGGACCACCAGTGGACCTCCGCCCTGGCCGTTTCGGCCATGACGTGGCTCATCTTCGCCGTGCTAGCCCGCGGCATCCAGCAGGCTGCCTTCATGAACCTGGTAACCACCGTGGCCAAGCTGGTCCCCATCCTGGCCTTCATCGTCCTGGTCGCCTTCCTCGGGTTCAGCTGGGACAAGTTCACCTTCGACTTCTGGGGCCGGGCCTCCGAAGCCAGCCTGTTCGAGCAGGTCCAGGGCATCATGCTGTTTACCGTCTGGGTCTTCATCGGCGTGGAGGGCGCGTCCGTCTACTCCAAGCAGGCCCGCACCCGCGGCGACGTCGGCCGCGCGACGGTCGTCGGCTTCTTCTCCGTCCTCGCCCTGCTGGTGTCCGTATCCACGCTATCTTTCGGCGTGCTGAGCCAGGAAGAGCTCGCCGCGCTGCCGGACAACTCCATGGCCTCGGTTCTTACCGCCGTGGTCGGCCCGTGGGGCGGCGCGCTCATCTCCCTAGGCCTGTGCCTGTCCGTGCTGGGCGCTTATGTCTCCTGGCAGATGCTGTGCGCTGAGCCCATCGTGATGATGGCTATCGATGGCCTCATCCCCCGCCGCATTGGCACCGTCAACGTAGCCGGCGCCCCCTGGGCCGCGCAGCTGATTTCCACCTCGGTCATCCAGGTCTTCATCATCATCTTCTACCTGAACGAGACCTCCTACAACGCCATGGTGCAGCTGGCGACCATCATGTACCTGCTGCCCTATATCTTCTCCGCGTTCTATCTGCTCTTGCTCACGGTGCGCGGCAAGGGCCTGAACCACCCGCACGCCGGGGTGCGTTTCGATATCTCCGGGCCCGAGGTCGGTCGCCGGGACAACCGCCGCCACTTCGCCATCGCGCTGGTGGCCTTCATCTACTCGGTCTGGCTCATCTACGCCGCCGATCCGGTCTACGTACTCTTGGGAGCTCTGGCGGTCATCCCGGGCATGATTCCCTACGTCGGCACCCGTCTGTACAAGCGCGAGCGCGTCTTCAACGCCTTCGAGTGGGGCGTGGTCGTCGTCGTGACCATCGGCGCCGCCATTGCCATCTGGGGGCTAAGCACCGGCTCGCTCACCCTGAGCTAGCAGCGCCGCTTTAAAGACCACACGGCCCAGGCACGCGGCAAAGCCCGGTTGCTCTCAATGCAGCAACCGGGCTTTTTCGGTGGGTTTTCGCGGGCTAGCTAGCAGCTAGCGCTCAGGGCGCGGCTAGTAGCGGATAACCCGTCGGCCGTCCACGCCGCCGTTGATGAGGCCATCGAAGACGTCGTTGACGTCATCCAGCTTGACCTCGGTGACGGTCGGCTTGATCTTGCCGCGGGCGTAGAAGTCCAGCGCCTCTTCCAGGTCCTGACGCGTACCGACCAAGGATCCGCGGATGGTCAGGCCCTTGAAGACGATGTCGAAGATCGGCGCCGGGAAGTCTCCCGGGGGAAGGCCGTTGAAGACGATGGTGCCGCCCTTGCGCGCCATGCCGATGGCCTGACCGAAGGCCTGCGGGTGGACCGCGGTCACGAGCACGCCGTGGGCGCCGCCCTGGGTGTATTCCTCCACGGCCTGAGCCGGATCCTGGTCCTTGGCGTTGACCGCGAACTCGGCGCCGTGCTTCTTGGCGAGCTCGAGCTTGTCGTCCGCGATGTCCACCGCGATAACGCGCATGCCCATGGCCACGGCGTACTGCACGGCCACGTGGCCGAGGCCGCCGATTCCGGAAATCACCATGAACTGACCCGGCTTGGTCTCAGCCTCCTTGAGGCCCTTGTAGACCGTCACGCCGGCGCACAGGATGGGGGCTACCTCGATGGGATCGGCGCCTTCCGGGATGCGCGCGCAGTAGCGGGTGTCGACCAGCATGTATTGGCCAAACGAGCCATCCACGGTGTAGCCGCCGTATTCGGCCTCGTTACACAGGGTTTCCCGGCCGGTACGGCAGTACTCGCAGGTGCCACACGCGGACCAGAGCCACACGTTGCCCACGATGTCGCCTACCTTGACGTCGTGCTCGCCCGGCCCCAGCTTGACGACCTCGCCGACGCCCTCGTGTCCAGGCACGAAGGGCGGCTCCGGCTTGACGGGCCAGTCGCCGCCAGCGGCGTGGACGTCGGTGTGGCAGATGCCCGAGGCGATGTTCTTGACCAGCGCTTGGTTGCGGCCGGGCTCCGGCAGGTCAATGTCTTCGAGGTTAAGCCGTGGGCCGAATTCTTCGACCACCGCGGCGCGGAATTGATCTGACATGGCGGTTGGTTCCTTTCTACGTTGCTCACTGCCCCAGGCAGTCCACTTGAACTAGTCAACCCGTGGCATCTTCGACTGGATGTCATACGTACCGGCGCAAGTGCCTTAACCAGCAGCGTAGAAGTGGCGAAGGGGCCACGCTAGGGCCCTACCCCACGTGCGAAACCTGCGAAGAACAGTGTTAACACCGCGTGGTGTGGACCCACCCAAGTAGTTCCTGAGGCGAACCAGGGCCGAGCCCAATTTTACCCAATGTTATGCCCGATAACACTATTAATGACTTAAAGTGATCTACTGCACGCCCTGCTCATGGTGCCAATTTTCATTAAGGGAAAAACTTACCCCCCCGCCAAACTAAATAGTCTGACGGGGGAAGCGTGCCGCGTAGGCGGCGAGCGCGGCTACTGTCCCACCGAAATGACGTTCTTCTTGTCCTTCGGTTTCGGCTTGCCCGGGTCGTCGCCGGTGACGTCGATCTTGTCCACGTCGAACATGGCGGAGATGAAATCGGCCACCCACTGGACCAGCTCGGTATCGCGCAGCTGCGGCGAGGTAACGTTCCGCCCCGCCTTCGGGAAAGGCACCTGCAGAGCCTGGGCCGCGGCGCGGTAATTCGACCCCGGGTACAGGCGCTTGAGGCGCACCTGCTTGGAATCAGGCAGCTCGACCGGGTGGAACTTCAGGCGGGTGCCCTGCACCGTGACGTCGGAGATCCCCGCCCGGCGCGCCTGGTGGCGCAGCCGTGCGACGGCCAGCAGGCGCAGGACCTCGGTGGGCACGGGCCCGAAGCGGTCCTCCATCTCCTCTCGCACGGCGCGCAGGTCCTTATCGTCCTGGGAGGCCGCGAGCTTGCGGTAGACCTCCAGGCGCAGGCGCTCGGAGTTGATGTAGCGCTCCGGGATATGCGCGTCCACCGGCAGGTCGATGCGGATTTCCTTCGGGGCCTCGTCGGTCACCTGCGGGGTCTCGCCCTTGGCCAGGGCCTTGAAGGTCTCCACAGCCTCGCCCACCAGCCGCACGTAGAGGTCGAAGCCGACCCCGGCGATGTGCCCGGACTGCTGGGCGCCCAGCACGTTGCCGGCACCGCGCATCTCCAGGTCCTTCATCGCCACGGCCATGCCGGCGCCCAGGTCGTTGTTCTGGGCGATGGTGGCCAGGCGGTCGTAGCTGGTCTCGCTGAGTGTGGCACCCTTCGGGTAGAGGAAGTAGGCGTAACCGCGCTCGCGGGAGCGCCCCACGCGGCCGCGCAGCTGGTGCAGCTGGGACAGGCCCATGTGGTGGGCGTTTTCCACGATCAAGGTGTTGGCGTTGGCGATGTCCAGGCCGGTCTCGACGATGGTCGTGCACACCAGCACGTCGTATTCCCGGTCCCAGAAGCCCTGCACCGTTTTTTCCAGGACTTCCTCGGGCATCTGCCCGTGGGCGACCACCACGCGGGCCTCCGGCACGAGCTCGCGGATCTCGCGCGCCTTCTTTTCGATGTCGGCGACCTTGTTGTGGATGAAGAAGGTCTGGCCATCGCGCAGCAGCTCGCGCCGGATGGCGGCCGCGACCTGCTTGTCCTCGTAGGCGCCGACGTAGGTCAGCACCGGGTGCCGGTCCTCCGGCGGGGTGAGGATGGTGGACATCTCGCGGATGCCAGCCATGGACATCTCCAGGGTGCGCGGGATAGGCGTGGCGGACATCGTCAGCACGTCGACCGAGGCCTTGAGCGCCTTGATGTGCTCCTTGTGCTCGACGCCGAAGCGCTGCTCCTCATCCACGATGATGAGCCCCAACTGCTTCCAGTACACGCCGGTCTGGAGCAGGCGGTGGGTGCCGATGACGATGTCGACCGTGCCATCCGCCAGGCCGGAGATGATCTCCTTGGCCTCCTTCTGGGTGGTAAAGCGGGAGAGCACCCGGATTTCCAGCGGGAAGCCCGCCATGCGCTCGGCGAAGGTGTTGTAGTGCTGTTGGGCCAGCAGCGTGGTCGGCACGAGGACGGCGACCTGCTTGTCGTCTTGGACGGCCTTGAAGGCCGCGCGCACGGCGACCTCGGTCTTGCCGTAGCCGACATCGCCCACCACGACGCGATCCATCGGCACGGTGGATTCCATGTCGTGCTTGACGGCATCGATGGCCAGCATCTGGTCCTCGGTCTCCACGAAGGGGAAGTTGTCTTCCATCTCCTGCTGCCAGGGCGAGTCCTCCGCGAAGGCGTGTCCGGGCGCGGCCTGGCGCTTGGCGTAGAGCTGCACCAACTCGCCGGCGATTTCGCGCACGGCGGCCCGGGCTTTCTTCTTGGTGTTCTTCCAGTCCGAGCCGCCCATCTTGGACAGCTTCGGGGCCTCGCCGCCGGTGTACTTGCTCAGCAGGTCCAGCGAGTCCATGGGCACCCACAGCTGATCCGCCGGCTGGCCGCGCTTGGAAGCGGCGTATTCCAGCACGATGTACTCGCGCCGCGAGGTCTCGTCCCCGGCCTTGATGGTGCGCTCGGCCATCTTGAGGAAGCGGCCGATGCCGTGGGTTTCGTGCACGACGAAATCGCCCTGCTTCAGCGCCAGGGGATCGACCTTGTTGCGGCGCTTGGCCGGGCGGCGCTTGGCACCGGCGATATCGCCCACACGGTTACCGGTCAGGTCGGTTTCCGTGATGACGACCAGCGGCAGGGCCTCCGCGTCCTTGAGCTTGCGCACCTTGGGGAAGACCAGCCCGGCGTGGCTGAGCGCCTGGTACAGGGTGACCTTGCCGGGGCTGGGCTCCCAGCCCGGGGTGGCGACCTCGGTGGGGATCCCCTTCTCGGCGAAGCGGTCGACCATGCGTTTGATGGCGCCGTGGGCGGGCGCGATAAAAGCCGCGCGGCCGCCGGCCTGGGTGTGGGCCAGCAGCTCGGCCATCATCTGGTCAATGGCCTTGAGATCCCCGCGCGGGGTCGGGCCGGGCTCGAACTCCAGCGGCAGGGTCTGCGCCTCGTCGGCGGCGAACATGCCGGGCGGCGCAAAGGTCCACAGCGGGCGCCCGGAGTCGGTGACCAGGTCCGAGAGCTCGTCGTAGTCGCGGAAGCTGGCCGCGGACAGGTCGAGGCCCTCCGTGGCCAGCGGGCCGTCGGCGCCCATGGCGACGGCCTCCCAGCCGGCGGCCATGAACTCCGCGTCCGTGTCGACGAGGTCAGAGATGCGCGTGCGGATCTTCTCCGGCGCCACGAGGACCACGTGGGCGCCCGCGTCCAGGAAGTCGGTCAGGGGGACCATCGGGGCATCGCTGAGCGCCGGCAGGAGCGCCTCCATGCCGTCGGCGGGGATCTTCTCGCCCAGCTTGGTCAGCAGCTCCACCAGGGCGGGGTTGCCCGGGTGCTTCTGGGCCAGCTCCCCGGCCCGCTGCGCGACCGCGTCAGTCACGGGCAGCTCGCGGGCGGGATAGACGTCGACGGCGCCGACCTCGATCTCGGGGATGGTGCGCTGATCGGCCACGGAGAACTTCCGGATATCAGTGATCTCGTCGCCCCAGAACTCCACGCGCACGGGGTAATCCAGCGTCGTCGGGTAGACGTCCAGGATCCCGCCGCGGATGGCGTATTCGCCCTTCCGGGCGACCATGTCCACGTGGCGGTAGGCCTTAAAGTCCAGGGCCTCCACGAGCGCAGTAAGGTCGTGCTCTTCCTCCTCCGCGAAGTGGATCGGCGCGCGGCCTTCCACATCCTTGAGGATGGGCTGGCTAAAACCGCGCGCCGCGGTGACCACCACGCGCACGTCGCCGCGTGCCAGCCGGTCGAGGACCTGCGCGCGGCGGCCGATGATATCCACGCCGGGGCTTAGACGCTCGTGCGGCAGTGTCTCCCAGGCCGGGAAATAGGCCACGGCGTCGCCCAACATGGCGGCCAGTTCGGCGCTTAAATCCTCCGCCTCGCGGCCCGTCGCGGTGACCACCAGCACCGGCGCCTGGTTGGCCAGCGTGCCGATCGCCCAGGGGCGCGCCTGGTCAATGCCGGTGATGTGGAGGGCCCGCTCCCCCACCTGGGCCGCCAGGCCTTTCAGCTTCGGATCGGAGGCAACGACCTTGAGCAGGCCGGCCAGCATTGCCGTCATGAATTCTCCTCTTCCTGTGTCTGCCCCGCGCCACCGGCCGGCGGCGCGACGAGCTTCGGCTGGGCTTGCATGTCGGAGAGCCCATTCCAACACAAATTAACAATATGCGCGGCCACGACCTCTTTGTCCGGCTGGCGTACATCCAGCCACCATAGCGCCGTGGTGGAGACCATCCCAACCAGCGCCTGGCCGTAGAGCGTCGCCAGTTCCTCGTCCAGCCCCCGGCGGGCGAAAGCCCGGCCCAGTATATAGCTGACCTGGCCAACCGCCGTATTCAGCAGCGTCCCATAGGAGCGCTCCGTGCCCGGCTTGGAATCCCGCACCAGAATGACAAAACCGTCGGTCTCCTCCTCCACGTAGGTCAGCAGCGCGAGCGCGGCCTGCTCAATGCGCTCCCGCCAGCTGCCGTGGTCGATCGCCTCTGTAATGACGCCCTCCAGCGCCACCATCTCCCGATCCACAACGACGGCGTAGATGCCTTCCTTGCCCCCGAAATGTTCGTAGACCACCGGCTTCGAGACCCCAGCCCGCGCCGCGATCTCCTCGACGCTAGCCCCATCGAAACCTAGCTCAGCGAAAGCCGCCCGCCCCACAGCCAGCAGCTGTTCGCGCCGCTGGCGGCCCGTCATGCGTCGTTTCACCATGCCTTAAAGCCTAGCCGCCGATGCCCCCGGCCAGCACCACCGGGCCTGCCACCCACCGCAGCGCCCCAGCGCGCACCAACCACCCACAACACCATTGCCCAACCTCGCTACAGCGCCACAACCCGATTATTCCGATCCCCGGCCCGTAAGGTAGTCTGTTAGGGCACAACGCCACTTCAATGGAGCGTCGTGATTCCCCATGGTGTAATCGGCAACACTACGGTTTTTGGTACCGTCATTCTAGGTTCGAGTCCTAGTGGGGAAGCTTTTCGTTTACCCGCCCCGACCAGTTTCCACTGGTGGGGCGGGTTTTACCAATCCGACGTCCAACCGGCCCAAACTTTCTGGGGCTATTTTCTGTTTTTCGCGGTGGACTTTCTCGTACCCCACTCACCGTGTCTAGCACTAGACAAGGATCTGGCCGACGCATAAGCTCGAGATCAGACGGCAAGGGAAAGGTCCCGGCCATCGAACACGGAAGAGAGTCCGACATGCACAAGACTAGTGTCTTCACCCAACACCTCACCACCACACTCGTCACTGCCACAGGTGCGGATTCCCGCATTTCCTGAGTGGGACCGCGGGCGCTTCACACAGTTCTGGAAACCCACTCCCCTCATCTTTGACCGAGAGTTAAGACATGACCTATATCATCAGCGCGACCCAGTTCGACTACGACTTGGAGGCCTGGGGCGAGACGCTCCCGGAAGTGCGCAAGAAGCTCATCGACGAGGCCTTGTACCAGGGCATAAATATGGACTGCTGGATAGACCAGGTCCACGCGGTCTCCCCTCTCGATGAGTCCGTATTGGACGAGGACGAGCTCGCAGAGATCAACGACCCGCGCCCACTGAACTCGGATATCCTGTGTGAGTTGGCCATCCACGTCTGGGGCGCGCCGGACGTCAAGTACGAGGTAACTGAGACTCCCGTCTCCATCACCCGCGGCGAACTCAAGGCATCCCAGCACCTGCTGGGTTTGGACAATGCCGGCATGGCGCACGCGCTCAGCGTCGCCCCGCGCACCTACGCCCGCTGGATCGCCGGGACCATGGGCATCCCGATGGGGATCCGCGAAGACGTGTGCGGCCTTTTTGCTCGCATGGACAAGGACGCGGCCGAGCTCAGCGAACTGCACTACCAGGAGACGATCGTCGTCTACCCGAGCACCGAGTCGGAACAGCAGCTCGTCGGCCGCAGCCTGGGCTGGGAGCAGCGCACCTGCGAGCTCGCGATGCGCAAGCACGGCGTGCCCGTCTACCTAGGCGGCGAGGTCTAATGACCCACTAGATCGCTAAAAACGCCCCCGCAAGTAACCATCAGGTCACCTGCGGGGGCGCTTCCATATCGCAGCTCTGAGCTGCGTTAGCTGCGGACCTTCACGAGGTCGCGGTACACAGTGGGCTCGGAGACTTCCAGACGCTCCGCGGCTGCGGCGATTCCACCTTTGAGCAGGAAGAAGCCTGCTTCTTCAAGGTCCGCAACGACCTCCAGACGCTCGTCTCGACGCATCTGGTTTGGCGCAGCGCCTTGCTTTTCTAGTGCGGTATCCAGCATGGATTCCAACAGAGACTCCAGGTTGGTCCGCAAGCTTTCCAGGGAGTGGTGGTTTTCTTCCTCTGCCTCGTCCGAACCGGTGTTGGTTGCGTTGGAGACGGCCGCAGCGCTCGTGGCTTGCGCGAGCTCTACCGCCCGGCGCTTGGCCTCGGCCGTGGTCGGCATGGGAGCTCCCTCGGCAGCGCTGTCGCGGGATTCCCCGATGAGGCTGCCAGCTAGGCGCTGCACGTTGACGAGCTCGGTGATGTCAACGTTCACGCAGACCATCCCGATGAGTTCATTGGACTCATCCCGGATGAAGTAGCTGGACGAACGGCAGATTCGGCCGACGGCGTTTACTGAGCGGTAGCCCGCCACGAACGGAATGGAGTCGTGGGAACCTTGCTTCATGAACCACAGGGCGAAGTCCGTGACCGGGCCGCCGACCTTACGGCCACTGATGTGGCTGTTAACGATGGCGATGATGGACTCATCCGGCACGGTCAGGTCGTGCAGGACAACCTCACAGTTGGGGCCCATCGCCTGGCCCATGAACTCAACCAGGGGAACGTAGCGGGCATGCAGGTCGGCCGTGTCTTTCACCGGTGCGGAGGTGATGAGGTCTTTCAATGCCGTGTGCATGTCCGCGTTCCTTATCTCTGGTAGGGGCTCAATATTTTGCTGTGATTTTTCTTACGCTTACCGTAAGTTTAGCTGCAAGGCAGCAGTCGGGGGAAGAGAACGGTGGCCAGACCGCCCTCGGAGGTCTCCCGGTACTTGGAGTTCATGTCCTTACCGGTCTGGTACATGGTCTCAATGACGTTGTCCAGGGACACGGTCGGGTCGGACTCGCGCTCCAGGGCCATGCGGGCCGCGTTGACGGCCTTGACGGCGCCGACCGCGTTGCGCTCGATGCAGGGCACCTGCACCTGGCCGCAGACCGGGTCGCAGGTCAGGCCCAGGTTGTGCTCCATGCCGATTTCGGCAGCGGCGCACACCTGCTCCGGGGTGCCACCCATCAGCTGTGCCAGACCGGCAGCAGCCATCGAGCAGGCCACGCCGACCTCGCCCTGGCAACCAACCTCAGCGCCGGAGATGGAGGCGTTCATCTTGAACAGGGCGCCCACCTGGGTACAGGTCAGGAAGTAGTCGCGGTAGGTGTCCTCGTCGACCGGGGCGACGAACTTGTCGTAGTAAGCCAGCACGGCCGGGACGATGCCGCAGGCACCATTGGTCGGGGCGGTAACCACGCGGCCACCGGAGGCGTTGACCTCGTTGACGGCCAGGCCGTAGACGTTGAGCCAGCTCATGGCGCTCAGCGGGTCGTTGCCGCCGTTCGGCTTCTCCGTCAGGCGCTTGTACAGGACCGCTGCGCGGCGGGGAACGTGGAGCTTGCCCGGCAGGGTGCCCTCGGTGGTGATGCCGCGCTGGATGCCCTCCTTCATGACCTCCCAGACCTTGGCCATGTGTTCGCGCACTGCCTCTTCGCCGTGGGCCTCAATCTCGTTGGCCATGGCCAGCTCCGGGATGGACAGGTCGTGGCGGCGGCACAGGTCGAGCAGGGCCGCGGCGGTCGGGTATGCGTACGGTACCGGCTGGTGCGGAGCGCAGGCGCCGCCGACTTCCTCAGCCTCGACGATGAAGCCGCCACCGATGGAACAGTAGAACTTCTCCATGACGACCTCGTCGCCGTTGTAGGCGGTCAGGGACATGGTGTTCTCGTGTGCCGGGTGGAAGTCGGAGCGGAAGACGATGTCGTCGAAGTCGACCATGCGCTGGGCCGAGCCGATTTCCAGCTTGTTCGTGGCGCGTACCTTGGCCAGGAAGACCGGCATTTCGTCGATGTCGACGGTCTCCGGCTCGTTGCCAGCCACGCCCATGATGATGGCGTCGTCGGTGGCGTGGCCCTTGCCCGTCAGGGACAGGGAGCCGTAGACCTCGGCGTGGATGCGGTCGACCCGGTCGATGATTTCGGCGCGCTCGAGTTCATCGACGAACTGGCGGCCGGCCTTCATTGGCCCCAGGGTGTGGGAGCTAGAGGGCCCGATACCAATCTTGAACATTTCAAAGATACTGACGAACATGGCTGGATTACCTTTCCGAAGTTTTCCTATTCCCGTAGTGGGAGTACCGAAGTGGGGGCGGAGGAAGTGGTCTTAGAAGACCTGGATGATGTTGTAGACGATGGTGGCTACGGCCACGATGCCGATGACGGTGATGAAGTAGTTGCCGAAGTTTCCGCGGAACTTCTTCAGGGCGTCAATCTTGTGGATGGCGTACTGCGGCATCAGGAAGAGCAGGATGGCAATCGTCGGGCCACACAGGGTTTCAATCATGCCCAGGATGGACGGGTTAGCCCAAGCAACCAGCCAAGCGGAGACCAGCATGAAGATGAGGGTGCCGGTTTCCAGAGCCTTGTTGCGCTCCAGGCGGCCGCCGGAGGACTTCACGACGATGCCTTCGAAGCCTTCGGCCGCACCGAGGTAGTGACCCAGGAAGGACTTGGCGACGGCGATGATGGCGACAATCGGGGCGACCCAAGCGATAATCGGGTCATCGAAGTGGTTAGCCAGGTAGGACAGGATGGTGATGTTCTGTTCCTTGGCCTCTGCGACGTTCTCCGGGGACAGGGACAGCGCGCAGCTGAAGACGAAGAACATAACCACGCCGACCATGAGGGCCTCAGCGGCGGCCAGGACCTGGCCGGTCTTCTTATCGGCAGCTGCACCGTACTCCTGGCGCTTTGCCTTGGCGAAGGAGGAGATAATCGGCGAGTGGTTGAAGGAGAAGACCATGACCGGGACCAGCAGCAGCAGGGTAACGCCCAGGCCGTGGCCGGAGACGCGGGAAATCTCGCTCATGTCGAAGGTGCTGAACAGGGCGCCCGACCAGTTCGGGATGAGGTACAGGGACAGCAGGACCAGGATGGCGATGAACGGGAAGACCAGGACGGACATGGCCTTAACCACGAAGTCGTTGCCCATGCGGACAATCAGGATGAGGCCGCCGACCAGGATGGCCGACAGGAGCCAGCGTGACGGAGGCTCAATGCCCAGCTGGTGCTGCATGAAGCTGGAGACCGTGTTGACGATGGTGACCGAGTAGACCAGCAGAATCGGGTACACCGACAGGAAGTACAGGATGGTCATGGCCATGCCGGCCTTCGGGCCGAAGTGCTCCTCGACCACCTGGGTCAGGTCAGCGTCCGGGTTGGAGCTAGAAAGCATGAAGCGGGTCAGCGCGCGGTGGGCCATGAAGGTCATCGGGAACGCAACCAGCGTCATGATGATGAGCGGGATGATGCCGCCCTGGCCGGCGTTGATCGGGAGGAAGAGGACGCCGGCACCAATTGCGGTACCGAACAGGCTCAGCATCCAGACCGTGTCGGTCTTGTGCCAACCGCGAGGATCGACGGTGGGCTTTTCGTCGGCAAGAAGGGTGGCCGTGTTCTTTGCGTTGACGGCCTGCGAATCGCCAGAGCCGGATTCTGAACCGGCGGCGTTCTGCGGGTTGATGATTGTGGACATTGTTGTCTCTCCCAGTAGTGCGATATGTGAGCCACTTTCAGGACTCGGGTGGGACTGCCATCTGGAACCCTTGTGACGGCTGCCACTCGATTTCCCTTTCGTGTTAGTTGTAACTTTATCCCTCCCCCGAGGGTTGTGCAAATAAATTTGCTGCAAAACCCAAGAAAATGACTGCAATGTGACCAAACACTCAGAAATACGGCGTACCCAGCAGGTTTATCGCCCTATAGCGATACGGTAGTACCGTTTAACTGCGTGCAAAACCGCCCTTTTTGCACGAATGACAAAGATTTTTTCAGCCCTTTAGCGGAAATTGCAGAGTAATTTTTATCAGCTTCAGGCCTTTATCACGACCGCGAGCGCGCGATTACTTGCGGCGCTGCCCCCACCAGCGGTTTCCGGCGCGCCGCACGAACTGCGCCATGTGTTCCGCGGTGTAGTTCACGGGCGCGCGACCCGGGCGGGCCAGCACCCACCCGCGCCAGTAGGCCAGCACCGCCAGGCCCGTGCCCACCAGCGGCGCCACCAACATGCCGAGCGCCTGGAATCCGGAGATGGAAAAGCCCACCATGACCACCCCCGTAATAATGGCGGGCACGGCATAGAGCGGGCTGCCGCCGAAGATGCCTGGAATCTGCCCCGAAGCGATGTCACGAATCATTCCCCCACCCACGGCGGTCAGCACGCCCATGAACACGCAGGCAATCAGCGGCATCCCGTGGGAGAGCGCCTTGACGCACCCAGTCGTGGACCACACGCCCAAGATGATGGCGTCGCCGTGGACCTTGAAGATCTCCCAGACTTTGCCCTTGAGATCGGTCAAGAACGCCACCAGCGCGCCCACGCAGGCCAGCCCCAGGTAGGCCGGGTCGGACACAGCGGCGGCCGCGCCCGCCCCGATGAGCATGTCGCGCATCATGCCGCCGGCCAAGGCCGAAAACAGCGCGAGGAAGATGAAGCCCACGATGTCGAATTCCCGCTTGCGGGCAATCGTCCCGCCGATGATGCCGTTGAGGACCACCCCGATCAGATCAAAGACTTGATAGAGGGTGGAGATGAGCGGATCGACGTCGTGCATGCTTTCCACAATAGGCAACCGCGCGGAGCCCAACCCCGCCCGGATGCCCTTTGCCTGCTGTGCTGGCTACTTGGCGTCCAGATTGGACTGGTGCCCGCCGGGGTTGCCGCGCGGCGCCGGCTCGTTCGCACCAGCCGCGGGCTGGGCCTGATTGGTCGGCGCGTAGGGGCTGCGGGAGGCATCGATAGAGCCGTGCTGGGCGTGGTTGGACGAGTGCCCGGCGTGCTCATCGAAGGTCATCGCCGCCGGATTCACGCGCACGTCGGGCTCGTCGCCGGGCTCGACCACGACGAACTGCCCCATCATGCCCTCGTCCTCGTGCAGGAGCATGTGGCAGTGGAACATATAAGGGATGGTCGGGTCTGGGTAATAGCCAAATTCCACCAGAAGGGTCGCCGTCGCCTTCGGCGGAAGGTCGATGGTGTCCTTCCATCCCTGGGTCGGAACCTCAATCCCCTGCCCGTTGAAGTCCAGGATCTTGAAGCGGGAGTTGTGGATGTGGAAGTTGTGCGGCCAGTCCGCGTTTTCGTTTTCCACGTGCCAGATTTCCGGCTTGTCGTGTTCAATGACCTCGTCCACGCGGGCCATGTCCATAGACTCGCCATTAATAAGGAAGGTATTGAGCACGAACGTGCGCTCCTTCAGCCCGTCCGAATCGGGCGTCTTGTCCGCGGCCGGGTCGAGCTTTGCCGGCAGCGCCGGGGCTTCCGGCGCGTCATCCTGGGGGCCGCGCAGGGTCAGCAGGTCGAAGGAGTCCTGGAAGCCGAAGTCCACGGTGTACTCGCCGTTTTCGGGGATGCCGAAACGGT
This sequence comes from Mycobacteriaceae bacterium, assembly GCA_028726465.1. Taxonomy (GTDB): domain Bacteria; phylum Actinomycetota; class Actinomycetes; order Mycobacteriales; family Mycobacteriaceae; genus Corynebacterium. The sequence continues at coordinate 15,767 of JAQYQB010000004.1, read as the reverse complement.
CCTCGCGCGGGTGGGAGACAAGCTTGATTTCCTCGCCCGGGGCCAGGTCCACTAGGGCCTCGACGCGCTCACCGGGGCCGAGCAGAATGTCGTCGGCCTCCACCGGCGCGCCCAACAGTCCGGAGTCCGTGGCGATGACCTGGAAGGGAGCGTCGTTGTCCAGGCTGAGCGTGTAGAAACGCATGGTCGCGCCGTTTAAGAAACGCAGCCGCACCCGGCGCGTGGTGGCCTGGAAAAAGCAGTTGGTCTGGCCGTTTACCACCGGAGTGGTACCCATCAGGCCTAGCGTGTCATCGATCCGGTTGTCCAACTGGTCGTCGTCAGTGAATTTGAGATCGCAGATGACGACCGGGATATCGTCCACCCCGTAGTCGTGCGGGATTTCCAGCGATTCGGAGACCTCGTCGTCCAGGATGAACATGCCAGCCAGCCCGCGGTAGGCCTGCACGGCGGTCTGCCCGTGCGGGTGCGGGTGGTACCACACCGTGGCGGCAGGCTGCGCCACCGTCCAGGACGGCTCCCAGCTCTCCCCCGGTTCGATGGGCGAGTGCGGGCCGCCGTCGGCATACGCCGGCAGCTTCATCCCGTGCCAGTGGACGGTGGTCATCTCCGGCAGGTTGTTATCTACGCGGACCTTGACCTCCTCGCCCTTCTTGGCGCGCAGCGTCGGGCCCAGGTAATCGCCGTTGAACCCCCAGGTCCGCGTGCGCGGCTGGCCGGGCAGGATCTCGGCATGGCCGGCCTGGGCCTGCAGGTTGAACGTGCGGGTTGTACCCTCCAGCGAGCCTTCATAGAGCGGCGGGATGGCCAGCTCGCGCAGGTCGCCGTCGTAGCCGCGCGGTGCGGGCTGCTGGCTGGACTGGCTATCAGAGCACGCCGCCAGCGCGGGGGCCGCCGCAGCGCCCAGGGCGGCGACGAGCGTGCCGCGGAAAAACATTCGCCGGTTGAACGGGCGGTGCACATGGGCACGAGCGGGCATAAACAATCACCTTTGCCTTCACAACACCGTGAACAATTGATACTCCCTCCAGCCTAGGCCACCGGCCTCGCCACCTGTCCCGTGTTGGCGCCGCCGCGCACAATCTCACACCGGACGAGCTTGTTCCGCCGAGCTGAAGTTCTCGCTTCGCGGGCCGCAGCGAGGCCGTCCTTACTACCCAAAATTTTCGCCGTCCAATAGGCTCAGCACCATGCAAAACAAGAATAGGGAATCCCACAACGCGCGGCGTTTCGTCTGGGCAAACGGTCTGCAAAACCTCGGCGACCAGGTGGTCTCCGCCAAGACGGTGCTGCCGTGGGCGTTCCAGGCCGCGGGCGTTCCCCATTTCTTCACCGCCTTGCTGGTGCCCTTCCGCGAGTCCGGTTCGATGCTGCCGCAGGCAGCGCTGACCCCCTGGGTGACCACGCACAACAGCCGCAAGAAGCTGTGGATGATCGGATCGGTCGGCCAGGCCGTTTCCGCTTTCCTCATCGGGCTGGTCATCATCGTCGCCCGCGGCTGGTTGCTGGGCGCCGGGGTGTTGCTGGCGCTCGCGGCGCTGTCCGTCTTTCGGGCCCTGTGCTCCATCGCGGGCAAGGACGTCCAGGGCCGCACGATTTCTAAGGGCACCCGCGGCGAGGTCACCGGCCGGGCTACCGCCGTCGGCGGCGGCGCCACCCTCATCGTTGGCATCTTCCTCGTGTTGACCGGGCACCTGCCGCAGTGGGCGCTGGGCCTGTTGGTGGTCGCCGGCTCGCTGACCTGGGCGGTGGCCACCCTGGTATTCCGCGGCATCGAGGAGCCGGTCACGGAGGAGACCCAGCAGCCGCCGGCCCAGTCCTGGTGGCGCGACACCTGGAATCTGTATACCGAAGACAGCCGCTTTCGGCAGTTCGTCAACGTCCGCTCCCTGCTGTTGGTCTCCGCACTCTCGACCACGTTTATCGTCACCCTGGCCCAGCGCAACGGCGATACGCTGCTCGGCGGCCTGGGCTCGTTCCTGTTGGCCTCCGGCGTGGCCTCGCTCATCGGCGGGCGGGTCTCCGGGGTCTTCTCCGACAAGTCGTCCCGCAACGTGATGGCCGGCGGCGCCGCGGTGGCCTCCGTGGTCCTGGTTCTTATCGTGGCTGCGGATGCCACCCTGCCCGCTGCAGTCAACCAGTGGCTGCTGCCCGCCGGCTTCTTCGTGGTCACCCTGGCCCACACCGCCATCCGCGTGGCCCGCAAGACCTACGTGGTGGACATGGCCGAGGGCGATCAGCGCACCCAGTACGTGGGCGCGGCCAACACGATGATGGGCGTCATGCTGCTCATTGTCGGCGGCATCTCCGCACTTATCGCCCTGGCCGGGCCCTCGGTTGCGCTGCTCTTTTTGGCCATCGTCGGCGCCATCGGCGTGTGGCGGGCCCGCCAGCTGGAAGACGTCTCGGCGTAGGACTTTGTGTGTACAACGCCGCGGATCGCTCCAACGTGTCTGCTCAAAAGAACGCGGCTGGGCGCGCTCCGCTATATGATGTTTAGCGAAAAACTTATTGCACTTTCGCCGATTAAGATTTTGGAGAGTTCCCCACGTGGCAAGTCCGCAACCCGTAGCCGTCATCGTTCTCGCCGCCGGCGCTGGCACCCGCATGAAGTCTGCAACGCAAAAGACTTTGCACAGCATCGGCGGCCGCACCCTTCTGGGCCATAGCCTGCACGCCGCCGCCGGCCTGGAGCCCGAGCACCTCGTGGCCGTCGTCGGCCACCAGCGTGACCAGGTCTCCCCCGCCGTCGATAGCCTCGCTGAGGAGCTCGGCCGGGAGATCCTGCAGGCGGTCCAGGAAGAACAAAACGGTACCGGCCACGCCGTGCAGTGCGGCCTGGAACCGCTACCGGACTTCGAGGGCACCGTCATCGTCACCAACGCCGACGTCCCGCTGCTGCGCGCCGAGACCATCGACGGGTTGCGCGCCGCACACCAGGAGGCCGGCAACGCGGTCACCGTGCTGTCGATGGAGCTGGACGATCCCACCGGCTACGGCCGCATCGAGCGCGCCGAGGATGGCTCCGTGCAGGCCATCGTCGAGCACAAGGACGCCAGCGACGCGCAGCGCGCTATCCGCGAGGTCAACTCCGGCGTCTTCGCCTTCGACGCCGCCACGCTGCGCTCCGCCCTGACCCGCCTGGACACCAACAACGCCCAGGGCGAGCTCTACATCACCGACGTGTTGGAGATCGCCCGCGAGGACGGCCAGTCAGTCGGCGCCTTCCGCGCCCCGGATCCGGCGGAGCTTGCCGGCGTCAACGACCGGATCCAGCTGGCCGCCGCCGGCCGCGAGCTCAACCGCCGCCTGGTGGAAGCGGCCATGCGCGGTGGCGCCACCGTGGTGGATCCGGAGACCACCTGGATTGGTGTAGGCGTGACCATCGGCCAAGACGTGACCATCCACCCCGGCACCCAGCTGTGGGGTACTACCTCCATCGGCGACAACGCCGTGGTCGGCCCCGATACCACCCTGACCGACATGCAGGTAGGAGCCGGCGCCAGCGTCATCCGCGCCCACGGCGAGGGTTCGGTCATCGGCACCGAGGCCACCGTCGGGCCGTTCACCTACATCCGCCCCGGCGTCATCCTCGGCGAAAAGGGCAAGCTGGGCGGCTTCGTCGAGGCCAAGAAGGCCCACATCGGGCCGGGCTCCAAGGTGCCGCACCTGACCTATATCGGGGACGCGACCGTCGGCCGCGAATCCAACATCGGTGCCTCCTCCGTCTTCGTCAATTACGACGGCGTCAACAAGCACCACACCACCGTGGGCGACTACGTCCGCACCGGCTCGGACACCATGTTTATTGCTCCGGTGACGGTCGGTGACGGCGTGTATTCCGGAGCGGGTACAGTAATCAAGGACGATGTTCCGGCAGGAGCACTCGTTGTCTCTGGTGGCAAGCAGCGCAACATCGAGGGCTGGGTGCAGAAGAAGCGGCCGGGTACCCCGGCGGCGGAGGCGGCAGCCCGTGCGCAAGACGAACCACATAACGGCGACCACAAATAAGAAGGGTTTTTAACTCGCTATGACTGGCAAAATCACTGGCAGCAGCAAAAACATGAAGCTGTTTTCCGGGCGCGCACACCCGGATCTGGCTGAGGCCGTAGCCAAGGAGCTCAAGACGGACCTAGTCCCCACCACCGCCCGCGACTTCGCGAACGGCGAAATCTTTATTCGCTTCGAGGAATCCGTGCGTGGTGCCGACTGCTTCGTCATGCAGTCCCACACCCAGCCGCTGAACAAGTGGCTGATGGAACAGCTCATCATGATCGATGCGCTCAAGCGCGGTTCCGCCAAGCGCATTACCGCTATCCTGCCGTTCTACCCTTACGCGCGACAGGACAAGAAGCACCGCGGCCGCGAGCCCATCTCCGCCCGCCTGGTCGCCGACCTCCTGCAGGCCGCCGGCGCAGACCGTATCGTCTCCGTCGACCTGCACACCGACCAGATCCAGGGCTTCTTCGACGGCCCGGTCGATCACATGCACGCCATGCCGATCCTGACCGACTACATCAAGAAGACCTACCCCACGGACAACATCACCGTGGTCTCCCCGGACGCCGGCCGCGTCAAGGTCGCCGAGAAGTGGGCCCACGAGCTGGGCGACGCCCCGCTGGCCTTCGTCCACAAGACCCGCTCCACCGAGGTGGCCAACCAGACCGTGTCCAACCGCGTCGTCGGTGACGTCGAGGGCCACGACTGCATCCTGCTGGATGACATGATTGATACCGGCGGCACCATCGCCGGCGCGGTCCGCGTCCTCAAGGAGGCCGGCGCCCGCAAGGTCATCATCGCCTGTACCCACGGTGTCTTCTCCGATCCGGCCCGTGAGCGCCTGTCGGAGTGCGGCGCGGAGGAGGTCATCACGACCGATACCCTGCCGCAGTCCACCGAGGGCTGGTCCAACCTGACGGTCCTGTCGATCGCGCCGCTGCTGGCCCGCACGATCCACGAGATCTTCGAAAACGGCTCGGTTACTACCCTGTTTGAGCCGCGAGACTAAGAAAAAATCACTACCCTGGGTGCCCTAGGCAACTCCCCCGTTGCGACCGTGAGCCGGAACGCCTAAACGCTCCGGTGGGTCGCAACGGTGAGGGAGCCACGACCACAAGGAAGGACACTCATGGGTAGGTTTTCTAATTTCGACGGATCCGTAGCCCTGGTCATCGGGGCCGGCTACGGAATCGGAGCCGCGGTGGCCGAGGAACTCAGCGAGTGGGGTGCTCGCCTCGTTGTCGCGGACGAAGACCCGCAGCTGCTCGGCCAGCTCGTCGAGAAGCTCCGCGCCGCCGGCGCGGAGGTCACCGGCCACGTCATGGACACCACCGTGGAGGCCGCCCACCGCGACGCCGTCGACTTGGCCGTCCAGACCTACGGCGCGCTGCACCTGGCGGTCAACTGCCCCGGCTACGGCGGCAGCGACGACCATACCGGCGAATTCGCCGTGAGCGAGTGGGATCAGCTCATCGACCGCAACCTCAACGCCGTGGCCTACGGCATGCGCTACCAGCTCGAGCAGTTCATGGACCAGGAACGTACCTCGACGTGCTCGATCGTCAACGTCGCCTCCGTGCACGGCGCCTTCGCCTCGGCGGGTAATTCCGCCTACACCGCCGCCAACCACGGCGTGGTGGGCCTGACTAAGAGCGCCGCCCTGGAATACGGCTCCAAGGCCATCCGCATTAACTGCGTGTGCCCGGCCTATGTGCGCGGCGCCCGCCTGGCCAAGGACATGGACGATGAGGCGCTGCACCGCGTCATCAATTCCCACCCGCTGGGCCGCCTGGGCCAGCCGGAAGAGGTGGCCCACTTGGTGCGTTTCCTGCTGTCCCCGGACGCGTCCTATATCACTGGCAGCGCCCACATGGTGGATGGCGGCTACACCGCTGGCTAGCATTTGCCCAGCACAGCCGCTAAAGTTCTACGTTGTTGTTGAAAGATTTCAACGTGAAAGGACTTTTTGTGAAAAAGGCTCTCATGCTGGGAATGGCGTACTTCAGTTGTACTGTCGGCGCCGGCTTCGCCTCCGGCCAAGAGATGTTGTAGTACTACGCCGCCTTCGGCTGGTGGGGTGTCATCGGCGCCATCATCGCGCTGGTGCTCATGCCCTTGGCGGCGATGATCGCCATGCAGTACGGGAGCTATTTCCAGGCGACCTCCCACGACCGCGTCTTTTCCAGCGTGTCCGGCAAGTTCCTGGCCCGCTTCGTGGACTATTCCATCACCTTCACGCAGTTTTGTATTTCCTTCGTCATGCTGGCCGGTGCGGGCGCCAACCTCAACCAGCAGTTCGGCCTGCCGCTCTGGGTGGGCTCGACGCTGATGGCCGTCGCCGTCATCATCTGCGGCATGATGAACGTCGAGAAGGTCACCAACACCCTGGGCTCTATCACCCCGTTCGTGGTTGCCCTGCTGGTGATTGCCGCGGTCTATTCCTTCATGAACGCCCCGGCGGATCTCGCCGCCGTGGGCCAGTTCGGCATCGATAACGTGGAGACCACCCTGCCGAACTGGTGGGTCTCGACCTTCAACTACGTCGGTATCGCCATGATGGGTGGCGTCTCCATGGGCATCATCATGGGCGGCGACACCACCGACGTGCGCACCGCCGGCCGCGGCGGCATCATCGGCGGCCTGCTCTTCGGCGTCCTGCTGGTCATGATGGTCGTTGCCATGATCTTCAACGTCACGGACGTCTACGAGGACGCCCTGCCGACGCTGAGCATCATCACCAACGTCAATAGCACCCTGGGCCTGTTCGCCTCGCTGGTCATCTACGTCATGATTTTCTCGACCGCGCTGGGCAACTTCTACAGCCTCTCCCGCCGTGTGTCCACGCACGCCCCGCAGCGTTTCCGCCTGACCCTCGTGGTCATCGTCATCGTCGGCTACGTGCTGTCCTTCCTGGACTTCGCCACCCTGGTCGGCGCGGTCTTCCCGATCATGGGCTACGTTGCCCTGGTGATGATCGCCGTGCTGATCTTCACCTGGCTGGCCCGCGGCCGCGGCATCATCACCGCCGAGTCCCGCCGCCGCGACAAGATCCGCTCCCTGGTGCTGCGCATGATCGACCCGAAGCAGAAGTTCAGCAACGCCCAGCGCACCGAGCTCTCCCACGAGATCTTCCACTCCAACCTGGCTTCCCAGCCGCTGCGCGAATCCGTCTCCCAGGAGGTCATCGCGGAGCTGGACGCGGACTCCAGCAACCCGTTCAGCGCCGAAGGCTACGAGGTGGATGAAGACTGGCTGGAGGGGCGCTACGAGCCCATCCACCGCGGCCAGGTGCGCTACGTCAGCAAGACCGACCCGACCGGGTACGACGCCGACGGCAACCCCATCGCCGCGTCCGACAAGGCGGCTAACGATGCCGCGGCCGAAGCCCCCGCCACGGCGCGCCCGCAGAAGGCCTCCGAGCAGGACTCCTAGGAGTGACCAGCACTCCTAGGCGTATATGGTGTCTCGAGGCACCATGCTCCCCGGGGCACGGAAATTGCGTCGCCGGGGCCGCGCGTGCTAGATTTCTATCTGTCTCGGCGAGGGCTGACTAACCACGCGCGTGGTGTTGGCCGTTATCGACGCGATTGATAAAACTACATTCCAAGCTTCACTTATTTAAGCCTGCGATGTGACTCGACCAAGACGTCCATCGGCAGGCTTTAGTCGTATTTATACGCCAAGTCCTTGCCGTGTGTACTTTATTTCGACCTACATTCGACTCACAAGGAGAAACAATGGCTAACGAACGCCCTGTCATCAAGGCCGAAGCCCGTACCGAGTTCGGTAAGGGTGCTGCTCGCCGCCTGCGCCGCGAGTGGAAGATCCCCGGCGTGATCTACGGCTCCAACACCGAGCCGATCCACTTCGCCGCTGGCCTGCTGGAAATCCAGACCCTGCTGCGTTACCACGGCGTCAACGCCGTTCTCGAGCTGGAGATCGACGGCCAGCAGCACCTGACCATGGTTAAGCACGTCGACCAGAACGTGCTGACCCTGGACGTTGACCACATCGACCTGCTGTCCATTAAGCGCGGCGAGAAGGTCGAGGTCGAGGTTCCGGTCACCGTCGAGGGCGAGCCGGCTCCGGGCATGATGTACCTGCAGGACGCCGACGTCATCATGATCGAGGCCGACGTACTCAACATTCCGGAAGAGATCGTCGTTTCCATCGAGGGCGCCGAGGACGGCACCGTCGTCACCGCTGCCGACCTGACCATGCCGGAAGGCTCCACCCTGGTCGCCGACGACGACACCGTCATCGTCTCCATCTCCGAGCCGGAGGTTGACACCGAGCTCGAGGAGGCCGCCGAGGCTGCTGAGGAAGGCGGCGCCGACGCTGGTGCCGAGTCCGTCGACGAGGGCGAGTCCTCCTCCGAGGACGAGGAGTAATCACTCTCCCCTCGCTAGGGACTTACTGCGGGCCCTCCACGCCACGTGCGTGGGGCGGCCCGCCTTTCTTTATGCCTGTGCCACAATGGTGGGCATGAGTGACGCTCCCCTGCTAATCGTCGGCCTGGGCAACCCGGGTCCGAAATATACCAGCACCCGGCACAACATCGGCCACGAGGTCATCGCGGAGCTCGCCAGCCGGGCCACGCCGCAGGCCGCCAGCCTAAGCCTCAACCGGAAGACCAACGCGGAGATCGCCGAGCTCGCCCCGGGACGCCTGGGCGCCCGGCGTATCATCCTGGCCCAGCCCCGCACGTTCATGAACACCTCCGGCGGGGCGGTCAAGGCGCTGGCGAATTATTTCTCCGTTCAGCCGGCGGACATCGTTATTATTCACGACGAGCTGGAGCAGGACTTCGGCGCCGTACGGCTGCGCCTGGGCGGCGGGGACCACGGCCACAACGGTCTGCGTTCGGTCACGAAGTCCCTGGGTACGAAGGATTACCAGCGCCTGTCGGTGGGCATCGGCCGCCCGCCCGGGCGCATGGACCCGGCCAGCTTCGTACTGGCGCGGTTTTCCAAGAAGGAGGCTGCGGACGTGCCGATCATCGCAGCCGATGCCGTAGATGAGATGCTGCGCACGTTAACATAACCTTTTATGAGGCTAGCTACCCTGAGGACCCAGTACGGCACGACCACCGTCCGCGTGGACAGCGACTACACCGGCGTGGAGCTCGACCACGAGGACGTGGGCGCCCTCCTGCGCAGCGGCGACTGGCGCAAGGCTGCCCAGCTCTCCGGCGAGCCCATCGTCTTCGACCACGAGGATCTAGCCCCGGTCATCCCGCAGCCCGAGAAGATCATCTGCGTCGGCCTCAACTACGCCCGCCACATCCGGGAGATGGGCCGGCAGGCGCCGGACCAGCCCACGCTCTTCGTGAAATTCGCCGACGCCCTCACCGGGCCTTTCAGCGACGTGTCCATCCCCGGCTACGCGCAGAGCAAGCTCGACTACGAGGGCGAACTCGCCGCGGTCATCGGCACCCGCGCGCACCGCATCGATCGCAGCCGCGCGCTGTCGCACGTGGCCGGCTACGCCATCATGAACGACTACACCCTGCGCGATTTCCAACGCCAGACCACGCAGTTCCACGCCGGCAAGTCCTTCTACCGCAGCTCCGGCTTCGGGCCGTGGCTCACCACCGCGGATGAGTGGTCGCCGGGTTCCGGCGCCCGGCTGACCACCACGGTCAACGGTGAGACCCGCCAGGACGACAACACCGACGACCTGATTTTCCCGGTCGCCGAGCTCGTCTCCTTCTGCTCGCACCTCTACCCGCTCAACCCCGGCGACGTCATCGTCACCGGCACCCCGGAGGGCGTCGGCTTCGCCCGCGACCCGCAGCAGTTCTTGGGCCACGGCGACACCGTGCGCGTGGCGATTGAGGGCCTCGGCCACATCGAAAACACCACGGTCTTCGCCGATTAATATTCATCTTTGATGGGTTTTCCCCACGGCCTCCCGGCGGCTACGATTGAATTATGAGCAAGAAAGACACGAAGACCACCAAGCCGCCGAAGCTGAACAAGAAGGCCTACGAGGACGAGCTCAAGCGCCTGCAGGCCGAGCTGGTCGACATGCAGCAGTGGGTCGTCGAGACCGGCGCCCGTGTGGTCATCATCATGGAAGGCCGCGACGCCGCCGGCAAGGGCTCGGCGATCAAGCGGATCACCCAGTACCTCAACCCGCGCTCCTGCCGCGTGGAGGCACTTCCCGCCCCGACCTCCCGGGAGCGCGGCCAGTGGTACTTCCAGCGCTATATCGAGAAGCTGCCCACCGCGGGCGAGATCGTCATCTTCGACCGCTCCTGGTACAACCGCGCCGGCGTCGAGCGCGTCATGGGCTTTTGCACGGAACAGGAATACGTCCGCTTCCTGCACCAGGCCCCGATCTTCGAGCAGATGCTCGTCGAGGACGGCATTATGCTGCGCAAGTACTGGTTCTCCGTCTCCGACGAAGAGCAGATCGCCCGCTTCGAGTCCCGCCGCAACGATCCGCTGCGCCGCTGGAAGCTCTCGCCGATGGACCTGCAGTCCATCACCCGCTGGGAGGACTACTCGCGCGCCAAGGACGCGATGTTCATCCACACCGACACCCCCACCGCGCCGTGGTACACCGTCGAGTCGGAGGACAAGAAGCGCTCGCGCATCAACGTCATCTCGCACCTGCTCAGCTCCATCCCCTACCAGAAGATCGAGCGCGAGATGCCGGAAATCCCGCAGCGCCCGGCCTCCGACGGAGAGGAATACGAGCGCCCGGCCCGCGAGGAATTCAAGTACGTCCCCGACGTGGCCGCCAACCTCGAGCGCGGCAAGCAGGATAAGAAGAAAAAGAAGGACAAGAAGAACTAGTCCCTGCTCTTCGAGCTAAGCGGCGCCAGTCGCTTAGCCGAAATCCCAAAAATCCCCCGCCAGGTGGAACAATCCAGCTGGCGGGGGAATTTTTGTCCGGCTGCCCAAAGCCGGCCCCAGCGCTTAGGTGGTTAACACCGCGCTGCGCGCTGGGGCCTGAGAACCTTAGAGCTGCGAGGCGTGGATGCGGCTAGGCAGGACCTTCGGGCGGGCGTTGGCCAGGCGCTCGACGATGCGGATGACCTGGTTAGAGTAGCCGAACTCGTTGTCGTACCAGACGTAGAGCACCAGGTGCTTGCCGCTGGCGATGGTGGCCAGGCCGTCGACGATGCCGGCGTGGGTGGAGCCGACGAAGTCGGAGGAGACAACCTCCGGGGAGGCGATGTAGCTGATCTGCTGGCGCAGGTGGGAGCGCAGCGAGACGTCGCGCAGGAAGTTGTTGACCTCGTCGCGCTCCACCTCGCGCTCCAGCTCCAGGTTCAACACGGCCATGGACACGTCCGGGGTGGGAACGCGGATGGCGTTGCCGGTCAGCTTGCCCTCGAAGTCCGGGACGGCCTTGGCCACGGCCTTAGCGGCGCCGGTCTCGGTCAGGACCATGTTCAGGCCGGCGGCGCGGCCACGGCGGTCGCCCTTGTGGTAGTTGTCGATGAGGTTCTGGTCGTTGGTGAACGAGTGGGCGGTCTCGACGTGGCCGTGGACCACGCCGTAGCGCTCGTTGATGACCTGCAGGACCGGGGTGATGCCGTTGGTGGTACAGGAAGCCGCGGACAGGATGTTGTCGTCCTCAGCGATGTCGCCGTCGTTGATGCCGTAGACGATGTTCTTGATGTCGCCCTTGCCCGGGGCGGTCAGCAGCACGCGGGCGATGCCCGGGGCCTCCAAGTGCTGGGACAGGCCCTCGCGGTTGCGCCACGCGCCGGTGTTGTCGACCAGGATGGCGTCCTTGATGCCGTACTGAGTGTAGTCGATGGTGGCCGGGTCGGAGGCGTAGATGACCTTGATCTTGGTGCCGTTGGCCCAGATGACCTCGTTTTCCTCATCCACGGAGATGGAGCCGTTGAAGGCGCCGTGGACGGAGTCGCGGCGCAGCAGGGAGGCGCGCTTGAGGATGTCGCCGTCGCCCTTCTTGCGCACGACGATGGCGCGCAGGCGCACGCCGCCGTAAGCGGCCTCGCGGGCGATCAGGATACGGGCCAGCAGGCGGCCGATGCGGCCGAAGCCGTAGAGCACGACGTCGGTGCATTCCTTGTTGACGCCGGCGCCGACGACCTCAACCAGCTCCTGCTCGAGGTAGTCGCGCAGGCTGTTGTAGTTGTCCTTTTCCTCTTCGTAGCCGATGACCAGGCGCCCCACGTCGACGGAGGCAGAACCCAGGTTCATCTCGGTCAGTGCCTGGATGATCGGCAGGGTCTCGAAGGTGGACAGCTCGCGCTCCGCGATGCGGCGGGCGTAGCGGTGGCTCTTAATGATGTCGATGTCGGTGACGCCCACCAGCGGGCGGCCGAAGATCGTGGTGACGACGTTGTTTTTGCGGTGAAGCTGGTGGATTAGCGGCAGCATCTCCTGCGCCTTTTCGAGGCGCTCATTCCAGTTTTCTTGCCACACGTGCGAGTTCGCGGTCACGAAATCAATCCTTTTCACGGTCCGATGGGTGTACAACCAATTCTCAACCAAAAAGTTTATCGCGTTCTAGTTCGCCTGTTGGTTAAGACGGCGGAGGATGTCTTCCACCCTACCCCCGCCCAGCCCAGTGGCCGGTTCGCCGACGAGGCAGTATGCCACCGCCTTATCCCCCGCCGCGCGCCGCGATCGCAGAATCTGGTTGAGATGGGGGTAGATGGCAGGGGCATCCGGGTGCTGGGCGGTGTACTCCGTCGCCAGGCCCCGGGCCACCCGACCGCTGAAAGCCCGGGTGGAGACGGTCGGCCCGCCCTTGGAAAGCATTTCCCGGTTGGCCGGGCTCGTCCCCGCCTCATCGGCTAGGAGGAAGGCGGAGCCACAGACCGCGGCCGCCACCCCCGGCAGGCCAAGCACCCGGGCGACGTCCTCCGCGGTGCGCAGGCCGCCCGCGGCCAGCAGCGGCAAGCCCACCTGGCAGGCGCGCACCAGATCCGGCAGCGCGCGCTGGTCCGGCTCGGCGTATTCGTCCCAGATACCGCGGTGCCCGCCGGCGTCGGGTCCCTGCACGCACAACACGTCGGCCCCCGCCTCCGCGGCGGCGTGTGCCTCGGCCGGGTTGGTCACGGTCACCCAGGCCTCCGCCCCGCGGCCGTGGATGCGCGCGATCTCCGCGCCGCTGAAGGGGCCGAACATCGCCCAGACCACCCGCGGCGGGGTGGACACGCCCAAGGCGAGGTCGAGCTTGGCGTCCCAACCGAAGCTGTAGTCCGCGGCGGCCAGCTCCACCCCTTCGGCCGCCGCCACTGCCAAGGCGGCCTGGCGCTCCTGCTCGCGCAGCGGCTGTTGGGGATGGAAGAGGTTAACCGCCCAGCGGGTGGTGCCGGTGTCCAGCAGCTGCTCGAGCTGCGCTTCTGCCTGCTCACGGCTGGCCGTGCCCCACGCTAGCGTGCCCAGCGAGCCGGCCTTCGCGGCCGCCGCTACCAGCGCCGGGGTGGTAGGCCCGCCGGCCATAGGCGCCGGCAGGACGGGGCAGGTGAGTTCGTCTAGGACCGTGCTAGCTGTCATGCCTTAGAAGGATATATGCCAGACTAAAAGCGTGTCTTTTTTAGATAAACTCTTAAGCCCCTTCCGGAAGTCTTCCGCACACGGTTCTGCCCGGTCCGCGTCGTCGGGCTCTGCGCACACCGCGCCCGCGCCGGAGGACCTGCGCGCCGAGTGGCTCATCGTCGGCCTGGGCAACCCGGGCCCCAAATACGCGGCGACGCGGCACAACGTCGGTTTCATGGCTATAGATGACCTGCTGGCGGCTACCGGCGGGCTGGTCCAGCCGGTGCGCGGGCTGGCGGCCGACGCCGCCTCCTTGGACATCGACGGCACGCCGGTACTGGCCGTGCGCCCGCAAAACTTTATGAACTTAAGCGGCGAGCCGGTCGGCGAGCTGGCACGGCGCCTAGGCGTGCCGCCGGAGCGCATTATTGTCATTCACGACGAGCTCGACCTACCCGCCCACAAGGTACGGCTCAAGCAGGGCGGCAATGAGAACGGGCACAACGGCCTGAAATCCCTGACCGAGCACCTGGGCACGCGGGACTACCTGCGGGTGCGCATCGGCATCGGCCGCCCGCCGAAGGGCTCGTCCATTCCCGACTATGTCCTGGGCCCGGTGGATGCCAGCCGCGGGCTGGATACGGCGATTAGCACCGCTGCTGAGGGCGCCCGGCTCATCGTGGACAAGGGCCTGGCGGCCGCGCAGAATACTATCCACTCCCGCTAAGCGCGAAAGCGCCGGATCCCGGGCGGCGGCCGCGCTAGTCTAAAGATATGAAAACCTTCGTCATCACCGGCGCCTCCGATGGCGTCGGAGCCGCCGCTGCCCGCCTCATCCACCGCACCCGCCCCGACGATCGCATCGTCGTGGTCGGCCGCAACCCGGAGAAAACCGCGCGCGTCGCCGCGGACCTCGACGCCCCGCACTTGGTCGCGGATTTCGAGTCCCTCCGCGAGGTCCGCGAGCTAGCGGACAAGCTGGCCGAGTTCGGCCCGCTGGCCGGTCTGGCCAACAACGCCGGCGGCATCTTCGACGGACCGCTGACCACGGCGGACGGCTTCGAGCGCACCTGGCAGGTCAACGTGGTGGCCCCGTTCCTGCTAACTACCTTGCTGCGCGAGCAGCTCGGTAGCGCGCCGGTGGTGCAGACCGCCTCGATCGCCAACGTCCTGCTCGCCAAGTTCGACCCCGAGGACCCGAACACCTTCCGCGGCTTCAGTTCGGAGCGCGCCTACGGCAACGCGAAGCTGGGCAGCATCCTGCTGACCCGCTACCTGCACGAGCAAGGGCTGAATTCCGTGGCCTTCCACCCCGGCGTGCTGGCCACGAATTTCTCGCGCACCTCCAACGCCCGCCTGTCCAAGGCCTACACCGGGCGGCTGGGCCGGCACTTCGGCTCGGCCGAGGACGGTGCCCACAACCTAGCGTTTTACCTGACCGGCACGCCGGGTATCCACTTCACGCCGGGCGAGTACTACAACAACCACCAGCGGCCGGGCCGCCAGAAGAAGGTCTCCGACGCCGAAATCAGCGCTTTGTTTGATGCCCTGGGAAATAGGCTGCACCTCGACTAGGCCCCGTGCGATTAAACGTCCCTACTACTGGGAAGTAAACTATGCGCCATGAGTATTGCCGCTGAAGCCAACCGCCGCCGCACCTTCGCCGTTATCGCCCACCCGGACGCCGGTAAGTCCACGCTGACCGAGGCTTTGGCGCTGCACGCCCACATCATCAACGAGGCAGGTGCGGTGCACGGCAAGGCCGGCCGCAAGTCCACCGTCTCCGACTGGATGGACATGGAAAAAGACCGCGGCATCTCCGTGGCCTCGTCGGCCCTGCAGTTCGAGTACGCGCCCGAGGGCCACGAGGGCGAGCCGTACATGATCAACCTGGTCGACACCCCGGGCCACGCGGACTTCTCGGAGGACACCTACCGCGTGCTGACCGCGGTGGACGCGGCCGTCATGCTGATCGACGCTGCCAAGGGCCTCGAGCCGCAGACCCTCAAGCTGTTCCGCGTGTGTAAGGCCCGCGGTCTGCCGATCATCACCGTGATCAACAAGTGGGACCGCGTGGGCCGGGAGCCGCTGGAGCTGGTCGATGAGATCGTCAACGAGATCCAGCTGCAGCCGACGCCGCTGTACTGGCCGGTGGGCATCGCGGGCGATTTCCGCGGCCTCGCCCACGTCAACGACGACGGCGAAGCTGACGAGTACATCCACTTCATCCGCACCGCCGGCGGTTCCACCATCGCCCCGGAGGAGCACTACTCCCCCGCCGACGCCGCCGCGAAG
>JAQYQB010000003.1 GCA_028726465.1 Mycobacteriaceae bacterium | reverse complement strand
AATCACATCAATGCAGCCAGAAAGAAAAATTATATTTCAATGACACCCCAACTGAAAGCGCCATCCGGCACACACCAACACAACCATCCACACAAATGCAAAAAGTACATTGGCACACTATTGAGTTCTCAAACATCACTGTTGCAAAACCGTTCCGCGCTATTGTCTAGCGAAGTTCGTGTTTTGTAACTGGGGTTTAAATCTTAGACCAACTTTTAAACCAAAGTCAACCTGGAGTTTAACTCCCTGTCACCTGCTCTCGCGGCGACTCGGACTAATTTACACACCCCTTTAATTTTCCACAAATCCCCTGCTAGACAATAAAAACCCGCCACCAGGTGGTGACGGGTTAACTTTTGGCGCTGCCGGTTACTGCCTTCGGCGGGTTTTAGACGAACTTGGCGCCGGCGAAGTTCTTCTTGCCGCGGCGCAGAACCAACCATGCCCCGTGCAGCAGGTCGCTGTCGGACGGCTCCCACTCCGAGTCTTCGACTCGCTCGTTGTTGACGTAGGCGCCGCCTTCCTTAATGGTGCGGCGGGCCGCGCCCTTCGAATCAGCCAGGCCGCTGGCGACCAGAAGATCCACGATGGTTCGGGGCTGGCCCGCCTCGATCTCGGCGACCTCGGTCTCGGACAGCGCGCCGCACAGGGTCTCCTCGTCCAGGTCCGTCAGGCTGGCCTTGCCGAACAGCGCCTGGGCAGCGAGCTCGACGGACTTCGTGGCTTCCTTTCCGTGGACCAGGTCGGTCATTTCCTGGGCCAACCGGCGCTGAGCCTCACGCTTGTACGGCTCGGTCTCTACCTTCTCCTGGTACTCGGCGATCTCGTCCTGGGTCAGGAAGGTGAACCAGCGCAGGTAGTCGATAACCACGGAGTCTCCAGCGTTCAGGAAGTACTGGTACCAGGAGTACGGGGAGGTCTTCTCCGCGTCTAGCCAGAGCTTGCCGCCACCGGTGGACTTGCCGAACTTCTGACCGCTGGCATCGGTGACCAGCGGCACGGTCAGGCCGTGCACCTTGGCGCCGTCGACGCGGCGGTTCAGGTCCACACCGGAAACGATGTTGCCCCACTGGTCGCCGCCGCCAATCTGCAGAACGCAGTCGTAGTTGCGGCGCAGCTGCACGTAGTCGTTGGACTGCAGCAGCATGTAGGAGAACTCGGTGTAGGAAATGCCGTCGACCTCCAGGCGGCGCTTGACGGTGTCGCGATCCAGCATCGTGTTCAGCGAGAAGTTCTTGCCCACGTCGCGGAGGAAGTCGATGACGGACATGTTCATCGTCCAGTCAGCGTTGTTGACCAGGGTTGCGGCGTTCTCGCCGTCGAAGTCGACGAAACGACGCAGCTGGCCCTTAATTGCTTCGAGGTTCTTCTCGATAACGTCCTCGGAGAGCATGGAACGCTCCCCGACGTCGCGCGGATCGCCGATGAAGCCGGTAGCGCCACCAGCCAGAGCTAGCGGGTGGTGGCCGGCTTCCTGGAAGCGGCGCAGCATGATCATCGGGACCAAGTGGCCGGCGTGCAGGGAGTCACCGGTCGGGTCGAAGCCGCAGTACAGGGTGATGGGCTGCTCGCAGGCCTCGCGCAGGGCCTCAAGATCCGTGGACTGGTTGATCAGCCCGCGCCATTGCAACTCATCGATGATATTCATGAAAATCGTCGTCCTTCTAGTAGATCTCTTCTTAGTTTTGGTTTCGGGGCGCCCCTGGAACTGGGCCTAGGCCGGCCATTTCTTGGCCTCGTCGGCCAGCATGACCGGGATGCCGTCTTCGATGGGATAGGCGATCCCCAAGCGCTTGTTTACTAGGACCTGCTGGTCCTCGATATACTCCAGCGGGCCTTTGTCCTGCGGACAAACCAAAATGTCTAGGAGGGCGGGGTCACAACTCATGGCCCTCATCGTACCCGTTGCGCTTCCACCCTGCGGCCTTGGCCCCGCCCTTTCCGGCGGCGAGTCCTCCGCTGCGGTCGCCGGTGGAGGCTTCGGACGCGACAAAGCCCCGCTTCCCCATCGGTACGAGGCCGCGGGGAGGCGGGGCGAAGGCAATTGCGCACGTGGTTTAGCCGCGTGCGCTGTGGGCTAGATCAGGGAGGGAACGTTCGCCACGAGGGAGAACAGATCCTTCGGATCGTCCGGGTTGGCGATGATGTCGATGTCGGTCTCCAGCTCGGTGCCCTTGACCGCGTCGCGGACGTAGCGCAGCGCGGAGAAGTCGTTGATGGCGAATCCCACGTCGTCGAAGAGCGTGATCTGCTCGTCGTCGTCGCGGCCGGTCGCCTGGCCCGTCAGGACCTGGTAGAACTCCGTGACGGGGAAGTCCTCCGGCATCTGCTGGATTTCGCCCTCGATGCGGGTCTGCTCCGGGAACTCGACGAAGACCTTGGACTTGTCCAGGATGGAGGCCTCCAGCTCGGTCTTGCCCGGGCAGTCGCCGCCGACGGCGTTGAGGTGCACGCCTGGGGCGACGTGGCGCTCGGCCAGAATCTGGTTCTGAGCCTTGTCCGCGGTGCAGGTGGTGATAATGTCAGCGCCCAGCACGGCCTCGTCGACGCTGTTGCAGGCGGTGATGTTGAAGCCCAGCGGCTCCAGGTTGCGCTTGAACTTCTCGACGGCATCCGGGTCGATGTCGTAGATGGTGATGTCCTCGATGCCCAGTACGCCGCGGAAGCCCAGCGCCTGGAATTCGGACTGCGAACCGGCGCCCACCATGGCCATGCGCTTGGAATCCTTGCGGGCCAGGTACTTGGCCACCATCGCGGAGGTCGCGGCCGTGCGCAGGGCGGTCAGCAGGGTCATCTCGGCCTCGAAGGTCGGGTAACCGTTGTCCACGTCGGCAAGCACGCCGAAGGCGGTCACGGTCTGGAAGCCGCGGGCCGGGTTGGACGGGTGGCCGTTGACGAACTTGAAGGCGTACTCCTCGCCGTCGGAGGTCGGCATGAGCTCGATGACGCCGAACGGGGTGTGGGAGGCCACGCGCGGGATCTTGTCGAAGCGCTCCCAACGGCGGTAATCGCTCTCCAAGTACTCGACCATGCCGGTAATGATGTTTTCTACGCCGTCGCGCTGGATCCAGCGCGCCATGTTCTCAACGTCGACGAATTTGACCATAGTTTCTTAATCTTCCTTCCTTTTACTAACGATGTCGCTTCCCCAAGCGCCGGGGTGTATCCCAGCGCTCAGCCATAGCCGTTAGAGATCTTACTTACTTTCGATCGCGCGGGTGCAGGTCCGACTGCGGGGCAGCCGGGAAGCTAGAGGTCGGCAGGTGCTTGGCGCGGCGCTCATCGGCAATGGCCCGGATGCGGTCGCGCCAGGCGAACCACATCACCATGAAGACCGGGATGAGCAGGATGGAGGCGCCCAGCGCGTAAGTGCCGATTGGGTAGTCGAAGGCCATCAGGACGATGACCACGGCGATGAAGACCAGGGTGGCCCAGTCCCCGACCGCGCCGAAGGGCGAGCGATACTCCGGCCGCGTGTAGCGCCCGCTCTTAGACAGCCGCACGAACTTCAGGTGCGCCAGGGCGATAGCTGCCCACGATGCCAGCGTGCCCAGCGCCGCCAGGTTCAGCACGATTTCGAAGGCCGCCTCCGGAACAATGAAGTTCAGGAACACGCCCGCCAGGCCCACGAAGGCCGCCATAACGATGCCGCCGTAGGGCACGCCCGACTTAGACATCCGGGCACCGAACTTCGGACCGGAGCCAGCGGTCGACATGTTGTACATGATGCGCCCGGTCGAGTACAGACCGGCGTTCAGCGAGGAGATCGCCGCGGTGATGACCACCAGCTGGAAGATCGGGGCCGCGGCCGCGATACCCAGGGACTCGAAGAAGGTCACGAACGGCGAGACGTTCGCGATGTACTCGGTGTACGGCAGGACCAGGGTCAGCAGCAGCACGGAGCCGAAGTAGAAGACCAGGATGCGGAACAGGACGTTGTTGACCGCCCGCGGGATATGCTTCTCGACGTCCTTAGTCTCACCACTGGTGGTACCGACCAGCTCGATGCCGGCGTAGGCGAAGACCACGCCCTGGATGACGATGACGGCCGGGATGAAGCCGTTCGGCAGCCAGCCGCCGGCGTCAGAAATCAGGCTAAACCCGGTCGGGTCGCCGCTCGGGTGGCCGAAGATGACCACGCCGATGGCCACCAGCATGAAGATGAGCAGGGCGACGACCTTGATCATGGAGAACCAGTACTCCAGCTCGCCGAAAATCTTGACCGACATCATGTTGAACAGCAGGATGCCGCCGATGACCAGCAGGGCCAGCACCCACTGCGGGATGTCTTCGATCCAGTGGGTGTACTGGGAGAACCACTTGATGTAGAGGGCCACGGCCGTGGCGTCGGCCACCAGCGTCATGGCCCAGTTGCCCCAGTAGAGCCAGCCGGTCACGAACGCCGTCTTCTCGCCGTAGAACTCACGGGCATAAGACACGAACGAGCCGGAGCTCGGGCGGTAGACGATGAGCTCGCCGAGCGAGCGCAGGATGACGTAGCCGAACATACCGCAAACGAGGTAGAGCACGGCCAAGGAGGGGCCGGCTTGTTCGAGGCGCGCACCGGTGCCCAGAAGGAGGCCGGTGCCGATAGCGGAGCCAATGGCAATCATCTGGAGCTGGCGGTTGCCCATCCCCTGTTGCAAGCCATGGTCCTCGGAGGCGTAGACGTTGCGTTCTGCCTCGTGGGGGGCTGACTCGGAGCCCGTTGGATTGGTTGTCATAGGTTGGCTTTCTAAATCTGTCCACGATTAAGTAGCACGGATCACATCCGCTTGAGTGAACTGTAGTACACACTTCAAAGATGTGTGACTGGCAGCACCTTCGCTAGTCTCGTTTTTCAGACTGTCCCCGGAGACACCCCCACCACCACAGAAAACAGAACGCCGTACGGTGAGAACCACTAGCCCCGAAAGAGGTAGCCCTGCCCCACCGATGCAAAAACCGGCGCGGCCTTGTCGCCTCACCACAGGAGGCAACGAAACCGCGCCGGTTCGTTAATGGTGGCTATGCCAGCTAGCCGGTGCTATTTCTGGGCGCCGGGAATCACCGGAGTCTCCGCCCAGGTCTTCGCCTGAGAATTGCGCTGGGCGACCAGCTCGCGTTGCTCCGCCACGCGCACACCCGCGGTGCCGCCCTTGGTAGAGCGGGAGGCAACCGCGCCGTCGATGGTCAGCACCTCGCGCACCTCCGGGGTGAGCGCCTCGTGGACCCCCGCCAACTCCGCGTCGGTGAGATCGATGAGATCGACGCCGCGTTCCTCGGCGATCCGCACGCACTCGCCGGAGGCCTCGTGCGCCTGGCGGAAGGGCACGCCCTGGCGCACCATCCACTCGGCCAGGTCGGTGGCGAGCGTAAACCCGCGCGGGGCCAGCTCGCGCATCCGGTCCTCGTGGAAGACCAGGGTGCTGACCAGGCCCGTCATCGCCGGCAGCAGCAGGTTGAGCTGGGCGACCGAGTCCACGATCGGCTCCTTATCCTCCTGCAGGTCCCGGTTGTAGGCCAGCGGCTGCGCCTTGAGCGTCGCCAGCAGGCCCGTCAGGTTACCGATGAGACGGCCGGTCTTGCCGCGGGTCAGCTCCGGAACGTCCGGGTTCTTCTTCTGCGGCATAATCGACGAGCCCGTCGACCAGGCGTCATCCAGGCTGACGTAGCCGTATTCCGGCGTGCACCAGTAGATGATCTCCTCGGCCAGGCGCGACATGTCGATGGCCGTCTGCGTGAGAACGTAGGCGGTCTCCGCGGCAAAGTCGCGCGAGGCGGTAGCGTCCAGGGAGTTCTCCGCCGCGGCGTCGAAACCGAGTTTCTCGGCGATGGCCTCCGGGTCCAGCGCCAGCGAGGAGCCCGCCAGGGCACCGGAGCCGTAAGGCGAGATAGCCAGTCGCTTGTCCAGGTCCTGGAAGCGCTCGATATCGCGCAGCAGCGGCTGAGCGTGGGCCAGCAGCTCGTGCGCCAGCAGGATGGGCTGGGCGGCCTGCGAGTGCGTCTTGCCCGGCATGATGGCCTCCGGGTGCGCGCCCGCCTGCTCGACCAGCGCGTCGATCAGCTCGGTGATCTGCGCCGTGATGTCGCGGATGGCGTCGCGGACCCACATGCGGAACAGGGTCGCAACCTGGTCGTTGCGGGAGCGGCCCGCGCGCAGCCGGCCGCCCACCTCGGGGCCAACGCGCTCGATGAGCCCGCGCTCCATGGCGCCGTGGACGTCCTCGTCGTGGGCGTTCGGCGTGAACTCGCCGGAGGCGACGTCCTTACCTAGCTGCTGGAGACCAGCAATCATGGTCTCGAAGTCGGCATCGCTGAGCAGGCCGGCCTTGTGCAGGACGCGGGCGTGGGCCTGGGAGGCCAGCACGTCGTAGGGCGCCAGGACCCAGTCGAAGTGGGTGGACACGCTGAGGGCAAACATCGCCTCAGAGGGACCGCCGGAGAACCGGCCGCCCCAGAGGGCGCCCTCGTTCGTCTTGTGCGGCTGCATCTACTTCGCCCCCGTGCGGAAGCCGCCGTCCCGGTCGCGCTGGTTGGAGATCTGCGTGGACAGGCCGTGCAGCTGCACGAAGCCCTTAGCCGCGGTCTGGTCGAAGGCGTCGCCGGTGTCGTAGGTGGCCAGGTCGAAGTCGTACAGGGACTGGCCCGAGCGACGGCCGTTGACCACGATGGAACCGGCGTGCATGACCATGCGGATGTCGCCGGTGACGTTCTCCTGGGAGGACTGGATGAACTGGTCCAGCGCCTTCTTCAGCGGGGAGAACCAGAGGCCGTCGTAGACCTCCTCGGACCAGCGGGCATCGGTAAGCCGCTTGTAGCGAGCCAGTTCGCGCTCGACGGCCACGTCCTCCAGCGCCTCGTGCGCCTTGATCAGCGCGATAGCGCCCGGGGCCTCGTAGACCTCGCGGGACTTGATGCCCACCAGGCGGTCCTCGACCATGTCCAGGCGGCCGATGCCCTGGGCGCCGGCGCGCTGGTTCATCTGCTCGATGGCCTGCAGGACGGTCACCGGCTGGCCGTCGATGGCCACCGGCTTGCCCTTCTCGAAGGAGATAACGACCTCGTCGGGGGCGTTGCCCAGGCCCGGATCCTCGGTGTAGGCGTAGAGGTCCTTTGTCGGCGGGTTCCACAGATCCTCGAGGAAGCCGGTCTCGACGGCGCGACCCCAGACGTTCTGGTCGATGGAGAACGGCGAGGAGGCGGACTGCTCAATCGGCAGATCGATTTCCTCGGCGAAGGCGATGGCCTTATCGCGGGTCCAGGCGTAGTCACGAGCCGGGGCGATGATCTCCAGGGACGGATCCAGGGCGCGGAAGGAGACCTCGAAGCGCACCTGGTCGTTGCCCTTGCCGGTGCAACCGTGGGAGACGTGGGTGCCACCGTGCTCCTGGGCGGCCTCGACCAGGTGCTTGACGATGAGCGGGCGAGAGATAGCAGAAACCAGCGGGTACTGCTTCATGTACATGCCGTTGGCCTGGATGGTCGGCAGGCAGTACTCCTCAGCGAACTCGTCCTTGGCGTCGATGACGATGGACTCGACGGCGCCGCAGTCCAGGGCGCGCTGGCGGACCGACTCCATGTCTTCCCCACCCTGGCCGAGATCCAGGGACACCGCGACGACGTCGCCGCCGGTCATCTTGGCCAGGTACGGGATGGCCACCGAGGTGTCCAGGCCGCCGGAATAGGCCAGCACTACGCGTGCACTCATTGCGAATCTTCTCCTTCTTGAGCACGGTTGTCTGCAATTAATTCATCTGGATAAATATTATCCACCGGGAGCGCGGGGAACAAACTCCGCCACCCCGCGCCTCACCCCTGGCCCTAGTCTGCCAGGTCTACTCGCTCGTGGAGCTGCGCCCGGTCAGCCGCTCCCCCAGCTCCTTGCCGGCTAGCGGTTCGCGCGCCAGGACGAAGACCGTGTCGTCGCCAGCGATGCACCCGACGACGTCCGGCAGGCCCACGCGGTCGATGAAGCTGGCCAGGTACTGGGCCGCACCCGCCGGGGTGCGCAGCATGGCGATGTTGCCGGAGTGGTCGTGGGAGACCACCAGCTCGTCGACCATGCGGCGCAGCTTCTCCCGGGGCCCGTTGACCTGGTCATCGAAGTCCTCGTGCTCCCCGCCGACCTTGTAGAAGGAACGCCCGCCGTCGCGCTTGACCTTCTTAGCGCCCAGCTCGTCCAGGTCCCGCGACAGCGTCGCCTGGGTGATATCGATTCCCTCGTCCAGCAACAGATCGGAAAGTTGCACCTGGCTGGTCACCCGGGTCTTGCCCAGGATTTCCAGGATTTTGGCCTGACGCGCGTTCCGGGTACTCGGCACGGTCATGTATCTAGCTGTCCTTTCGTTCCAACAACCACGTCAGCAGCGCCTTCTGGGCGTGCATTCGGTTTTCGGCCTCGCCGATGACGCGGGACGCCGGCCCGTCGATCACCTCGGCGGTGACCTCGTTGCCGCGGTAGGCCGGCAGGCAGTGCAGGAAGATGGCGTCGTCGGCCGCGGCCGCCATGACGTCGTCATTGACCTGATACGGCAGGAACGGGGTGCGGCGGTCCTTGCCGTCGCCCTCCTGCCCCATGGAGACCCACGTATCCGTGATCACCACGTCGGCGCCGGCCCCGGCCGCAACGTCATCGCTGACAACGACGTTAGCACCGGTGGCCTCCGCCCGAGCGCGCGCCCGGTCAACGAAGCGCTGCTCCGGCTGGAACTGTGCCGGCGAGCAGATGGTGATGTCCATGCCGGCCGTGGCAAAGCCCAGCAGGTAGGAGTTGGCCATGTTGTTGGCGCCGTCGCCGTAGTAGACAGCCTTCTTCCCGCGGAGATTTTCTACCCCACCGAAGTTCTCGGCGCAGGTGAGCAAGTCGGCCAGGATCTGGCACGGGTGCAGGTCGTCCGAGAGGGCGTTAATCACCGGGACCGTGGCGGTTTCCACCATGTCCACCAGGTTCTGGTGGGCGAAGGTGCGCCAGACGATGGCGGAGACGAACCGCGACATCACCGCGGCGGTGTCCTGGATGGACTCCCCCTTGCCGATCTGGGTCTCCGAGGTGTCCGAGACCACCGCGTGGCCGCCCAACTGCGGCACGCCGGCGCCGAAGGAAAAGCGCGTGCGCGTCGAGGTCTTATCGAATAGCACCGCGACGGTCTGCGGGCCCTCGAGGGGCCGGTAGCCGTACGGGTCCTTTTTCATCTCCAGCGCCAGGTTCAACACCTCGGCCTGCTCCTGGGGGCTCAGGTCGTCGTCGGCAAGGAAGTGCCGAAGCTTGGGGGCGGAAGTCATATCGTTCGTTGTCCTTTCGATGTATCTACGAATCTTATTTTATAGCGGTTGGTGCATAATCCGCAGGGATGGGCTCGCGGATGTTGCCGCTACTTGCTGAGCTCGCCCAGGATGGCGGCGATGTGCTTGACCGCGAAGTCGATGTCCGCGTCGGTCAGGACCAGCGGCGGGCACAGTCGCAGCACGTACTCGTTGGGGGCGTTGAGCAGCAGGCCGTGGTCGTAACCGGCCTGCACGGCCTTCTTCGCCAGCGGCTGGTTGAGCACGACGCCCAGCAAGAGGCCCTGGCCGCGGACGTAGTCCACCTGCTCCAGGGCGGAAAGGCCCTCGCGCAGGGCGGCTCCGGCGTCCTGGACCCGCTGGCAGAAGGCCTCGTCGACGTGGTCGATGACCACCTGGGCCGCGGCCGCGACCACGGGGTTGCCGCCGAAGGTCGTGCCGTGGGAGCCGGGCGTGAACAGCTCGGCCGCCTTGCCGCGGGCAATCGTCGCGCCCATCGGCAGGCCGCCGCCCAGCCCCTTGGCCAGGGTGATGACGTCGGGTTGGATGCCCGCCTGCTGGTGGCAGAAGAACGAGCCCGTGCGGCCGATGCCGGTCTGCACCTCGTCGATAACCAGCAGGATGCCGTGCTCGTCGCAGAGCGCGCGGGCGGCGCGCAGGAATTCCGGCGTGGCCGGGACCACGCCGACCTCGCCCTGGATGGGCTCCAGGATGATGGCGGCCGTATCGGCCGGGTCCTGCTCAACCAGGGTGCGCAGGTAGTCGATGTCGTTGTAGGTGAAAAACTCCACCCCGCCGGGCAGCGGGCGGAAGGCGCGCTGCTTGTCCGGCTGGCCCGTCAGCGCCAGCGAGCCCATGGTGCGGCCGTGGAAGCCACCGTGGGCGGCCAGGATCCGCCGGCGCCCGGTCAGGCGCGCGAGCTTGAAGGCGGCCTCGTTGGCCTCCGCGCCAGAGTTACAGAAGAAGACCCGGGCGCTGGAATCGCCCACCTTGTCCCGCAGGGCGGCCGCCACCTGGAGCGTCGGCTCGGAGGCGCACAGGTTGGACACGTGGCCTAGGCGGGCAACCTGCTCGCTCACCGCGGCGACGATGTCCGGATGGGCGTGCCCCAGCGCGTTGACGGCGATGCCCGCCACCAGATCCAGGTAGTCCTTCCCGGCGTCGTCGGTCACCCAGGCGCCCGACCCGCTGCGTAGGGTCAGCGGCGGGGTCCCGTAGTTGTTCATCATGACGTCATTCCACTGCGGAGTGGTGCTCATTTCGCGTCGTCCTTCCTAAAGACCGTTCCGGCCGGGTAATTGTTGATTTGGTAATCGTCGGGCAGCACCATCGTTCCGATGCCGCCCATGGTCATCAGCTCCAAGAGCACGGTGTGGGCCTGGCGGCCGTCGATGACGTGCGCGGCCTTCACCCCGCCTTCCACCGCCTTGAGGCAGGCTTCCATCTTGGGGATCATCCCGGAGTCCAGGTGCGGCAGCAGCTCGCGGAGCTGGCTGGCCTCGAGCTTCGAGACCAGCGAGTCCGGGTCCGGGTAGTCCGTGTAGAGGCCCTCGACGTTGGTCAGCATAATAAGGCGCTCCGCGCCCAGCCCGACAGCCAGCTCGCCGGCGGCGATGTCGGCGTTGATGTTGTAGACCTCCCCGCTATCGCCAGGGGCGATGGTCGAGACCACCGGGATGCGGCCGGCATCGATGATGTCGCGCACGGCCGCGGGGTTGACCTCGGTGATTTCGCCGACCAGGCCGACGTCGCAGCCCTTGCCGTCGATGGTGACCTCGCGGCGACGGGCCCGGAACAACCCGGCGTCCTCCCCCGACGTGCCCACCGCGTAGGGCCCGTGGGAGTTAATGAGGTTGACCAGCTCCCGGCCGACTTGGCCGAAGAGCACCATCCGCACTACCTCCATGACCTCCGGGGTGGTAACCCGGAAGCCGCCCCGGAATTCGCCGTGCAGGCCGACGCGTTCTAGCATCGCGTTGATCTGCGGGCCGCCGCCGTGGACGACCACGGGCTTGGCGCCCACAGTGCGCAGGAAGACCATGTCGGCGGCGAAGGCCTCCTTGAGCGCATCGTCGACCATGGCGTTGCCGCCGTATTTGACCACGACGATCTTGTCGCGGAAGTGTTTCAGCCACGGCAGCGCCTCCGCCAGGATCTGGGCCCGCTGCCCGTCGCTGAGCCGGTCCGTAGTGGGATTGTTCATTGCTCTTCTTTCTCCCCTAGTCCTTGTTCCTGCTTATCCGAAGCCGCTGCACCTAGGAGCTGTAGGCGGAGTTGATTTCGACGTAGGCGTGCGACAGGTCCGTCGTCCGCACCGTCGCCTGCCCCGCGCCGCCCGTGCCCAGGTCGACCTCGACGTCGATATCGGTGCCGCTGAGGTCCACTTCGCGGGCGGTCGGCGTGCCGGTGGTGTTCTCACAGACCGCATGGCCGTTGAAGCGCACGGCTATGCCGTCCGGGTCCATCGCCACCGGCGCCATGCCGACGGCGGCCAGCACCCGGCCCCAGTTCGGATCGGAGCCGAACATCGCGCACTTGAAGAGGTTGTCCCGGCCCAGGGTGCGCGCGGCTACCAGAGCGGCGGCATCGTCCTGGGCACCGGTGACCGTGATCTGCACGCGCTTGGTCACGCCCTCGGCATCGGACTGCATCTGCGCGGCGATCGCGGCGCAGACCTCGTGGATGGCGGCGTTGAGCTCTGCCTGGTCGGGGGTAATGCCCGCCCGGCCCGAGGCCAGGGCCACCACCGTGTCGTTGGTGGAGGTCGAACCGTCGATGTCCAGGGTGTTGAAGGTCTTCGGCATCGCCGCTTCCAGCGCGGTCTTAAGCTGCTCGGAGGTGACGTCGGCGTCCGTGGTGATAACGGCGAGCATCGTCGCCAGCGAGGGCGCCAGCATGCCCACGCCCTTGCCTATAGCACCCACGGACCAGCCCTCGCGCCGCGCCGAGGCCTGCTTAGGCACCGTGTCGGTCGTCATAATGGCCTGCGCGGCCTGCCCCGCGGCCTTAGCCGTCGCGCCCGCGCCCTGGGCTGCCTGAGCGCCCAGCTTGTCGATGCCACCGGCAACCACCGGCATATCCATCGGCTCGCCGATGATGCCGGTCGAGCACACCACGACCTCCTGCGGCGCCACCCCTAGGGCCTGCGCCGTGGCCTGGGCCATGGTCTCGGCGTCCTGGTCGCCTTGGGCGCCGTTGCAGGCGTTCGCGTTGCCGGAGTTGATCACCACGGCGCGTACGCTGCCGTCAGCGACGGCCTTCCGGCTGTATTTGACGGGTGCTGCCACGACCTGGTTCTGGGTAAAGACCGCGGCGGCCGCGCTGGACGGGCCCTCGTTGACGACCAGCGCCATATCGGGGTTGCCGGAGGGCTTAAGGCCGGCGGTCGCGGCATAAGCGCTAAACCCGGCCGGGGTCACGACGCCTAGTTCTTCCGGGGCGGCGTCAGGTCCTGGGGTGTGAGTCTGCATGGGGGTTCTCCTAAAAGGTGCTTGAAAGATGGGGCGAGGGTTAGTGGCGGGAATGTTGGTCCCGCTCTAGGGCAGGACGGAGGTGCCGGTCAGTCCGGCGGTTTCCTCCCAGCCCAGGGCGAGGTTGAGGCACTGTACCGCTGCCCCGGCCGTACCCTTGGTCAGGTTGTCGATAGCGCAGGTCATAATCAGGCGGCGCGCCCCCGCGTCGACGTGGACCTGGATCTGGGCGAAATTCGATCCGACGACGTGCTTGACCTGCGGCTGGACGCCCTCGGACAAGAGCTGGCAGAAGGCCTCGTCCGCGTAGGCCGCGACGTAAGCGCGCCGGGCGGCGTCCGCTACGGCGGCCGCGTCCTGGGGAACATCGGCGGCTAGCGGGGCGGAGACCGTGGCCAGGATTCCCCGCGTCATGGGTACGAGCACCGGGGTGAAACTGACGGTGACGCCAGGGACCAGCTCGGAAAGGTTCTGGACCATCTCCGGGGTGTGCCGGTGGGTGCCGCCCGGGCTGTAGGCCTTGACGTTGCCGATGGTCTCGGAGCCGCTGAAGGCTACCGCGGCCTTCTTGCCCGCACCCGAAAGCCCCGTCACGGCGACGACGTCGAAGCTCGGCTCCACGATGCCGCCCTGCAGGGCCGGGAAGGCCGCCAGGGTCACGGCCGTCGGGAAGCAGCCCGGCACGGCCACGAGGCGCGCGGCGGAAATTTCCTCCCGGTGGCCGGGCAGCTCCGGCAAGCCGTAGGGCCAGGAGCCGGCGTGATCGGTGCCGTAGTAGTCCGCCCACGCGTCCGGGCTTTTCAGCCGGAAGTCGGCGGCGCAGTCGATGACCAGGACGTCCTCGGGCAGCTGCTGGGCCAGGGCGGCCGAGTGCCCGTGCGGCAGGGCCAGGAAGACGACGTCGTGGCCGGCCAGTGTCTCGACGGTCGTGTCCTCCAGCGTGCGGTCGGCCAGCTCGGCCAGGTGCGGGAGGGCCTCGGCCACGGGAGCCCCGGCCTGGGAATGCGCGCACAGCGACCCGATGGTCAGGTCGCCACGGCGGTACGCGGGGTGTGACAGCAGGAGGCGGAGGATTTCGCCACCGGCGTACCCGGTGGCGCCAGCTAGTGCGACGTGAATACTCATAGCGAAGAGCATAGATGAATATGCACTCGAATGTAAGTTATTCACGAATCTTTCGCTGTTTTCTCCGTTTCTAGCGTTTTTACTACCCCCGAAAATGCATAAACCCCCGCCGCTGGGTGCGGCGGGGGTAGGTGCGGGCGGGAACTAGGCGCGGATCTTCGCTCCCAGCTCCTGCTCGGCCAAAGCGGCGGCGGCCTCGCGGTGCGCGTTGACCTCCTCGTCGGTCAGCGTGCGGTCCGGGGCGCGGAAGAGCAGCTTGAACGCGAGCGACTTCTGGTTCTCGCCCAGCTGCTCACCGCGGAAGACGTCGAAGAGCTCCACGGACTCGAGCAGATCGCCCGCGCCCTGCGCGATGACGCGGCGGACCTTTTCGGCCGGCACGTCCTCGGCGACGGTCAGAGCGATGTCCTGGTGCAGGGCCGGGAAGGCCGAGAGCACCGGCGCCGGGAAGCGCTCGTCCAGCGGCAGGGCCGTAACATCCAGCTCCATGGCGCAGGTGCGCTCCGGCGCGCCCAGCTTCTCCAGCACCTGCGGGTGCAGCTCGCCGGCGTAGCCGACGACCTTCTCGCCCACCTTCAGCGCGGCGCAGCGGCCCGGGTGCCACGGCAGCTCGCTAGCGGCTTCCACGTCCAGCTCCACGCCGGCCGCCCGCGCGACGATGCGCGCCGACTCGATGGCGTCCGCGTAGGTGTAGGCGCGGCCCTCGCCCCACGGGCCCGGGTTGTCCGCGAAGCCGGCGGAGACGGTGGCTACGTGCAGCGGCTGCTCCGGCAGGGTACCCAGCAGCTCGGCCAGGGTCTCGTCGTCCGGACGGGACTCGACAGAGGGCATTGGCGTGACGTCCGCGCGGCGGAAGGAGACCTGCTGCAGGCCGTACAGGCGCAGGTTGGCCTGGCCGCGGGAGACGTTGCGGTTGAGCGCTTCCAGGATATTCGGCAGCAGGGTCGTCGACAGCTGGGCCTTGTCAGCCTCCAGCGGGTTTTGTACGGCGACGGTCTGGCGGCGGGCATCGTCGGCAGCCAGGCCCCAGACGTCGAAGGTGTCGTTGGCCACGAACGGCGACGGGATGATTTCCGCGTAGCCGGAGTAGGCCAGGCTGTGGCCGATCGCCCGGCGGCGCTTCTGCGCCGGGGTCAGGCCGCGGCCGCCGCGCGGGGTCGGCAGGACGGACGGGATTTCGGCCAGGCCCTCTAGGCGCAGGACTTCCTCGATGAGGTCGACGTCCATGCCGATGTCCGTGCGCCAGGTAGCCGGGGTAACCGACAAGGTCTCGGAGTCCGCGTTCTCGACCTGACAGCCGACCTCCTGGAGGCGGTTAACGACGGTCTCGAGCGAGTAGTCGACGCCGGCGTAGCGGCCGGGCATATCCACGGGCAGCTCGATGGCGGCCGGCTGCGCGACCTCGCCGATGAGCGTGCGCCCGGCCTCGATGGTGCCGCCGGCCAGCTGCTGCAGCAGTGCGCAGGCGTAGTCCAGGGCGACCTCTACCAAGGCAGGGTCCACGCCGCGCTCGAAGCGGCGGGAGGCCTCCGAGGACAGCTTGTGGCGGCGGGAGGTCCGCGCCACGGTGATCGGATCCCAGATGGCGGCCTCGAAGATGACGTCGGTGGTATCGTCCGAGATCTCCGAGGTGGTTCCGCCCATCACGCCGGCCAGGGACTGGATGCCGTTGTCGTCGCAGATGACGACGTCCTCGGCGTCCAGAGTGCGGTCTACGTGATCCAGGGTCTGGAAGCTCTCCCCTGCCTGGGCGTTGCGGATGACCAGCCCGCCGGAGACCTGGTTGGCGTCGAAGGCGTGCATCGGCGAGCCGAGCAGCAGCATGATGTAGTTGGTGACGTCGGTCGGCAGATTGACGCTGCGCTGGCCGGAGAGCATGAGCTCGCGCTCCAGCCAGAACGGCGTGCGCGCGTGCGGATCGATGCCGGTGACCTTGCGCAGGCCGAAGCGCTGGGCCTTGGTCTCCTCCCGCAAGTCGACCGGCAGGGCGCCGGCGGCATCGTCGGCCGCCGGTACGTGGGCGGTATCGATGCCCGCGGCGGCCGGGTCCTCGGCCAGGTCGCGGTAGTCGGCGTCGAAGGCCGAGGCCACCTCGCGGGCCAGGCCGCGCACCGACAGCGCGTAGCCGCGGTCCGGGGTGATGTTGACGTCGAAGACGGTCTCGTCCAGGCCGATGATCTCGCGGGCGTCGCGGCCGACCGGGCCGGCGTCCTCCCCGAGGGTGATGATGCCGTCGGCCTTCTCGCCGAAGCCCAGCTCGGCGGCCGAGGCCAGCATGCCGTTGGAGATGTGGTCGTAGGTCTCGCGCGCGGCAATCTTGAAGCCGCCGGGCAGCTCGGAGCCGGGCAGCGCGACGACCACGTAGTCGCCCTCGCGGAAGTTGCGGGCGCCGCAGATGATGCCCTGCAGCTCGCCGGTGCCGTTGGCCTCGCCCACGTTGACCTGGCAGTAGCGGATCGGCTTCTTGAAGCCGGTCAGCTCCTCAATCTCCTCGACGCGGCCGATGACCAGCGGGCCGGTCGACTCCGGCAGCGCGGCGTAGCCCTCGGTTTCGAAACCGACGCGCACAAAGCCGCTGTCGAGCTCCTCAGCGCTGACCGACCAGTCCGGGTTCTGGGTGCCAAGCACGCGGGTTACCCAGCCTTGCGAAATAAGCATGTGGTGAATTCTTCCTTTCTAAGAGTCTGGGTAGCGGCCTAGGCCTGGATTCCGAACGGGAGGGTGAAGCGGACATCGCCCTCGACCATGTCGCGCATGTCGGACAGCCCGTTGCGGAACTGCAGGGTGCGCTCCAGCCCCATGCCGAAGGCGAAGCCGGTGTATTCGGCCGGGTCGACCCCGACGGCGCGCAGCACGTTCGGGTTGACCATGCCGCAGCCGCCCCACTCGATCCAGCCGGCGCCGCCCTTCTTGTTCGGGAACCAAACGTCGACCTCGGCCGACGGCTCGGTGAACGGGAAGTAGTTGGTGCGCATGCGGGTCTTGGTCTCCGGCCCGAAGAGCACCTGGGCCAGGTGGTCAAGGGTGCCGCGCAGGTGGGCCATGGTCAGGCCCTTGTCGACGGCTAGGCCCTCGACCTGGTGGAAGACCGGGGTGTGGGTGGCGTCCAGCTCGTCGGTGCGGAAGACGCGGCCCGGGCAGGCGATGTACAGCGGGACGTCGCGGTCCAGCATGGTGCGTACCTGCACCGGCGAGGTGTGCGTGCGCAGCACCTGCTTGGAGCCTTCCACGGAGACGTGGAAGGTGTCCTGCAGCGTGCGGGCCGGGTGATCCGGCTTAAAGTTCAGCGCGTCGAAGTTGAAGTACTCGGCCTCGACCTCGGGGCCGTCGGCGATCTCCCAGCCCATGCCCACAAAGATGTCGGCGATCCGCTCGGACAGCGCCGTAATCGGGTGCAGCGCACCGGTCTGGGCGCGGGTAGTCGGGATGGTCACGTCCACCGTCTCCGCGACCAGCTGTTCCTGGCGGGCGCGCTCTTCGAGCTCCTTCTTCAGCTGCGCGTAGCGCTTCTCGGCCTTGCCGCGCGCCATGTTGACAGCCTTCCCGGCGTCCTTGCGCTGGTCCTTCGGCAGCGATCCCAAGGACTTGCGGGCCTGCGGGATATATCCCTGCTCGCCCAAGTGCTCCCGATGCGCCTGCGCCAGCCCGGCTAGGTCCTCGGCGCCCTCAAACGCGGCGATGGCCTCGTCTGCGGCCGCGGCCAGGGCCGCCTCTGTCAATTCAATCTCGGGGGTATCTGACACGTAGCTTCAACCTTCTTCTCACGCTTAAACTAACGCAGGCTATGTTACCCGCTGTTACCGTGCACACCGGCGCCGGGGCGGGAATTTTATCCCTGCGTCAACCCCGGCTAGTTCGGGCTAGTTCGGGCTAGCTCTGCGCTTTGGCGGACTCGTAGAGGCAGATACTGGCGGCGGTCGCGAGATTGAGGGACTCGGCGCGGCCCCGAATCGGGATCCGCACCCGCAGGTCCGCCTGGTCCAGTAGGTCCCGGCCCAGCCCGTGGGCCTCGTTGCCGAAGAGCCAGGCCGTCGGTTGCGAGAGATCCACGTCCGCGAGATCCGCTTCCCCATCGGCGGCGGTGGCCAGGATCTGCAGGTCGTGGGAGCGCAGCTGGCCCAGCACGTCCTTGACGTTGGTCTCGCGCGCCACCGGCACGTGGAACAGCGAGCCGGCCGAGGCCCGCGCCACCTTGCAGCCCAGCGGATCGACGGTCTCGCCGGCGAAGATGACCCCGTCGGCGCCCATCGCGTCCGAGGTGCGAATCAGGGTGCCGGCGTTGCCCGGCTCGCTGGTCAGCACCGGCACCGAAACCAGCGAGGGCTTGCCCGCCAGGATCTTGCCGGCCGACCACAGCACTGGGCGGCATACGGCGAACAGGCCGGTGGTCGTCGCGGTGTCGGACAGCAACTTGGCGGCCTTGTCCGTAATGGGGTGGACGTAGACGTCCATATAGCCAGCGGCGGTAAGGATCTCCGAGAAACGCGACGCTGCCTGCTCGGTGGCGAAGACGTCGGTGGCTGCGCCGGTGGACACGGCGGCATCGACGGCGTTCTCGCCCTCGATGAGGAAAGCGCCGGCCTTCCGGCGGGCCGCGGCGCGGTGCAGCTTCGTGGCTTTGGCCACGCGGGGCGTGCGTTCGGTTAGAGGTTGGGAAAAGTCCAGTGTCATACCCGCCAATCTAGCAGTCAGGCCACCACCCACCCGCACGGGGACCGCAGGCCCAGATACCAAAAAGCCCCGCGACCGGCGCACTGTTAAACAGTGGCGGGCGCGGGGTGGAAGGCGAAGTAGTGAAACTACTCCGAGAGCCGTTAAGGCTTAGGCAGCCTTCGGGGCGTTGACGTCCTCCGGCAGGGCGGCCTTGGCGGCGTCGCACAGCGCGGAGAAGGCGTCGAAGTCGTTGACGGCCAGCTCGGCCAGGATCTTGCGGTCGACCTCGATCTCAGCTAGGCGCAGGCCGTGGATGAGACGGTTGTAGGTCAGGTCGTTCATGCGGGCTGCAGCGTTGATGCGCTGGATCCACAGCTTGCGGAACTCGGACTTACGGGCGCGACGATCGCGGTAAGCGTAAGTCATGGAGTGCAGCCACTGTTCCTTCGCAATGCGGTAGCGGCGGGAACGGGCGCCACGGTAGCCCTTAGCGGACTTCAGAATCGCGCGACGCTTCTTCTTGGCGTTCACAGAGCGCTTTACTCGTGCCACGGTAGTACTTCCTTAAATCTTTCTCGACGGTATTGAGGTGGGGTGGGTTCGGCGCTACTAGGAGCGGCCGAGCAGGCGCTTGACGCGCTTGACGTCGGACTGGGCGACAGCCTCGGTGCCCTTCAGACGACGGGTGCGCTTGGAGGGCTTGCCCTCCAGCAGGTGGCGACGGCCAGCCTGCTCACGGCGCAGCTTGCCGGAACCGGTCACCTTAATACGCTTGGCGGTGCCCTTGTGGGTCTTCTGCTTCATGAGAATTAAGTCCTTAAATCCCTAGTGTGTGGTCTACTTCTTACCCTTGCGAACCGGGCCCAAGACCATGGTCATGTTGCGGCCATCCTGCTTGGGGCGGGACTCGACGACGCCGACCTCCGCGACGTCCTCAGCCAGCCGCTCCAGCAGGCGGAAACCGAGTTCCGGACGCGACTGCTCGCGACCGCGGAACATGATGGTCACCTTGACCTTGGAGCCCTTTTCGAGGAAGCGAACAACATTGCCCTTTTTGGTCTCGTAATCGTGGTCATCGATCTTAGGACGGAACTTCTGCTCCTTGACCACAGTCTGTTGCTGGTTCTTGCGAGCCTCACGAGCCTTCTGGGCCTGCTCGTACTTGTACTTGCCGTAGTCCATGATCTTGGCCACCGGCGGCTTCGCCTTCGGGGCAACCTCGACCAAGTCCAAATCGGCTTCGTACGCAACCTTGCGGGCGTCGTCGGTACGGACAACTCCTACCTGTTCACCCTCGGGTCCGATCAGACGAACTTCGGGTACTCGGATTCGCTCATTGATGCGAGCTTCAGCGCTGATTGTGTGTCTCCTAAGTGAGAAGGGTCAATAGTTAATTCGCCTACCAACGCCACAAACAAAGAAACCCGCCTGCCAAAACTGACAGCCGGGAGGTCTCACCTAGATACCGCGCCCCGAGGGGCTCGGTTACCTTTTGACCCGTTGCCTGCTCTAGGCGGCTGGGGGTGGGAGAATCTCCGCTTGTGACCCGGAAACCTTATGGAAGGTACCACGGGCGGTAGTGCCAACAACATTAGCACGCCACCCGCGGCCCACCAAATCGCGGCCCCGCTCCCCTTTCCGCGGCCAACTCGGCTACTTGCCGGCCGGGGTCAAAACGTCGGCGAGGAACTGCCCGGTATAGGAGCCTTCGACGGCCGCGACCTGCTCCGGAGTACCCTCCGCGACGACCGTGCCGCCGCCGTTGCCGCCCTCCGGGCCCATGTCCACTAGCCAGTCGGCGGCCTTGATGACGTCCAGGTTGTGCTCGATGATGATGACCGAGTTGCCCTTGTCCACCAGGCCCTGGATGACCAGCATCAGCTTGCGGATGTCCTCGAAGTGCAGGCCCGTGGTCGGCTCGTCCAGGATGTAGACGGTCCGGCCGTTGGTCCGCTTCTGCAGCTCCGAGGCCAGTTTGACGCGCTGGGCCTCGCCGCCGGACAGGGTCGTCGCCGCCTGGCCCAGCCGCACGTAGCCCAGGCCCACCTCTACCAGCGTGTGCAGGTAGCGGTGGATGGAGGTGATCGGCTCGAAGAACTCGGCGGCCTCCGAGATCGGCATGTTCAGCACCTCGGCGATGTTCTTGCCCTTGTACTGGACCTCGAGCGTCTCGCGGTTGTAGCGCGCGCCGTTGCAAACCTCGCAGGGCACGTAGACGTCCGGCAGGAAGTTCATCTCGATCTTCAGGGTGCCGTCGCCGTGGCAGGCCTCGCAGCGCCCGCCCTTGACGTTGAAGGAGAAGCGCCCGGCTTTGTAGCCGCGCACCTTGGCCTCCTGGGTCTCGGCAAACAGGTTGCGGATCTTGTCGAACACGCCCGTGTAGGTCGCCGGGTTCGAGCGCGGGGTGCGCCCGATGGGGCTCTGGTCAACCTGCACCAGCTTGTCGAGGTGCTCCATGCCCTCCACGCGCTTGGCGCGGCCGGGCACCTGGCGCGCGCGGTTGAGCTCGTTGGCCAGGGTCTTGGCCAGGATCTGGTTGACCACGGTGGACTTGCCCGAACCGGACACGCCGGTCACGCAGACCAGCACGCCCAGCGGGATGGTCACGTTGATGCCCTTGAGGTTGTTCTCCCGGGCGCCGACGATCTTCAGCACGCGCTGCTTGTCGATCTCGCGGCGGTGATCCGGCACCGCCAGGACCTTAGCCCCGGACAGGTACTGCCCGGTCAGGGAGTCCTCGCAGCTTTCGATGCCGTCCGGCTCGCCCTGGTAGACCACGTGGCCGCCGTATTCGCCGGCGCGCGGTCCGATATCCACCAGCCAGTCCGCCTGGCGGATGGTGTCCTCGTCGTGCTCGACGACGATCAGGGTGTTGCCGATATCCCGCAGCCGCTGCAGCGTGGCGATGAGCCGCTGGTTATCGCGCTGGTGCAGGCCGATGGACGGCTCGTCTAGGACGTAGAGCACGCCCGCCAGGCCGGAGCCTATCTGGGTGGCCAGGCGGATGCGCTGGGCCTCGCCGCCGGACAGCGTGGACGCACCGCGGTCCAAGGTCAGGTAGTTCAGGCCGACGTCCAGCAGGAAGCGCAGGCGCGCCTGGATCTCCTTGAGCACCGCGCCGGCGATGATCTCCTCGCGGTGGCCCAGCTGCAGCGTGGACAGGAACTCGGAGGCGTCCTCGATGGACAGGGCCGTCAGCCCCGCGATGGACTGCTCGCCGTGTGCGCCCGAGGCCAGGCGCACGGCCAGGATTTCCGGCTTCAGGCGGGAGCCGTGGCAGGTCGGGCACGGCACCTGGCGCGTGTACTGCAGCAGGCGGTCCTTCTGCGAGTCGGAGTCGGTGGTCTCCAGCTTGCGCTCGATAAAGCCCACCGCGCCCTCGAAGGGGGCGGTCCAGTTGCGCTGGCGGCCGTAACGGTTCTTGTAGCGGACGTGGACTTCCTGCTCGGTGCCGTGGATCAAGGCATCGCGCTGCTCGTCGGTCAGCGAGCTCAGCGGGGCGTGCGGATCGAAGTCCAGCGCTTTGCCCAGGCCCTCGACCAGCTTGACGAAGTAGCGGCTATTGGGGCTGGAGTGCCAGGGCTGGACGGCATCGACAGCCGGGGCGTCCGGGTCCGGGATGAGCAGGTCCTCGTCGACCTTGAGGCGGGTGCCCAGGCCGTCGCAGACCGGGCAGGCGCCGAACGGCGAGTTGAAGGAGAAGGCGCGCGGCTCGTATTCCTCGATGGTCAGCGGGTGCCCGTTCGGGCAGGCGGCCTTCTCCGAATAGGTGTGGTTGAGTTCTGGCTGGTCCACGAAATCGATGCTCACCAGGCCCTCGGCCAGGCGCAGGGCCGTCTCCACCGAATCCGTCAGGCGCTGCTTCTGGGAGGCCTTGACTTGCAGGCGGTCGACGACCACCTCGATGTCGTGTTTGATCTGCTTCTTCAGCTTCGGCGGATTAGACAACTGGTGGACCTCGCCGTCAACGCGCACGCGGGCAAAGCCCTGGGCGGCCAGGTCGGCAAAGAGGTCGACGAACTCGCCCTTGCGCTTGCGCACCACCGGGGCGAGCACCTGGAACTTCAGCTTTTCTTCGTGCTCCAGGACCGTGTCCACAATCTGCTGCGGGGTCTGCCGCTCGATGACGGCGTCGCACTTCGGGCAGTGCGCCGTGCCCGCGCGCGAAAACAGCAGGCGCAGGTAGTCGTAGATCTCCGTGATGGTGCCGACCGTCGAGCGCGGGTTGTGGTTGGTCGACTTCTGGTCGATGGACACGGCCGGGGACAGGCCGTCGATGAAATCGACGTCCGGCTTGTCCATCTGCCCCAGAAACATACGGGCATAGGAAGACAGTGACTCCACGTAGCGGCGCTGGCCCTCTGCGAAAATGGTGTCGAAAGCCAGCGAGGACTTGCCCGAGCCGGACAGGCCGGTGAACACAATCATTTTGTCGCGGGGCAGGTCGATATCTACCCCTTGCAGGTTGTGCTCGCGGGCGCCGCGGACGACAAGGCGATCAGCCACAGTTTGCCTACCTTCCTTAATGGATCTGCTGCAGATTATTCACTGCGGGTCTCTTCACTTGAATTTACCCGTAGACTGGTCAACATGACTAAAGAGCTCAAGCTACACCATATTTCCGTCTCCGACATGGACAACAATTGCTACCTGCTGGCCTGCGGCGACGAGGGCTTGCTTGTCGATGCCGCCGACGACGCCCCCGCCATCCTCGACATGGCTCGCCAGGCTGGCGTCAGCATCACCGCGGTCTTTACCACCCACCGCCACTGGGACCACGTCCGCGCGCTGCCGGAAATCCTGAAGGAAACCGGCGCCACCCACTACGCGTCCTTCCTGGACTCGCCCGCCCTGCCCGCGCCCGTCGACGTCGAGCTCAACCACGGCGACACCATCGACTTCGCCGGGCACGAGCTGCCCGTCATCATCCTGCGCGGCCACACCCCGGGCGGGGCGGCGCTGGTCACCGAGCTGGACGAGGTGCCCAACCTCTTCGTGGGTGATTCCCTCTTCCCCGGCGGCGTCGGCAAGACCACCTCGGAGGGGGACTTCGTCCGCCTGTACAAGGATCTGACCGAACGCGTATTTGATATCTATCCGGACGAAACGGTCGTCTGGCCGGGCCACGGCAAGCCCACCACCCTCGACGAGGAGCGCCCGCACCTCGGCGAATGGTGGGACCGCCGCTGGTAGTCTCCCCCGGCTGGCCCACAGCCGCGGAAAAAGTGCGTAAACTTGAACCCCTAGGTTAAATTTCTGGCTTAGAACTTCTAGGTTAGACTTACTGGTCTTTTTCACTAAAGGAGCATTTCAGACATGATTCGCAAGATTGCCCGCCCGATGTTGGCTTCGGTCTTCGTTTTCGACGGTGTGGACACTCTCCGTAACACCTCCGATCACGTGGAGGAGACGGAGTCCTTCCTGCAGACCCTGCGCAAGGCGCTGCCGGGTAGCTACGCCGGTTACGTCCCGAACGACCCGGAACTGGTTGCCCGCGGCCTGGGCGGCGCCAAGGTTGGCGCCGGTTCCCTGCTCGCCCTGGGCAAGGCTCCGCGTACCTCGGCCGCTGTGCTGGCCGCTGCTACCCTGCCGACGATGTTGACCCGCAACAACTTCTGGGAGGCCGACAGCGCCGAGGAGAAGACCTCCAAGCGCAACGGCCTGCTGACCAACACCGCCCTGCTGGGTGCGCTGTTTATCACCACCCAGGACACCGCCGGCAAGCCGTCCCTGCGCTGGCGCGCCCAGAAGGCCGGTGAGCGCACCAACAAGAAGATCCAGCAGGCGCTGCCGACCAAGTCGGAGTCCCAGAAGTTCGCCGACGACGTGACCGAGCGCGCCTCCGATTTCTCGGATCGCGCTTCCGACTGGTTCAACGAGACCTCCGACAAGGTCCAGGCCTACATCGATGACAACAAGGACGACTGGCAGGAAAGCGGCAAGGATCTGCTGGAGACCGCTAAGGGCTACGTCAACGACGCCAAGGACTTCGTCACCGACAACAAGGACGACTGGCTGAAGGCCGCCCAGGACAACGCCGAGACCGCCCGCAAGGGTGCCGTCAAGGCCGCGTCCCGCGCCCAGGAGAAAGCCGAGAAGGCCCGCTCCGCCGCCGACAAGAAGAACGGCAAGCGCGCCGCCAAGAAGGCTTCCAAGAACGCTGACAAGCTGCAAAAGCGCGCTGACAAGGCCATCGCCAAGGCCATGAAGAAGCTCGAGGGCAAGCTCTAAGCTTTCTCCTTCCAGCTACTTTTCTCACGCAACGGCCCAGCGAGTATGCTGGGCCGTTGTTATTTTGCCCACCCCGCAAACCCGTGCACAAGACAGAAAGCCCACCAAATGACCGGTGAACGTGACCCGCGGCAGGCCGCGGCCCACCAGGCCGAGATAGCCGCCGAGCAGGCCTACGTGGATGGCTTGTTCGATCGCCTCGACGACGCCGTCGCCCGCGCCAACGAATCCCTGGCCCGCGTGCAGGCGGATGTCGATCCCCAGACCCCCGACGCGGACGCGCTGGTGCGCCGCGAGACCGAATACCACGGCCTGCAGGCCAAGCTCGACAAGCTCAACCTGGCGCAGCTGGGCTTGGTCTTCGGCCGGATCGACATCGACGCGGACGGGGACAACCCGACCGAGGCGGGCCTCGACCGGCGCTATATCGGGCGCATGGGCATGGACGACCGCGCCGACGATTACCGCACCCTGCTGTTGGACTGGCGCGCCCCGATGGCCCGCCCGTTCTACCTGGCCACCACCGCCCACCCGGAGGGCGTCGAACAGCGCCGCACCATCCGGATGCGGGGGCGGGAGGTCACGGATCTCACCGACGAGTTCCTCTCCGGCGACGGCGCCGGCACGGATACCGCCGGCGTGGCCAGCGAGTCGGCGCTCTTCCAGGCCCTGCAGCAGGCGCGCACGGGACATATGTCCTCCATCGTGGAGACCATCCAACGCGAGCAGGACGAGATCATCCGTGATTCCACCCGCGGCGTCCTCGTCGTCGAGGGCGGCCCGGGCACCGGCAAGACCGCCGTGGCGCTGCACCGCGTGGCCTACCTGCTCTACACCTACCGCGAGCGGCTCGCCTCGACCGGCGTGCTTATCGTGGGCCCCAACCCGACGTTTTTGGACTATATTTCCCAGGTGCTGCCCGAGCTGGGCGAGACCGGCACCGTGCTCTCGACCATCGGCGACCTCTTCCCCGGCGTGACGGGCAACCACCCGGAGGATCTCCTCGCCCGGGAGATCAAGGGCTCCGAGGCCATGGCGGAGATCCTGGCCAACGCCGTCAAGGACTACCAGCAGGTGCCGGGCGAAGCCCAGGAGATCACCGTCGAGCAGCTGCCGCTTGAGGTCACCCCGGCCATGGTCAAGGCCGCCCGCACCCGCGCGCGCCGCTCCCGCAAGCCGCACAACGATGCCCGCCTGGCCTTCGCCGAGCACCTCACCGAGTCCCTGGCCCAGGCGCTTTCGGAGCGCATCGGCGCGGACCCGCTGGGTGGCGAGAACCTGCTCTCGCGCGCCGACGTCGACCAGCTCCACGACGACCTGTCCGAGTCCCCCGCCGTGCGCGAGCTCATCGACGCCTACTGGCCGGAACTCAGCCCCCAGCAGGTACTTTCCGAGCTGCTGTGCTCCCGGGAGTTCATCGCCCGGGCGGCCGCGGCCTACGACGAGGAAACCCAGGGGGCACTCTACCGCGCCGACGGTACGGCCTGGACGGCCAGCGATGCTGCGCTTCTCGACGAGCTCGCCGTCTTAATCGGCATGCCCGACCCGGCCGCCGTCGAGGAGGCCGAACGCGAGGCCTGGAAGCAGCAGGTCGCCGAAGCCGAGGACGCCCTGGACATCCTCAGCAGTTCCGAGTCCACCGACAACGACGACGACATGTTCGACGCGGAGATCCTCTCCGCGCACGACGTCATCGACGCCGAGACCCTGGCGCGGCGCCAGCAGGTCCAGGACCACCGCACCACCGCCGAGCGCGCTCGTGCCGACCACACGTGGGCCTTCGGTCACGTCGTCGTCGACGAGGCCCAGGAGCTTAGCGCCATGGAGTGGCGGATGGTCTTCCGCCGCAGCCCCTCGCGCTGGGTCACCCTGGTCGGCGACACCGCCCAGACCAGCGCCCCGGCCGGCGTCGACGCCTGGGCGGACACGCTCGAGCCCTTCGTCGGCGGCCGCTTCCGCCACCACCGCCTGACCGTCAACTACCGCACGCCGGAGCCCATCGCCGAGGTCGCCAACCGGCTGCTTACACTCATCGACCCGCACGCCGAGCCCGCCACCGCCATCCGCCCCGGCGAGCCGGTGGCCTACCACTGCCTGCCGGAGGAGGAAGCAGACCGGCCGGCAGCCGGCATCGGCAGCACGGCGGACGGACGCCTGCGCGCGGTGATTGATGCCAGCAACGTCGAGGAGATCAAGGGCCTGGAGTTCGACCACGTGGTCATCGTCGACCCGCAGGCTATCGTCGCGGCCTCCCCGCAGGGGCTGCAGAACCTCTACGTGGCGCTGACACGGGCCACCCAGACGCTTACGGTCTACGGCGAGCTGCCCGCTTAGGATAGATTGGTCATTATGGCTTTATCTGATTTTGCCCGCCTTTGCGAGCGCCATATCAACCGCTGGAGCGTGAAGCGATCCGACGCTCGGGGCTGGGTCCCCACGGTGACCGGCTACCTGGGCTACGGCAGCCCGGACCGAGTCCGCGTGCTGGGCCGCGTTCTGATGGAAAACCCCGAGAAACCGGCCCGCAACTGGGCCGAGCGCGGCTACCGCCAATTTTTCACCATCCAGGTCGCGGGCATCGATATCACGGTCACCGCCGGGGATCAGACCGTGCACGCCTCCACCAACGACAACGGCTATA
The DNA here is from genome assembly GCA_028726465.1 of Mycobacteriaceae bacterium. Lineage (GTDB taxonomy): Bacteria > Actinomycetota > Actinomycetes > Mycobacteriales > Mycobacteriaceae > Corynebacterium. The sequence continues at coordinate 50,895 of JAQYQB010000003.1, read as the reverse complement.
TCGACGTGCTCGTCAAGGACCACGGCTTGCCTCCCGGGTGGCACGAGGTAACCATTGCCGCCGAGGGCGCCGAGCCGGTGACCGCGGAAGTCCTCATCGTCGACGAGAAGACCCGCGTCGGCATCATCAGCGACGTCGACGACACGATCATGGTCACCTGGCTGCCGCGCGCCCTACTGGCAACCTGGAATTCCTGGTTCAAGCGCACCAACCGCCGCCAGCCCGTGCCGGGCATGGACGCGTTCTACTCGGAGCTTATCGATGCCCACCCGAACGCACCCGTCTTCTACCTCTCGACCGGGGCGTGGAACACCTTCGACACCCTGATGAATTTCGTCCGCGCGCACCGCCTGCCGCGCGGCCCGATGCTGCTGACCGACTGGGGTCCCACCCCCACCGGGCTCTTCCGCAACGGCGTGGAACACAAGAAGGTCCAGCTCCGAAATTTGATTATCGACTTCCCCCACATCCAGTGGGTCTTGGTCGGCGACGACGGCCAGCACGATCCGCTGACCTACCGTGACATAGTCAACGAGCACCCCGAGCGCATCGCCGGCGTGGCCATCCGCAACCTGTCGCCGCAGGAGCACGTGCTCTCGCACGGAACCGCCGCCCCGCTCGCCGAGGCCGGCGACAGCGCGCGCAGCGACGTCCCGCTCATCCAGGGCGACAACGGCCACAGCCTCCTGGCGGTCTACCGCCGCAACCCCTTCGAGCGCGTCGAAAAGCACCGCACTCACTAGGCCCTCCTCCGGCGCCCGTGGCCCGGGCACGCGAAAGGCCCTCCCCGACCGCATCGCAAGGGACGCAGCGGGGAGGGCCTTTTAATCTCCGGCGGCTAGCCGCAGCTTAGGCGACGGTGTGAACGATCATGACGTCGCAGTCGGACTGACGGGCAACGTCGGCCGGGACGGAGCCCAGCAGGCGGCCGGTCAGGGAGTTGATGCCACGGTTACCGACGATGAGCAGGTCAGCCTTGTTGTCGTTGACAATCGACATCAGGGCCTGGACCGGGGTGCCCGGGCGGACGGCGGTCTTGACGTCCTTGACGCCGAACTTCTCAGCGTGCTCGCGGCCGGCCACGAGGTTAGCCTCGGCCTTGTCATCACCCAGGATGGTCACAGACTCCTGACGCAGAGTCTTGGAGGCCTCTTCCTTGTTCTCGTAGTAGGCGCAACCGATGATGAGGGTTGCGTCGAACGCAGCGGCAATCTTGGCCGCCCGCTCCACTGCCAGCAGGGAGGAGTTGGAGCCGTCGGTGCCGACAACAATGGTGTTGTAATCGCTCATGGTGACCTTTCTGTGGACTCTTAGTCCGCAAAATATTCTTCTGGTATTTACCCTATTCTAGTGTAACAACCAGCCGGCGGGGCTTTGGTGCAGCGAGCTAGTCAGTGGTATCTGCCACAAGCACATCGACGTGTGCCCGGCGGGTCAGATCCTTCGCCACGGAGCCGAAGACGCGGCCGCGCATGGAGTTGAAGCCCTTGTTGCCCACGACGAAGAGATCGACGTCGAAGTCCTCGCCGGCCGCCAGCAGCGCCTTGACCGGATCGCCGGAGCGGCCCACGATCTCGACGTTGTCGGCCTTTTCCTCCTCCGCGACCTTCAGCGCGGTAGCCAGGAAGTCCTTCGCCATGTCCTCGCTGATGACCGGCACGCCGGTGTTGTCCGAGCCGGTGGCCCCCAGCATGGAGCTGGAGTGGTTGAAGAACGCGGAGACGATGATGAGGCGGGCCTCGTAGACGCGCGCCAAGGAGGCGGCGGTGCGCACGGCGCGCAGGGAGGTAGCCGAGCCGTCGGTGCCGACGACGATGTTCGAATAGGTAAGCATGTTCTTTCTTTCTTGCAGATTCAGCTTGCTTCCGCCCTAGTATAGCCTCTAAATGCCCGCCTCTTTGAGGCCTCGCGCTTCCTTTTTCAGGTCCGCAATCTCGTCGCGCAGACGTCCTGCAAGCTCGAACTTGAGCTCGCGGGCGGCCTCCCCCATTTGGGCGGTCAGATCGTCGATGAGCTTCTCGACTTCCTCGACCGCCATCGAGGACACGTCCGGCTTGTCCACCATCGCCGCCGGGTCACTGGCCGCGGCCGATTCCCCGTCGCCGTCGCCGTCGTTGTCGTAGACCTGGTCCAGGATGTCGGCGATCTTCTTGCGCAGCGGCTGCGGATCGATGCCGTGCTCGGTGTTGTAGGCGATCTGCTTCTCGCGGCGGCGCTCGGTCTCCTCGATGGCGTTGTTCATCGACTCGGTCACCTTGTCCGCGTACATGATGACCTCGCCGGAGACGTTACGGGCCGCGCGGCCGATGGTCTGGATGAGCGACGTCGTCGAGCGCAGGAAGCCTTCCTTGTCCGCGTCCAGGATGGCCACCAGGGAAACCTCCGGCAGGTCGAGGCCCTCGCGCAGGAGGTTGATGCCCACCAGCACGTCGAACTCGCCCAGCCGCAGCTGCCGCAGCAGCTCCACGCGCTGCAGGGTGTCGATGTCCGAGTGCAGGTAGCGCACCTTGATCCCGTGCTCGAGCAGGTAGTCCGTGAGATCCTCGGCCATGCGCTTGGTCAGCGTGGTCACGAGCACGCGCTCCTGCTTGTCGACGCGGGTGCGCACCTCATCGATAAGATCGTCGATCTGGCCCTTCGTGGGCTTGACCGTGACCTTCGGGTCCACCAGCCCGGTCGGGCGGATGACCTGCTCGACGAACTCGCCACCCGCGGCGGTCATTTCGTAATCGCCCGGGGTCGCCGACATGTAGACCGTCTGCCCCACGCGCTGCTCGAACTCGTCGAAGGTCAGCGGGCGGTTGTCCACCGCCGAGGGCAGGCGGAAGCCGAACTCGACCAGGTTGCGCTTGCGGGCCATGTCGCCCTCGAACATGCCGCCGATCTGCGGCACGGTCACGTGGGACTCGTCGATGATCGTCAGGAAGTCTTCGGGGAAGTAGTCCAGCAGCGTCGCCGGCGCGGAGCCGGCCTCGCGGCCGTCGATGTGCCGCGAGTAGTTCTCGATGCCCGAGCAGAAACCGACCTGCTCGATCATCTCCAGGTCGTATTCGGTGCGCATGCGCAGGCGCTGGGCCTCCAGCAGCTTGCCGCGGTTTTCCAAGTCCGCCAGGCGCTCGGCCAGCTCCTCTTTGATGTCCGCGACGGCCTTTTCCATGCGCTCCGGGCCGGCCACGTAGTGGGTGGCCGGGAAGATCCGCAGCTCGTCGACCTGCTCGAGCACGTCCCCGGTGACCGGGTGGATGTAGTAGAGCGAGTCCACGTCGTCGCCAAAGAACTCGATACGCACCGCCCGCTCCTCGTAGGCGGGGATGATGTCGACGGTATCGCCGTTGACGCGGAAGGTGCCGCGGGTAAAGCCGACGTCGTTGCGCTCGTACTGGATGTCGACCAGCAGGCGCAGGAAACGGTCGCGCTCGACCTCGTCGTCCACGGCGAGCACCACCGAGCGGTCCAGGTAGGACTGCGGCGTGCCCAGGCCGTAAATGCAGGACACGGAGCTGACCACCACGACGTCGCGCCGCGAGAGCAGCGCCGAGGTCGCCGAGTGGCGCAGGCGTTCGACGTCCTCGTTGATCGAGGAGTCCTTCTCGATGTAGGTATCCGTCTGCGCGATATACGCTTCCGGCTGGTAGTAGTCGTAATAAGAGACGAAGTATTCGACCGCGTTGTGCGGCAGAAGCTGGCGCAGCTCGTTGGCCAGCTGCGCGGCCAGGGTCTTGTTCGGCGCCATCACCAGCGTCGGGCGCTGCTGCTGTTCGATGAGCCACGCCGCCGTGGCCGATTTACCGGTACCGGTCGCGCCCATGAGCACCACGTCGGCTTCGCCGCGATCCAGCCGCTTATCCAGCTCCGCGATGGCCGCGGGCTGGTCGCCGGCGGGCTCGTATTCGGACTCGACCTTGAACTCGCCGGGGGTGCGCTCCACCTCGCCCACGGGGCGGTGTTCGGACTCGGACAGGATGGGGTGTTCCGCTGCAAAGGCCATGCCGGCCAGTCTACCCGCCCGCCCGCGGGGTCCCTAGGCGAAAACGCGCTCCCGGATGGCCTCTACCCGCTCACGCAGGTCCTCGAGGCTGCCGTTGTTGTCGATGACGATATCGGCCGCCGCGCGGCGCTTATCGTCGGGGATTTGGGCCTTGATGCGGGCACGGGCATCGTCAGCCGTCAGGCCGCGGCCGACCAGCCGGTTAACCCGCTCCTCCGGCTCCACGTCCACGACGAGTACCAGGTCCATGTCCTTGTCCAGGCCCTTGTCGACTAACAGCGGCATGTCGTAGACGACGACCTCGTCGCCGCGCTCGCGGGCCTTGCGGAAGGCCTTGCGGGTCTGCTCCCCGATGCGCGGGTGGGTGATCCGGTTGAGCTTATCGGTTGCCTCCCGGCTGGCGAAAGCCCGCTCGGCGAGCTTGCCCCGGTCCAGGCTCCCATCCGGGTTGAGGATATCGCTGCCGAAGGCGTAGGCGGCGTCCTGGAGGGCCGGGCGGCCCGGCTCCATGATGTCGCGGGCGATCTGGTCGGCGTCCACCACCGTAGCGCCGGCTTCCTCCAGCATCTTCGCCACGGTCGACTTACCGCTGCCGATGCCTCCTGTCAGCCCCACCAGCCGCATTAAGCGTCCTCCTTCTTATCGTCTTGCTTGTCTCGCGGCACCACCTCGATGACCGGAGTGGTGGTATCGACTGTACCCAGCGTCGGGTTGACGTGCGCGAATTTCTTCGTGTTGGTCACCACCACCGGCGTAATCAGGTTGTAGCCGCGGGAGCTGATGAACTCCGGGTCGAAGCTGATGAGCTTGTCGCCGGCGGCCACCCGCTGCTTCTTGTCCACGTGGACGGTAAAGCCCTCCCCGCCCAGCTCGACGGTGTCCAGGCCGACGTGGACGAGCAGCTGCACGCCGCTATCCAAGCTCAGCCCCACCGCGTGGCCGGACTTCTGGACGGTGAGCACCTTGCCGTCCGCTGGGGCGTAGACCGTGGTGCCGGTCGGCAGGATGGCCACGCCCTCGCCCAGCTTCGCGCCGGCGAAGATCGGATCGGGGACCTCGCTGAGATCCACGGCCTCGCCGGCCAGGGGCGCATCGATAGCCACGGCGCCCTCCTGGGCCGGGGCGGCGACGGCGACGGCGGCCGGGGCGGCTGCCGCGTTGGACGTAGCCGGCTGCGGGGCGGGAGTCTCCTTGCCCTCGGCGGCGCGGCGCTGGGCGATGCGCTCCAAATCCGCAGCCTTTTCCTCCGGGGTGCGGTAGCCGAAGAAGACCGTCAACAGGAACGAGGTCATGAACGCGACCAAAAGGCCCAGCGCGTAGCCGGCGGCCGGCTCCATCGCGAAGACGGTCAGGGCCGAGGTGAAGACGAAGGCGTTGGCCTTGACGTTGAACAGGCCCATCACCGCGCCGCCGATAGCACAGCCCGGCAGCAGTCGGTAGTAGCTGCGACGGAAGCGCAGCAGGATGCCGTAGAGCGACGGCTCCGAGACGCCGCCGAGCAGGCCGGCGGCCAGACCGCCGATGGAGACCTGGCGCATCTGGTCGTTGTGCTCGCGGAAGGAGATAACCATGACGCCGGCGACGACGCCGAAGCAGGCGAAGTTCCAGGCGCCCATGGGGCCTTGGATGAAGTCGTAGCCATAGGTCGCGATGTTCTGGACCATGATGATGTTCAGCGGCCAGTGCAGGCCCAGCGGTACCAGGAACGGGTACAGCAGCGGCACGACAATAGCCAGGATGAACGGCGAGAACTCGTTGATGCTGTGCAGCAGCCAGGAGATCCCGTTACCCACACCGACGCCGAAGGGACCGAGCAGGAACGCCGTGGCCGGGATCATGATGAGCAGGGAGAAGAACGGCACGAAGACCATGTGCACCGCCGACGGGATGATCTTCTTCAGGCCCTTTTCCAGCCAGTACAGGCCGATGGCCGCCAGGATCGGCGGGAAGACCTGCGAGCCGTAGGAGTTGATGACCAGCGGCAGGCCGAAGACGTCGACGACGTCGCCCTGCTCGCCCATCGCGAGGAACTCCGGGGTCAGCAGGGCCGCCGGGATGGCCGCGGAGACCCACATATTCGCGCCGAGCTTATTCGCCGCGGTGGCCGCGACCATAATCGGCAGGAAGTAGAAGACGCTGCGCCACATGGCGTGGCCCAGCTGGTAGGCCGGCGGCTGCTCCTCCATCGGCGCGCGGAAGTCCTGCCAGCCGATGGTATCGGCCAGGATGAGCAGCATGATGATGAGCGACGCGCCCAAAAGCGCCCACAGGATTGGGCGGAAGGTATCCGAGAGGAACTCGAAGCAGTAGTCGACCCAGGAGTACTTCCCGCGCACGCCGTCGTATTGCTTCTTTTGGCCGCTGGCCTTGTCCCCGGCCGAGGCCGAGACGCCCGGCTGCTTGATAATCGCGTTGTAGTACTCCGCTACCCCGCCGCCCATGACGACCTGGAAACCGTGGTCGCCCTGTGGGACGGTGCCGAGCACCGCCTGGTCTTCGTCCAGCTTGGCGTTGTCGACCAGCGAGGTGTCTGCCAGCTGGAAGCGCAGACGCGTCGCACAGTGGGTCAAGGACGTAATGTTGTCGGCGCCACCGAGGTTGTCCACGATGTGCCGCGCCGTGTCTTGTGTAGACGCCACGACGAAAGCCCCTTCCTAATGAACCGGACCACCGCCGCGGCAGTGGTTATTACCAGGCCAGTATAAAGGGGTAAGCAGTCCGAAACCTAATAGTTCGGACGGCCTATGACATATCCCACTTTTGAGGCACCTGGCCGGCTTCGCGCAGCGTGGTGAGGATAAAACAGGTGGGACTGTCGGGCATGAAAAAGCCCCCGGCCCGCGGCTGCGGACTGGGGGCTCTAGCGGCTAGCTAGCGCGGTTTACTTACCGGCCAGCTTGTCGCGCAGCTTAGCGAGCTGCTCGTCGGAAGCCAGGGAGCCAGCCTCCTCTGCCGGAGCCTCAGATGCCGGAGCTGCATCTGCGGACTCGGAGGAGTAGTTGGAGGACTCGCCGGCCTCGGCTGCCTCGGCGGCAGCGGCACGGTGACGCTCGATCTGAGCGGAGTGCAGCTGGAAGCGGCGCTCGGACTCGGCGTAGCGGGCCTCCCAGGCCTGACGCTGCTCGTCGAAGCCTTCCTTCCACTCGTTGGTCTCCGGGTCGAAGCCCTCGGGGAAGACGTAGTTGCCCTGCTCGTCGTAGGAGTCGGCCATGCCGTACTTGGACGGGTCGAACTCGTCGGTGTAGTCCTCGTCAGCCTGCTTGACCGACAGGGAGATGCGGCGACGCTCGAGGTCGATGTCGATGACCTTGACCATAACCTCTTCGCCGACGGTGACGACCTGGTCCGGGACATCCACGTGGCGCTGAGCCAGCTCGGAGATGTGAACCAGGCCCTCGATGCCCTCCTCGACGCGGACGAAGGCGCCGAACGGAACCAGCTTGGTGACCTTGCCCGGGACGATCTGGCCCACAGCGTGGGTGCGGGCGAAGACGCGCCACGGATCTTCCTGGGTTGCCTTCAGGGACAGGGACACGCGCTCGCGGTCCAGGTCGACGTCGAGCACCTCGACGGTGACCTCGTCGCCCACGGTGACAACCTCGGACGGGTGGTCGATGTGCTTCCAGGACAGCTCAGAGACGTGAACCAGGCCGTCGACACCGCCGAGATCGACGAAGGCGCCGAAGTTGACGATGGAGGACACAACGCCCTTGCGGACCTGGCCCTTCTGCAGCTGGTGCAGGAACTCGGAGCGGACCGCGGACTGGGTCTGCTCGAGGTATGCACGGCGGGACAGGACAACGTTGTTGCGCTGCTTGTCCAGCTCGATGATCTGGGCTTCCAGCTCCTGGCCGATGTACGGCTCCAGGTCGCGGACGCGGCGCATCTCGACCAGGGAAGCCGGCAGGAAGCCGCGCAGCCCGATGTCGAGGATGAGGCCGCCCTTGACGACCTCGATGACGGTACCGGTGACAGGCTCTTCCTTGGCCTGCAGCTCCTCGATGGCGCCCCAAGCACGCTCGTACTGAGCGCGCTTCTTGGACAGGATCAGGCGGCCTTCCTTGTCCTCCTTGGTGAGGACCAGAGCGTCGATCTCGTCGCCGACCTCGACGACCTCATCCGGGTCGACGTCGTGCTTGATGGACAGCTCGCGGGAAGGGATAACGCCCTCGGTCTTGTACCCGATGTCGAGCAGCACCTCGTCGTGGTCAACCTTGACGACGGTACCGGCAACGATGTCACCATCGTTGAAGTACTTGATGGTCGCGTCAACGGCTGCGAGGAAGTCCTCAGCGGTTCCGATGTCGTTGATCGCAACCTGAGGGGTGTTAGAAGATGGCATGCGTAAAAATGCTCCGAAATAACGTAGGAAATCGAATTTGGACAATCGCACGTCTCTTGCGCCACCGCATTAATGCTGCTGAGAGTATTGATGAACGGAGGGACGCAATCCCGCCCCAAGCGCCATTCGACTTTCCTACCAGAGCCGAACGACCGCTTGAGAGCATAGACGCACCTGCTACACACTACATCCGTGCAGCTACTTGCGCAAATACCGGCGGTTTTCTTCTAAGGTGGAAGGCTATGTGGACGGAAAGAATTGCCGTATTGCTCCGCCGGGCCGTCGCCTGGTGGATTGACGCCTTCGCGGTCGCCGCGGTTCTAGTGCTGCTCCGGGGCCTTATCAACCTCATGTTTTCGGAGCCGCTGACCGGGCAGGCCGCCGAGGTCTACAACGTCGTGGGCCTGGCCCTCGGCTTCTTCGCCTACCGCGTGGTGGTCGAGGGACGCTACCGCACCAGCCTCGGCAAATGGTCGTTGGGCCTGCAGGTCTACGAGGGCGCACGCGGATATACCGGCGCCGCGATCCGCAACAGCTGGGTGCTGCTGACCATGCTGGCCGCCGTCGGGCCGGCCATCCTCGACGAGATCGTCATCGGCCTGGTCGCGCTCAGCGTCCTGCTGCTGGGCCGCCACCCGGGCGACTTCGCCGCCCACGCCCGCGTGGACCGGCGCCTCGATCCCTTCGACCCCATGGAAGAGGTCTAGGGAAAGGCCAGGCTCCGCGCTAGTGCGCCGCGGCGTCCCAGTTGGCGCCGGCGCCGGCGGAGACCTCCAGCGGCACGCGCAGCTCAATGGCGGAATCCATCTCCTTTTCCAGGATGGCGCGGACCTCGTCCAGCTCGCCGGGGGCGATTTCGACGACCAATTCGTCGTGGACCTGCAGCAGGACGCGGGACTTCTTTTCCTTGAGCGCGGCATCGACGCGGATCATCGCAACCTTGATGATGTCGGCCGCCGTGCCCTGGATGGGGGCGTTGAGGGCGGCGCGCTCGGCGTTTTCGCGGGCCAGCCGGTTGTCGCTGGCCAGCTCAGGCAGGTAGCGCCGGCGCCCAAAGATGGTCGAGGTGTAGCCGTCCTTGCGGGCGGTGTCGACGACCTCGTCCAGGTAAGTCTTGACCCCGCCGAATCGCTCGAAGTAGCTTTCCATAATCTCCTTCGCCTCCTTCGGGCTAATGCCCAGCTGCTGGGACAGCCCGAAGGCGGATAGGCCGTAGACCAGGCCGTAAGACATGGCCTTGACGCGGCGGCGCAGCTCGGAGGTGACCTGGTTGACGGGGACGTCGAAGACCTTGGAGCCGACGTAGTTGTGCAGGTCCTCGCCCGCCTGGTAGGCCTCGATGAGCCCCGGGTCCTGGGACAGGTGGGCCATCACGCGCATCTCAATCTGGGAGTAGTCCGCGGTCAGCAGGGTCTCGAAGCCCTCGCCCACCACGAAGCCGGAGCGAATCTTACGCCCCGCCGGCGTGCGCACCGGGATGTTCTGGAGGTTGGGATCCGCCGAGGACAACCGGCCCGTCGACGCCACCGTCTGGTTGAAGGTGGTGTGGATGCGCCCGTCCGGCTGGACCGTCTTGATGAGACCTTCCAGCGTGGACTTGAGCTTCTGGTACTCGCGGTGGGCCAGCAGGTGATCCAGGAAGGGGTGCGGGTGGTTAACCGCCAGGGCCTCAATCTCCTTGGCCGCGGTCGAATAGCCGGTCTTGGTCTTCTTCGTCTTCGGCAGGTCGAAGGTATCGAAGAGCACCGCCTGCAGCTGCTTCGGCGAGTTCAGGTTCAGCGAGGGGTCGCCGGCCAGCTCGCGGGCGGCGTCCTCCTGCTCCTTGACCTGGGCGACGAAGGATTCCAGCTGGGAATCCAGCGTGTCGATATCGACGGCGATGCCGGTGGCCTCCATCCGCGCCAGGATGGAAATCAGCGGCAGCTCCAGGTCCGTGTACAGCTGGAAGGAATCGATATCGTGCAGCTGCCGGGTCAGCTCCGCGGCCAGCTCCATAATCGCCGCGGCCGAATCCACCAGGGAGGTCTCGTCCAGCAGGCTCAGCTGGCCGCTGGTCACCCCGAGGGTCTTGTGCAGGTGGCGCTGGTAGACGTCCGGCAGCTCGTAGGTGCGCTGGCCCGGGCGCAGCAGGTAGGCCGCCACCGCGGTGTCGTGGGCGATGCCCGCCAGCTCGATGCCGCGGCCCAACAGCATGTGGTAGGCCGCCTTGGCCTCGTGCAGGTACTTGGCGCAGTCGGCATCGGCCAGCCATTCGGCCAGCGCCTTGTCGTCGTCGGCGTCGAGTTCGGCCAGCTCGACCTGCAGGCCGTGGTAGTCGGTGTCGACGAAGGCCATGGCGGCGGCATCGCCCTGCCCGGGCCGCCCGTCACCCTGCACGAAGACGGCCACGTGCTCGCGGCCGGGCAGCCAGTCCGCCAGCTTCTCGCTCACGATGCTCACTTCCGGCACCTGCACGTCCTCGTCCTGCGCGGTGGCCTCACCGCCGTCGTTCGGGATGGCCTTGAGCACCCGGTCGCGCAGGTTGGTGCCGAATTCGAGGTTGTCGAAGTGATCGGCGACCTCGCTGACCACCGCGCCCTTAAAGTCCAGATCGGCCGGGCTGACCTCCAGGTCCATGTCCGTAATCATCTGGGTCAGCTCGCGGTTGAGCTGGACCTGTTCGACGCGGTCCCTAAAGTTCTGGCCGGCCACGCCCTTAATATCGTCGGCGTGGGCGACCAGCTCGTCAAGGCTGCCGTACTGGGTGATCCACTTGGTCGCCGTCTTCTCCCCGACCTTCGGGATGCCGGGCAAGTTATCGGAGGGATCGCCACGCAGCGCCGCGAAATCCGGGTACTGCCGCGGGGTCAGGCCGTATTTTTCCTCCACGGCCTCCGGGGTGAACCGGTGCAGGTTGCTCACCCCGCGCATGGGATAGAGCACCGTCGTGGACTCGTTGACCAGCTGCAGGTAGTCGCGGTCGCCAGTAACAATATAGGTATCAAAATCCTCCGCGGCCGTGGCTTCGGTGGCCAGGGTGGCCAGGATGTCGTCGGCCTCGAAGTTCTCCCGCGACAGCGTCGCAATACCCAAGGTGTTAAGCACCTCGCGGATGATGTCCACCTGGCCCTTGAATTCCTCCGGCGCGGCCTCGCGCTGGGCCTTATACTCCGGAAATTTTTCCGTCCGGAAAGTCTTGCGCCCCACGTCGAAGGCCACGGCCATCTTGTCGGGGCGTTCCTCGCTCACGATGCTCGACAGCATCGACAAGAACCCATAGACCGCGTTGGTGTGCTGGCCACCCGAGGTGGAGAAATTCTCCGCCGGCAACGCATAGAAAGCGCGGAAGGCCATAGAGTGTCCGTCGATGAGCAGAAGGCGTTGTTTGGAATCAGTCACGGCTCCCCAGTCTAGGCAATAGCCGCACTACTGCGTAGGCCGGAGGGCGATTTCTCTTCGCCGCTTTCCATGCGCTAGTATTTCCCCAGTGCGAAACAACCCGCGCGCCCCTGTAGCCCAATTGGCAGAGGCAACGGATTCAAAACCCGTCCAGTGTGAGTTCGAGTCTCACCAGGGGCACCACTTTTAAATCCCCGTTATCACCCCAGTGGTAGCGGGGTTTCGCGCGTTCCGGCGCGGTAATTTCTTAAATGCGAGCGAATATTATACATTTGAGGGGTAACTATTCATTCGCAAGTTTTCCCAAAGGACCACACGACTATGGTTGTGCCTGCAACAGGCAAAGTCACCGCCGCGCGCCGCGCCCGCCGGGCCACGGTTGCCGCAGTGACGATAGCCACGCTGGGCTTGAGCGGCTGCGTGACCAACGTGGAAAAATCCACGCCCGACGGGTGGCAACCCATCCGCGCGGACAAGGTCGACGAGATCGCCGCAATGTACGACGACGATGACGGCGTGCTCAGCATCGGCGTCAACCCGCCTTTCGCCCCCTTCCAGCTCAAGGACGCCGACGGCCAGATCGTCGGCCTGGAGATGGACCTCGCCCACGCCGTCGCTGACGTGCTCGGGCTCGACTTCCGCATCGAGGAGCAGGACTTCGCGATGATCCTGCCGGCCGTGCAATCCGGCCAGATCGATATGGGCGTTTCCGGCTTCACCGATACCCCGGACCGCCGCGAGAACTTCGACTTCGTCGACACCCTCTACGCGGGTATCCAGTGGACCAAGCGCACGGATTCTTCAAAAGAGATCGACCCGGACAACCCCTGCGGCTTGACCGTGGCCGTCCAGCGCACCACCGTCTCCGACACCGACGACGTCCGCCCCAAGGCCGAGGCCTGCGACGGCGACATGCAGGTCCTGGCGTACGACACCGCCGACAACGCCGCACTGGCCGTGCTCATGGGGCGGGCCGATGCCCTCTCGGCCGACTCCCCCGCCGCCGGCTGGGCGGTCAACCGCTCCGACGGCCGCCTGGAGCTCGTCGGCGATATCTCGCAGGCCGCCCCTTACGGGATGGCCGTTCCCAAGGGCTCAGAACTGGGCCCGGCTGCCGCGGCCGCGCTGCAGCACCTCATCGACAACGGGCAATATGCCGAAATCCTCGCGCAATGGGGCGTCGAAGACGGGCTCGTCGACGAGGCTCTCATCAATGAAAGGCCAGTGAAATGACACAGGACACCCCCTCCACTCCCCCGGAAATCCACGCCAAGCCGCTGCGCCACCCGTGGCGCTGGGCTTTCGCCGTCGTACTGCTCGTGCTGGCCGCCTGGTTCGTCATCGCCGCCGCCAACAACGAGGCCTACGGCTGGTCGACCTACTTCAGCTACCTGCTGGATACGCGGATTGCCATCGCCTCGCTGCACACCATCGCGATTACCATCCTGGCGATGATCATCGGCGTCGTCGGCGGCGCCATCCTGGCCATCCTGCGCATGTCCCCCAACCCGGTGCTGCGCGCGGTCTCCTGGGTCTTCCTCTGGATCTTCCGCGGTACCCCGATCTACGTGCAGTTGGTCTTCTGGGGTCTGCTCAGCGCCATCTACCAGTCCATCAACCTGGGCTTTGCGGAAGTCTCCCTCGAGGAGCTTTTGTCCAACGCCTTCTTCCTGGCCGTCATCGGCCTGGGGCTCAACGAGGCCGCCTACATGGCCGAAATCGTGCGCTCCGGCATCAACTCCGTGGGCGAGGGCCAGCGGGAGGCATCGAAGGCGCTGGGGCTTAGCTGGTGGCAGACCATGTACCGCACGGTCATGCCGCAGGCGATGCGCATCATCATCCCGCCGACCGGCAACGAGTTCATCTCCCTGCTGAAGACCTCCTCCCTGGTCGTGGCCATCCCGTACACCCACGAGATTTTCGGCCGCGCGACGGACATCTCCGCCGCCCTCTTCGAGCCGATCCCGCTGATGATGGTCGCCGCCACCTGGTACCTGGTCATCACCTCGCTGCTGATGGTCGGCCAGCACTACCTCGAGCGCTACTTCGACCGCGGCGCCACCCGCGAGCTGACCGCCCGCCAGCTGGCCGCGCTCGCCGATGCCGAAGGTGTTATCCCCAACAATGTCAACGTCGTCCAGGAGGCCCCGCGCAATGAACGCTAAAGATACCCGCCAACCCATGGTGCAGGCGCAGCAGATCCACAAGAAGTTCGGCTCCCTGCAGGTTCTGCGCGGCATCGACCTGGAGGTCCAGCACAGCGAGGTCGTCTGCCTGCTGGGGCCGTCGGGCTCCGGTAAGTCGACCTTCCTGCGCTGCATCAACCACCTGGAAACTATCGATGCCGGCCGCCTCTACGTCGACGGTGATCTCATCGGCTACAAGGAGCGCAACGGCGTCCTCTACGAGATCTCCGAGAAGGAAGCCGCCGCCCAGCGCGCCGACATCGGCATGGTCTTCCAGAACTTCAACCTGTTCAGCCACCGGACGGTCCTCGAAAACGTCGTCGAGGCCCCCATCCACGTCAAGAAGGTCGATCCGGAGGCCGCCAAGCAGCGCGCTATGGAGCTGCTCGACCAGGTCGGGTTGGCATCGAAAGCCAACGCCTACCCGGTCCAGCTTTCCGGCGGCCAGCAGCAGCGCGTGGCCATTGCCCGCGCGGTGGCCATGGACCCGAAGCTGATGCTCTTCGACGAGCCCACCTCCGCGCTTGACCCCGAGCTCGTCGGCGAGGTCCTGCGCGTGATGAAGGAGCTGGCCGCCGACGGCATGACGATGCTCGTGGTCACCCACGAAATCGGCTTCGCCCGCGAAGTCGCCGACAAGATCGTCTTCATGGCCGACGGCCGCGTCGTCGAGGCCGGCCCGCCTGCCCAAGTCATCGACAACCCGCAGCAGCCGCGTACGCAGGAGTTCCTGTCTTCCCTGCTCTAAGCGCCGGGGTGGCGCGACCACCGCGGGCTGAATTGCCACTAGTCTGGAAAGAATGAATCATCTTGCCAACGCAATCCGCGGTGGGCTCATCGGCTCCGCCGAGCTGGTCCCCGGCATCTCCGGGGGCACAGTCGCCCTCATCGTGGGTATCTACGAGCGAGCCCTGCACAACGCCGACAAGATCCTCAAAGCCCGCTTCAAGAAAGTCGAGTGGGGCTTCATCATCGCCGTGGCCATCGGTATGTTCGCCGCGGTCTTCGGCCTCTCGTCTGTCATGTCCAGCTTCGTCGAGGGCCATGTCTCCCTGTCGAAGGCCCTTTTCTTGGGCATGGTCGCCGTCTCCATCATCGTGCCGGTGTCCATGATGGACAAGGCCGACCGCTTCAAGGCCCCCTCCCTCATCGCTTTCGTGGTGGCAGCCGTGCTCATCTTCTTCATCACCGGCTTTACCTCCGCCCCGCATGAGGACCCGTCGCTGGTGGTTGTTTTCTTCGCCGCCGCCATCGCCGTGTGCGCGCTGGTCCTGCCGGGCGTGTCCGGCTCTCTCATCCTGCTCACGATGGGCCTCTACCAGCCCATCATCGGCGCCGTCAGCGACCGCGAGATGGGCACCATCGCCGTTTTCGCTCTTGGCGCCCTGTGCGGCTTGGCCGCCTTCGTCAAGGTTCTCAACTACCTGCTGGACAATCACCACTCCGTGACCCTGGCCGCGATGGCCGGCTTCATGCTGGGCTCCCTGCGCGCCCTCTGGCCCTGGGGCGAGAGCCAGGACGCCGGGACGCCGGCCATCCTCGGCATGTTCGTCCTCGGCGCGGCGATCGTCTCTGTGTTCATCTACCTCGACCGCCGCAAGGCCAAGTCCTACCAGTAGCTTCGCGCTCCCGATGCCCCTTCCAGTTGCAGGCTGGCAGGGGCTCATTTAGTGTGTGGGGCATGACATCGGGGGATTGTTTTTCTAGGTTCGTGGCTGCCGTAACCCAGCCCGGAATCGACATTGTGGAGGGCGCTTGGCACGCCGATTGGGATGCCGAGCGCGCGGCCGCCGGCTCCGGCCGCGACGAGCTGGAGCGCCTTTTCGACCTGGCCGGCGTGTTTTTCGGCCCGGTCAAGCACGCCGGCCGCCAGCGCCGAGTGCGCGCGAATGCCGCCCGCCACGGGCACTGCCTACCCGTACTCGACGTACTACGTGGGGTGCTGCGGCGGGTGAAAAACAAAAACGATGCCTGGCGCATCATGGAAGAGCTTTCCGCCCAGCCGGTTGACGCCAAGCAAATGGCGGCGACCGCCCGGCGCAAAATCCAGGAGGCCCGCCCCGCCCCGGCGCCGCAGCCAGGCGTTATTTACCGCCGTTCGGCCGAGGGCTTATGGTCGATGCGCCTTATCGCCGACGCCGGCCTCGTCGCCGATATCAAAGCCCAAGTACGCACCGTCGAGGATGCCCGCGCGGTCTTCACCGGCGGCGGTGACGGCGACGGTACCGGTGATGGTGCCGGTGTGCGCGCGTCGGTGACGACCAACGTGGTCCTCAACCTTCAGGATTTCGGCCACCTCGTCGTCGGCCAGGACGCCGCGGATATCACGGTGCAGCTGACCAACGGCGCAGTGATCAGTGGCGCCGAGCTGGTGACCCGGGCGTTTGAGCAGGTCGGCTACGTCGGGGTCTTCGACCCGGTGGCCGGACCGGTTAACTGTTACCGGGATGCGCGTTTGGCCTCCTGGAAGCAGCGGCGCTTGGCGTTGATGGAGCACCCGGTGTGTGCCTGGCCGGGGTGTTTGGCCGGTGCCGATGAGTGCCAGGTCCATCACCTGCAGTCCTGGGACTCAGGTGGCCCGACGAATGCGGCGAACCTGGCCACGTTGTGTCCGCACCATAATGGTGCCAACGAGGACGGGCCGGGCCCGGCGCAGACTCGGGGCCGGATGGCTAGGGTTGGTGGCCGGGTGGTGTGGATACCACCCGAACGCGTGCCGGCTTAAAACGCCGGCGGCCCCCTGCGGCAAGCGCAGCAAGAACACGCGAAGAGGCGTCCACGGAACAGACCGTGAACGCCCATTCAGCGTGCCTACTCGGCGTATCTAGCTTGCGCGCCTGGGTGCCGTGCCTTAAAGGCTGGTGAGGCCGCGGATTACGGCGCTGGCGGCGCCGACCGAGGCGATAAAGAGTGAGAACTTGTGCGCCGCCCCGCGGGGTACTCGGCGCGCCAGCGCGGTGCCGGTGCTAATGCCCAGCAACATCGCGAGCAGGCCCACCGGCCACAGCCAGCCGCTCACCCCGTCGAAGCCACCGGCGCCCACCAGCAGCTTGGCCGTGACGGAGATAAACCCGCCCACCATAAAGATGGGCTGCAACGTGGCGGTATACATCTGCTGCGGCCAGCGTGCAGCCTGGGCGTAGACGGTGATGACCGGACCCGCGATGCCGGCCAGCGTGTTGGTAAACCCGCCCAGGATGCCGGCGGAGACAGCCGGACCGGTGCCTTGCATCTGCGGCACGAAGCGCTTGCCGAAGGTCACCACGCCCAGCGCAACCAGCAGTGCGCCGCCGACGATCACCAGCAGCGGCGCCGTATCCGTGCGCGCGACCAGCAGCCCGGCCGGGATGGATCCGAGCACCATCACCGCCCCAATCTGCGCGAAGACCTTCCAGTCCACGTCGTGGCGCACGGATATCGTCGTCAGCGCGGCGTTGATACAGGCCAGCACGTTGATGACCAGAATGCCTTCGACCGGCCCCATCAGCAGCATGAGGACGGGCCCGCCGATAAGACCCAGCCCCATGCCGGAGACCCGCTGCATGCAGGAGCCGAAAAGGACGACAGCGAAAACGGCCAGCAGCATCATGCGCGGTACTTGTCCATCACGGCGCAGGCGACGGCCTCGGGGAACATGCCCTGCACGTCCCCGCCGAACTTAGCGACCTGCTTGCACAGGGAAGACGAAATATAGCCGTACTTCTCATCGGTGAGCAAGAACATGGTGTCGATGCCGGTCAGCCGCCGGTTCATCTGCGCCATCGGCAGCTCGTATTCGTAGTCCAGCGAGGAACGCAGGCCCTTGACCAGGCAATCGATGCCGTGCTCGCTGGTGTAGTCAACCAGCAAGCCGCCCCAGCTGTCGACCTTGATGTCGGCGGGCACGCTCTGGCGGATGAGCTCCATGCGCTCGTCGATGCTAAACAACCCCGAGGGCTTGTCCGGGTTGCCGGTCACGAGCACGGTGACCTCGTCGAACAGCTGGTTAGCCCGGGTAAAGATATCGAGGTGTCCCAAGGTCATCGGGTCAAAAGAGCCCGGGCACACGGCCTTCGTCATGGCAGTAGGGGTCCTTCCTGTAGCGGTTCTATCCGGCGCGGTGGTACAGCGCCATGTCCATCCGCGCAATACCAAAGGTACGCTTCTTCAGCTTCTGGCCGGTCGGCTCAAAGCCGGCGGGCCACTCGGTCTGCGGGGAGTCGACGTGGCGCTCGATGACGACGATGGCATCGTCGGCTAGCACCGGCTCGATGGCGGCAACGAGCTCGTCGACGGCATCGAAGGCGTAGGGCGGGTCGGCCAGGACCATGTCGAAGAATCCGCGCGGGGCGCCCGCCAGGTAGGCCGAGGCCTTCTGCTGCCGGATGGTCACCCGCGGGTGCCCGACGACGCCGACGTTGTGTTCCATGGCGCGGCAGGCGACGGCGGCATCGTCGACGAGGACGACCTCCTCGGCGCCGCGGCTGGCGGCCTCTAGTCCTAGGGCGCCGGAGCCGGCGAACAGGTCCAGCACGCGGGAGCCGGCAAAACCCCAGCGGGCATTGAGGGAGGAAAACAGGCCCTCCCGGGCGCGGTCGGCGGTCGGGCGGGTACCCGTGTCCGGCACCACGATGGTGCGTCCCCGGGCTTGTCCAGCAATAATCCGCGTCATGGGCGCTCTCCAATCTCGGCCAGGCGGTCGCCACCGGCCACGGTCGAAAAATCCGGGACCAGCACCCGGCTCACGATGCCCGGCGCCGGGCTCACCACCGGAATCTCCAGCTTGGTAGCCTCCACAGTAGCGACGGGGGCACCGGCGTCCACCGTGTCCCCTTCCGCCACGTGGTAGCGGACGATGCCCGCGAAGGGCGCGCAAATTTCCATGCCCCATACCCTAGCACCGCGGCTGGTTAGTTCTTTTCCAGGTAGCTTAGTTTCTCCGCGTTCATCTCCTGCGTCAGCTCCAGCGCCAGATCCGGGTTGCGCTCGACCAAGGCGAAGGCGTCGGCGTGGCTGCGCTCGATGATGTCGCGGTCGCGCAGAAGGTTGAGCAGCTTGAGGCTGCGCCGGGTGCCGGATTGCTCGGTGCCCAGCACGTCGCCTTCCTGGCGCTGAGCCAGGTCCAGTTCGGCCAGCTCGAAGCCGGAATTCGTGGCCGCGACCGCCTGGACGCGGTTAAAGGCCGGGGTATGCTCCTCGGCGAGCGTGTGCAGCAGGCAGACCGAGGCGTTGCCGCCGCGGCCGACGCGCCCGCGCAGCTGGTGCAGCTGCGAGACGCCGAAGTTCTCCGCGTTGCGGATAAGCATGACGGTGGCGTTCGGCACGTCGACGCCGACCTCCACCACGGTGGTTGCCACGAGCACGTCGATATCGCCGCGGGCGAAGGCGGCCATCCGCTCGTCCTTGTCCGGCATGCGGCCATGCAGCAGACCGACGCGCAAATCCTTCAGCGGCCCGTGGGCCAGCTGCTCGGCCACGGCCTCGACGCCGCCCTCGCCCTCGATCTGCGGGCAGACGATATAGGCCTGGTGGCCGGCCGCGACCTCCTCGCGGATGCGCTCAAGCGCCCGCGAAACCCAGGACGGCATCCACTCCGGCACCACCGAAGTCTGGATCGGCTTACGCCCGCCCGGCAGCTCGGTCAGCGTCGACACAGCCAGATCGGCGAAGACGGTCATCGCCACCGTGCGCGGGATAGGCGTCGCCGTCATCACCAGCAGGTGCGGGCTAAAGCCCGGGTGCGACTTGGTACGCAGGGCCTCGCGCTGCTCGACGCCGAAGCGGTGCTGCTCGTCGACGACGACCAGCCCCAGGTCGAAGAACTCCACCTTGTCCTGGATGATCGCGTGCGTGCCGATGACGATGTCCGCGTCCCCGGAGACGATATCCAGCAGCGCCTGGCGCTTCTCGGCGGCCTTCATCGAGCCCGTCAAGCAGACTACCTTGACATCCGCGGGGACGGTGGCGGTCACGGACTCGAAGTGCTGTGCGGCCAGCACCTCCGTGGGGGCGAGCAGGGCGGCCTGGAAGCCGGCATCGGCGGCCTGCAGCATTGCCAGCACGGAGACCATGGTCTTGCCGGAGCCGACCTCGCCCTGCAGGAGCCGGGCCATCGGCGCGTCCTGGGTCATGTCGTGGGAGATGTCCGCAGTCACGCGCTTTTGCCCGTTGGTCAGCTCGAAGGGCAGGTTATCTAAAAGCTCGGCGCGGAAGCCGTCGTCGAGCGGCGGCAGCGGCTTGGCCCGGTGCGTTTGCGCGTCGCGGTGGCGCAGCGCCATCACCAGCCCGATGCCCAGCGCCTCGTTGTACTTAAGCCGCTGGATGGCGCGCTGCGGGCCGGCCGGGCCCGGCTGGTGGACCTGGCGCAGCGCGGTGTCGAAGCTGACCATCTGCCGCTGATCCAGCGGCTCGGGCACGGGAGGCAGCGTGTCAAGGACGCGCTTGACCGCCATCATGATGAGCCAGGAAGGCGCCTTCTCCGAAGCCGGGTAGACCGGGATCCACTCCCACTGGCTCAGAACCTCCTCGAGCTCGCCGGCGCTGGCCAGCCCCCGCAGGGCGCCGGAGCCGGCCACCGTGCCGTCGTGGCTATCGAGCATCACGAAGTCCGGGTGCTGCAGCTGCGGAGTCCCGCGGAAAAACTGCAGCTTACCGGAAAACATCGCCCGGCGCCCGCGCTGCAGAAACTTGCGCTGGAACGTCGGGTTGAAAAAGCTCACGACCAGGCCATTGTCCAGGAAGACGCGCAGCACCCCGCGGCGGCTGGTGGGCCGGAAATCGGTGCGGGTGATAACGCCCGAGAGGGTGACGTGGTCGCCCTCGTCGGCATCGGCGATGCCCACGTCGTAGCCGTGGCGCATATAGTCGCGCGGGTAGTGCTCCAGCAGCTGCCCGCAGGTGGTGTACCCGAAGGCCGCCTCCAACCGGCGCGCCTGCTTCGGGTCTAGAACCTCCGAGAGCTTTCGTTCATCGCGCCACCCCAGCATGCCCGCTACTCTACCCCAACTTCGGTGGCGATCCCGGGGACCTGGAGGGCCGCGACCTCCGCGCCGAGCCTTGCCCCCAGCTCCGCCGAGTCAATCGGCTGGGCAGACAGGACGGTGACCTGTTCCCCGCCCGCGGCCAACAGCCGGCGGCACGCCGCCTCGACGGCTTCCGGGCTCTCCTCATCTAGGATCTCCACGCGCATGGAGTCGGCGACTTCCTGCATGGCCTGCACCATCGCCGCGGTGTCCGGGTTGCCGGGTTCGTAGACGCTCAGCGCGGCCAGCCCGGCGACGAAGGATCCCGTCGGCACCACCTGGCAGCGGCCGGTCTCGGACTCAGTGCCGTTGGTGAGGAAGATATCGTTGTCCTGCGTCTCGCCCGCGCCCTGACCAGGCGCGACGACATCCACGCCGGCGGCGGCAAAAAGCTGGGCGACCGCGCCGTCGGGGGCGGCCGCGATGACCCGGCGCACCTGCCCGCGCTCCGGCGCGGGCTCGGCGGGGCTCGGCAGGACCTCCAGGCGCAGGTCGCTGACAGCGCCGGCGGCGAAGGCCTCCTCGATGACCGGGCCGGCAACGGTGGTGTGCAGGTGGACGGTGGCGGCATCGTCGGCCGCCGGGGCGACGACCAGGCAGTTGCCCATCGCGTCGAGGCGGGCCTGCAGGGCGTCGAGATCGCCGCGGAAGAAGAACATGACCTCGAGCCAGTCGGCATCCGGGGCCGCCGCGGCCACCGGCGCGGGTTGGGTGTCGGTGGACAGCAGGGACTCGAGCAGGACGACTAGGCCGGCCCCACCCGCGTCGACGACGCCAGCCGCGGCCAGCTCCGGCAGCAGCGAGGGCGTGTTTTGCAAAGCGATGCGCGCGGCTTCCACCGCCGCCTGCGCCACCGGCTGCAGGCGCGGGTCGTCTTCGGCCGCGTCCTCGGCGGCCTCCGCGGCCGCCCGCAGGACCGTGACCACGGTGCCCTCCACCGGCTGCGCGATGGCCCGGCTGACGAGCCGGACCGCGAGCGTCAGGGCATCGGCGAGCACTTGCCCGTCCAGGGGGCCGTCGTGGACGGTCTCCGCCACCCCGCGCAGGACCTGGGAGAGCACGAGCCCGGAGTTACCGCGGGCCCCGCGCACTGATCCGACGGCGAGCGCTTGGGCCACCCCGGCCAGGTCCGCCTCCGGGTGCTGGTCGGCCTCTCGCAGCGCGGCCTCCATGGTGTAGGCCATGTTGGAGCCGGTGTCAGAGTCCGGCACCGGGAAGACGTTCAGGGCGTTGATCTCCGCGCGCCGGCGCGACAGTTCGCCGGTGGCCCGGCCGGCCCACCCGCGCAGACCGGCCGCATCTAAGGACCCTAGAAATGACATGGCCGTTATCTTACAAGCGCCAGTCCACTTCGCGCGCGCCAGCCGCCCGAAGGTACTCGTTCGCCCGAGAAAACGGTCGCGACCCGAAGAAACCGCGGTGCGCCGACAGCGGCGACGGGTGCGGGGCGGCCAGCTTGTGGGCGCGCGGGAGGAACGTCGCGCACTTCTGCGCGTCCCGGCCCCACAGGATGGCCACCAGCTGCTCGCTATCCAGGCTGCGGATGGCGGCCTCCGTGACCGCCTCCCAGCCGTGGCCGCGGTGCGAACCCGCGTTGCCGGGCGCCACGCTCAGCACTCGGTTGAGCAGCATGACCCCCTGGTCGTTCCAGGCCGACAGGTCCCCGTCCGCGGGCGGGGCAATGCCTAAGTCGTCGTGGAGCTCTTTGTAGATATTGACCAGCGACTTCGGCGGCTTGACGCCCGGCTGGGTAGAAAATGCCAGGCCCATCGGATGGCCCGGGGTCGGGTACGGGTCCTGGCCCAGGATGAGGACGCGCACCTGGTCGCGCGGCTGCCAGAAGGCGCGGAAGAGGTTTTCGGCGGCGGGCAGAAACGGCCCGGCGTCCAGCAGGGACTGAATCTGCAGCCAGTGCTCATCGAGGGCCGGGCCCAAGACCTCCTCCCAGGACGGGTGGTAGGTCGGCGTGCACGTGGGGATATCGCTCATGGGTTTAGAAGGCCTCCCAGCCGGCATCGTAGGCGGATTCTTTCCCATCCACCGTAGCCGCCGCGCCCTTGTTAACGCTGCCGATGACCCGGAACCCCGACGGTGCCTCCTTCGCCGTGGTGCCCACCAGGGTGTGGTCCTCGCCGCCGGTAAGCACCCAACGCCACGGATCGACGCCCAGGGCGTTGCCGGCCTCGACCAGCAGCTCGTGCGGGGCGATGGCCGCCGAATCCAAGTCGATGTTGACTCCGGAGCGCGCCGCGATGGTGCCGACGTCGCGGATGAGCGAGTCGGAGATATCCGTCATGGCGGTCGCGCCCGCCGCCCGCGCGATCATGCCCCGGCTGGGCTCTAGCCAGGGGCAGCAATGGGCATCGATAAGCGGGTTGAGGTGGGCCAGCTCGGCGGGCAGATCGCGGCCAAAGCGCTCGAGCAGGGCCAGACCGGCGGCCGACCAGCCGATCTTGCCGTGCGCGACCAGCTGTTGGCCAGGCCGGGCGCGGTCCAGGGTCATCGCGGGCCGGTCCCCGCCCAGGTGCCCAATCGCGGTGACTGTGACAGTGACCTGGGCGCCCTGGGTGAGATCGCCGCCCACCAGCTCGGCGTTGTAGGGCTCGCAGCGCTGGGCGATGCCCTCCGCAATCCCCCGCACGAACGCCACCGGGGTGTCGGCCGGGGCGCTAATAGCCAGCAGCGCGGCAATCGGCCGCGCGCCCATGGACTCGACGTCGGCGAAGTTTTCCAGGATGGCCTTCTGCCCTATCTCGTTAGGCGTCGACCAATCGCGTCGGAAGTGGCGGCCTTCGACCATCATGTCCGTGGCCGCGACCGTGCGAGTGTTGGGGGCGGCCGGAAACATCACCGCCGCGTCGTCGCCGTTCAGCGCGCTGGGCGCGGCCGCGATGATCTCGCCGATGACCTCGTGTTCGCCCACATCGGTCAGAGTCGGGGTTAAGTTCACCGAATACCTTTCGATAAGATTGCAGTTTATGGACTCTCAGGGTAACCAATTTAACCGCACCGCAGTCTACGCGCTGCTGGCTATCTCCTTAATTCTTATCGTGGCGGTCCTGTTCGGGGCCAAGTACTACTTTTCCACGGTGGCGCGGGAGCCGGTGGCGATGTCGCCGGTGCCGTCGCAGGAGGCATCGTCGGCCGAGTGCGCGGCGGTGGTGGACAACCTGCCGGGCAAGTTCTACGGGCACGAGCGCTCCGAGATCGTCGAGCCCGTGCCGGACGGGGTGGCCGCCTGGGCGACCATTTCTTCCGAGGCGACCACGCTGCGCTGTGGCGTCGACTTGCCGCTGCAGTACACGCCTTATTCCGAGACCACCGAGGCCAGCGGCGCGCAGTGGCTGCAGGTCCGCGACATGACGCCGGGGTCGACCCTGACCACGTGGTACACCGTTGACCGCGCCCCGGTCGTGGCGGTGACCACCCACGACGACGGCGAGCCCGAAGGCCTGGAGGAGGCCCTGGGCCAGCTCGAGCACAAGGACCAGAAACCGCACGCGGCTCCCCTGTCCCAGCTCCAGGCCGCAGACGGTGAGACCCGCACCCCCTGCCGCGCCCTCGATGCCGCCCTGCCGGACACGCTGGCCGAGGACTACCGGCGCCTGCGCGAGCTGCCGGAGGGCACCGCTGCAGGCACGGCCGTGTGGACCGCGCCCGGCCGCGAGGCCGTCGTCCTGCGCTGCGGGGTGGAGCCGGCGCCGGGCTATGCGGCCGGCGAGCAGGTCCAGCAGGTCAACGACGTGCCCTGGTTCGAGGACACGACCCTGGCGCCGGGTACTACGGCCAGCACCTGGTTCGCGCTGGGCCAGGACACCGACATCGCCGCGCACCTGCCCCAGGACGTCGCCGACAGCGTGCTGGTAGAGCTCGGCGATGCCCTCGCAGCCGCCGACTAGGGCTCCGGCGTCGAGGCGCCTGCCAGCGCGGTTTCGATGAGCGTGTCGAGCAGGGTCTCGTAGTCGACGCCGCTGGCGGCGAGCACCTGCGGGTACATCGAGATCGGGGTAAAGCCCGGCATGGTGTTGATCTCGTTGAGGACCGGGCCTTGGTCGGTGACGAAGAAGTCCACACGGGACAGGCCTTTGCAGTCCAGCGCCTGGAAGGTCTCCAGGGCCAGCTGTTTGAGCTCGTCGATGACTTCTGTCTCGAACGGGGCCGGGATGGTGGCGGAGACGACGTTGTCCAGGTACTTGGTCTCGAAGCCGTAGAAGCCTTCCTCCGAGTCGCCGGTGCCGTTGAGCAGCGCCGGCACCGAGGCCAGCAGCTTTCCGTCCGGGTACTGCAGGACGCCGACCTCGACCTCGGAGCCGACGATCTCCTTTTCCACGATGACCTTCTCGTCGGATTCGCGGGCCAGGCGGATGGCCTCGGGCAGCTGCTCCCAGTCGGTGACCTTGGAGATACCGATCGAGGAACCGCCGCGCGCCGGCTTCACGAAGACCGGCAGGCCCAGCACGGACTTTTCCTCTTCGGTGAGCTCGGAGCGGTCGCGGAGAATGACCTCCGGGGTGACCGGCAGGCCTTCGGCGACCATGAGCTTCTTGGTGAACTCCTTGTCCATGCCGGTGGCCGAGGACAGCACCCCGGTGCCCACGTACGGCACCGAGGACATCTCAAACAGGCCCTGAATGGTCCCGTCCTCGCCGAAAGGCCCGTGCAGGACGGGGAAGATGACGTCCACGTCGGCGTAGACCTCGCCGCGGGTGACGTTGACAAAGCGCCCGCGGGAGCTGGGGGTCAGCGACAGCGAAAGCTCGTCGCCGGCGGTGACCTCGGGCAGGACGCCATCGTTGAGCTGCAGGCCCTCGGTGGTTCCCGGGGTCCACAGGCCCTCGCGGGTAATACCGACGGGCACGACCTCGTATTTGTCGTGCGGGAGGTGGCTCATCACCGCCCCGGCGGAGATACAGGACACGGAGTGTTCAGTGCTGCGGCCACCGTAGACGACCGCCACGCGGATCTTTCGGGAACTCATAGGCAGCTAGCATACCGGTTGCCTACTCCGACTTCTTGGACCGACCCATCAATGCGACGATCATTTCCTCCACCGCGACCCCGCGGTGGCATACCCCGTAGACCGAATGGGTAATGGGCATGTCGATGTTGTGCTGCTGCGCTAGGCGGAAGACCGAGTCCGAGGAAATTACGCCCTCCGCGACCTGGCCGTTGGTAGCAGCCTTGGCTTCCTCCAGGGTCCCGCCCTGGCCCAGGCGGTAGCCGAAGGTGCGGTTACGCGACAGCTCGGAGCTGCAGGTCGCGACCAGGTCGCCCAGGCCGGTCAGCCCCGCGAAGGTCCGCGGATCGGCGCCCAATTCCACGCCCAGGCGGCTGATTTCGGCCAGGCCGCGGGTAATCAAGGAGGCCAGCGTGTTGTTGCCCAGCCCCTTGCCGGAGGCGATGCCGCAGGCCAGGGCGATGACGTTCTTACAGGCGCCGCCGATCTCGCAGCCGATGACGTCGGTGTTGGTGTACGGACGCAGGTAGTTAGTGGCCACGGCAGCCTGGACCAGCTGGCCGCGGGACTCGTCCTCGCAGGCGATGACGGTGGCCGCCGGCTGCTCCAGCGCGATCTCCTTGGCCAGATTGGGGCCCGAGAGCACCGCGATCCGCTCGGCGTCCACGCCGGAAGCCGCAATCACCTGGCTCATCCGCCGCAGCGAGGTCGACTCCACGCCCTTGGAGATGGAGACGACGGTGGCATCGTTAGGCAGGTGCTGCGACCAGGCATCCAGGTTTTCGCCCAACGTCTGGGAGGGCACGGCGAGGACGACGATGTCGGCATCGGCAAGCGCGTTTTCCGGCTCGGTCGTCGGGGCGATGGTGGCGGGCAGCTCGATATCCGGCAGGTAATCAGCGTTGCGGTGGGTCTCCCGGATGGTGGCGGACAGCTCCGGCCGGCGGACCCAGAGCCGGACGCTGTTGCCGGCATCGGCGAAGACCTTGGCCAGCGTGGTGCCCCACGAACCAGCCCCCATCACTGCAACTCGGACCATTAAGCGCTCCTCCTTAGACATCACGAACAATAGTAGTGTAGCCGGGCCCACCGCGGGACTATGATGGACGGCGAGAAATATCCGTTTGAGACCAGTTGCAAGGAGTAGGCGCGCGCCCATGCCCAAGCCCAAGAACATGCACGAAAACGACAAAGACAGCCAGTCCGAGGTCTTCATTTCTGGGCGTCACCAGGAAATTAGCCCCGATCCGGCCAAGGAATTTTCCCGGACCACCCTGGCGGCGGGCGCGGTGCTCTGGCGCGGCAACCCCCACGATCCGGAGGTGGCCGTCATCCACCGCCCGCATTACGACGACTGGTCGCTAGCCAAGGGCAAGGTCGACCCGGGCGAGTCCCTGCCGACTACCGCCGTGCGCGAAGTCGCCGAGGAAACCGGCTACCGCATCAAACTGGGCAAGCTCATCGGCAAGGTCACCTACCCGGTCCAGGGCCGGACCAAGGTGGTCTACTACTGGCTGGGCAAGGTCGAGGACGGCGAGTTCACGCCCAACGACGAGGTCGACCAGATCCACTGGATGACCGTGGACGCGGCCATCAACCTGCTGTCCTACCAGGTGGACGCCGACGTGCTCCGGAAGGCAAAAAAGCGCCTGCGGCTGGCCCCGACCACCCGCGTGCTCTATGTCCGCCACGCCCGCGCCCTGCCGCGCAAGGGCTTTAGCGGCGACGACAACCTGCGCCCGCTGGACAAGAAGGGCCTGCGCCAGGCGGAGATGCTCGTGCCGATGCTCGCGCCCTACCAACCGACCGCCATCTATTCCGCGCTGCCGGACCGCTGCCAGCAGACCGCCGCTCCCCTGGCGGCCGAGCTCGGCTTCGACGTCACGGTAGACGAGCGCTTGGGCGACGACGGCTGGTTGCGCGACAAGGAGGCGGCGCGGGAGGCCTTCGATGGCATCGTTGAGCAGGGCGGCACGCCCGTCATCGTCAGCCAGGGCCTGGCCATCCCCGAGATGATCGCCAGCCTGGACCCGGTGTTTTTGAAGTACGACGTCGACGACCTGAAGGTCAAAAAGTCCTCAGTGTGGGTGCTGTCCTTTAACGGCGGCGAGCTGACCGGCGCGGATTACCTGGCCAGCCCGCTGCCCGTGCGCTAACGCCTACCAGCGCGCGGCCGGGCGCTGGGTCAGCGAGCGGTAGGTCAGGACCCAGGCGAAGAAGAGCACCGGCAGCACCACGAGGCTGCCGACAATCGGAATGAGGCTCGCGGCCATCTGCAGCAACACCAGCAGGACGACCAGCAGCAGCGTGGTGCCAATATTCTGGGTGGACAGGCGGTAGGACTCCCACATCGCCGCGCCGATGCCCTTGGACGGGTCCTCGGCCTTAATCACGGGGACCCAGCACAGCAGGAAAGCGATGAAAAGGCCCGGGATGATAAAGAAGAAGCAGCCCAGCCAGACCAGGATCCCGTAGACGGCGACCGTGACCATGGTGCCGACGCGGCCTCCGTCAAAGCGGAACAGCCCGCGGAAGCTCACGCGCTGCCCGTTAGCCTCCTCGACGGCCCCGTGGTAGAAGTTCACGTACATCCACAGGCCCACCAGAAAAACGCAGGCGCCCAGCAGCAGCAAAACGATAAAAGCCGCACCCATGGTGGCCGACCCTGTGCTCGCGGTGCCTTCGGTTTCGAGGATGCCGGTAAGCGCGACGACCAACGCAAACGGGATCATCGGGAGGAACTGCAGCACCAGGTAGACCACCGCCGCGCCGAACCAGGGGCCGAAGTTCTGGAAGTAGCCCTTGAAGCCCTGGCCGACGGCCCCGGGCGCGTCCGGCGGGGTGGGCGCGTAGACCGTGCCGGATTGAAAGCCAGCCTGCGGGCCGGCACCGGCGTAGCCCGGCTGGCCGTAGGGCGTGCCCTGGTTCGGGTTCTGGTTTTGGTAGCCGTAGCCTTGTCCGTAGTTGCGGGATTCGGAGTTGTTCCACTCAGGTGTTGTCATGACACCTGAGCTTATGCGAATTATTAGCGCACCGCTGGCTTAAACGACGGGCGGGTACCCTCGTACGCTGCGATGGCGTCCTCGTCGCGCAGCGTCAGCCCGATGTCATCGAGGCCCTCCATGAGGCGCCAGCGGGTGTAGTCGTCGACGTCAAAGCTGTAGACGTTGCTGCCGACGGTGACGGTGCGGGCCCCCAGGTCGACGCGGACGGAGGTCTCCCCACCCTCCAGCTGCTTCCAGATGAGCTCGATATCTTCTTGGGCCATGATTCCTGCCAGCAGGCCCGCCTTGCCCGCGTTGCCGCGGAAGATGTCGGCGAAGCGGGAGGAAAAGACGGCCTTGAAGCCGTAGTCGTTGAGCGCCCAGACGGCGTGCTCGCGCGACGAGCCGGTCCCGAAGTCGGCGCCGGCGAACAGGACGGAGCCGTCGCGGAAGGTCTCCTGGTTCAGGACGAAGGCGGGGTCTTTGCGCCAGTTGGCGAACAGGGCATCGGCAAAGCCGGTGCGCTTGACCGATTTCAGGTAGACGGCCGGGATGATCTGGTCCGTGTCCACGTTGGAATACGGCAGGGGCACCCCGGTGCCGGTGTGGGTGGTGAATTTCTCCATCGGAATCTTCTCCTTCTAGGGTTTTCGGCTCGGGCGCTATTCGGCGGACGGGGCGGCGGGCAGGTCGGCCGGGGAGGCCAGGTGGCCGGTCACGGCGGTGGCGGCGGCCACCAGCGGCGAAACGAGGTGGGTGCGCCCGCCGGGGCCCTGGCGGCCTTCGAAGTTGCGGTTGGAGGTGGACGCGGAGCGCTCGCCCGGCCGCAGCTGATCGGGGTTCATGCCCAGGCACATCGAGCAGCCCGCGGTGCGCCACTCCGCGCCGAAGTCGGCGAAGACGCGGTCGAGGCCCTCAGCCTCGGCCTGTTGCTTGACGCCGGTCGAGGACGGCACGACCAGCATGCGGGTTCCGTCCGCAATGCGGCGGCCGCGCACGACGTCGGCGGCGGCGCGCAGGTCCTCGATGCGCGCGTTGGTGCACGAGCCCAGGAAGACGGTATCGATGGCGAGTTCGCGCAGCGGGGTGCCCGGTGTAAGGTCCATGTAGTCCAGGGCCTTCTCGGCGGCGGCGCGGGAGTTGTCGTCGCCGAAGTCCTCCGGGCTCGGCACATTTGCCCCCAGCGGCAGGCCCTGGCCCGGGTTGGTCCCCCAGGTCACGAACGGGGTCAGTTCAGAGGCGTCGATTTCGACGACGGTGTCGAACTCGGCGCCCTCGTCGGTCGGCAGGGTCTTCCAGTACTCGACGGCCGCGTCCCAGTCCGCGCCCTGCGGGGCAAACTCGCGCCCGCGGACGTACTCGAAGGTGGTCTCGTCGGGGGCGACCAGGCCCGCACGGGCGCCGGCCTCGATCGACATGTTGCAGATGGTCATGCGGGCTTCCATCGACATCGCGCGGATGGCCTCGCCGCGGTATTCGATGATGTGTCCCTGGCCGCCGCCGGTCCCGATCTTGGCGATGATCGCCAGGATGAGGTCCTTCGCGCTGACGCCTTCGGCCAGCTGGCCCTTGACCTCGATGGCCATGGTCTTGAACGGTTTCAGCGACAGCGTCTGGGTGGCCATGACGTGCTCGACCTCGGAAGTCCCGATGCCCATGGCAATGGAGCCGAAAGCGCCGTGGGTCGAGGTGTGCGAGTCGCCGCAGACGATGGTCATGCCCGGCTGGGTAATGCCCAGCTGCGGGCCGACCGTGTGGACGATGCCCTGTTGCTCGTCGCCCATCGAGTGCAGGCGGACGCCGAACTCCTCGCAGTTTTTCCGCAGAGTGGACACCTGGGTGCGCGAGGTCGTGTCGGCGATTTCGTTCAAGCCCCCGATCTTGATGCCCGTGGTGGGCACGTTGTGATCCTCGGTCGCCAGGTGCAGCTCTGGGTGGCGCAGGCTGCGGCCGTTGAGGCGCAGCCCCTCGAAGGCCTGCGGGCTGG
The DNA here is from genome assembly GCA_028726465.1 of Mycobacteriaceae bacterium. GTDB lineage: Bacteria > Actinomycetota > Actinomycetes > Mycobacteriales > Mycobacteriaceae > Corynebacterium. The sequence goes on along the minus strand of JAQYQB010000003.1, from coordinate 20,072 downwards.
TAACTTCGTGGAGGAGCTGGAAGTCAATGTAGATGAGGTCCGGTGCCCCATTCTCACCGCGGGTGACGACGTGGTCGCGCCAGATCTTTTCTGCCAAGGTCAGTTTTTGACTCATACTCTTCCTCCACACTTGAAATCTCAGAATTTGAGACGTAAATTTCAAAGTATGGGAGATTATAGCGCAGTTTCCGGGATCAAGGTACTGGACCGGGCCGTCGCCATCATGATGGCGGCCGCCAACCGGCCCTCGAGCCTCAACGACCTGTGCGAGACCACTGGTTTGCCGCGGGCTACGGCGCATCGTTTGGCAACGGCACTGGAAGCACACCGAATTTTAACCCGCACGGATGAGGGTAAATGGACGGCCGGCCCCGCCCTGCCGGGCAACCGCGACCGGCTACTCACCGCGGCCGGGCCGATCATGGATAAATTGCTCGAGCAAACCGGCGAATCGGTCCAGCTTTACGAGCTGACGGGAGCCACCCGCACCTGCATTGCCACCCGGGAGCCGGAGGCCGGCCTCCACAACGTCGTCCCGGTGGGACGCCAGCTGCCGCTTACCTCGGGGTCGGCGGCGCGCATCATCGCGGCGTTTACCCCCACCAGCGTTAGCGGCGCCTCCTTCAGCGAGGACGATATCGAGGCCGCCCGCCGCGACGGCATCTCCGAGTCCGTCGAGGAGCGCGAGGCCGGACTCTCGTCGGTTTCTGTGCCGGTCCTCGACCCGTCCGGCACGTTTATCGCCGCGCTGTCCGTCTCTGGATCGGCGCAGCGCTTCCGCCCGGACCCCACCGCTAAATTCGGCGAGCCCCTAAAAGACGCTGCCCGGAAGCTGGGCGCGCTGCTGTAGGCTACCGGGCGGGTTCGGCATCGTTAGCCGGGGCGTCCGGCTTGTGGCGCCAGCTGCGCGCGCCGGAGATGACCACCGGCAGGACCGAAACGCCCACGATGACCAGGACGATGGCGTCGATGCGGTCAGCAATCCCCGGGATGCCGCCCAGGAGGACGCCCACCATGGTCATGGTGACGATCCAAGCGACCGCGCCGAGGACGTTCCAACCCACGAATTTCTTATACGGCATGGCGGCCGTGCCTGCCGAGACCGGCACGTAGGTGCGCACGATGGGCACGAAGCGACCCAGCACCAACGCCAACGGCCCGTGCTTGCGGAAGAAGGCCTCGGCGCGCTCGAGGTACTCCGTCTTCAGGATCTTCGCGTCCGGCTTGAACAGCCGGCGGCCGAAGGTATGCCCCAGGCAGAAGCCCACCTGGTCGCCCAGGAAGGCCGCCACCGTACCGACGAGCAGGATGAGCGGGACGCTCAGGCCCAAATCGTCACGGAGGATGGCGGCGGTGACCAAGAGGGAATCGCCGGGCAGGAACGGGAAGAGAACGCCCGATTCGATGAAGATGACCAGGCCCAGGCCCGCGAGCGCCTAGCCCCCAAAGTTCTGGAGCAAAACGCCCGCGTCCATAAGATCGCTAAGATGCACGGCGCATCCCTTCTGTGGCAGGAATAGATAGAACGTTTTAGTTTTACTCCCCTGCACCCCGCTCGACCAAGGCAGAGACGCCGTTGCGGGCAAGTCCCCAGAACATTCACAGCCAGCTGGCGGCAAAAGAAAAAGCCCAACCCGGGCTGGGTTGGGCTTTTAGGTTGTACCCCGTACGGGATTTGAACCCGTGTTACCGCCGTGAGAGGGCGGCGTCCTAGGCCGCTAGACGAACGGGGCCTAGCTTGTCCACAGCAGCGCACGCTGTGCGTTGCGGACTTGAATTACTCTAAACTATGCGCGAAACATCAACAAATCCGCAGCTAAAGACATAAAAATCCCAGTGCGGTAGTGACAGTTCCTTCTGTCCGGCCGGATGCGAATCGAATCAGTGGTTATTTCGCTTGCAGTCTGTCTGACTGTCAGTGGCCCGAAGGATCCTCGGCTACGCTGCACTGGGATTTCGTTTCTGCGTCGAGATTCATCCTCGTTTAGCTCCTGTACTTCGTGCAATAGTCGCGGTGGGAAGTTATGAATTATGGCAATGCCGCATCTTCACGAGCTACAAATCTTCGTTGCGCTTAAGACGGAAAGAAGCTTTCATCCAATCTCCTTTTCTTTCGGTGAACGTCTTGAGGCCTAGTATACGACCAGCTCAGAGGGGATGGAAGCGATTGGAGGAAAGTCCCGAAAATGGCGGGTGGTCCTACCCCACCGGGCCCGGCAACTTGAGCTTTCCCGGCGGTGGTCTGGGGTAGGTTAATACCACCCTGGAAACGAAGAAAAGGCAGCCAGTAGAAACTGACTGCCTTCATGATTTGTACCCCGTACGGGATTTGAACCCGTGTTACCGCCGTGAGAGGGCGGCGTCCTAGGCCGCTAGACGAACGGGGCATAGAACTGTGACTCCGGATTTTTAACCCTTTATCACTGCTGGCCTACCAGGACTCGAACCTAGAACGACGGTACCAGAAACCGCTGTGTTGCCAATTACACCATAGGCCAATTGTTGCCGTGCTTTTCGACTGGAAGATTATTTAATCTCTCGCAACCGCTCGCTGCAACGGTTAATAACTATAACCACCCTGGCGGCACACTAGCAAATCGCCTGGGTAGAGGCAGTTTTTAGCGCTATTTTAAGTGTGCCTACCGCGGATGAATTACAGCGTGTGGATTTAGGCTTACGCGCTCTCCCACGGGGTCTTGGCAAGGGCGGCCCGCAGACGGTTCAGCGTGGACTCCTTGCCGAGCAGCTCCATGGACTCGAACAGCGGCGGGGACACAGCAGCGCCGGAGACGGCCACGCGGAGAGCGCCGTAGGCCTTGCGCGGCTTGAGCCCCAGATCGTCGATGAGGGCCTTCGACAGGGCCGCCTCGATGGGCTCGGTGGTCCAGTCCTCGATGGGCTCCAGCGTCGCGATGGCGACCTCGAGCGGCTGGACGGCCTCCTCCTTGAGGTTCTTGCGGGCGGACTTCTCGTCGAGCTCTAGGTCCTCGTCGGCGGTGACGAGGAACTTGAGCAGGCCGTAGGCATCGGACAGCGTCTTGATGCGGGTCTGGACGAGGTCGGCAGCGAAGGCGAACTTCTCCGGGTCGTAGTCGGCCGGGAAGTCGGTGTACTCCGTCAGGTAGTTGCGCAGGCGGAAGGCGAATTCCTCCGGCTCCAGCAGGCGGATGTGGTCGGCGTTGATGGCCTCGAGCTTCTTCTGGTCAAAACGGGCTGGATTACCCAGCACGTCGGTCACGTCGAAGTTTTTGACCAGCTCGTACATGCCGAAGATGTCCTGGTCGGCGGACAGGGACCAGCCCAGCAAGGACAGGTAGTTGAGCATGCCCTCCGGGATGATGCCATTGTCGCGGTGGTTGAACAGGTTGGACTGCGGGTCGCGCTTGGACAGCTTCTTGTTGCCCTCCCCCATGACGAACGGCAGGTGGCCGAACTGCGGGGTGAACTCGGCAATGCCGATCTGCTTCAGGGCCTCGTAAAGGGCCAGCTGGCGCGGGGTCGAGGACAGAAGATCCTCGCCGCGAAGGACGTGGGTGATGCCCATCAGGGCATCGTCGACCGGGTTAACCAGCGTGTAGAGCGGCTCACCGTTGGAGCGGGCCACCACGTAGTCCGGCTGGGTCTCGGCCTTAAAGGTCATCTCGCCGCGGACCAGGTCGGTCCAGGACCAGTCCTGCTCCGGCATGCGCAGGCGCCAGACGGGCTTGCGGCCCTCGGCCTCGAAGGCATCGATCTGCTCCTGGGGGAGCTCGCGGTCGTAGTTGTCGTAGCCGAGCTTCGGGTCGCGGCCGGCGGCCTTGTGGCGCTCCTCGACCTCCTCGGCGGTGGAATAGGCCGGGTAGACCAGGCCGGCGTCCTTGAGCTTCTGCAGAACGTCGGCGTAGATGTCCTTACGCTGGGACTGGCGGTACGGCTCGTGCGGGCCGCCCACGTCGATGCCTTCGTCCCAGCCGAGCCCCAGCCAGGTCAGGGAGTCAATAATCGCCTGGTAGGACTCTTCGGAGTCGCGGGAGGCGTCCGTATCCTCAATACGGAAAATCAGTTTGCCACCGGTGTGGCGCGCATAGGCCCAGTTAAACAGGGCCGTGCGCACCATCCCCACGTGTGGGGTGCCGGTCGGCGACGGGCAGAATCGTACACGTACATCACTCATGCCCACCATCGTAGACGAGGCGCCGCCCGCCTTTTCGCTAAGCCTGCACGCCGAATCCGCTCACGTCCTATTCGCTTACCGGCGCGGGACCGATGAGCTGATTCCGCGGTCGCGCAGCCGGATGACTAAAATATTTTTTCATGCATGAAAACCGGCCATCGACCGCGCCCGACTTCCTCCTCTCGCGCGCCACGGGGTCCGTGCGCACCCAGGGCTGCGCGCAGTCCTACACGGACCCGTGGGAGGCGGCGCAGGCTCTGCGCGAGTCCCGCCACGAGATGGTGGTCGGGGCTATCCCCTTCAACGCGGATGAACCCGCCGCTCTGACGGTGCCGCGGTCCATCATCCGCGAGGACGGGCCCCTCGAGCCGCACGCCTACTACCGGCGCGGCCACCTCAACGCGGAGATCTCCGGGGTGGACCCGGAGCCGCAGGAGCACCTGCGCCGGGTCGAGGCCGCCGTATCCACCATCCAGAACTCCCGCCTGGAGAAGGTCGTTTTGGCCCGCGCCGTCGATATCGCGTTCGCGGAACCGGTCGACCCGCGGCTGGTCGCCGCGCGGCTTATCGATAATTCTTCCCACCGCGACGGCTTCATCGCGGATCTGACCCCGGCGGGCCGCACCGGCGCCATGCTGGTCGGTTCTTCCCCGGAGGTCCTCATCAAGAAGCAGGGCTCGACGGTTTCCGCCTTCCCCCTGGCCGGCTCCGCGGCCCGGCACGCCGATGCCGCCGCCGATGCCCGCGCCGCCGAGACCCTGCGCGGTTCTGCCAAGGACCAGGCCGAGCACGCCTTCGTGGTCGACCACCTGCGGCGCATCCTGGAGCCGCTGTGCTCGCACCTGGATTGCCCGGAGACCCCGCAGCTGCTGAGCACGACCGAGATGTGGCACCTGGGCACCCCGATTACCGGCACGCTGGCGGATTCTTCCACCAACGCGCTGGAACTGGCCCTGCGGGTGCACCCCACCCCGGCCATCTGCGGGACCCCGACGGCCGCGGCCGAAGCCCTCATCCACACCGCGGAGACTGACCGCGGCTTCTACGCCGGTGCGGTCGGCTGGTGCGACTCGTCCGGCGACGGCGAATACATGGTGGCTATTCGCTGCGCCGAGGTCGCCGGCGACGGCTTGAGCGCGCGGGCCTGGGCCGGCGGGGGCATCGTCGCGGACTCGGACCCCGAGACAGAGCTGGAAGAAACCACGGCTAAGCTGCGCACCATCCTGGCCACGCTGGGCCTCTAGAAGGACTCCTCCGCGGGCCGCTGGGCGATGAGCACCACGTCCTCGTGGTGGTGCGCGCCCGCGCCGTGGCTGACGTTGCGCGGGCGGGACTCGAAGCTTAAGACCTCGAGCGCGGACAGACGGTCACGGACCCACGCCGGCATGGCCACGCCTTCGCCCTCGGCATAGTGGTGGACAAAGAGCAGGTAGCCGCCCGGGGCGACCGCGTCTTCGAGCGCGTGGAGGGTCTCCGCTTCGGCGGGCAGGGTGCTGTAGTGGCAGCTGACCAAGTCGAAGGTCTCCCCGCGCGCGGAAAAATCGCGGAAATCGATGGCCTCTAGCTGGACGCGGGCGGCGACGTCGGGGACCTGTTCGGCTAGGAGTTGCTGGCTGCGTTCGATGGCCACGTCGACTAAGTCGATGCCCACCACGTGCCAGCCGCGGCTGGCCAGGTAGACGACGTCGGCGCCCTCCCCGCAGCCGATATCGAGGGCGGTGCCCGCCGGCGGCGCGGGGGCATCGCTAACAAAGCTCACCAACGCCGCATTCGGGTTACCCGACCAGACCCGATCGGATTCCTGGTAGACCGCGGCGAAATGCTCGCGGCTGTGCGGACCATGGGGTCGGGCGGGGCTGTCGTCGTGCTGCATGCCCCCAGCCTACCGACGGCGGAACGACGCGGTTTTAAGCGCGCGCGATGGGGTTGGACAGCGAGCCGATGCCCGGGATCTCGATCTCGATGTGATCGCCCGGCGTCATCGGGGCGGTGCCGGCCGGCGAGCCGGTGGTGATGACGTCGCCCGGCAGCAGGGTCATCGAGGCGGAGATCTCTTCCAGGATGCCGCCCATCTTGACGATCATCTGGTTGGTGTTCGAGTCCTGCTTCTGCTCCCGCTGGCCCTCGTGGGTCAGGTAGGCGTTGATCTTGGTGTTGTCCAGATCCAGCGTGTCCAGGTCGGTCTCGATCCACGGCCCCAGCGGGCAGAAGGTGTCAATACCCTTGGCGCGGGCCCACTGGCCGTCGGAGAACTGCAGGTCGCGGGAGGAGACGTCGTTGCAGATGGTGTAGCCCAGCACGTGGTCGCGCCAGTTCTCGGCCTTAATATTCTTCGACGGCTTGGAGATGACCACGGCCAGCTCGCCCTCGAATTCCACGCGGGTGGCGAAATCCGGGATCTTGATGGGGTTGTCCGGGCCGATGACGGCGGTCGACGGCTTAACGAAGATCGTCGGCGGCAGGTGCTCCGCGGACTCCTTGAAGACCTCGGCCACGTGGTCCGCGTAGTTGCGGCCCAAGGCGACCACCTTGGTCGGCAGCGTCGGGGCCAACAGGCGCACCTCGTCGAGCTTCCACTCCCGGCCGGTCGGCTTCGGGGTGGTAAACGGGGTGTCCGCGATTTCCTTCGCGACGAGTTCGTCCTCGCCCTCGATGATGGCGAAACAGATTCCTTCTGGGTGTGCAATTCGTCCTAAACGCATGACGCATAGTGTACTCATGGACGCCTTTGCAACTTTGTTAATCCCCCCTGTTAGGTTCCTTTGATCTGCACGCCGCGCTGGATCTCTTTGAGTGTGTCCGCCCGCATGCCGCTGACAATCGCCAGGTAGAGCTCGGCGCAGGCGAGGGCATCGCCCAGCGCGTTGTGGCTGCCGTAGGCCGGCAAACCGTAGCGCGCACGCACGTTTGCTAAGCGCAAGTCCTCCCCACGCGGGTAGGTGCCCATGCGCTCCATGTGGCGGCGCTCGAGCCCGAAGGTGTCTACTACCTCCAGGTGCGGCACGCGGCCGCGGTGACGCCGTGCCGCCGCGTTTAAGAAACCGACCTCGAGTCCGGCGAAGTGCGCGAGCATCGCCCGCCCTCGCAGGGCAGCAAAGAGGCTCTCCAGGACGTCGTCTTCGGCCTCGCCGGCGGCCAGGGCGTCGTCGGTAAGCAGGTGGATGGTGGCCGACTGCCCCACCGATGCCCCGCGCACGACGTGGTAGCCGGCGCCGGCCAAGTCGATGACCTGACCGCGCACCGGCACCCAGCCGACCGAGACGATCCGGTCGCGGCGCGGATCCAGCCCGGTGGTCTCCATGTCCACGGCCAGCAACTCCAGCTCATCCAGCGGCGTGGACCGGGCGGGCGCCTCCAAATCCAGGCGGGAACGGCGAAAGAGCGCCATGCTGGGATACCTCCTTGTCTTCTCGCGCGCGGGCTAGATATTGCGGACGGGATACTTGGTGGCCAGCGCGTTTTGCTGGCTCTTGATGATCTGGAAGGCATCGCGCAGGTGCTCGCGCTGGTTGCGGCTGAGCTCCTTCGGCGACAGGTAGTAGTCCGTGGCCTCCCCACGGGCGTGCTGGGCGGCCTGGTGCGCCAGGGTGATGCTGGTCAGGTAGTCGAAGGCGTCGCGCAGATCGGCCGCGCCCTGCTGGCTGACGCTCTGGCCGGCGGCATCGGCCAGCCGGCTGCGGGTATCCACGGCCCGGCTGCCGGAGACCAGCGCGTACAGCCGGGCCATCTGGACCACGGCGGCGAGCCCACCTTTCTTCACGTCGAGGGTGTGCGCGTAGTCGCCGGAGCGATCCACCACGAAGCCTTTGAAAAAGGTCAGCGGTGGCTCACGGCGGGCGGCCAGGCTGGCCAGGTGCGCGTGCGTGCGGCGGGAGGCCTGCCCGGCGGCCACGGCCCCGCGGTGCACCCCGGCGGCTAGCTCGGTACTGCCCGCCACCGCCCGCAGGTCGAAAAAGACCTGGGCGTGCAGGAGGGCCTCCGGCTGCGGGGCCTGGACCCAGCGGCGGAACGTCGCCTCCCAGGAGCTCACCGACATTCGCCACTCGGGATTGCTCGCCATCATGTCACCCGGGCACAGCAGCTGCCCGGCCGCGGCGAGACCCTGGCAGACGAGCTCGGAGAACTGCGCGAAGTACTGGCCGTGGCGGGACTCGTCGTAGTCGTCGGCCACAACCAGCGCGTTGTCCTGGTCGGAGGCGAAGCCGACCTCGCGGCGGCCCTGGGAGCCGACGGCGACGAACGCGTACTCCACCGGCGGGGCCCCGAGCTCGCGCTCGGCTAGGGTGCACAGGCGCCTAGCCAGCGCGTCCGCGCCCAGGGTCAGCACCCCGGCGGTCTCCTCCGGGGAGGCGTTGCGCCGCACGTAGCGGGCGGCTAGCTGGCGCGAGTGTGCGAAGGCGTCGGCCAGCTCTTCGCCCGTCTCGCAGCGGTGGAAATCCGCGGCGACGTAGAGCGGGTCCTCCTGCAGCGTGCGCGCGATATCCGCCTGCAGCAGGACCGCCACCACCTTCCGACCGTCGACCACGGGCACGTGGTGGATGGACTTTTCTGCCATGACCAGCAGGGCCTCCATGACGAGGCTGTCGGGGCGCACCGTGGCCACCGGCGCGGTCATCACCGCCGAAAGCGGCTGGGCCGGGTCCACGCCGGCCGCCACCACGCGGGCGCGCAGGTCGCAGTCGGTGACGATCCCGTGCGCGCTGCCGTCGGCGGGATCGGTGACCACCAGGCAGGAGACGTTGTGCTCGGTCATGCGGCGGGCGGCAGCGGCGATGCCCTCCTCGGCCGCGGCGGTCACCGGCTCCTGCAGCGGCAGGTCGGTCACGCGCTGGCGCAGGATCTCGGCGTGCTCGGTGTCGGTGAGCTTCTCGGCCTCCGCCCGGATGCGGCGCGACTGGGAGGAAAAATAGCGGTCCACGTCGGGGTGGCGCTGCGCCAGTTCGCTAAAGTCCGCGCGTGGCAGGGCCAGCACCAGGCTGTCTTCGACCGCCTCCATGCGGTAGCGCGGGGAGTTTTCTCCCACCAGCGTAGAATAGCCGAAGCACTGGCCGGCGTCGCGTCGGTCCAAAAGCACCCCGTCGGCGTCCATGATGTCGACGGCGCCGGAGCGGATGACGTAGAGAAAATCGTTGGGCCCGCCCGGCTCCACGAAGACCTCGCCGCGGCGGGCGTAGCGCATGGTCAGGCTGGTGGGCAGGGCGTCGAGCTCCCCGCCCGGCAGGCGGGCGAAGGGCTCGTGGGCGGCTAGGAAGGTGCGGACCTCAGTAATCTCCACGCTCATGTGAGCTAGGTTACTGGTATGAGACGAACCAGGGGCGCGGTTCTATGTCATAAGTCTGCTCGGGGGTGAAAGTGGGTGTGTCCTCGTCGATGAAGTTCTTCCACGCCATGAAGTAATCGTCGCTCAAGCCCTGCTGCATGGTGTTCCAGGTATCGAACTTCTGGTCCGGGCCGCCGTGGCCGTCGGCGTGCAGGATGAAGGACAACTCCGGGTGATCCGTGTTGATGGTCTCGCGGTCGCGGATCATCTGCAGCTGGAACTGGTGGACGATAAGGCCCTTCTGCGGCAGCTCGTTGTCGCGGACCAGCTCGGCCAGCCAGTCGCCGACCTCGGTGATTTCGTGGGCCTCAACGTGGCCGACGCGCCCCATGGGCTGCTCGTCCGGGCCGATCTTCCACTCCGGATCCAGGGCCAGCCCGACGTTCGGGCGCTTGAGCAGGTCCTCGTAGAGCTTCGCCTGGTCCAGCAGGTTCGCCCGTCCCGGCTGCAGGTCCAGGAAGGCATACCCGCCGGCCTCGGTGATGGCGTCGATATACGGGATGAGCTCTTCCGGGTCCGCCTCGTTGGAAAAATCGCCGTCCGGGCCCGGTTCCGAGGAGGCCACCGTCGCGATGATCTCGAAGGCGGGCATGACCGGGTAGTCGGTGTGCGGCTGGTATTCGTGGACCAGCTTTTGCACGCGGTCGACGGCCTCTGCCGGGGGCTGCTCCCCCATCAGCCCCAGCGCCCCACCGGACGGGTGACCGTAGAGGGCCACCATGCGGCGGCCCGGGAAGAGCAGCCCGCCGCCGCCCGGCAGCTCGCCGGCGGCCGCCAGCTCGGCGCTGGCATCGAATTCGTCCTGGGAGTCGAAGTCCTTGCCCAGGCCGACGACGGCGCCGTCCTCGAGTGCCTGCATGGATTCGCTGGTCGCGCGCGGGTCGGCCACCGGCACGCCCAGCACGTCGGCCCCGGCCGAGCGGGCCGTCGCCGCCAGCGCGGAGGCCCCGGCGTCCTCGGCGGTCTGGGCCGAGATTAGCGCGGCGGCCGGCACGTCGTAGTCGCTATCCAGGCCCGCGATGCGCTTTAACTCACCGAAGGGGTCCTGCGCGTCCGCCGCCTGGGTCTCAAAGTCCTCGGTGACCTCGATCGAGACTCCCTCGCCCAGGTCCTCTTCCGACAACCCGGCACCGTAGTCGTGGACGGTCTCCGCCCCGAGGCGCTGGATCTCCTCGGCGACAGCGGCCGCGTCCGAGCCCTCGCCACGCACGACGAGCATGGGGGCGCCGGCGGCCACGGCGGCATCGGCGGCGCTGGCCTGGGCGTTGCGGTCTTCGCCGGCGACGAAGACCTCGGCGGCCGAGTCGAAGAAGGCCTGCGTGGTGGCCACGCCGTTACCGGTCTCGTCCGCGACGAGCTCGCGGGAATCGGCCGCCAGTTCCTTCGCGCCCTCGGGCCCGTGCGTGCCGCCTTCCGAGCCGGAGGATCCGTCGCCGCCGGCGCAGGAGGCCAGCCCCAGCGCGGTCGCGGCGACGATGAGCGCTTCCGCCGCCCGCGGGGTGCGGCGGGAGCGTGGGGACAAAGAATTCAGTGCCTTGGTAGCCATCGTGATCATCTTACAAGCCGGCCGGGCTTGGTATGCAGTTTCCTGCATTCTTAATTCCTCGCCCAGCCTGCGGTTCGGTTAACCCGCGGGTTTAGCCAGCGCACACGGCTCGGGCCAGGCGGTCACCGACCTCGGTGGTCACGATGGGGGCACCCGTGCGCGCAGCGACATCGGCGGCCACGGCCTTCTCGATGCGCTCGGCGTTGGCCTCGTCGCCCAGGTGGCGCAGCAGGAGCGCAGCCGAGAGGATGGCCGCGGTCGGGTCGGCCACGCCCTGACCGGCGATATCCGGCGCGGAGCCGTGGACCGGCTCGAACATCGAGGGGTTTACCCGGGAGGCGTCGATGTTGCCGGAGGCCGCCAGGCCGATGCCGCCGGTAACCGCGCCGGCCAAGTCCGTCAGGATGTCGCCAAAGAGGTTGTCGGTGACGATAACGTCGTAGCGGCCCGGATCGGTGACCAGGTAGATGGTGGCCGCGTCGACGTGGTTGTAGTCGACCGTGACGTCCGGGTATTCGCGAGCCACCTCGTCGACGGTGCGCTGCCAGAGGCCGCCGGCGTTGACCAAGACGTTGGTCTTGTGAACCAGGGTCAGGTGCCCGCGGCGAGCCTGGGCGCGGGCGAAGGCGTCGCGCACCACCCGCTCAACGCCGAAGCGGGTGTTCTGGGAGACCTCGGAGGCCACCTCGTGCGGGGTGTTCTCGCGCAGGGTGCCGCCGTTGCCGCAGTAGAGGCCCTCGGTACCCTCGCGCACGACCACCAGGTCGATGTCGCCCGGGTTAGCCAGCGGGCTGCTGGCCGCGTCGGCACGAGCCGTAAACGGGCGCAGGTTGACGTGGTGATCGAGGGCGAAGCGCAGCTTGAGCAGCAATCCCCGCTCCAGCACGCCGGGCGCCACCCGGGCCGGGTCGCCGATAGCACCCAGCAGGATGGCATCGTGCTCGCGCAGGGCCGCCAGGTCGTCCTCGGTCAACAGCTCGCCGGAGCGCACATAACGGGAGGCACCCAGGTCGAAGTCGGTGGCCTCGATGTCCGAGCGCACAGCCTTCAGCACCTTGAGGGCCTCCGCCGTAACCTCGGGGCCGATTCCGTCGCCGCCAATAACCGCAAGTTTCATATACTGAGACTCCTATTCCGCATAATGGACTTTGACTCAGTGTAGCAAACCCCGGCGGCTAGGCGGCCATTTTTGTGCGCCGGCCGGATTCGGCCCTTCTTGCGGAGGCCTCCTTTTGGCCCGTAGGCCTCCTCTTGGCGCTTAGGCCTCCTTCTCTCGCCTAGGCGTCCTTTGACGCCTAGGCGTCGAAGTTCAGCTGCAGGCAGGTGGCACCCAGCTTGTTGCAGATCTCCTCGGTCAGCTCGCTGGAGACCGGGTTGTCCACGCGCAGGATGAGTACGGCGTCGTCGGCCACCTTGCCCTGGGTCAGCGCGGCGGCCTCGATGTTGATGCGGGCCCCGCCCAGCACCGTGCCGACCGTGCCGAGCGCGCCCGGAGCATCCGCGTAGCGGAAGAACAGGTTCCGGCCCTGGGCCCGCATGTCGACGCCGCGGCCATCGATGCGCACGATCTTCTCTACGCCGTCGATGCCGGTGCGCGCGCCCTCCAGCACGGAGACCTCACCGTTGGAGCCGATGACCTTGACGCGCAGCACGGAGCTGTGGCCCTGGGCGACCTCGCCGGTGCCGACCTGCACGTCGACGCCGCGGCTCTCGGCAATCTGCATAGCGTTGACGAAGGTGACCGGCTCGTCCACCACGCCGCTAAACAGGCCGCGCACGGCGGACAGCCCCAGCACATCCGGGCCTTCGTTGGCCAGCTCGCCGCAGGCCTGGACCTCGATGGCCACCGCCGGGGAATCCAGCAGCTTGCCGGCCGCCAGGCCAACCTTGCGGGCCAGCTCCAGCCACAGGGCGACCTCCTCGCCCACGCGCCCGCCCGAGACGTTGACCGCGTCCGGGACGAATTCGCCGGCCAGCGCCTTGAGGACCGACGCCGCCACGTCCGTGCCCGCGCGGTCCTGGGCTTCCACCGTGGAAGCGCCCAGGTGCGGGGAGACGGTGACCGCGTCCAGTTCGAACAGCGGCGAATCGGTGCACGGCTCGGAGGCATAGACGTCGAAGCCGGCGCCGCGGTGGCGGCCCGAGCGGATGGATTCGGCCAGCGCGGCCTCGTCGACCAGCCCGCCGCGAGCGGCGTTGATCAGGATCTGGCCGGGCTTCGCCTTGGCCAGCAGCTCGGCGTCGAACATCCCGGCGGTCTCCGGGGTCTTCGGCAGGTGGATGGTCACGAAATCGGAACGCTCCATCAGCTCGTCGAGCTCCACCAGCTCGACCCCGAGGGAACCGGCGCGAGCCGGGTTGGCGTACGGGTCGTAGGCCAACAGGGTGGTCTCGAAGGCCTTCAGGCGCTGGGCGAAGAGCTGGCCGATGTGGCCGAAGCCGACGATGCCGACGGTCTTGCCGTAGACCTCCACGCCCTTGAACTCGGAGCGCGCCCAGCGCCCCTCGCGCAGACTGCGGTCGGCGGCAGGCACCTGGCGGGCGGTGGCCAGCAGCAGGGCGATGGCCTGCTCGCAGGCGGAGTGGATGTTCGAGGTCGGCGCGTTGACCACCATGACGCCACGCTCGGTGGCCGCGTCGATGTCGACGTTGTCGAGGCCGACGCCGGCGCGGCCGACGATCTTCAGGTTGGTCGCGGCGGCGAGCACCTCCGCGTCAACGGTGGTCGCGGAGCGCACCAAGAGGGCATCGGCAGCCGGGACGGCCGCCAGCAGCTCGGCCCGGTTCGGGCCGTCAACCCACTTGACCTCCACGGACTCACCAAGCGCGTCGACGGTGGACTGGGCAAGCTTGTCGGCTATCACTACAAGGGGCTTGGTCATTGAAGGCTCCTGGGGTTGTTGTCTTTTAGAAAGAGGGATCCGGCTGGCCTTCTGTAGTACCCTGGCTATGCAGCGGGAACGCCACTGGCAGGGCGCGGTTCCGACCAGCCTTCCCTAATTCTATCGGCTAACAGTTTTTCATCCCCGAATTCGGGGCCAAGAGCCACCAACGGGCCGTCTTCCATCCCCTCGACCATGGCCTGCGAAACCTTGGACTCCCGCGGGTCGGCCGTGGGCATCATCCGCACGCCCGCGCCATAGGATCGGGCGTTAGCTACCGATGCCACCGAGGCCGCCTCCGTGGCCACCACAATGGGCGCCATGTCCGCGTCGCGCCGCGACTGGGCCGGCAGCGGCACAGCCTCCTCGTCCTCGAGCCGCTCGAGCGGCTCCCAGGCCGCCTTCAGCTCCGTGCGGGTCCGCCCGTCCAGGTGCGCCACCGCGCGCGCCATGTTCTCCCGGTTGGCCACCACCTTGCTCTCAAACTGGAAGGCGGTGATCTGCCCCAGCGCCCAGGTGGTGCCCGGGTCCTGGATGAGGCGCACGGAGCCGGCCGAGGCCGTCATCGGCACCTGGCCGACCATCAGCGCCCGGTCCACGCCGAGCCGGGCCATCTCGGTATAGATATCGTTGCGGATGGACTCGTCGTAGACCAGCATGGGCGCGCGCTGGGACACCGCGATGGACGCCGCGCGCAGCTTAGAAGAATCCCGTTGATCGCTGATGACCAGGGTCGGCGACTCCGGGAAGAAATACCGGAGCGTTTCCAACCCGTACGGGTCCTCGAAGACGTGGAAGTGCCCCTTGAACTCCTCCTTGACCATACGGTTGCGGTTTTCGGCCGCCGCGTCGTCTAAGTTGATGTCGGATTCGGCCGGGGTCACCGAATCCGTGAGCACCGCCGTCGGCTGGTGGAGCACGTCGTGGCAGCCAGAAAGCGTCAGGCACAGCGCCACCGACGCGACATGGGCGGCGACGACTGCAGTGCGGGTGCGAACACCTTTAACGAACAAAGGCTTGCGGTCCTTCTTCTCCGGCAGTCAGATCGGCCTCATCCACGTCCCGACGCACCGGCTTGCCCATGGCGTATTCGATCATCGCCACCAGGCGCTGGCGGCGATCCCGCAGGAAACCGTCGAAATCGGCGGCCCACAGGTACTCCGGGTCGAGCTCGTGGCTGGCCAAAACGGCTGCGAACTCGTGGTCTTCCATTAAAGACTTGGATTGTACTCGGGGCAGGTAGCGCGCGGGCGAATAGCCGTCCAGAACCACCTCGGTGCGCTTGCCCATGGGCGCACGGTTGAGCACGGAGGCCGCCAGGGAGGCCGGCACCGCGTGCTTTTTCGCCCAGGCCAGGGGGAAGACCGGCTCGAAGCCCGGCTGCAGGTCCCCGATGGTCCCCCGGTTGAAAGGCTGGGCGGTGCGCCAGTCCCGCGCTCCCCTGCCCATGAGCAGAGCGTAGATGGCATGGAAGACCCCATCGTCCGGGCCGGCGGACAGCAGGCGGGACTCGCTAAACTGCGCGTCGCGCACCGTCTTCGGCGCCCGGTCGGTCTTACCCTCGACCCAGGCGGTGACCTCGTCGACGTCCCGGGCCGAGCGCAGCTTGACCGCCGAGGAGCCGTAGAGCTCCCCGAACACCCCGCACCAGAACCACTGGTTGAGCTTGTCCCAGGCCGCCTGGGCGCTCAAGACCCGGCCGTGCTCGCCGCGGGCCTCGGAAAGCTGGGCCAGAATCACCGCCAGGGGAACGATCTGGGCGCTATAGGGCACCTGCGCCAGCTCGAAGATGCACCGCTGCGATAGGAACTCGGCGACCTCCCGGAAGGTAATCCGCAGCGTCTCCGTGGCCTTTCGGTAGTCGGCCAGGCGCAGGTTCAGAATGTCCTCGCGCTGCCCGCGCGCGGGACCGCGGGAGCCGGTCACCAGCAAGGAGACCGCCGACAGGAACTGCGTACGGCCGATGCCGTCCAGCGCCGGGTAGTCCCGCAGCACCCGCTCAGTTTCCTCCCAGTCGCGGGCCAGCTGGAAGTCCGGGTCCTCGGCGGCGAAAACCGCGGTGAGCAGGTCGAAGACGTCCATCTGCAGGCCCGCGGCGTTGGCCTGGGCGAAAATTGAGCCCACGCCCGCCCGCGCCGTGTGGCGGGCCAGCCGGATAATCGGCGTGTTGTACCCGGTCAGCGGGGCCATCACCCGATGCTGGAAGGCTGCCAGCAGCGCCCGGTCGCCGTCGCCGGCCTGAGCGGCCATGTCGAAAAGCAGCGCGGGGCCCTCCTCCCCCAGCAACGCGGCGACCGGCAGGCAAAGGTTCGCCACCTGCTGGCTGCGCTCGTGCAGGTTGCTCTCGATGTCGGGACCGAAATGGGAGCGCACTGCCCCGGCCTGGTTGACGGCGAAAACCGCCTCGTCGGGCAGGAGGTCCCCGCGCACGGCGCTGCGCACGTCAACGAAGAAGCTGCGGGTAATCTTCTTGGAGCGAAAATCGGTGGTCTCCACCTCCCCCGAGCCCCGGAAGCAGTGGTAGAGGCTGGTCAGGCGCTGCTGGCCGTCCAGCAGCAACATGCCGGGGGCGTTGTCGGTGGCCGGCGCGCCGCTAATCCGGCGCGGGCGGAAGCGCTGCGGCTCGTTGCGCGTATCCAGGGCCATCATCGCCCCCATGGGATAGCCGCGCAGGACGGTCACGATGAGCGAGCGGATGCGGTCTTCGTCCCAGGCATAGGATCGCTGAAAATCGGGCAGCTGGATATCCCCGCGATCGATGCGGGCGAACAGGTCGGGCAGGTCATAGCTTGGCGTGGTGAAACCCATGCCGCCTAGCTTAACCCCGCCCTAATCGCCGTGCGAGTGCTCAGTACAGGTCGTCTCGTGCGCCTGGTGCCCGGGGTGCTCGAGCTGGATGGTCGAATGCTCGATGCCCATCTCGTGCAGGATCTCCTGCGCCCTATCCAGCACCGGCCCGGTGGAGAAATCGTCGTTGACCACCAGGTGGCAGGTCGCCAGCGCCTCGGTGCCGCTGACCGACCAGACGTGCAGGTCGTGGACGGCGCGCACCCGCGGGATTTCCTCCAACGCCGCGGCGATGTCCGCGACGTCGTAGCCGGCCGGCACTCGGGCCAGCAGCACGGACAAGGAAGCGCCCAGCAGCTTGATGGCGCGCGGGGCGACGATGGCGGCGATCACCAACGAGGCGATCGTGTCGGCGGCGCGCCAGCCGGTGAAGTAGATGATGACGGCGCCCGCGATCACGGCCACCGAGCCCAAGAGATCGGTTAGCACGTGCAGGAACGCGCCCTCGACGTTGAGGGAGGCGCTGCGCTGGCGGTGCAGCACCCAGGCGCTGGCCGCGTTAGCTAGCAGGCCGACGATGGCCACCCCGCCCATCACGTGCGGGTCCACCGCCTGGTCGTTGCCCAGGCGCAGCAGCGCGGAGACCACGATCCACACGGAGACGGCAACAACTGCCACGGCGTTGACCGCGGCGGCAAGGGCCTCCACTCCCCGATAGCCGTACGTCGCCCGAGCCGAGGCCGCCTTGCGGCCAATCACCACGGCAATAACGGCCAGGATGAGGCCGGTGGCATCGGAGAGCATGTGCATGGCGTCGGCCAGCAGCGCCAGCGAGCCGGAAACCACCCCGCCGACAATCTCCGCGAAGAACACCGTGCCCGTGATGGCGAGCGCTGTGACCAGCGCCCGCAGCGGGGTGTTCTGCGCGTCGATGCCGTGCGAGTGGTCGTGGCTGTGCCCACGACTGTGACCGTGGCCGTGCTTTGTCATACTCAATGAGTATAGCCGAAAAACCGGCTATTGAAAATAGATTGAAAATCTAGCGAGCGGTGTCGGTCAGCTCGACCTTAACCCAGCTCATCAGGTCGCGCAGCTGCGCGCCGGTCTTTTCAATCTGGTGGTCGGCGAACTCCTGGCGCAGGCCCTCCAGCTCCTTGTTGCCGCCCTCGACGTTGGCGATCAGGCGCTTGGTAAAGGTTCCATCCTGGATATCGGACAGGATGTCGCGCATGCGCTGCTTGGTGCCTTCGTCGATGACGCGCGGGCCGGACAGGTAGCCGCCGAACTCCGCGGTGTCGGAGACCGAGTAGTTCATGTTGGCGATGCCGCCCTCGAACATCAGGTCCACGATGAGCTTCATCTCGTGCAGGACCTCGAAGTAGGCCATCTCCGGCTCGTAGCCGGCCTCCACCAGGACCTCGAAGCCGGTCTTGATGAGGAACTCCGCGCCACCGCACAGGACGGCCTGCTCACCGAAGAGGTCGGTGACGGTCTCGGCCTCGAAGGTGGTCGGGATGACGCCGGCGCGGGCACCACCGATGGCGGCGGCGTAGGACAGAGCCAGGTCCTGGCCGTTGCCCTTCGGATCCTGCTCGACGGCGATCAGGCAGGGAACGCCCTTGCCGTCCAGGAACTGGCGGCGCACCAGGTGGCCCGGGCCCTTCGGGGCGACCATGCCGACGGTGATGTTCTCGGCCGGCTCAATCAGCTTGAAGTGGATGTTCAGGCCGTGGCCGAAGAAGAGGGCGTCGCCGTCGTGCAGGTGCGGGGCGATCTGGTTGTCGTAGATCTCCTTCTGGGAGGTATCCGGCGCCAGCAGCATGACCAGGTCGGCCCACTCGGCGGCCTCGGCGACGGAGGTCACCCGGAAGCCGGCCTCCTCCGCCTTGACGGCGGACTTGCTGCCGTCGCGCAGGCCGATGGTGACCTCGACGCCGGACTCGCGCAGGTTCTGCGCGTGGGCATGTCCCTGGGAGCCGTAGCCGATGATGGCTACCTTGCGGCCCTGGATGATGGACAGATCGGCGTCGTCGTCGTAGAAGGTCTGGATTGCCATGAGGTATTTACCTACTTTCCAAAAATGATGATGATGGGTGGAAAACTGTGGCCTAAACGGCCAGGGTGATTATTCGTTTATTTGGGTGGGGCCATCGCCTTGGGGCCGCGCGAGAGCGCCACATGTCCAGATTGCACTAGCTCGCGCACTCCGAACGGTTCCAACACGTCCAGCAGCGCTTGCAGCTTGCCGGGGGTGCCGGTGGCCTCCACAACCACGGACTCAGGCGCCACATCGACCACGCGGGCGCGGAAGATGTTGACCGCGTCGACCACCTGGGGCCGGTTTGCGTTGTTCGCTGCGACCTTGACCAACATGATCGCCCGCGCGACCGAGGAATCCTCTTCCAGCTCGACGACCTTGATGACCGGGATGAGTTTGTTGAGCTGCTTGGTAATCTGCTCGATAACAATCTCGTTGGCATCCGCCACGATAGTCAGGCGGTTAATGCCTTCGGTCTCCGTGCGCGCCGAGACGAAGGAGATTATGGAATAGCCGCGGCGGGTAAACATTCCCGCCACGCGGGAGATGATCCCCTCCCCGTCTTGGACGAGCACCGACAGCGTGTGCCGGGTGACATCGGTTGCTGCCATGGTTAACTCTCCTTTCCGGTCGCGTCCAAGTCCTTACTGGACTCTTCCGCGAACAGGGGCCGCAGCCCCTGGACGTATTGGATTTCCTCGTTCGATGCCCCGCCGCCGACCATCGGCCAGACCTGGGCGTCCTCGCCGACGATGAAGTCGATGACGACCGGGCGGTCGTTGATAGCGCGGGCCCGCTCGATAGCCGGGGCGACCTCCTCCTCGCAGGTGACCCGGATGGCTTCGCAACCCAGCGCCTGGGACAGCTGCACGAAGTCCGGCAGGAAGGTGCCGCCCTCGCGCAGCTTGGTGTGCGAGTAGTTGCCGTCGAAAAACAGCGTCTGCCACTGGCGCACCATGCCTAGCACGCCGTTGTTCATGATCAGAATGACCACCGGCACGTTGTATGTCGTCGCCGTCGCAAGTTCGTTGAGGCACATACCGAAACTCCCGTCTCCGGTGATGAGTACGCTTCTCTCCCCGGAGCCGTATGCCGCACCGATCGCCGCACCAAGACCAAAGCCCATTGTCCCAAGGCCGCCGCTTGTAATAAAGCGTCTTGGGGATCTGAAAACAAGATTCTGTGCCGCCCACATCTGATGCTGACCGACATCGGTCGCGACCGGTGTTGCGGGGGCAAGATGCCTGTTCAGCGTGCGGATGACATTGCGCGGGGTCATGCCCTCCCGTTTGTCCGCCACATCTTCGGCTTCTTTCCTGAATTCCCCTATGCGCGCCCACCAGTCG
>JAQYQB010000002.1 GCA_028726465.1 Mycobacteriaceae bacterium | reverse complement strand
CGGGTGCAGATGACCACGGCGTGCAGGCCGCCGCTGATGGGGCGCACGGCCGGGCCGAGCGCGGAGACCACCAGATCGCGGCGGCGCCGGTAGTCGCGCCGCACGCGCCCGGTGTGCCGGCGCAGCTCCCCGCTGGCCAGGAACTTCGCCAGGGCCGCCTGGGTGATGGCCGCCACCGGCTGCCCGGTGACCGCGCGCACCTGGCGGATGGGGGCGATGAGCCGGTCGGGGACCACCAGGTAGCCGCACGCGATGGAAGGCGAGATTACCGAGGAGAACGTGCCCAGCAGGACGGCCTGTTCCGGGCCCAGCGCGGCCAGGGCCGGCAGTGGCTGGCCGGCGTAGCGCAGCTCCGAGTCGAAGTCGTCCTCGACCAGGAGGACGTCGTGGCGGCGGGCGAAGGCGACCAGCTCGGTCCGGCGGGCGGCCGGCAGGGAGCCGCCGTAGGGGTACTGGTGGCTCGGGGTGATAAGCGCCAGGTCGAGCCCCCGGCGGGGATGTGCTCGGGCACCCGCAGGCCGTAGTCGTCGGTGGGCAGTTCCACGAGCGCGTGGCCCAGGGCCGGCGGGATCTGGCGCAGGCTGGGATACCCCGGGGATTCCACGCCGACGCGCAGGCGCCCGCCCACCGCGCGCAGCAGGAGGCCCAAGCCCTCGCGGGCCCCGGCGGTGACCATGATACGGGCCGGATCCACGTTGAGCCCGCGCATGTGGCGCAGGTGCGCGGCGATCTCCCGGCGCAGCTCCGCTAGGCCGGCCGGCGCCTGCTCGGTGAGACGGCTGGCATCGGCAGCCGCGGAGCGCCACGCCGCCCGCCAGGCGGGGGTGATAAGGCGCGCGGTATCCGGTAGCCCCGGGGTCAGCTGCAGCAGCGCGGCCTTTTCCTCGGGCGCTGGCTGCGCGGGGGCGGGCCGCGGGGGAGCGGGGCTTATATCCGGGTGCACGCGGGTGCCGGAGCCGTGCTGGCCGAGCAGGTATCCCTCCGCGATGAGTTGCTCGTAGGCGGTGACCACGCTGCCCCTGGCTACCCCCAGTCGGTGGGCCAGGGCGCGGGTGGACGGCAGCTTCTCGTTCGGCCGGTAGACGCCGTGGGTGATCTGCTCGCGCAGCTCAGCGGCGATCCGGGCAGGCAGGGGCAGGGTGTGCATAAAAATCCATAGTAAGTGGTCCAATTCAACACGCCAAAAGTGGCTCTTGTCATAAACCACTTTAGCGGGGTTGGATGTAGTCCATGACTGAAACCCAGAAGAACGCTAACCAGAACGCGCAGGCCCCGGCCGGCGCCCAGACCGCCACCACCCGCGTCAAGCGCGGCCTTGCCGACATGCTCAAGGGCGGCGTCATCATGGACGTGGTGACCCCGGAGCAGGCCAAGATGGCCGAGGACGCCGGCGCCAGCGCCGTCATGGCGCTCGAGCGCGTGCCTGCCGATCTCCGCGCCCAGGGCGGGGTGGCCCGCATGTCCGACCCGGACCTTATCGACGGCATCGTCAGCGCCGTGTCCATCCCCGTGATGGCCAAGTCGCGCATCGGCCACTTTGTCGAGGCCCAGATCCTGGCGGAGCTGGGCGTGGACTTCATCGACGAGTCCGAGGTGCTCTCCCCGGCGGATTACACCAACCACATCAACAAGTGGGACTTCGACGTCCCCTTCGTCTGCGGTGCCACCAACCTGGGCGAGGCCCTGCGGCGTATCACCGAGGGCGCGGCCATGATCCGCTCCAAGGGTGAGGCCGGCACCGGGGACGTCTCCGAGGCCGTGCGCCACCTGCGCACCATCAAGGGCGAAATCGCCCGCCTGCGCAACCTGGACCGCGACGAGCTCTACGTCGCCGCCAAGGAGCTGCAGGCCCCCTACGACCTGGTCGCCGAGGTCGCCGAGACCGGATCCCTGCCGGTGGTCCTCTTCGTCGCCGGCGGCGTGGCCACCCCGGCCGATGCCGCCCTGGTCCGCCAGATGGGCGCCGAAGGTGTCTTCGTCGGCTCCGGCATCTTCAAGTCCGGCGAGCCGGCCAAGCGCGCCGCCGCCATCGTCAAGGCCGCCACCGCCTACGACGACCCGGCAGTGCTGGCCGAGGTCTCCCGCAACCTGGGCGAGGCCATGGTCGGCCTGAACGTCGCCGACGTCCCGGCCCCGCACCGCCTGGCCGAGCGCGGCTGGTAAGCCCCACATGCGCATTGGCGTACTTGCCCTGCAAGGCGGGGTGGAAGAACATCTAGAAATCCTGGGCGGCCTTGGGGCGGTAACCCGCCGGGTGCGGATGCCGCGGGACCTGGACGGCCTCGACGGGATAGTCATCCCCGGCGGCGAGTCCACCGTCATCGACAAGCTGGCCCGCACCTTCGGCCTGGCAGGTCCGCTGGCTGAGGCCATAGGCGGCGGCCTGCCCACCCTGGCCACCTGCGCCGGGCTCATCTACTGTGCCCGGGACCTGGACAACCCCGCCCCGGGGCAGCAGACCCTGGGGGTGCTGGACGTGACCGTGCGCCGCAACGCGTTCGGCTCCCAGCGCCGCTCCGCGGAGCAGGCGGTGCCCGTCGGCGCGGACCTGACCGTCGACGCCAGCTTCATCCGCGCGCCGATTGTCACCCGCGTGGGCGAGGGAGTGGAGGTGCTCTCCCGCGTGCCCGGGCCGGACGGCGAACCCGCCATCGTGGGCGTGCGCGCCGGGGCCGTCACCGCGCTGAGCTTCCACCCGGAAGAAAACGGCGATGACCGAGTACATGCGGCCTGGCTGCGGGCCGCAGTGTTAGTCGGGCACTCTAGCTAAAACGCATGCCGTGGGCCTGCAGTGCGCGCAGGTACGGCCGGCCCAGGCCGGTGGCCGGCGTGAGCACGCCGCTGGTCTCGGGCAGATCCGCGGGCTGGGTGGCCAGCGTGACGGCCGCCTCGGCCAGCATCATCGCGGTGGTCTTGTACCCGGGATCGCCCTCGGCGGCCACGCGGGAGGTGTGCAGCGCGCCGTCGGTGGTCAGCCCCGTGTGGGAGATGACGAAGCCGCCGGCGTCGATGTCCTTTGGGCCCTCGCCCGGCTCTGGAATGAAGCGGGACAGCGGCCGGCGCAGCTTGTCCACCATAATGATGGCGAAGCCGGCGGCGGTCGCGGCCTTGAGCAGGTGCGCCTTGATCTTGCCGGCAAGGCCCGTGCCCGTGGGGATGACCTCGCGGTAGCGCATGGGCCCGTAGGCGTGCCCCAGCAGGGAGTTGCTGCGGCGGACCACGCGGGTGTTGAACATGGCCATGAAAAACGGCCCGGCCCACTGCTGCAGCAGCTTGTCGAAATCGACCACCAGGTCCGGCTCGGGCCCCAGATCCGGCTCTTGCTTGTGATCCGGGGACAGCGAATGCGGGCTGTGCAGGATGGCCCCGCCCTTGGGCATGTCCTTGGCGTCCTTGCTGACCGCGCGCATCGAGTCGATGGTGCCGCCGGACAGCCCGCCCTGGAGGTGCTCGACCGCCATGGTCACCTCCGCGAACTCCGGGTAGCCGGCGGAGCTAAACAGGTGGAACATGCCCATATCGGAGGGCACGGAGTCGAACCCGCACGAGGGCACGATCTTCGCCCCGGTTTCCTGGGCGGTGGCGTGCCACTGGTCGATGGTGCGGCGGATGAACAGGGCCTCGCCGCACAGGTCCACGTAGTGGGTCCCATACTGGGCGCAGGCGCGCACGACCTCGTCGCCGTAGCGGGTATATGGCCCCACCGTCGAGATCAGCACCGCGGTGCGCTGGACCAGGGCATCGATAGCCGCGGCGTCCTTCGCGTCGGCGACGATGGCCTCCACCCCCAGGTCCAACGCGGCGAGCTTGTCCGCGTTGCGGCCGGCCACGGCAATCTTCAGCTCCGGGTGGTGGTCCACCAGGTAGCGCGCGGTGGTGGTGCCGACAAAGCTGGTCGCGCCGAACAGGACGATGTCGAATTCACGGTCGTGGGTGCCTTTATCCATGCCCTTCAGGATAACGGCAAAGCCGGCTTCCCGGCGGGGAAACCGGCCTGGGAAGCCGGCTTGGGACTCCGGCGCCCCGAGGCATGCGAAAAGCCCCGGGGAGCCCCCGGGGCTTAGTGCGCGCTAGGCGGAGAAGGCGAAGTGGTTCCCTAAGCCTTCAGGCCGTCGATGATCTGGTTGTACTTGTCGACCGGGCGCATGACGGAGGTGGCCTTGGCCTCGTCCGGCAGGTAGTAGCCGCCCAGATCCGCCGGGGAGCCCTGAATGTCCAGCAGGGCCTGGGCGATCTCGTCGGCCTGCTCGTTCAGTTCCTTGGCGACGGCGGCGAACTTCTCGGCCAGCTCGGAGTCGTCGGACTGGTTAGCCAGCTCGTCGGCCCAGAAGGCGGCCAGGAAGAAGTGGGAGCCGCGGTTGTCGATCTCGCCGACCTTGCGGGACGGGGACTTGCCCTCGTTCAGCAGGCGCTCGGTGGCGCGGTCCAGGGCGGCGGCCAGCACACCGGCCTTCTCGTTGCCGTTGGACTGCTGCTCGTGGCGGAAGGACTCGGCCAGGGCCAGGAACTCGCCCAGGGAGTCCCAACGCAGGTGGTTTTCCTCCTCGACCTGCTGGACGTGCTTCGGGGCGGAGCCGCCCGCACCGGTCTCGAAGAGGCCGCCGCCGGCCATCAGCGGGACGACGGAGAGCATCTTGGCGGAGGTGCCCAGCTCCAGGATGGGGAAGAGGTCGGTGTTGTAGTCACGCAGGACGTTACCGGTCACGGAGATGGTGTCCTCGCCGCGGCGGATGCGCTCCACGGAGGTCTTGGTGGCGGCCACCGGATCCATGATCTCGATGTCCAGGCCCTCGGTGTCGTGGTCGCCCAGGTACTTCTCCACCAGGGAGATCAGGTTGGCGTCGTGGCCGCGCTCCGGGTCCAGCCAGAAGATGGTCTTCATGCCGGACAGGCGGGCGCGGTTGACGGCCAGCTTGACCCAGTCCTGGATCGGGGCGTCCTTGGTCTGGCAGGCGCGCCAGATGTCGCCGGCCTCGACGTCGTGGGAGATGAGTACGTCGCCGGCGGAGTTGACGACCTCGATCTTGCCGTCGGCCGGGGACTTGAAGGTCTTGTTGTGGGAGCCGTACTCCTCGGCCTTCTGGGCCATCAGGCCGACGTTCGGGACGGTGCCCATGGTGGTCGGGTCGAAGGCGCCGTTGGCCTTGCAGTCCTCGATGACCGCCTGGTAGACGCCGGCGTAGGAGGAATCCGGGATGACGGCCAGGGTGTCCTGCTCCTCATCGTTCTTGTTCCACATGTGGCCGGAGGTGCGGATCATGGCCGGCATGGAGGCGTCGATGATGACGTCGGAGGGCACGTGCAGGTTGGAAATGCCCTTGTGGGAGTTGACCATGGCCAGGTCCGGGCCGGCCTCGTAGGCGGCGTCGAAAGCGGCCTTGATCTCTGCGCCGTTGTCCAGCTTCTCCAGGCCGTCGTAGATGGCGCCCAGGCCGTTCTCGCCGTTCAGGCCGGCGGCCAGCAGCTCCTCGCCGTACTTGTCGTAGACGTCGGCGAAGAAGGCGCGCACCACGTGGCCGAAGATGATCGGGTCGGAGACCTTCATCATGGTGGCCTTCAGGTGCGCGGAGAAGAGCACGCCCTCTTCCTTGGCGCGCGCGACCTGGGCGCGCAGGAACTCGTCCAGGGCCTTGGCGGACATGAAGGTGCCGTCGATGACCTCCTTGTCCTGGACCTTCAGGCCGTCGAGCAGGACGGTCTCAGTGCCATCCGCGGCGGTGTGCTTGATGGTCAGGGAGTCCTCGCCGTCGATGATGACGGACTTCTCGTTGTGGCGGAAGTCGCCGTCGGACATGGTGGCGACGTTGGTCTTGGAATCAGCGGACCACTCGCCCATGCGGTGCGGGTGCTTCTTGACGAAGTTCTTCACGGCCTCCGGGGCGCGGCGGTCGGAGTTGCCCTCACGCAGTACCGGGTTCACGGCGGAGCCCTTGACGGAGTCGTAGCGGGCGGCGATGTCCTTTTCTTCGTCGGTGGACGGGTTGTCCGGGTAGTCCGGCAGGTTGTAGCCGGCGGCCTGCAGCTCCGCGATGGCCTTCTTCAGCTGGACCAGGGAGGCGGAGATGTTCGGCAGCTTGATGATGTTGGCTTCCGGGCGCTTGGCCAGGGCACCGAGCTGGGCCAGGGCGTCGTCCTGCTTCTGCTCGTCGGTCAGGCGCTCCGGGAACTGGGCGACAATGCGGCCAGCCAGGGAGATATCCGCGGTCTCGACGTCGATCCCGGCGGTGGAGGCAAAGGCCTCGACGACCGGCTTGAACGAGTAGGTCGCCAGCAGCGGCGCTTCGTCGGTGCGAGTCCACATGATTTTAGCCAAGGTAAGTATCTCCTCTTGCGTAGTGTCGATTAACTAAAGTACAGCTTGGACCAGTTTACCCCGCCCCAGCGCCGAATTCTATGGATTTTTAGGAACCCGCCCGGCCCAGGCGCCAGTA
>JAQYQB010000001.1 GCA_028726465.1 Mycobacteriaceae bacterium | reverse complement strand
ACCTACAACATCACCGAGGACTTCGACTGGGACAGCCCGAACGCCCAGGCCCTGTTCACCATGACCGCGCGCTACGGGCTGCCCTATTTCCAGAACTTCCTCAACTCGGATCTGGATCCCGGCATGGTGCGCTCCATGTGCTGCCGGCTGCAGCTCGACCTGACGGAGCTGCTCAAGCGCGGCAACGGCTTGTTCGGCTCGGCGGAACTGACCGGCTCCATCGGGGTGGTCACCCTCAACTGCGCGCGGCTGGGCTACCTCTACCGCGGCGACGAGGAGGCGCTGCTGGCCCGCGTGACCGAGCTGGTCGACCTCGCCGTGGATACCCTGGAACGCCGCCGCGCCTTCGTCCAGGAAAACCTGGACCGCGGCCTCTACCCGTACACGCGGCGCTGGCTGCCCAGCCTGGACAACCACTTCTCCACCATCGGCGTCAACGGCTGCAACGAGATGATCCGCAACTTCACCCAGGACGCCTACGACCTCACCGATCCGCAGGGCCACGACCAGGTCGCGCGCCTGCTGGACCACGTCAACGCCCTGCTGACCCGGGCCCAGGAGCGCACCGGGCACCTCTACAACCTGGAGGCCTCCCCGGCCGAGGGCGCCACCTACCGCTTTGCCCGTGAGGACAAGGAGCGCTTCCCGGGCATCCTGCAGGCCGGCACCGCGGCGCAGCCCTACTACACCAACTCCTCCCAGCTGCCGGTGGCGCATACCCCGGATCCCTTCGCCGCCCTGGCCGCCCAGGAGGATCTGCAGTCCAAGTACACCGGCGGTACCGTCCTGCACCTGTACATGGGCTCGGCCATGTCCTCCGGCGCCGCCTGCGCCAAGCTGGTCAAGCGGGCGCTGAGCACCTTCCGTCTGCCGTACATCACCATCACGCCGACGTTTTCCATCTGCGCCTCGCACGGCTATATCTCCGGCGAGCACCCACAGTGCCCGGAGTGCGGCGAGGCTACGGAGATGTGGACCCGCGTGATGGGCTATTTCCGGCCCGTGTCCAGCTTCAACACCGGCAAGCAGGGCGAGTTCCACGAGCGCGAGTACTTCGCGGAGTCTTATGTCGGCCAAGGCAATTAATCCCCCGGGCGCCTCCGCCGGGCCGGCCAACCCCTCGCTGCCCGTCGCGGGGGTCATCCCCTTTTCCACCTGTGACTGGCCGGGCAAGCTTACGATCACGGCCTTCGTGCAGGGCTGCCCGCTGCGCTGCCGCTACTGCCACAACCCGGCGCTCCAGCCGCTCGGCGGCAGCGGCGGCGACCAGGGCTTCGAGGAGGTGCTCGACCTCCTGCACGCGCGCAGGGGGCTTATCGATGCCCTGGTCATCTCCGGCGGGGAGCCGCTGGCCGTACCGGGGCTGGCCGATGCCATCCGCCGCACCCACGCCGCCGGTTTCCCGGTGGGGCTGCACACCAGTGGCTATAGCCCGGCGCGGCTGCGGCGCCTGCTGGCGGATCCGGACACCCGGCCGGACTGGATAGGCCTGGACGTCAAGGGCCTGCCCGGGGACTTGCCCGCCGTGGCCGGGGTAACACCCGCGGTAGCTCACCGGATGTGGCAGAGCCTGGATATCGCCGCGGACGCCGCCCACGCCCACGGCATGGGGCTGCAGCTGCGCACCACCTCCTGGCCCGGCTCCGCGGTAGAAGGCCATCTGCCGGAGCTTAAGGCCGCGGCGCGGGCGCGGGGAAGCGAGCTGGTGGTCCAGGCCGCCCGCGGCTGCGATGCCGAGGGCTATTACCGCGGTTAGGCGGCTAGCGCGGCGGGCTTTCTGCCTCCGCTAGTCTTGCGCCGGGGTCCAGTCCCAGTGGACGTCGAATTCGATTCCGGCGGCCTCGAGTTCTGCGAAGTGTTCCTTTTCTTGGTCCTCCCAGACCTCGAACCACTCGGCGTAATACGGATCGCGGCCCAGCGCGCGCTCTTTGCGCTCTTCGCGCGGCCCGGTGACCCAGACCGCCACGACGCTGCCGCGCTCGCGGGCGGTGGCCAGGGATTCCGGGGTTACCGAGCCCACGCCCTCGACGATGAGGTCGTCGCGTGCGTCTAGGCTCATCCATTCGCCGGGGGCGTTGGCTTCCCAGTCCCAGCGCCAGTAGCCGGGGTTCATCTGGCGCAGGACGTGCTCGTAGACCATCTCCGAACCACGGTCCAGGCCGTGCCAGCCCGGGTAGAACTCGTCCAGGTGTACGACCTGGCAGTTATCGCGCTCGGCCAGGCGGGCCGACAGCCAGGTCTTTCCCGCCCCCGACGGGCCGTCGATGAGCACGGTGACGGGCTTCATCGGCCGCTTGGTCTCAGCGGCGAGCTGCAAAACCCGCGCGACCACGTGGGCCTGCTGCCGGTCGATGCTCAAGTGTTTTAGCGCCGCCGCGGACGGGAAGGGCTCGTCCACGACGCCACTAGCAGGTTGCTCGGGCTGGTCAGAGGGCATAGAAGCTATCACAATCCAAAAAATCGCCAAGAGTTCGTGATTACCGAAACTACCACCGGGACGGCCGCGAGTACTACGGCACCGGCCATGACCAGCCAGTCTTGGGTGCGCAGGCGGGATTCGCGGGCCCAGGTCCGGCTCCTGCCGTGCGGCGGGGTGCGGCCAAAACCGCGGGCCTCCATCGCCGTGGCGAGTTTGCCGCCGCGCCGCAGGGCCACGACCAGCAGGCCAAAGGACATCGAGGCCATGTGCGCAATCCGGCCGCGGTCGGTCAGCCCCCGAGCCCGGCGGGCCCGTTCCATGGACGCCCAGTCGTCTTTGAAGAGGGTGGCCATGCGCACGCCGGCCACCGCGCCGATGACAAAGCGCGCGGGCAGCCGCAGCACCTGGGCCAGGCCGTCGCCCAGCTCCGTCGGGTCGATGTCGCGGGCCAGCACCACCACGGGCAGGGCCACGGCCAGGACACGGATCATCACCGCGATGGCCAGCTCGACCGAGTTCTCCGTGACCACCGCCAGCCAGACGGAGAAGTACTCCTTCCCGCCCGGCCGGCCGTAGAGCAGCATGGAGATGCCCGACAGCGGGGCGATAATCAGCAGGGGCCAGGCCAGCCGGATCAGCCGGGGCCAGGGCACCCCGCACAGCGGGGCGAGCAGCACCGTCAGGCCCAGGGAGACGGTCGCGCTGACCCAGTCCAGGCTGAGCAGCAGCGGCGTGGTGATGATGACCATCAGCGCCAGCCGGGTCACCGGGTTGACAGTCGCCAGGATATTAGGCATTCCGCCCCTCCCCTCGCCGGCGGCCGCGGGCGCGACTGGCTGGCACGCTGGGCGCGGCCTCGGGGGCCGTGACGCGGATGCGGGCATCGCCCAGCGCCGCGATGAACATCTCGTCGTGGGTGATGGAGGCGATCGTGGTGCCGGCGTCGACGAGCTCGCGCAGCATGACGACTAGCTCGGCGAAGGTAGACGGATCCTGGCCGAAGGTGGGTTCGTCGAGGAGGACCACCGCCGGCGCGGTCACTAGGGCGGTGGCCACGGACAGGCGGCGCTTCTCCCCGCCGGAGAGCGTGAACGGGTTGGCCTCCAGCAGGTGCCCGAGCCGGAGGCGCTCCACCAGCTCGTCGATGCGCGCGGTCGGCACCTCCTCGCCCATCACCGTTGGGCCCACGCGCAGCTCCTCGGCCACGCTGCGGGCCACGAATTGGTGTTCCGGGTTCTGGAAGACGTAGCCAATGCGGTGCGCCAGCTGCCGCGACTTCCACTTGCGCGGGGTGGGCGGCAGCCCGCGGGCGACCACCTCCGACATGCCGATCTGGCCGCTGACCGGGGCGAGCAGGCCGGCCATGGTCATCAGCCAGGTGGTCTTGCCGGAGCCGTTCGGCCCGGTAATCACGGTGGAGGCCCCGGCCGGGATCTCGTAGCTGCGCGGCGGGCCGAAGCGGGTGACCAGCTCGCGCGAGAACATCGCGGCCGGCGCGTGCGGGGCAACCGGCCGGGCTTCCGGCAGACCAGTCACCGCCCGGGCGGCGGCCACGTCCGCGACGGTGGAATCCGCGCTCACGCGCCCGTCGCTGAGCATAATCGCGCGGTCCAGCAGGTCTTCCCAGCCGGAGTAGTTGTGCTCAACCACGACGAGCGTCGCGCCGGTGGCCTCGACGGTCTCGCGCACCGCGGCGATGACGTCCCGGGCGCCCTGCGGGTCCAGGTTGGCCGTGGGCTCGTCGAGCAGGATGAGACCCGCGCCCATGGCAATGATCCCGGCCAGCGCCAGGCGCTGCTTCTGCCCGCCGGACAGGCGCTGCGTCGGGTGGTCCAGGCCGACGTCCAGGCCCACCACGTCCAAGGCGTGGCGCACCCGGCGCCAGATCTCTTCCCTTTCCACGCCGAGGTTCTCGCACCCGAAGGCGACGTCATCGCCCACGCGGGAGGCGATCACCTGCGCGTCCGGGTCCTGGAGCACCAGCCCCACCGGGACGGTACGCCCGGGCGCCTCGCGGTGGCCGGCCCCGTAGTAGAGCGTCAGCTCGCCGGTCTGCTCGCCCTCGTCATCGCCGCCCAGCACGCCCGCGAAGGCGGCCAGCAGCGTCGACTTGCCGGAGCCGGAGTCCCCGCACAGCAGGACCCGCTCGCCCGGTGCGATGTCGAGCTCAATATCTTTGAGCGCCGCCCGGTTGCGCCCGGCGTGCTGCAAGCCAAAGCCCCGGGCCGCAAGTCCCGTCGGGTGGCTGGCAGCGAGACTAGGCACGGGCTTCCCGGCCTACCGCAAACCGGTCCAGGGCGCCGGTGCGCGCCAGGGCGCGGACCAGGTAGTAGCCGAGCACGCCGGCCAGGATGGCGCCGGAGATCATCAGGCAGGACAGGTAGATGAGGTTGAATTCCAGCGACTTGGCCAGGTTGGCGGACGTGAACAGCTCCAGGATGAACGCGCCGATTCCCGCGCCGATGCCGGACAGCGCCGCCACCGGCAGCTTGAAGTTCCGGTAGGCGAAGATCGCCAAGACGATCTCGACGCCCAGGCCCTGGGCCAGGCCGGAGTAGAGCGTCTCGATGCCCCACTGGCTGCCCAGCGCCGCGGAGACCGAGGCCGCCAGGACCTCGACGAAGATGGCCGCGCCCGGCTTGCGAATCACCAAGCCGCCAATGACGCCGCCCAGCAGCCAGATACCGGTGGCCAGTCCCCCGAACCCCGGTGTGAGGCTATCCATGGCCATGAACCACGCGTACCCCACGGTGTTCCACAGCAAGAAAATCAGACCGCAGGCCACACCCAAGATGGATGCAACCACGATGTCTACAACACGCCAATGAAGCCTATTCGGCATTTTTCCTCCCTCGCGCCGGCATTACCCGGATCAGGTTCTACGGTTCGGCCCCAAGGCCATCTCAGCCGCTGGACATTGCCTCCAGCAGCTCCCGCGTTTGTTTAGTTGTACAGGCGTTTAGCATAGCAAGCCCCTGCGCACGACAAAATCACCTGCACGGGCGGGGGTAGAGACCCCGACCCCTGACATTTGTCATGCCTATGTCTGGATCTTTGGCCTACGCACCCCTTGTCCTTCTCGCCGATACTCGGGGCATGCACGCGAGCACGAACAACAAGCCCACCCCAGCTATTGAGATTCAGCACCTGACTAAAGCCTTTGGGCGCGGCAAGAAGCGGGTCAACGCCATCCGGGACCTTGACCTAACCATCCCCGCTGGGGAAGTTGTGGCCTTGGTAGGCGCCAATGGCGCGGGCAAGACAACGCTTTTCGACATGGTGCTAGGACTGACGGAACCAACCAGCGGCGCCATCGAACTCTTCGGCGGGCCGCCCGCCCGGGCCGCGAAGACGTCCCGCGTGGGCGCGGTGCTGCAGTCCGGCGGGCTTCTCCCCGACATCACGGTCGAGGAGACCGTACGCGCTATAGCCGGGCTGCACCCGCGGTCCGCTCCACTAGATGAGGTCGAGCGCGAAGTCATGGAGGAGACCCGGCTGACTGAGATCCAGGACCGTAAGGTCCGGTTGTGCTCCGGCGGGGAGCAGCAGCGCGTGCGTTTCACGCTGGCCATCCTGCCCCGCCCCGACCTCCTCATCCTGGACGAGCCGACCACCGGTATGGACATCTACGCCCGCCACGAATTCTGGCACACCTTGCGCCACCAGGCACGAGAAGGCCAAACCATCATTTTCGCCACCCACTACCTCGAGGAGGCCCAGCGCTACGCCGACCGGGTGGTCATCCTCCAGGACGGCCGAGTCACCGCCAACGGCACCGTCGCGGAAGTCCAAGGCGGCTACCCGAGCCTCGACGAGGCGGTACTGCGCTACATCGCCCCGGATTTCACCGCCGACCTCAACGCCGGTCTGCGGCCGGAGGAAACCAACGCGAAGAACTCCGAAGTCACGGCCTGGCCTACGCGACGGGCCTAGAAAGGAATTACAGGAATGACCACTACCGCAGCCGCTGCCGCGCCTGTCCGCTCCCTGACGGCGCTAAACCTCAAGCGCGCCTCCCGGGACTTCACCAACCTCTTTTTCACCGTCTTCATGCCGGTCGGCTTCTACCTGCTCTTCGGCGCCCTGCAGGACTATTCGTCCATGCCGGACTTTGCGCACGGCAACCCTAAAGCCTTCGTCATGGTCTCCATGGCGCTCTACGGCGCGGTCATCGCCGCGACCGCGGCGGCCGGCGGCACGGTCGTTGAAAGCCGCAGTGGTTGGGGCCGCCAACTAGCGCTTACCCCCACCACCCCGGGCCATTACCTGACCGCCCAGGTGCTGTCCTTGGTGCTGCGCTGCACCCTCCCCGTGGTGGCTGTTTTTATCGCCGGCGCCCTGACCGGTGCCACCATGACCGTGAGCGCGTGGGCCGCCTGCTTCTTTGTCTGCATCGCCGTTTCCCTGCCCTTCGGCGTCTACGGCATGGCCTTTGGGGAGCTTTTCCGCTCCGACAGCGCGATTACGATAGCCTCCACGCTCATCGTGGTCTTCGCCTTCGCCGCCAACATGTTCATGCCGCTGAGCGCCGGTATGCTCGATTTCGGGCGCTTCACGCCCCTCTACGGCGCCAACGCCCTAGCCAACTACCCCCTCACCGACGGGGTACAAATAATCTCCGACGAACCTTACTACCACGAAGAAGCCCTCCCCAACGCCCTAGCAAATATTGCCGCCTGGACTGCTATCTTTGTAATCACCTTCATACTGCTCAACCGCCGCCAGAAGGGACGCTAAACCGCCTCATGCACTTCTCCCGCAGCGACGCCACCAAGAGCAGCATCTGGCTGGTCTTCCTGCTGTTTTCCTTCGTGCCCTTCCTGTTCTCAGGACTCAACGGCACTGCCCTAGCAAGCGTCGCTGCCGGCTTTGCGTTTTTCGCCCTCGCCTACGCCCTAGGCTCCGGCTACCACGCATCAGTGCCCCGCCGGCGCCTGCCCCTCTTCGTGCTCGTCTGGTGCGCCGTCCTGCTGATCGGTCCGCTAGCCCTCCTGCCGCTGATCGGCTGGTACGTGCTGGTCTTCCTGCCCTATTTCATGGCCGTCTTTCTCTACGTCACGCCTGGGATGACCGGCTACGCCATGGTCGGTTGCGGAGCCGGTTTCACAGTGATCCTCCTGATCGTCTTCCAGCCGCCGAACGCCTTCGCCTTGGCCGGCCTCGCCTTGTGCACCCCGGCGTTCATGGCGCTCAACAAGAGCCTCGAGGATAGGAAGGCCGCGGAGCGCAGCGCCGAGAGCCGTCTCCGGCTGGCGCGCGAGCGCGAGGCCATCGCCAGCGACATCCACGATCTGTTGGGGCAGTCCCTGACCGTCATCAACCTCAAGTCCGAGCTGGCCCGGCGGCAGCTCCAGTTCGCTCCGGAAAAGGCCGAGGAGGAGCTGCGCGCCATTAGCGAGCTGACGCGATCGTCCCTGGACGAGGTACGCGCGACCGTTACCGCTCTGCGCCAGCCGCAGCTGGCGGTGGAGCTAGCCAATGCCGAAAATGCGCTGCACGCCGCGGGCATCGCCGCCCGCGTCCCGGAGCCCTCCCACGCCCAGGAGATCGCCGCTAAGCACCAAGTCTTGTATGCCTGGGCGGTACGAGAGGCCACGACCAATATCCTCCGCCACGCCGGGGCCCGCCGGGCCTGGATCGAGGTCACGCCCACGCGTCTCGTCGTCGGCGATGACGGCATCGGCCACACCATCTCCCCGGGCAACGGGCTAGCGGGCCTGCGCGCCCGGGTCGAAGATGCCGGCGGGACGTTGAGCATCACTTCCCAACCAGGCCGGGGCACCCGGATTGAGGTGGAAATGCCGTGACTAAAGACTGTGGAGCCAAGGCCCCCATCAAGGTTTTCATCGCCGACGACCAGCACCTGGTCCGCGGGGCGCTCGCCGCGCTGCTGAGTCTGCAGGGCGACCTCGAGGTCGTGGGCGAGGCCGCCGACGGCGCGCAGATCGTCTCCCAGGTACGCCAGTGCCGGCCAGACGTGCTCATCATGGATATTGAGATGCCCGGCACCAGCGGCCTGGAAGCGACCAAAGAGCTGCGCGACGCAGGACTGCTGGGAGCCGGCAAGGCCCACGTTCTTATCGTCACCACCTTCGGACGCACCGGCTACTTGCAGCGCGCACTGGCCGCCGGGGCCTCCGGCTTCATTATGAAGGACACCCCGCCGGATTCCCTCGCCGACGCCGTACGCCGCATCCACGCCGGCCATCGCGTTATCGATCCGGGGCTGGCGGAGCGGGCCCTTTTCAGCCCGCCCAACCCGCTCACCCAGCGCGAGGTAGAGGTCTGCCACGCCGCGACTGAGCACCACAGCGTGCGCGACATCGCCGCGGCCCTGCATTTGAGCGAGGGCACCGTGCGCAATCACCTGTCCGCCATCATGACCAAGACCGCCACCGGCAACCGGCACGCCGCCGTTGCTGCGGCCGAGGACAACGGCTGGCTCTAGCGGCCCTCCCTCGGGCCGGGCGTCAGAGGCCCTGGCGGGGTTAAGGACGGCGCACAAAGACAGCGGCCCCGCGGCCTCCCGTGAAGGAGGTGCGGGGCCGCTGTGCAGACCGAATGTGTGCGGTTAGACCGCGGGAGTACTTCCTCTAGAAGAAGTCCTCCTCCAGCGGGACAGAGGCGCCGGTGAACTCACCGAAGCTGTCGTCGCTGTAGATGGTATCGCTGTAGGTCGGGATGGAGTACGCCGCGTTGCGGGCGGCCTCCGTCGGCTTCACAGTGATGTTGCGGTAGCGGGAAATACCGGTACCAGCCGGGATCAACTTACCGATGATCACGTTCTCCTTGAGACCAATGAGCTTATCGGAGCGCTTGTTGATAGCGGCATCGGTAAGCACGCGGGTGGTCTCCTGGAAGGAGGCGGCGGACAGCCAGGACTCGGTAGCCAGGGAGGCCTTGGTGATACCCATGATCTCACTGCGCAGCTGTGCGGGCTCGCCGCCCTCGGCCACCTGCGCGGCGTTGATCTGCTTGGCCTCGGACAGGTCCACCAGGGTGCCCGGCAGGAACTCGGTCGAGCCGGCATCGATGACCGTGCCACGGCGCAGCATCTGGCGGATGATGATCTCGATGTGCTTGTCGTGGATGGCCACACCCTGGGTCCGGTACACGGCCTGGACCTCGTCGATGAGGTGCTTCTCCACGCCACGGCGGCCCAGAACCTCCAGGACGTCGTGCGGGTCGGCCGCACCGCGCATCAGGCGCTCGCCGGTTTCGACGTGGTCGCCGTCGCGCAGGGAACGCTCGATCATGGCGTCCGGGTTGGACTCCATCGGGCGGCGCACCTGGGCCAGGCCCTGGCGCTTCGACAGCTTCTCGTAGACCACGTTGTCCGAACCATCGTCCGGGGTGATGGTCAGGGTCCAGAAGTTGCCCTCGTCCGACAGGGACACGGTGCCGTCCACGGAGGCGATCGGGGCGCGGTTCTTCGGGTTACGGGCCTCGAAGAGCTCCTGCACACGCGGCAGACCGCCGGTAATATCGCCGCCGACACCGCCCTGGTGGAACGTACGCATGGTCAGCTGGGTACCCGGCTCACCAATCGACTGGGCGGCCACGATACCGACGGCCTCGCCGATATCGACCAAGTGGCCGGAAGCCATGGACTTGCCGTAGCACTTAGCACAGACACCAGCCGGGGTCTGGCAGGTCAGCACGGAGCGGACCTTGATCTCCTGCACGCCAGCCTGGACCAGCTTGTTGGTCAGGCTCTCGGTCAGGTCGGAGCCGGCCTCAGCCAGCACGTTGCCGTCGGCGTCCTTGACGTCGGTAGCCACTACGCGGCCGGAAGCGGAGGTCTCCCACAGCTCGTGAACCGCGTACTGGCCCTCGGCGACCTCGGTGCCGATCGGCACGCGCACGCCCTGGCGGGTGCCGCAGTCGTCCTCGCGGACGATGACGTCCTGGGCCACGTCGACCAGACGACGGGTCAGGTAGCCCGAGTCGGCGGTACGCAGTGCGGTATCCGCCAGGCCCTTACGGGAACCGTGCGAGTTGTTGAAGTACTCCAACACCGACAGGCCTTCACGGAAGGAGGTCTTAATCGGACGGGTGATGTAGTCACCCTTGGAGTTCACGACCATGCCCTTCATGCCGGCCAGCGTCCAGATCTGGCGCATGTTACCGGCCGCACCGGACTTAACGATCATCGGGATCGGGTTGTCATCCGGGTAGAGGTTCTCCACCGCGTTACCCACGGTGTCGGTAGCGTCCTTCCAGAGCTCAACCAGGCGGTCGTAGCGCTCGCGCTCGGTCAGGGCGCCCTGCTCCCAGTACTTGCGCTCGATCCGCTCGGCTTCCTTCTCGTAGGACTCCAGGATCTCGGTCTTGTTCGGCAGAACCAGAACGTCGGACATCGTGATGGTCACGCCGGAACGGGTAGCCCAGTAGAAGCCGGCGTCCTTCATCTTGTCCAGGACCTGAGCCACGGTGATCATCGGGTACTTGACGGCGAGATCGTTGATCACGTCGCCCAGCAGCACCTTGTTGCCGGACCCGCCCTTACGGACCATGACGCCCTCGAGGTACGGGTAGTTCCACGGCAGCAGTTCGTTGAACATGATGCGGCCGATGGTGGTCTCCGCCAGCCAGGCCTGGCCGCGCTCCCAGCCATCCGGGAACTGCTCGGCCTCGATGTCCTCCGGCGGACGCAGGTGGTCGATGCGCACCTTGATCGGGGCCTGCAGGCCCACGACACCACGGTCGCGCGCCATCAGGGCCTCCGCGTAGGAGGAGTAGACGCCGGTGGCCGGCTTGTCGGTCTCCGCCTCGTGGAAGCGGCCCTCGCCGCCGATCTCGTCCTCGGCCTTGTCCATGGTCAGGTAGTACAGACCGGTGACCATATCCAGGCGCGGCATAGCCAGCGGCTTACCGGAGGCCGGGGACAGAATGTTGTTGGAGGCCAGCATCAGCACGCGGGCCTCGGCCTGGGCCTCGGCGGACAGCGGCAGGTGGACTGCCATCTGGTCACCGTCGAAGTCGGCGTTGAAGGCCTCACAAGCCAGCGGGTGCAGCTGAATGGCCTTACCCTCAACCAGCTTCGGCTCGAAGGCCTGGATACCCAGGCGGTGCAGGGTCGGCGCGCGGTTCAGCAGCACCGGGTGCTCGGAAATGGCCTGCTCCAGCACGTCCCAGACCTCGGAACGCTGGCGCTCGACCATGCGCTTAGCGGACTTGATGTTCTGCGCGTAGTCGTTTTCCACCAGGCGCTTCATGACGAAAGGCTTGAACAGCTCGAGCGCCATCAGCTTCGGCAGACCGCACTCGTGCAGTTTCAGCTGCGGGCCGACGATAATAACCGAACGGCCGGAGTAGTCCACGCGCTTACCCAGCAGGTTCTGACGGAAGCGGCCCTGCTTGCCCTTGAGCAGGTCAGACAGGGACTTCAGCGGGCGGGAGCCCGGGCCGGTGACCGGACGGCCGCGGCGGCCGTTGTCGAACAGGGCGTCCACGGACTCCTGCAGCATGCGCTTCTCGTTGTTGACGATGATCTCGGGCGCGCCCAGATCGATCATGCGCTTGAGGCGGTTGTTGCGGTTGATCACGCGGCGGTACAGGTCGTTCAGGTCGGAGGTGGCAAAGCGGCCACCGTCCAACTGGACCATCGGGCGCAGCTCCGGCGGGATGACCGGGATAGCGTCCAGGACCATGCCGGCCGGGTCGTTGCCGGAACGCAGGAACGCGGCGACGACCTTCAGACGCTTCAGGGCACGCATCTTCTTCTGGCCCTTGCCGTTGTTGATGGTCTCGCGCAGGACCTCAGCCTCGGCCTCCAGGTCGAAGTTGCGGATGAGCGTCTGGATGGCTTCCGCGCCCATGCCGCCGGTGAAGTAGTCCTCGTAGCGGTCGACGAGCTCTTCGTAGATGTTCTCGTCGATGATCATCTGCTTCGGAGCCAGCTTGACGAAGGTGTTCCAGATTTCGTCCAGGCGGGCGACCTCGCGCTCGCCGCGCTCGCGGATGTGCTGCATCTCCTTGTCCGCAGCGTTCTGGACCTTGCGGCGGGCGTCCGCCTTGGCGCCGGCTTCCTCCAGCTCGGCCAGGTCGGCCTCGAGCTTGGACGCGCGCTCGGCGATTTCCGCCTCGGTGTCGTCCTCCACGTCCTTCTTCTCGAGCAGCATCTCGCCCTCGAGGGTGGACATGTCGTTGTGGCGGGCCTCTTCATCCACGGAGGTGATGATGTTGGCCGCGAAGTAGATGATGCGCTCCAGATCCTTCGGAGCGAGATCCAGCAGGTAGCCCAGGCGGGACGGGACACCCTTGAAGTACCAGATGTGGGTAACCGGAGCGGCCAGCTCGATGTGGCCCATGCGCTCACGGCGGACCTTGGACTTGGTGACCTCGACGCCGCACCGCTCGCAGATGATGCCCTTGTAGCGCACGCGCTTGTACTTACCGCAGGCGCACTCCCAGTCGCGGGTCGGCCCGAAAATGCGCTCGCAGAACAGGCCGTCCTTCTCCGGCTTCAGGGTTCGGTAGTTGATGGTCTCGGGCTTTTTAACCTCGCCCTTGGACCAGCGACGGATGTCTTCAGCGGTGGCCAGACCAATGCGGAGCTCGTCGAAGAGGTTTACGTCGAACACGTAAATTCCCCCTTTCATCCTCGTTTAACGAGGAATTGTTGGCATTTGAAAAAGTAACTTGTTTCCTTGCCCGCCGCTGGGTATACCAGCGGCGGACCTAAAGCAGAGTCGCTAGGCGATGTCGGCGGCGGAACCCTCATCGCGGGACAGGTTAATGCCCAGCGAGGAACCGGATTCCATGTCGTCTTCATCCGAGCCGGAAAGCTCCATCGGCGTGCCGTCGGTGGACAGGACCTCCACGTTCAAGCACAGCGACTGCAGCTCCTTGAGCAACACCTTGAAGGATTCCGGGATGCCCGGATCCGGGATGTTCTCGCCCTTCACAATGGCCTCGTAGACCTTCACGCGGCCGACCACGTCGTCCGACTTGATGGTCAGCAGCTCCTGCAGGGTGTAGGCCGCGCCGTATGCCTGCATGGCCCACACCTCCATCTCGCCGAAGCGCTGGCCACCGAACTGGGCCTTACCACCCAGCGGCTGCTGGGTAATCATGGAGTACGGACCAGTCGAACGTGCGTGGATCTTCTCATCCACCAGGTGGTGCAGCTTGAGCATGTACATGTAGCCGACCGAGATCGGGTACTTGTACGGCTCGCCGGAGCGGCCGTCGAACAGCGTGGCCTTGCCCTCGCCGTCGACCAGGACGTCGCCGTCGCGGTTCGGGCGGGAGGACGCCAGCAGGCGGGAGATCTCTTCGTTGGTCGCGCCGTCGAAGACCGGGGTGGCGGTCAGCGAGTCGGCCGGGACGTCGTAGAGCTCTTCCGGCAGGGTCTTGAGCAGCTCGGCGTTAGCCGGGTCGTCGACGTCGACCTTCCAGCCGGCGTGTGCCAGCCAGCCGAGGTGGACCTCGAGGACC
This sequence comes from Mycobacteriaceae bacterium, assembly GCA_028726465.1. Taxonomy (GTDB): domain Bacteria; phylum Actinomycetota; class Actinomycetes; order Mycobacteriales; family Mycobacteriaceae; genus Corynebacterium. The sequence continues at coordinate 13,154 of JAQYQB010000001.1, read as the reverse complement.
TGGCCGATGTTCATACGACGCGGAACACCGTGGGTGTTCAGGATGATATCGACCGGGGTACCGTCCGCCATGAACGGCATGTCCTCCGGCGGCAGGATCTTACCGACAACGCCCTTGTTGCCGTGGCGGCCGGCCATCTTGTCGCCGTCCTGGATCTTGCGCTTCTGGGCGACGTAGACGCGGATCATCTCGTTGACGCCCGGGGCCAGGTCGTCATCGTCCTCGCGGCTGAACCGAGCCACGCCGATAACCTTGCCGACCTCACCGTGCGGGACCTTCATCGAGGTGTCGCGCACCTCGCGGGCCTTCTCGCCGAAGATGGCGCGCAGCAGGCGCTCCTCCGGGGTCAGCTCGGTCTCACCCTTCGGGGTGACCTTACCGACCAGGATGTCACCCGGGCGGACGTCGGCGCCGATGCGGATGATGCCGCGCTCGTCCAGATCGCTGAGCACGTCCTCGGCCACGTTCGGGATCTCGCGGGTGATTTCCTCGGCACCCAGCTTGGTGTCGCGGGCATCGATCTCGTGCTCCTCGATGTGCACGGAGGTCAGGATGTCCTCTTCGACGATGCGCTGGTTGAGGATGATGGCGTCCTCGTAGTTGTGGCCTTCCCACGGCATGAACGCCACGAGCAGGTTGCGGCCCAGCGACATCTCACCGTTGTGGGTACCCGGGCCGTCGGCCAGCACCTGGCCGGCCTCGACGCGCTCGCCCATGGACACCAGCGGGGTCTGGTTGTAGTTCGTGCCCTGGTTGGTGCGCTCGAACTTGCGCAGCATGTAGGTGTCGCGCTGGCCCTCGTCGTCCATGATGGTGATGAGGTCCGCGGTCACGTCCTCGACCACGCCGGCCTTTGGGGTGATGACCAGATCGCCGGCGTCGTAAGCCGCGCGCTGCTCCATGCCGGTGCCCACGTACGGGGACTCGGAGCGCACCAGCGGCACTGCCTGGCGCTGCATGTTCGCGCCCATCAGTGCACGGTTAGCGTCGTCGTGCTCCAGGAACGGAATCATGGCGGTAGCCACGGAGACCATCTGGCGCGGGGAGACGTCCACGTAGTCGACGCCGGAGGCGTCGGTCACGGCGATGTCGCCGTCGCGCTGGCGGACCTCGATACGGTCGCCGATGATGTTGCCCTCGGCGTCCTGCTCGACCTCGGCCTGGGCGATGGAGAAGCGATCTTCCTCGTCGGCGGTCAGGTACTCGACTTGGTCGGTGACCTTGCCGTCGACGACCTTGCGGTACGGGGTCTCGATGAAGCCGAAGGAGTTCACGCGGGCGTAGGAAGCCAGCGAGCCGATCAGGCCAATGTTCGGGCCCTCCGGGGTCTCAATCGGGCACATGCGGCCGTAGTGGGACGGGTGCACGTCTCGCACCTCGATGCCGGCGCGCTCACGGGACAGGCCGCCCGGGCCCAGCGCGGACAGGCGGCGCTTGTGGGTCAGGCCGGACAGCGAGTTGTTGTGGTCCATAAACTGGGACAGCTGCGAGGTACCGAAGAACTCGCGGATAGCTGCCGAGACCGGGCGCACGTTGATCAGCGAGGTCGGCGTGATGGACTCCGCGTCCTGGGTGGTCATGCGCTCGCGCACGACGCGCTCCATGCGGGACAGGCCCACGCGGACCTGGTTCTGGATCAGCTCGCCCACGGTGCGCAGACGGCGGTTGCCGAAGTGGTCGATGTCGTCGGTGTTGATGGAGATCATCTCACCGTTCGGCGCCTTCATCTCGCGCTCACCGACGTGCAGGCGCACCAGGTACTCCAGCGCGACGGCGATGTCTTCCTCGGTCAGGGTCATCAAGCCGTCGTGGTCGCCGCCCAGGCCCAGCTTGCGGTTGACCTTGTAGCGGCCGACCTTGGCCAGGTCGTAGCGCTTCGCACGGAAGAAGGAGTTGTCCAGCAGGGACTGAGCAAGCTCGCGGGTCGGCTGCTCACCCGGGCGCTGCTTGCGGTAGATCTCCAGCAGGGCCTCGTCCGTGTTGGCAACGCCATCGGACTCGAGGGTGGACATCATCAGCTCGGAGAAGCCGAAGCGCTCGCGGATCTGCTCTTCGGACCAGCCCAGGGCCTTGAGCAGCACGGTGACCGGCTGGCGGCGCTTGCGGTCAATGCGCACGCCGACGGTGTCGCGCTTGTCCACGTCGAATTCGAGCCAGGCGCCGCGGGACGGGATGACCTTCACGGAGTGCAGCGGGCGCTCCGTGGACTTATCGATGGTCTGGTCAAAGTACACGCCCGGGGAACGCACGAGCTGGGAGACGACAACACGCTCGGTGCCGTTGACAATGAACGTACCCTTGTCGGTCATCATCGGGAAGTCGCCGATGAACACCGTCTGAGACTTAATCTCCTGGGTGTCATTGTTGATGAACTCTGCGGTCACGTAGAGCGGCGCCGAGTAGTTGATGTCCTTTTCTTTACACTCGTCGACGGTGTTCTTCACCGGCTCGAAGCGCGGCTCGGACAGCGACAGGGACATATTGCCCGAGTAGTCCTCGATCGGGGACAATTCCTCTAGGATGTCCTCCAGGCCAGAGGTAACGCGCGCGTCGTCGCCGCGTTCAGCCTGCTGGCGCTCACGCCACTCCGGCGTGCCGATGAGCCATGCAAAAGAATCAAGTTGTAAGTCAAGGAGGCCCGGAACCGCAATCGGCTCGCTAATCTTAGCGAACGAATAACGCTTCGGGGCTCCAGGGATATTGGCCACTGACTTGGTCTGGCGGGAGACTGCCAAGATGGGTCCTTCCAGCACCTCACGCGGATCACTTCCCCGCCTGGGAGGGGCGAGCAAGCAAAACCGCTGGTAGATTTAGCATTCGGTCTGCTGTGGAATCAGCGGGCTCAGGTAGCACAAAATCACCTTGTCAAGTCGCTTTACCATCACCACGTGCCAAGGCTAAATGTGCACTGGGGATCCGGATTCCAGCGCAACGAAACAGCCTATATCAATTCCGGCGATTTGTAAAGACGCGCGCGATCGTCTATGTGCCCACCCGGGTTCCTAGTCGCGAACGCCGAGGGCCACGCGGTCTGAGCCTTAGCCTCAGAGGGCCCGCTTAACCTTCTGGCCGCGCGGACCGAAAACCCCGAAGACTCCCAGCAGCCCAATGATGGTCAAGACAACGCCTAGGCCGAGGCCAATCCAGCGCGCGATATTCGCGACCTGCGGATCCGGAATCTGGCCGGCCTGCCCGATGAGCTGGGCGCGATCCTCGTCGGAGGTGGAGGCCTGGAAGACGAAGGCGTCCTCGCGGCGTTCGCCCTCCCGAGTGCCATAGTAGTCGTCGATGTCTAGGTCCATGCCGACCACCATGCCCGTGGCGTGGTCGACGTAGATGCTGCGCTTGCCGGAATGGAACAGGTAGCCGGGCTCCGTGCCGCCCTCGGGCGTCTCGAACTGGGTGGTGTTACCCATCCCCGCGTACAGCGTGGCGACATTGACCGGGGCGATCTCCTGGTCGTAACGGTAGATCTCCCGGCCGTCTATCTCCTGCTCCTCGGCGAAGACGGCGTCTTCTGCCTTCCGCAGGGTCGGATCGAAGACCGGGTAGGTGGTCTTTTCCGCCTCCGACGGGAATTTCAGCCAGTAGCCGTCGATGGCCACCTCCGCCGCCGGCGAGGCGATCGTGTGGTTCAGGCGGGCCTTGTCCTGGGCCGCACCGCTGACGCGGTCGATGGGGAAATTCCACACCTGGGCGCTGACCAGGTTCTCAACGTCGCCGGCGTCGGCCTCGGTGCCGCGCACGGTGGTCTGCCCGACCCGCAGGGAGGCGTCCTCCTTGCCGGAGGGATCCACGGTGTCGTAGTGCAGCTGGTAGGCCAGCGGGCCCTCGTAGGGCTGCGTCCCTTCTTCGCTTGTGGTCTGCGCCCGCCCGTCCGGGTCGCTGAAGCTAAACGTGGTGTGCTCGGCGTCCAGCGGCAGCTTGGCCCGCAGGTCTAGGAAGACAGGCGCGAGCGCGCCCGCGGCGATCAAAGCGATGCCGAGGCCTAGAACGATCACGGAGATGATGCGGGATTTGGGCAGCATGGTACAGCATCTTACAACCCAGCAATTGCTGGTTGATAATGAAACACCCGGTTTCCGGCGTGCGAAAGCTGCCCGGAAGGGGGTGAGAACATGAAAAACCTCCGCCTGCTCCCGCGGTGATGCGGGGCAGGCGGAGGTGGTTTAAGCCTTGAGGAGGCTTAGGCCGAAGCCGAAGTGAGTCTGATTGAGACTACTTCAGCTCGACGGAAGCGCCAGCCTCTTCCAGCTTGGTCTTGGCGGCCTCGGCGTCGTCCTTGTTGGCGCCTTCCAGGATGGCCTTCGGAGCGGACTCAACGAGCTCCTTGGCTTCCTTCAGGCCCAGGCCGGAGACGATCTCGCGGACAGCCTTGATGACGCCGATCTTCTTGGCGCCAGCGTCGGTCAGAACGACGTCGAACTCGTCCTTCTCCTCAGCAGCAGCGTCGCCACCGGCAGCCGGAGCGCCCGGAGCAGCAGCGGCAACCGGAGCGGCAGCCTCAACGTCGAAGACCTCTTCGAATTCCTTGACGAACTCGGAGAGCTCGATGAGGGTCATTTCCTTGAAAGCTTCAATGAGCTCGTCCTTGGTGAGCTTAGCCATGATGGCCATCCTTTCTGTGTGGAACCCAGACGGTTCCGAATTGTGGTGTGTACGTGGTGCGTAGATTTACGCGGGTTTAAGCTTCTGCTTCCTTCTTGTCCTGCAGCGCAGCAGCGGTGCGGACCATCTTGGTTGCAGGAGCGTTGAATACAGCCGCAGCCTTTGCCATAGAACCCTTCATGGCGCCAGCCAGCTTCGCGAGAGTGGTCTCGCGGTTGTCCAGCTCGGCGATGGCCTGGACCTGCTCCGCGGTAAGCGCGTTGCCGTCCATGTAGCCACCCTTGACGACGAGTGCCTTGTTGTCATCAGCGAACTTCTTGATGACCTTCGCAGCATCCACTGCCTCGCCCTTGATGAACGCAATAGCGGTCGGGCCAGTCAGCAGATCGTCAAGACCCTCGATGCCGGCTTCAGCGGCAGCGATCTTGAAAAGGGTGTTCTTGGCGACGGAGTAATCAACGTCAAAGCCCAAGTCATTACGCAGTTCCTGCAGCTGAGATACGGTCAGGCCGCGGTACTCGGTCAGCACGACAGAGTTAGCACCGTCCAGCTTTTCCTTCAGCTCTTTCAGGTCTGCAGTATTTTTTGGGTTTGCCATTTGATTCTCGCCTCCTTCCAAAACATCTCTTTTGTTTTCCGCCGGGGCCCTCCGCCGCCCTTACCGCCAGCCCCTTATGGGTTGGGCGATTAAAGGACAACAAAAAGCCCCGTGCAAGAGCACAGGGCGCGGGCGAAAGGACGTGCTTTCGCTTAGTGTCGCAAAGTGTCTCCTGCGTGGGCCGCTCCCAACGGGTGGGAAACCTTCGATCCATTCCTGGATGACCAACGGTCTTCGGTGAACTTTGTACGGGCGCCGCCGAACTCGAGGTGATTCGAGCGCGCAACGCCGTTCAAACTTCGTCGGTTAGCCTAACAGCGGCCCAGGTAGAAAACCAAATTCCGCGTCTATCATCGCACCCATGACGTGTGTGATGTGGTTTCGCGACGATCTCCGCCTTTCCGATAACCAGGCCCTGACCTGGGCCAGCGAGCAGGGCGAGGTGGTCGCCCTCGTGGTAGATGAACCGGCGCACCCAGGCACCCGCCAGCTCGGCGGGGCCGCCAAGTGGTGGCGCGAGCGTTCCCTGTCGAGCCTGCGCGAACGCCTCGCGGAATACGGCGTGCAGCTGCTGCGCCGCAAGGGCGACGCCCGCACCGTCGTGCCCGAGTTCTGCGCCGAGGTCGCCGCCACTTCCGTTTCCTGGACCCGCCGCTACCACCAACCGTTGCGGGAGGTCGACGCGGCGGTCAAGCAGGCGCTTTCCGATGCCCGCGTGAACGCCACCTCCCACCCCGGACACACCCTGGTCGAACCATGGGAGGTGCTCACCCTCAAGGGTGAGCCCTACCGGGTCTACACGCCGTTTGTCAAGGCCGCCCGCCAGCAGCTGCGTGACGACGATCCCCTGCCCGAGCCCACCCTGCGCGGCGCGCCGGCCCCCGCCGATAAGGAAGCCGGCACGCCCCACCAGGCCGCCTGGGAGGACAAGCTCGCCCAGTATTGGACACCAGGGGAGCCGGCAGCCCGCGCCAAGCTGGCAGCCCTCGACCTCACCGACTACGCGAAGTGCCGCGACTTCCCCTCCAAACAGGTCACCAGCCTGCTCTCCCCACACCTGCGTTTTGGGGAGATCTCCCCTCGCGAAGCATGGGTGGCGGCCGCCGAACTACCCGGTTCCGCGAAATTCCACTCCGAGTTGCTGTGGCGGGACTTCGCCTGGCACCGGCTCTACCACCTGCCGGACCTCGCCACCCGCAACGTGCGAAAGCGGTTCGACGGCTTTGACTGGGCATCGGAAAGCGAGCACCTGCCCGCCTGGCAGCGCGGGGAGACCGGGATTCCCTTGGTCGATGCCGGCATGCGAGAGCTGTGGGAGACCGGGTACATGCACAACCGCGTGCGCATGGTGGTGGGTTCCTTCCTGACCAAGAACCTAGGCATTCATTGGCGCCGCGGGGAGGAGTGGTTCTGGGAGACGCTTGTCGACGCCGATCCCGCCTCCAACCCCTTCAATTGGCAGTGGGTGGCCGGCTGCGGTGACGACGCCGCGCCCTTCTTCCGCATTTTCAACCCGTTGACGCAGGAGCAGAAGTTCGATCCGGATGGGGAGTACGTCGCCCGCTGGACGCCGCCGTTGTCTCCCCCTCCCATCGTGGACGTAAAGGAATCGCGCCAGGCCGCCCTAGAGGCCTACGCGGACATGAAGGAGCAAGCAGCTGCAGGCTCCGCGGATTCGCACTAGCATTGGGGAAATGACCACCCCACCACCGTGCAGTTCGACCCGCCCGCCGATTGGCAACACCCCCTTGATGCGCCTTGACCGGTTGCACGAGCGCGAGGACGTCCACATCTATGCCAAGCTCGAGCAATTCAACCTCGGCGGTTCAGCGAAGGATCGCACCGCCCGCGCGCTTCTCAACGCAGCGCTGGAGGCCGGCGAGGTTGGGCCGGGTTCCACGCTCGTGGAATCCTCCTCCGGCAACCTCGGCATGGCCCTTGCCCGGCTCGCCCCGCTCGAGGGAATGCACTTTCACTGTGTGGTGGATCCGCGCGTCAATCGCAGCACCGTGGCCACAATGCGCGCCTTCGGGGCGACGGTGGAGATGCTCGAACACCCGGATCCGGAAACCGGGGATTGGCTTTCTGCCCGCCGCAGCCGCGTGCAGGAGCTGCTGCGCGAGATCCCGCGCTCGCACAACCTCAACCAATACGCCAACCAGGCCGCCTTCCATGCCCACGCCGAGGGAACGATGCAGGAAATCCTCGAACAATTGGGCGCAGCGCCCTCTCACCTGATGGTGGCCATGAGCACCACGGGCACCCTCGGCGGGTGCGTGCGCAAACTCGATGAGGTGGGGGCGGATACCCGCACCATCGGGGTGGATGCCCTGGGTTCTGTGCTCTTTGGCGGTACCCGCGGCACCCGCTTATTGCCCGGCTACGGCGCCGGGGTGGTCACCGATCTTTCCACCGCCTTCACCCCATCCGAGGTGGTGCGCGTGCCGGACCTCGACGCGGTCGTCGGCGCCCGAACCCTCGCCTTCCGCGAGGGGTTGTTGCCGGGCGCTTCGGGCGGCGCCGTGGTCGCCGCGGCGCTGCGACGCATCCCCGAGCTAGAGCCGGGTTCACGGTTGGTGCTGATTCTTCACGATGCCGGCCACGCCTACCTCGAAACCATCTACAACGACGAGTGGGTCGCCGAGAACTTCCAAATCTCGCCGCCCAACTGCGCGCGAAGGTGGAGGCATGAGTAGGAACGTAGCGATCATCGGCGGCGGCCCTCGCAGCCTATGGGCGGTCGAGGAGCTCATAGACCGCGCCCGAGCGGAACTTACGGTCACGGTATTCGACCCGCACCCCGCCGGCGCGGGTGCGGTGTACCGCCCGGATCAACCCACGTGCTGGCGGTTGAACGTCTCCTCGTCCATCGTGCGCAGCTCTGTGGAAACCTTTGGCGAGTGGTGCACCCACCGCGGCATTCCCGCCGAGGAATTTCCCCCGCGGGCCGTCGTGGGTCAATTCCTGGCAGATGCCTGGGCCGCCGCCGTACACCGCAGCCCCGCTAACCTGCAGCTGCGCCATCTCCCCCGCCTCGTTCACGCCGTGCACCAGGATGCCGATGGGCGCTACCAAGTGATCGTGAGCGGCGAGCCCGAATCCGCCGCCGAGATCGCGCAGGCACGCTTCGACGAGGTATTAGTCTGCACGGGTCACGCCCACGATCACCCGACGGCCCTCCACCACCGGCCCAGCGCCGTGCCGGTCACCGGGTTGTACTTCGGCGCCGACCTCCCCACCAGCCCTAGGCGAATCGGCACCCGCGGCGCAGCGCTGAGCTTTATCGACGTGTGCCTGCGCTACCCGGAGGCCGAGACCATCTACCCCGTCTCCCGCAGCGGCCGCTTCATGGAGGTCAAACCCCCGCTCCCTGAGTTCCCCTCTTACCTGCACGCCGCGGCCCGCACCGCCGGCTCCGCCGCCGAAGTGCGGAAGGTGCTGATCGATGCCGCCCTCACCCTGGGTGATTTTGCCGCCGCGCAGCTGCACCACGTGCTGGACGGCGAGGACTTCACCGGTGACGCCGTTGCCGAATTCCATCATTCCCTCCGCGTCGCCCGCGGGGACGCACCGCTCCATGCGGCCGGAGCCATCGGCGTGGCCTTCCGCGGCCTGTTCAATAACTTCGTCGACCACCACGCCCACGACGGGGTCATCCCCGGGTTCGCGGAGCTCGCCCGCACCCTCGAGCGGGTGTCGTTCGGGCCGCCACCCATCACCGCGCAAGTGCTCGCCGATGCCCTCGATTCCGGGCAGGTGGATACCACCTACCTCGCCCGCCCCGAAACGATCGACGAGTGGATGGGCGGCTCGACCGGCCCCGCCCCGGACATCGACCTGCTCATCGACGCCACCATCGCCCCACAGGGCCGCCCGACCCCCTTTTCGGACGTTCCGGGCGTGGTAGAAATTGGCCGCAGGAACGAAAAGATCCTCCCTGGCCACGATTCCTTGAGCCGCGACAACCACACCGACATCCCCCGCTGGGCGGAGAAAGTAGGAAAGCCATGACCTCCCACCCGCACTCGCCGCTGCCCATCCACGGTACCGTCCCCTTGGCCGCGCGCCTCGAGCCGTGGATGCGCGATCTGCTCGCCGATCCCTCCCAGGTAGCCGAGCTCACCCAGCGCTTCGGCTCGCCGGTCAACGTCCTGGATACTTCCGCCCTGCGCCGCAACGCCGCCGAGCTCGTCGATGCCGGCTCCCACCTTGGCGTTGAGACCAAGGTCTTTTTCGCCCGCAAGGCCAACAAGGCTCTGGCCTTCGTCGCCGCCGCGCGGGAGGCCGGGCACGGCGTGGACGTAGCCAGCCTCGATGAGCTGCGCCAAGTCCTCGCTGCCGGGGTCGCGCCCCAAAAGATCATCCTCAGCGCCGCCATCAAGAACGAGGAGCTGCTGCGCACCGCGGTTAAGGCCGGGGTGGTCATCTCTTGCGACAACATGGGGGAACTAGCAAGCATCGGCAAGCTTGGCCCCGCCAAGGTCGCCCCGCGACTCGCCCCCAACCCGCAGCACCTGCCGCCCACGCGCTTCGGCGAGCGTTTAGAAACCTGGCTCCACGCCGACTGGCCCGCGAACGTAACGGTGGTCGGCGTGCACGTGCACCTGCACGGTTACTCCGAAGCCGACCGGCGCACCGCGCTCGGCGAGGCCGTCGCCCTGATCGAGGCTATGCGTGCACAAGGCCACCCCGCCTCCTTCATCGATATTGGTGGCGGCGTGCCCATGAGCTACCTGGAATCCCCACAACAGTGGGAGCACTACCTGAGCCGCATCGACCAGCAGCGCGCTGGCGAGGGTGAGCAATTCACCTGGAAGTCCGACCCGCTGCGTAACACCTACCCGTTCTGGCAAAGCCCCACCCGAGGAGAATGGCTCCGTGCGCTGCTCAGCGGCGAGGTAGCAGGTTATGGCACTGCCGCCACGGCGCTGTCCTCTCGCTCCATCGCCCTCCACTTGGAACCAGGGCGCAGCCTCCTCGACGGCTGCGGGATGATCCTCACCACCGTGTTCTTCCTCAAGCAGCGCTCCGACGGGCTGCCGCTCATCGGCGTGGCCATGAACCGCACGCAGTGCCGCACCGCCGCGGATGACATCCTGCTGGACCCCTTCCTCGTTCCCACCGGTCAGGGCGAGCGCCACCCGCGCACGGGTTACCTGGTGGGCGCCTACTGCATCGAGGACGAGATCATCATGCGCCGCAAGATGGACTTCCCACAGGGCGTGGCCGTAGGCGATACCATCGCCATTCCCAACACCGCCGGGTACTTCATGCACATCCTTGAATCCGCCTCGCACCAGATTCCCTTGGCCAAAAACGTCGTCCGTGACGGCGGCGAGTGGATCCTCGACGCAATCGACGAGCCTGCCGCGTAGGGCGGGACGCGGCGCCGAAGCGGAATGGAAGGCCCCCGGCGCGGCGTCGGAAAGCGGGGCGGGCTACAAAACGCCAAAAGGCGCCACGCTCACTGTGAGCATGGCGCCGTGACGCGAGGCGGGGATTTACTCCGCTGCGTAGTCCTTCACCACGGAGGCATCGACAGGGATGCCGGGGCCGGAGGTGGTGGAGATGGTGGCGCGCTTGATGTACACGCCCTTCGCGGAGGAAGGCTTCAGGCGCTGGATCTCGTCCATGAGGGCGCCGTAGTTCTCAGCCAGCTTCTCCGCGTCGAAGGAAGCCTTGCCCAGGATGGCGTGCAGGTTAGCAGCCTTGTCCACGCGGAAGGAGATCTTGCCGCCCTTGACCTCGGAGATGGCCTTAGCCACATCGTTGGTCACGGTGCCGGTCTTCGGGTTCGGCATCAGACCACGCGGGCCCAGGACGCGGGCCACGCGGCCGACCTTGGCCATCTGGTCCGGGGTGGCGATGGCCACGTCGAAGTCCAGGTTGCCGGCGTTGACGGCCTCGAGCAGCTGCTCGGTGCCGACGATGTCGGCGCCCGCCTGCTCAGCCTCGGTAGCCTTCTCGCCCTCGGCGAAGACGGCCACGCGGACGTCCTTACCGGTGCCGTTCGGCAGGGAGACGGTGCCGCGGACCAGCTGGTCGGCCTTGCGCGGGTCAACGCCCAGGCGCAGGACAACGTCGACGGTGGCGTCGAAGTTCTTGGAGGAGGTCTCCTTGGCCAGCTTGGCGGCCTCTAGCGGACGGTACAGGCGGGAAAAGTCAACCTTTTCCGCGGCGGCCTTGTAAGCCTTGGATTTGGTGCTCATTATTAGCAGTCCTTTTCTTGAATAAAGGGTGGTGTGGTCTTTGGCGGGCCGGAGCTAGCCCTACCACATGCAGTTGTTTCTTAGGCCGGCGCGCCGTCGACGGTGATGCCCATGGAGCGGGCGGTACCGGCGATGATGCGGGCGCCGTTCTCGATGTCGCGGGCGTTCAGATCCTCGAACTTGGTCTGAGCGATTTCCTTGCACTGATCCCAGGTGACAGAGCCAACCTTGTCGGTGTGCGGAACGCCCGAGCCCTTCTTGATGCCGGCGGCCTTGAGCAGCAGCTTCGCTGCCGGCGGGGTCTTCAGCTTGAAGTCGAAGGAACGATCCTCGTAGACGGTGATCTCCACCGGCACGATGTTGCCGCGCTGGTTCTCGGTTGCGGCGTTGTAAGCCTTGCAGAACTCCATGATGTTGACGCCGTGGGCACCCAGTGCCGGGCCAACCGGCGGGGCCGGGTTAGCGGCGCCAGCCTCGATCTGCAGCTTGATGAAGCCAGAAACCTTCTTCTTAGCCATCGAATTACCTCTTTCCTAGTTACCGGCACGCCCGCCACGATGAATAACGGGTGCCGTCCGGATGCTTCCCCTCTTTCGGTTCGGCCACCGGGGATGAACGAATAACGGCGTATGCGGCACTTGGCCACACACGCCGGTCAATATTACGGGACGGGCCCTGTCAGACCCAAATCCCGGTTTGTCTCCGCGCTGGCGAGACACGGAGCTCCGCGCCAGCGGGAGACTGGGGTGAGTTTTAGTTGATGCGCTCGATAGCGGTCGGCGACAGCTCGACCGGGGTCTCGCGACCAAAGATGGAGACCAGGCCCTGCATCTTGCCGGTCTCCTCGTCGATCTCGGAGATGGTCGCGGACACGGAGGCCAGCGGGCCGGACAGGATAGTCACGGCCTCGCCCACCTGGAAGTCGTGGGCGATCTTCTTCTTGGCTTCCTTCTCCGGCATGGCCACGACCTGCTCGCCCTCGGCGGCGTTGGCGGCGGCCTCGCCGGTCTTCGCGGCGGTGTCGTTCGGCATCAGGAACTTAGCAACCTCGCGCGGCTTGACCTCGGTGGCGTTACCCTCGTTGCCCACGAAGGAGGTAACGCCCGGGGTGTCGCGGACCACGGACCAGGCCGCGTCGTTGAGCTCCATGCGGACCAGGACGTAGCCCGGCAGCAGCTTGCGCTTGACGATCTTCTTCTTGCCGTCCTTGTTGGCCTCGAGCACCTGCTCGACCGGGACGATGACCTCGAAGATGGAGTCCTCCACGCCCAGGGTCTGGGCGCGCATGTCCAGGTTGGTCTTCACCTTGTTCTCGTAGCCGGAGTAGCACTGGATGATGTACCACTTGCCGTCGCGCTTCTTCAGCTCGGAGGTGAAAGCTCGCAGGCGGCGGCGGTAGTCCGCCTCCGGGTCGACCTCTTCCTCGCCCTCGGCGCCTTCCTCGGCCTGGCCCTCAGCCTGCGCGGCGTCGGTGGACTCGGCGGTAGCGGCGCCGTCCACGTTCTCGGCACCCTCGGCCGCGGCCGGGGCCTCGCCCTCGCCGGTCTCGGCGGTAGCGGCGTTGTCGACGCCGTCCGCGTTCTCGGTGCCTTCGGCGCTCTCGGCGGCGTCGGCAGCCTTGTCCTGGATGCTTTCCAACAGGGCCGACTCGACGGAGTTCTCGAGGTTGTTGTCTTCGCTCACTGGATTCTTCCTCACCTTGGGGTTTCGCGTGCCACCGATTATAGGCGGTGGGCTAA